>NC_022664.1:600000-1200000 GCF_000485905.1 Spiribacter curvatus | reverse complement strand
GCACGCCCCGCGCCGATACGCTGCCCGATAGCACGTCCCTCGACCATCACCTGGCCACGCTCATGGAGCTGATAGCGCTGGAGGCTCTGACCGCCGTCACGGCTTTTGACCGTCTCTGGGCGGGCCTGGAGGATATAGAGGCGTCCGGTCTCGCCGTCCTTGCCCCACTCAATATCCATCGGGCGGCCATAATGGGCCTCGATGGTCATGGCCTGCCGGCCGAGGGACTCCACCTCCTCATCGGTCAGACAGAATCGCATCCGGTCGGCTTCGGGGTTCTCGATGATCTGCACGGTTTCATCGCTGCTGGGGTCATCGTCATAGACCATCTTGATGGCCTTTTCGCCCAGCATCCGCCGCAGGACCGCCGGGCGACCGGCGGCGAGGGTGGCCTTATGGACGTAGAATTCGTCCGGGTTGACCGACCCCTGAACAACCGTCTCGCCCAGGCCGTTGGAGGCGGTCACGAACACCACATCGCGGAAACCCGACTCGGTGTCCATGGTGAACATCACTCCCGAGGCGCCGATATCGGTGCGCGCCATCTCCTGGATGCCAGCGGACAGTGCCACCTTGGCATGCGCGAAGTTGTGGTGGACGCGGTAGGAAATCGCCCGATCGTTGAACAATGAGGCGAAGACGTCGCGGATGGTGCGCATCACATCATCAAGACCGCGGACATTGAGGAAGGTCTCCTGCTGCCCGGCAAAGGAGGCGTCTGGCAGGTCCTCGGCCGTCGCTGAGGAGCGTACCGCCACCGATAGATCGGTTTTTCGTGCCCGTTCGACGAGCTGATGCCACGCGGTGGTGATTGCATCATGCAGCGGGGCGGGGAAGGGCGTCTCGATAATCATCTCACGGATCCTCGCGCCCACCCGGGCGAGTTCCTGGACATCGTCGATATCAAGCCCCTCGAGGGCGGCCTCAATCCGCGGTCTCAGGCCGCTCTCGTCAAGGAAATCCCAGTAAGCCTGTGCGGTCGTCGCGAATCCGCCCGGTACCTGCACGCCGGCATCGGATAGATTGCTGATCATCTCCCCGAGGGAGGCATTCTTGCCGCCAACGCGCTCGACATCATTCATGCCCAGCGACTCGAACCAGACTACGTATTCGCTCACTACCGCTCTCCCGTTAAAAGTTTTTTCCACACCGGTACACTGACCGCCGATTGTGGTCCATCAAGCTGAGTCCTGCCATGTCTGACCCGCGTAGCGTTTTCTTTATCTCCGATCGCACCGGCATCACCGCCGAGACGCTCGGCCAGAGTCTGTTGACCCAATTTGCGCTCGACTGCTCACCGGTCAGCATGCCGTTCACCGACAGCCCCGAGGCGGTTGATGCCGCGATCGAGCGGATCGAGGCGGCGGGGCGACGCAACCAGTCGCGGCCGATTGTGTTCAGCACGATCATCGACGCGGGTCTGCGTAATCGCCTGCGCCGGGTAAACGCCGTCGTGCTGGACTTCTTTGACACCTTCATCGGACCGCTGGAAAGTGAACTGGGTATGGAGTCGAGCCATACCATCGGCCGCAGCCATGGCATTGCTGACCCCGGGGCGTACAAGCTACGCATTGATGCCATGAACTACGCCCTCTCCGCTGACGATGGCGCGGCTGTGCGCCATTATGAACAGGCAGACGTGATTCTGGTGGGTGTGTCGCGCTGCGGCAAGACGCCGACCTGTATCTACATGGCGCTGCAGTACGGGATCTATGCCGCCAACTACCCGCTGACCGATGATGACCTGTTGAGTGGTCGGTTGCCGGAGGTGCTGCGGCCGTATCGCCAGCGGGTGTATGCGCTCACGATCCGGCCCGAGCGACTGGCCCAGATCCGGGCCGAGCGGCGCGCCAACACCCGCTACGCATCGCTGCGCCAGTGCCAGTATGAGACCGTCCGCGCCGAGGGGCTCTTTCACCAAGAGAAACTGCCTTTTTCGAACACAACGACCATGTCCATCGAGGAGATCGCCGCCATGATCATTCAGTCCCGCCAATTACCGCGGCGACTGTATTAAATTCGCGGTCGCATTGCCAGTCGGGGGCGTCGCCCGGTCAGTGCCTGTGCTACGATTCGCGCATGATGATGCAGACCGGCAATATCGTTGCGGAACGGCCGCCACACGGCAGTTTCGCGGCGCTGATGGAGCTCTACGAAAGCAACTATATCTATCTGCGCCGACTCGTCCCTCAGCTCGACGGCCGGCGCGATGCGCAGGTCTCGAGTGTTGACCGCGGGCCTGATCTGCACCTCGAAGTGATCGAGCGCTGCCCATATACGACCACGCTGATGCTGACCCACCGCTTTCCCCGGGCGGAGGGCGACGAGTCGTTGCCCGATCTGCAAGTCCGCATCTATCACGACGCCCGGGTGGCTGAGGTGATGAAGACCGACGCCGAGGTTTCGGCGCGGGGAGTGCTGGCGTGGCGCTGGGCGGCCAATCGCTTCCTCAATCGCTGGCTGCTGTATTGTCTGGGCGAGGGGCATGGGTTTCCCACGACCGAGGGGGATGCGGTCATCCTGCGGCCAGCGGCACGTCGCTGGTCGGTCTGAGGGGCACGGCTGATGCGTCTGTCCACGAAGGGGCGCTACGCGGTCACCACCATCATGGATCTGGCCCTGCACCAGGGGAATGGGCCGGTGACACTCGCCGATATCTCCCAGCGCCAGGACCTGTCGCTGTCGTATCTCGAGCAGCTTTTCGCTCAGCTGCGTCGGCACGGGTTGGTCCATGGGGTACGGGGGCCCGGCGGCGGCTACCAGCTGGCAATGGCGGCCGATCGCATCAGCATCGCGGCCGTTATCCTTGCTGTGGAGCAGCGCGTGGACACCACGGCCTGCGGCGGTGACGAGAACTGCGCCGAGGGCAATCGCTGTATCACCCACGATCTGTGGGCCGAACTCTCCGATCAGATCGAGGCCTTCCTGGGTGGGATCACGCTCGCTGATCTCGCCGCCGATCCGGCCCTCATCGCCGCCAGCGGATAATCGGATCAGGGTTCGAGATCGACGAGGCCGAGCTTGACCGCTGCGAGTGCTGCCTCGGCGCGGGTGGACACATTCAGTTTGAGATAGATCGACTTGATGTGTCCGGCGACGGTCGAGGGACGAATCACCAGGGCGTCGCCCACCCGATGCCGATCCCAGCCCTGGGAGAGGAGAGAGAGGACTTCGATCTCGCGTTGGGTCAGGCCTGCCGACCCGGCACTGGACGGCATTGACGGGTGACCGCCCTCAGGGTCGACGAGAGGGTGTTCGAACTGCTGCATCATCCGCCGCGTGATTTCCGGTGACAGTCCAGGCTCACCCTTGCCAATGGCCGCAATCAGCGCAGCGACCCCCTCACTCCCCTGATCCTTGAGAATGTAACCGCTCACGCCCTGTCGCAGTGCCGCCAGGAGGTGAGGGTCATCGTCGTGACGGGTCAGAAGCACCCGGGGGGAATCGGGGTAGAGCATGCGCATCTGCTCGATCAGCTCCAGGCCCGAGCCATCGGGCAGGTAGAAGTCTGTGATCAGCAGTCCCGGCATCGAGCGACCGAAGTGCCGATACGCCGCCTTGATGCCTGATGTGGAGACCAGATCAATCTGCGGCCACAGCGTGTACAGGATATGGCTGATGCGGCGCTGCTCACTTCCATCCGGGTCAATGATCAGAGCCCGCTTCATGCAATAACCCGTTTCCTCAGTGCTGGAGAATCTGCTCGAGAAATTCGCGCGTGCGCGGCTGTTCTGGATTCGTGAAGAACTGGCGGGGTGGGGCCGCCTCAACGATCTGGCCACCATCCATGAAGATGACCCGATCGGCAACCGTCTTCGCGAAGCCCATCTCGTGAGTGACGCAGATCATCGTCATACCACTGCCAGCGAGCTCGATCATGACATCGAGCACTTCCTTGATCATCTCCGGGTCGAGTGCCGAGGTCGGTTCGTCGAACAGCATGATCTTGGGCTGCATGCACAGCGCACGGGCGATAGCGACCCGCTGCTGCTGGCCGCCGGATAGCTGCCCCGGATACTTGTCGGCCTGCTCTGGAATGCGGACGCGCTCGAGATAGTGCATGGCCATGTCGATCGCTTCGGAGCGCGGGGTCTTGCGGACCCAGATGGGCGCAAGCAGGCAGTTTTCGAGCACACTGAGGTGGGGAAAGAGATTGAACTGCTGGAAGACCATGCCGACCTCGCAGCGGATGGCCTCGATTTTCTTGACGTCCTCATTGAGCTCGACCCCATCAATGACGATCTCGCCGCGCTGGTGGGCCTCGAGGTGATTGAGGCAGCGGATCAGCGTCGATTTGCCTGATCCCGACGGCCCGCAGACCACGATCCGCTCCCCCTTCTGGACATTGAGATTGACCGCGTTGAGGACGTGGAACTCGCCGAACCACTTGTTCAGATCGGTGACCTGGATGATGTTCTCATCGCTTGCCGCCGAGGCGACCGGCGCCCCGATCACATCGGCCTCGAGTGTCGCGCCATCGTCTGCCATGCCTTGCATCCTTTTGTTTACTGGCGGTGATCGGTATCGAGCTGTTTCTCAATGCGATGGCTGTAACGGGACATGCCAAAGCAGAAGACCCAGAAACAGAAGGCGACGAACAGATAGCCCTCCGCCATGACATTGTTCCATGCCGGATCACTGAGCGTGGATTTCACCGCGCCCAGCAGATCGAAGAGCCCGATGATCAGAACCAGCGTCGTGTCTTTGAAAAGCGATATGACCGTGTTGGCGATGCCCGGGACCACGATTTTCAGTGCCTGCGGCAGGATGATCAGCCGCATCCGGCGCCAGTAGCCCAACCCCAGTGCTTCTGCCGCTTCATACTGTCCCCGCGGGATTGCCTGTAACCCGCCACGGACCACCTCGGCCATATAGGCGGCCTGGAATAAGGTGATGCCGACGAGCGCGCGCAGGAGCTTGTCGAAGCTCACGCCGTCGGGGAGGAAGAGTGGGAGCATCACCGATGCCATGAACAGAATGGTGATCAGTGGTACAGCCCGCCAGAACTCGATGAAGACCACGCAGATGCCACGGATGATGGGCATCTCTGAGCGTCGGCCGAGCGCCAGTGCGACACCGATCGGCAGCGCCGCGATGATGCCGACGTAGGCGAGGATCAGGGTCAGCATCAGCCCGCCCCACTGGGACGTATTCACTGATTCCAGCCCGAACAGACCGCCGGATATGAGGATGTAGCCCGCGACCGGCAGGCCGGTGATGCCAAAGATGCCGGCCCAGCGACCCACTCGCGAGGGCAGTGGGAGAAAGGGGGGCACAACGGCGAGGGCAAAGAGCACGAAGGCCAGTGTGGGCCGCCAGCGCAATGCCTCCGGATAGAAGCCATACATGAAAAAGCCGAAACGCTCCTGGATGAAGATCCAGCAGGCACTGTTGGGATTGCAGGCCTCGACCCCCGCGCCGGTGAACACCGCGCTGAAGAATGCCCAGTCGATCAGGGGCACCAGGGTTGTCAGCAGGTAGTAGCCCACCACGAGCGTCACGATGCTATTAAGCCAGCTGGAGAACAGATTCTCGCGTAACCAACGGACAATGCCGCGCTGGACCACCGGTGCTGACTGGCTGGGGAGTGGCTGATGGGTGGCCATGTCTCTACCGCTCCTCGAGCGCGACCGCGCGATTATAGATATTCATCAGCAGCGAGATGCTGAGACTGATCGTCAGATAGACCGCCATCGTCATCGCGACGATCTCCACGGCCTGGCCGGTCTGGTTGAGCGAGGTGCCCATGAATACGTTCACGAGATCGGGATAGCCGATCGCGACCGCCAGCGACGAGTTTTTGGTCAGGTTGAGATACTGGCTGGTCAGCGGTGGAATGATGACGCGCAGCGCCTGGGGAACAACCACCAGTCGCAGCACACGCCGTGGTGGCAGACCCAGCGCCAGCGCCGCCTCGGTCTGTCCGCTGCTCACAGAGGTAATGCCCGAGCGTACGATCTCCGCGATGAATGTGGCGGTATAGATCGTGAGTGCGACGAGCAGGGCGCCCAGCTCCGGGATCGCTGTGATGCCGCCGGTAAACCGGAACGTACCAAATGTGGGGATATCCCACCCGATGGGCTGACCGGTGAGGAAGTAGACCAGCGTCGGCAGCCCCAGAATCAGCGCCAATGAGACCGGGAAAGCGGGGAAAATCCGACCCGTGGCGGCCTGGCGGCGTCGTGCCCAGATGACGAGCGTTGTGGACACGATCAGCGCGATCACAAGCGTCATGCCCATCCAGCCCGCACCGGATTCAAAGACGGGCTTGGGAATAATAATGCCGCGGTTGCTCAGAAAAGCGACTCCAGCGACCTCGGTCGCCTGCCGTGGTCCGGGCAGGTTGCCAAGCACAGCGAAGTACCAGAAGAAAATCTGCAGCAGCAGCGGTACGTTACGGAAGATTTCAATGTAGGCGAGCGCCAGTTTGGCGACCAGCCAGTTGGTCGAGAGCCGCGCGATACCGACAATAAAGCCGACAATCGTCGCGAAGAGGATGCCCAGTCCGGACACCAGGAGCGTGTTCGTCAGTCCCACCAGAAAGGTGCGGCTGTAGGTCATGGTCTCGTTGTATTCGATGAGACTCATGATGATGCCGAAGCCCGCGGTTTCGTTGAGGAACCCGAAACCCGTCTTGATACCCCGGCTTTCCATGTTGGTGATTGTGTTCTGGAAGAGCGTATAGCCGACCCAGGCGACGGCGGCCATCGCGATGATCTGGAATACCAGGGAGCGGACCCGCGGGTCGTTCCAGGGCTTGGGGTTTCCCGGCCTAAGCGGCCCCTGATCACTGCTCATTGATGCCGGCCTGTTCCCGTTATTCGGTAGTCTGGGAGATACCGGGGATCGATGATCGATCCCCGGTATCGTTCATGCGAACCGGTGCAATTACCGGAATGGGGGTGCGTAGAGGATGCCGCCCTCCGTCCAAAGCTCGTTGTTGCCCCGGTTGAGGCCGAGCGGCGTATCCGGTCCGACGTTACGCTCAAACATCTCGCCGTAGTTGCCCACCTGCGTGATGACTTCGACCATGAAGTCGTCATCAAGGCCGAGGATTTCGCCCATGTTGCTGGACTCGCCGAGGATGCGCTGAACGCTGGGATTGTCGGAGTCCATCATCTCGTCGACGTTATCCGCGGTAATGCCGTACTCCTCGGCATTGATCTGACCGAACAGGACCCACTTGACCACGTTGAACCACTCGTCATCGCCCTGACGGACGACTGGGCCCAGCGGCTCCTTGGAAATGATCTCGGGCAGGATCTCCGCGGATTCCGGATCGGACAGCTGCGTTTTCAGGGCCGCCAGCTGCGAGGTGTCCGAGGTGAGGACGTCACAGCGGTTATTGTCGAAGCCCTGCGCACTGGCCTCGGACGTATCGAAGACGATCGCGTCGTATTCCATGTCATTGGCCCGGAAGAAGTCGGCCAGGTTGAGCTCGGTCGTGGTGCCGGCCTGGGTACACACGGCTGCGCCATCGAGGTCATAGGCACTGTCGACGCCGAGCGCCGTCTTGATCAGAAAGCCCTGGCCGTCGTAGTAGTTCGTCCCGGTAAAGTTGAGCCCCAGCGATGCGTCGCGGGTGGTGGTCCAGGTGGTGTTGCGCGACAGCATGTCGATCTCGCCCGACTGCAACGCGGTGAATCGCTCGGCGGCCGTGAGTGGGATGAATTCCACCGCATCGGCATCACCAAGGACTGCCGCGGCGACGGCGCGACAGGTGTCGACGTCAATACCGCTCCAGTTACCGCTGCTGTCGGGTTGCGAGAACCCGGGAAGCCCATTGCTGACGCCGCAGCGCATTTCGCCCGCATCACGGACTTCCTCCAGCGTGGCAGCCTGCGCTGAGCCTGCGAAGGCCAGTAGCCCGGTGGCTGCGAGCCCCATGGTCATGATTGTCTTTTTCATTCCTGCTTTCCTCTCTTTTCAACGAGGGTGTGCAAAGCCAGTACGGCACTCATTAAGGACGCAAAGTCCATGCCAAGCGTGCCGTTTCTCCTCCTCAGGCACCCTCAGCCGGGTGTGCCGATCACCTTTATGTCATGGATGCACCATCCTGGACAAGGCTATCAGCCACTGCACCGATAAGGCGCGTTGCAGCGGCGTGGACGCTGCCTCGACGGCCTGCGAGCATATACGCTCATTTCTTTTGCGAGAGCGCCCATGGAGCTGGCCTTCGATCTGCATCTGCCCCGCCATATCCGCTTCGGCCGCGACGCCGCCGCCAGTGGCGCGGAGACGGTGGGTACCAGGGGTCAACGACCATTGCTTATTCATGGTGCGAACCCTCGACGATCGCAATGGCTCGTCGACGCGCTGACTGCCGCCGGTTGTCCGCCGATCACCTTTGCCTGCCCGCACGAGCCGGATGTCGCGCTCATCGAGGCGGCGGTCGCCACCGGACGTCGCAGCGGTGTGGATGTCGTGGTCGGCCTGGGTGGGGGCTCGGTCATCGACACCGCCAAGGCTGTCGCGGGACTGATCCCCGCCACCGGCGAGGCAGTGGACTACCTGGAAGTGGTGGGGAAGGGGGCCGCATTGGATGCCGCGTTGCTGCCCTTTATCGCACTGCCGACCACGGCCGGTACCGGCACCGAGGCGACCCGCAACGCCGTTATTGACGTCCCCAGCGCGCGCCGCAAGGTTTCGCTGCGCGACCCCCGACTTTTGCCCGCTGTGGCGATCGTTGATCCCGCGCTCACCGACCACACCCCCGCAGCGGTCACACTCCCGAGCGGTCTGGATGCCATCACGCAGGTGATCGAACCGTTCATCAGTTGCCGCGCCAATCGCTTCACCGATGCCCTGTGTCGCGATGCCATCCCGCTCGGGATTGATGCGTTGCGCACGCTCATGGCGCAGGAGGATTCCGCCGCGCGCGATACCATGGCGTGGGTGAGCCTATCCGGCGGACTGGCCCTTGCCAATGCGAAACTAGGCGCCGTGCATGGCCTGGCCGGACCGCTCGGGGGAATGACCGACATGCCCCATGGCGCGATTGCCGGGGCGTTACTGCCGGCCGTGTTGCGGGCGAATCGAGCGGCGACCGACGGGCGAACGGCCGACCGGATCGGGGAGGTCGAGCACTGGATCGCCAAGGCACTTGGCTGCGAGGTCCACAGCGCGATCGATCATCTGGCGGTCTGGGCGCGGGCGCAGGGTCTGCCCGGGTTGGGTGATGCGGGCCTGGATCCGGCGGAACTGCCGGTCATCGCTGAGGCGGCGGCGCGGTCCTCGTCGATGCAGGGCAATCCCGTGGTGCTGCCTGCAGAACGACTGGTGGAAGTGATGGAACAGGCGTGGTGATCCGCGCTTGTCGGCGCAATAGCGCTTCGCCATACTTCGCAGCCTGATGCGAGTATTGCTGCGTTTGTCTCGGGCCATCGACGCCCTGAACGATCGGGTCGGCATCGTCCTGCGGGGCGTGGCGCTGCTGCTGATCGCGCTTGGAGTGATTAATGTCGTTGGACGTTACCTCGGTGCCCGACTGGGAATGCAGCTCTCATCCAACGCTCTGCTGGAAGGCCAGATCCAGGCCTTTGCGATCATCTTCCTGCTCGGCAGTGCCTATCTGCTGCGCCACGATGGGCATATCCGGGTCGACATCCTGCAGACTCGGTTCAGTCGCCGATTACGCGCCTGGGTGGACCTGCTCGGTACGCTACTGGCCCTCGTTCCGTTCTGTGGGGTCATGATCGCGTATGGCATCGACTACGTCGCTCTGGCCTGGTCACGCCTTGAGGTCAGTCCCAATCCCGGTGGGCTTCCGCTCTACCCGATCAAAACGGTGCTCCTGATCGGCTTTACGCTGCTGCTGCTGCAGGGGGTCAGCCAGGCCATCAAGGCGGCTGCGACGCTACGTGAGCACGGGTCATGATGCTGATAGAGCTGTTGCCCCTGGCGATGTTCCCCGTCCTCCTCATGCTATTGCTGACCGGCTATCCGGTGGCGTTCGCACTCGCCGGGACGGGACTGCTATTCACGCTGATCGGTAGCGACTGGTTGCCGGGTCTGGGCATCAGCCTGCCCTGGGAGCCGCTGTTCCGAGTCGCGCGATTGAATATCCTGCCGCAGCGGGTCTATGGCTCGGTGATGGATAACTACACCCTGGTGGCCGTGCCGTTTTTCATTTTTATGGGCAGTATGCTGGAGCGATCCGGCCTCGCTGAGGATCTGCTGCAGACCATGGGGCGACTTTTCGGCCGGCTGCGCGGTGGCCTGGCCATCTCGGTGGTACTGGTCGGTATGCTGCTCGCCGCCGCCACCGGTGTGGTCGGTGCCTCAGTGGTGACCATGGGCGTGCTGGCGCTGCCGGTGATGCTCAAGTACGGCTATGACCAACGGCTCGCGACCGGGACCATTGCCGCGAGTGGCACGCTGGGTCAGATCATTCCGCCGTCGATCGTGCTGATCATCCTGGGTGATCAGATGGGCGTCAACGTCGGTGACCTGTTTGTCGGCGCCCTCATCCCCGGGCTGTTGCTCGGAGCGGCCTATATAGTCTGGATTGCCCTGGTGGCCTGGCGCCGTCCCCTTGCGGCACCGGCACTGCCGGACGGGGCGGATGACCGGGGTGCGGCGGGTGCGCTGTGGATCGCGGTCCTGCGCTGTCTGGTGCCGCCATTGGCACTGGTGGGGGCGGTGCTGGGGACGATCTTCTTTGGTATCGCCACGCCCACCGAGGCCGGTGCGATGGGTGCCTTCGGGGCCCTGCTGCTGGCACTCGCCTACGGCAAGCTGTCGTGGAATAACCTGTTTTCGGTCTCTGATACCACTGTACGGCTGACCGCAATGGTATTCACGATCCTGGTGGGGGCGACGGTCTTCGCCACGGTTTTCAGTGCCATGGGCGGCAAGTGGCTGGTGGAGGACTTCCTGCTCGCGCTCCCCGGCGGCGAACTGAGCTTCATCCTCTTTGTGATGCTGACCATCTTTGTGCTCGGCTTCTTCCTCGATTTCATCGAGATCACGTTCATTGTGGTGCCGCTGATCAGCCCCATCGCCGAGAGCTTCGGACTCAGTCCGCTGTGGTTTGCCGTGCTGATCGCAATGAATCTGCAGGCCTCTTTCCTGACTCCACCGTTCGGGTTCTCGCTTTTTTACCTGCGCGGAGTAACACCCGAGGCGGTGCCGACGCGGGCGATTTATGCGGGCATCCTGCCTTATATCGCCATTCAGCTCATGATGCTACTGGTCATTGTCGCCTTCCCTGGCCTCGTGACCTGGTTGCCGGGGCTTGCCGACTGAGCCTTCACTCGCTGTCGCGATAGATGAACTCACGGTAGCGGTAGCTGTTCACCTCATCCCAACCCCGCAGCCGATCCCGGAACGCCGACCAGTCGGCGTGGATACGGGCGTAGTCGGCGTTCTCCATGTCCTCGGCATGCACCTCGTCGGCACCCTCGCGGAAGGCGGCGAGGACCGGATCGGGGAAGTCGCGGACACTCACGCCATCGGCCTGGAGCTCCTGCAGGGCGATCGGGTTTTTCGCCAGATACTGGGCGGCCATCCAGTTATTCGCCTCGGCACAGCAGGCGCGGATCTGCGCCTGGATATCCGCCGGGAAGCGATTCCAGACATCGAGGTTGAAGTAGAAGCCGAGCATGGCGCTGGGCTCCGCCCAGCTTGGCAGGTAGTAATACTGGGCAACGTCCTGCATGCCAAGGATCTGGTCATCATAAGGGCCGACCCATTCGGCGGCATCAAGGGCGCCGCGCTCCATCGCGGTGAAGACCTCGCCGCCGGGCAGCTGCTGGATATTAACGCCGGCCTTGGCCATCGCCCGACCACCGTGCCCGGGAAAGCGCATCCTTAGGCCCTGAAGGTCCTCGGGTGAATTGATCTCGACGTTGAACCAGCCGCCGCACTGGGCACTGGTATTACCGCCGGGAAAGGCGATGAGATTGTCCTTGGCGTTGAGCTCGTCCCAGAGGGCCTGTCCGTTACCGGCGGTCATCCAGGCATTCTGCTGCTCCAGGGTCATGCCGAAGGGCAGGGACGTGAAAAAGCCGTGGGCAGGGTTCTTGCCAATGAAGTAATAAGGGGCGGTATGGCAGGCCTCAAACGCACCGCTGGAAACGGCATCATAGACCTCGACCGGACCAACCTCGGCGCCACCCGGAGAGGTCCGGGCGCGGACAGCACCATCGGTCATCGCCTCGATGCGACGGGCGAAATACTCCGCCGTCCCGTAGAGATTATCCAGTGACGCCGGCCATGAGGTGAGGAGGTTCAGGCGAAAGCGCTGCGGCTGTGCGATAACGGCCGGCGCATTCACACTGCCCGCCGCCACCAGTCCGGTACCCGCGCCTTTGATAAATCCACGTCGGTCCATGATCCCACTCCTCCGGTTAAAAGCGCAGGTTAATGCGGGCCCTCCGTCGCCCGCAATGGCTGACGGCGGGTCCCGGGTTTGCTACCGTTCCCATCAGATATTACAGGGAGTCCGTGATGACGACATACACACCGTCAATGGTGTCCGACTGGGCACGTGGCAATCGCTCGCGCCAGGTCGTCTCGGTGCTGGCAGGCACCGTCCTGCTGGCACTGTCGGCCCGGGTTGAAATCCCGTTCTGGCCCGTGCCTTTCAGTATGCAGACCTTTGTCGTGCTGGCGCTGGGTATGGTCTACGGGCCAACGCTGGGCGCCGCGACGGTCCTCGCCTATCTTGCTGAGGGACTGGTCGGGCTGCCGGTGTTCGTTGGCGGTGGCGGCCCTGCGTATCTGGCCGGTCCCACCGGCGGATATCTCCTGGGGATGGTCGCCGCGGCCTGGGTGGCTGGTTATCTGGCGCTCCACGGTTGGGCGCGGCACCCGCTGACAGCGATCGCCGCCGCGGCAATCGGTAATCTGCCGGTCTATCTAGTGGGGCTTCCCTGGCTGGCCGTCTGGGTTGGCGGTGTCGAGCAGGCCATCGTTGCTGGATTGGTGCCTTTCATTCCGGGTGCGATCCTGAAAGTGATCGGTGCCGGGCTCGTCGCTTGGGGCATGGCGCACATCACGCGCCGCCGCTAGGGACTAAGCCGATGTCGGCAGTGGCGATGGAGACGACCGGCGAGACCATTGCGCCGGGGTTGATCCAGATCGATACCGGGTATCTCCGCGCGGCGCACACGGCGGCCTATCTGGTGATCGAGGACGGCCATGCGGCGATCATCGATACCGGTGTCGGGCACAGCGTGCCGCGGATTCTGTCGTGTCTTGCCGGAAATGGCATCGATCGTGGCGCTGTCGACTGGGTAATCCCCAGTCATGTCCATCTCGATCATGCCGGCGGCGCAGGCGGGCTGATGGCGGCACTCCCCAATGCCCGTCTCGGAGTGCACCCCTCCGGTGAGCCGCATATGGTTGATCCGACGCGGCTGGAGTCCGGGGTGCGGGCGCTCTATGGCGATGCCTTCTTTGATCGGGAGTATGCGCCGCTGACGCCGGTGCCGCCGACGCGCATCACCGCACTCGATGATGGCGAAACGGTGGTGCTGGGCGGGCGACGGCTTCAGGTCATCCACACCCCCGGGCATGCCTGGCACCAGCTGAGCCTCTTTGACGAGGCATCATCGGTGCTCATTGCGGGTGATGCGTTCGGCGCCAGCTACCCCGGCTATGGCGAGGGTGATAGACCGTTTTTAGTGCCTGTCGTGCCGCCACCGCAATTCGATCCCGATGCCTACCGCGCTACCCTGGCACGGATCCGCACGCTGCAGCCACGCCGTGTGGCGCCGGCGCACTTCCCCATCATCGATGCGCCACTGGCCGCCGCGGACCGGCTTCAGGCCATGCTCGAGGCGGCCGTCGAGTGGAGCGCAGACGCACAAACCCCCGACGAGCTGCAGCAGTGGTTGGTCGAAGGCTGGGCGCAATGGCTGCCGGCCGACTGCGAGCAGCGGGCGTTTGAGCGGGACTTCGATCTGGACCTATGGCTCACCGCCGAGGGCTTATGGCACTGGCGGCGGAAACAGCAACGGCAGGCCGCGCGCTAGCCGCGGGTGACGCCGAGGATCCATCCCTCATAGGCGGCCACCGCCCGGGTTGAGGCATCCAGGGCGGGCTGCAGATAGCCTGCCAGTGCGCCGTCTCGATCGGTCTGCTGGAGCGCCCGGGCGACGCCATAGGCATCCTGCTGATCGGCTGTCCGCTCGCCGCGTGGAAAGTCGCCGGCCCAGATCGATGGATAGATCTCGGCGATCGCCGAATGGCCGGGCGGGATCGTCCAGCCATCGAACGGCCAGGCGTGCAGGCGTTGCCCCAGCCGTCGTCGCAGGTGGTCGAGCCAGGGCAGACCGGCATGAGTGGATTTGGCCACCGATCCGGGGACATCGAAGTGAAAGACCGACTTTGCGCCGACCGGCCGCTCGGTCAAACGCCGCCAGCGGGCATTCCCGGCCCGCGCTTTACCATCGCCGATCAGACCACGGCGGACCTGTTCGACAGTACAGTCCGTCTGGTCGGTGGGCCAGTGGACGCGAAAGTCGGCGAGAAACGCATCCCAGTCGGCGGCCTGTCCATACTGCTCGAACCAGGCCAGGGGAAAGGCAAATCCATGGTCGATGCCGACCAGCACGCGATCAGTACCTGATAGCCGGGTGATGAGCCACTCAGCGATGGCGCGGCGGCTCCAGTGACGTCGGCCCGCCGGGTCCATCCTGACCTCCCGGGCGGGCTGCGCCCCCTGTGCCTGATAGACCCGCAGCCCGGTCAGCCCCCGGTCAGGCGTCGCCGCCCCGGAATAGTCGATGCCGATGTAGGCGTCGAACTGCGGATCATCGTGATTCATGCGGCGTTTGAGCGCTGCGCGAGTGCCGCGTTAGCCGCGTTCTCGCCGGCCAGCAGGGCGCCTTCGATCAGGCCTGGGCTCTGATCAGCGGTCTCGGCCCCGCAAAACCAGAGACGGCCGTCGAGGTGGGACGATCGAAGGATCGATGGTCCCACTGAGGGATGGGCAG
Source organism: Spiribacter curvatus (assembly GCF_000485905.1). Taxonomy (NCBI): domain Bacteria; kingdom Pseudomonadati; phylum Pseudomonadota; class Gammaproteobacteria; order Chromatiales; family Ectothiorhodospiraceae; genus Spiribacter; species Spiribacter curvatus. Next base: position 1,185,058 of record NC_022664.1, on the reverse strand, counting down.
GCGGCTCATGGCGATCGGCCGTTGAACAGATCGCTGTATCCAGCGCCCAGTCCCGCAGGGCCACGGCGTCCGGCTGGGCCGCTTGCGGACCGAGACAGCGCGTGAGCTGGTCGATGATGGCCTGGTGCAGGGGTTCTGGATCGCGGTGCTCCGGCGGAGTTGATATGAAGCCGAACAGTGCCGCATCACCATCGGCGCTGGTATGGTCATGCGACTCGAACAGCGGCCCGATCCGACTGGCAATCCGACCCGAGAGCCCTTGCTCGCGCCAGAATGGTGTCGGATAGCGGATGACCGCCTTGGCCTGTGCGGCCATCCAGGTGGGCAGACCCGCCAGTGCCTGAACCACTGAGTGGTCGATGCCCGTCGGCAGCGTGATCCGCTCGGCGACAAGCCTTGGCGGTGCTGCGACCAGGACTTGCTCGGCCGTCACTATCGCACCGGCCTCGGTGTCAATCTGCAGGCGTCCGTCCGTGCGTGCCGTGATCGACCGAACACTCTGATGATAATGAATAGCGTCGTTGGCCAGCGGCGCTGCCATGACCTCCACCAGTCGGCTTGGTCCGCCGACGATCCGTGCCATACCGTGCTGCCCGGGGAGTTGGTGACGGAATGGCTGCGCCGCGAATCCGTCCAGTACCGCATCTCCCTGCTCGTATTGATCAAAGATCGGTGTCTCCAGCCGATCCAGCCAGCGCTGGACGCCAGGCTGGAAGGGCGGCCAGACCCAGGAGGGCCCAAGATCACCGATCAGTCGGTCATCGTCCGTTCGAAGTCCGTCAATACGCCCGCCGATCCGATCGCTGGCCTCGAGGAGCAACGGCGTGACGCCATGGGCTTTGGCGACACGCGCCGCAGTAACGCCGGCCAGACCGGCACCGATAATCGCCAGTGATGTTTCTGTCATGGTGTTGTTCCCTAACGAATGGGCTGGATATCCGTGCCCAGTGATTCGTAGCGCAATGCCCGCACAAGGCTGACACAGCAAACCACGAGGATGACCGCCACCGGCAGGCCGGCGGTCAGAGCCCCCGTCTGCAGGCCCTGCAGCGCGGTTTCACCGCCGACCAGCAGGAGCGTCGCGGCAACGGCGCCTTCGGTGATACCCCAGATCACACGCTGGCGCCGCGGAGAGTGCCTGGCACCCCGTGAGATCAGCGCATCCACCACGAATGTCCCGGAATCGGAGGAGGTGATGAAGTAAGTGGCGATGAGCAGTGTCGCCAGGGCCGAGGAAAGCGTTGTCCAGGGAAGCTCGGCGAGGGTGAGGTAGAGCGCCACTGTTGTATCCTTGCTGACGGCTGCTGCGATGCCGGCGTCGCCACCGAAGACCTCCATGTGCAGCGCGGTCCCTCCGAAGACGGTAAGCCACGCGAATACAAACAGCGTTGGCAGGGCGAGGACGCCGACGATGAACTCGCGAATGGTCCGGCCGCGCGAGATCCGAGCGATGAAAATGCCGACGAATGGCGACCAGGCAATCCACCAGCCCCAGTAAAACATGGTCCAGTCCTTGTGCCACTCGGTGCTCTTCATGGCGCCGGTGGAAAGGCTCATCCCCACCAGTTGCTGGAAATAACCCCCAATTGAATCGAGAAAGAAGCGAACGAGAAACAGCGTGGGGCCCGCAATGAAGATGAACGCGAGCAATAGCAGGGCAAGACCCAGGTTGAACATGCTCAACCACTTGAGCCCCCGATCCAGTCCGGAGATCACCGACAGAACGGCGAAACCGGTGATGCTGGCGATGATCCCGACCTGCCAGAGCGGGTCGATCGGCATCCCCACCAGCTCGTTGAGGCCGGTGTTGAGCTGCATTGCCCCGAACCCAAGCGAGGTGGCGAGGCCAAAGAGCGTGCCGAAAACCGCCAGCACATCAATGATGTGACCGATGGGGCCATAGATCCGGTCGCCGATCAGCGGATAGAGCACCGAGCGGATGGTGAGCGGCAACTGGTGACGGAAGCTGAAGTACGCCACTGACAGGCCGAGCACGACATAGACCGCCCAGGCATGCAGCCCCCAGTGGAAGAAGCTATAGATCATTGCCTGACTGGCGGCTTCGGGCGTGCCACCCGCGCCGGTCGGTGGGTTCTGGTAGTGCAGGATCGGTTCGGCAATGCTCCAGAACACCAGCCCGATTCCCATGCCGGCGCTGAACAGCATCGCGAACCAGGCCGAGAAGCGGAAATGCGGCCGGTCCCCGGGCTGGCCGAGGCGGATCGTTCCGAAACGGCTGAGGCCCAGCCAGATGAGAAAACCAACAAAAAACGTGACCACCACCAGATAGCCCCAGCCGAGATACTCGGTGATGAAGCCATTCATGAGCTGGAAGAGTGTCGTTGCCCGGTCGGGCTGGATGACACCGAAGGCAACGAAACCACCAATGACCAGGGCCGAGGCAGTGAAAACCGTCGGGTTGACGGTGGCGAAAAACCGGTCCTCCCGCGCTTTGCCCCGCATCAGTCGTCCGCCCGACTATCCGCCACTGTCACCGGATGCGGCATAGGCAGAGAGTGTCTCGAAGTCGATCACCGCCAGCGTTTCTTCATGGGTGGCCGTCAGGTCCACCGGTGGAGCAACGCCTGCGCGCTGCGCTTCAAGCCAGCGTCCGGCGCAGAGACACCATCGATCGCCGGGCTTGAGCCCCGGGAAATCGGCGAATGGCACCGGCGCAGTCAGATCGTTGCCGCGGCTGCGCGAGAACGAAAGGAAGGCTTCGGTGACAATAGCGCAGACCGTGTGCATGCCACCGTCGGCATGACTGGTGTTGCAGCAGCCATCGCGGAAGAAGCCAGTCAGTGGTTCCTGTCCACAGGCGTTGAGGGTATCGCCAAAAACATTGGTGCTGTTGAATTTTTCCATGGTTCAATTCTACGCGCGCCACGGATGGATTGCCTATGGAGGAACCAACGCCTATCTTTATTCATCAACGCATAGGGCGATTGATAGATGATAGAGGGATTTCAATGCATCCGATCCGGATCCTGATCCATTCAGTGATGCTCGCACTGGTGCTGATGGGCGGTGACGCGGCCGCTCATTCCATGATCAGCTCCAGCGAGCCCGCTGACGGGGCCACAGTGGCGGCAACACCCGACCGCGTGAGTGTCTCGTTTGATGCGCCGCTGCGAATCGTCAGTGCAACGCTGACCGACGAGGCGGGGCAGAGCTATGCGGTCAGCCCGCTGGCAGGTCGCTCCGCCGCTGAGACACTCACCGTCGAGCCGCCGTCGTTGCCAGCCGGGCGTTATGAACTGGAGTGGCGGGGGCTGTCTGAAGACGGTCATACGCTCTCCGATGCGATAGCGTTCACGGTCAGCGGCGATTGAATGCTCGAGGTCATTGCCGGGATCAATGGCTCTGACGGCCTCGGCATCGCGGTCAAGGCGGCAGGCTATGCGCTGCTGCTGATCGCTTCTGGATCCGTTCTCTGCCGATTGGCGGTGGCGGGTATGCCGCTGCAGGAACGACGCTTCCAGCAACGGCTGGCGGCAGCGATCGCGCCGGTTGCCCTGGCGCTGATCGGGGCGCGGCTGATGCTCGAGGCGGTCTTCCTTGCCGGGAACGACTGGGGCGCCGCCGTCGATGTCGGCCTGCTCTCTCTGGTGGGGAGCGGTGCGCTGGGGCAGACCCTGGCGCTTCAGGCCACCGGGCTGATCCTGATCGCTGCCGGGCTGGTCGGTAGCTGGGCGGGCAAGGCCCTGTCACTGATTGGCGTGATTGTGATCGCCGTGTCGTTTCCGCTCAGCGGGCATGTGACGGCGACCGCTGGATGGCTGGACGGCGCGCTGCTTGTGGTACACATGCTGTGTCTGAGTTTCTGGGTGGGGATTTTTGTCCCCCTCTACCGGCTGAGCGGTCAGCCCGGTGACGCCGCCGCCGTTGTAGCGGAGGACTTCGGTCGCAAGGCCATCGGCGTTGTGGCCGTGCTGGTGGTCGCCGGCTTGATTACCCTCAACAGTCTGACCGGCGGGCTCCTCGCCGCGCTCCAGACTGCCTACGGGCAGCTCTTCGCCGCCAAGCTTGGCGTGTTTGCCGCGGTGCTTGGGCTCGCTGCCATTAACAAGCGCGCCCTGACGCCGGCATTAGTCGATCACCGGCCGGAGGCGGGGCGGGCCATGCGCCGCTCGCTGGCTGTTGAGGCGGCGGCGATTGGCCTGATCATTGTGATCAGCGCCACATTCACAACGGTGACTGGCCCTGGCGGTTGATATAGGCCTCGATGCCATCGAGGGCGTCGGTCATGTGCTCGAACCGGTGTGAGCCGCCGGGGAACACCATTGCCCCGCCCAGTCCGGCATAGGTTTCGCAGGTCGCCTCGGCATCGAGCAGCTCGTCGCCGCTGTCGACGATCAGCAGCGGGGGGATCGTGTAATCCGCTGGATCGGCAGACAGCGCTGTGCCGGCGTAGGTATCGATGGTTGCCGCTGTCAATGTCCGAGGCGGCTCCTCGGGGAGCTTGTAGTTCTCCAGGGTGACGTCTCGATAGTGTGCCAGGGCCCAGTGCGGATCGCAGCTCGGGTTAACCATGATCGACGGTAGTCCGAGGCGCCGACCCATCACCGCAGCGAAATATCCACCCAGCGAGGTGCCGATGAAGGCAGTGGGCGGAGTGCGCACGCGCTGGGCATCAATGGCCTGGATGATGGCGTCGTGGGAAGCGAAGCTGTTGTAGTTAATCAGGTTGACCTTAAAGCGCGTGCGCAGCTCATTGACCTTGCCGTCGGAATCGAGCGCGGCGGAATTAAAGCCGTGGAGATAATTGAGCGTGATCATGGATCTCTCTGACGATTGCATTCGTTTCTGAAAACCGGGACACTTCAATTCTAGCGCAGGTGGGAGAGTCCGGCATTCGATGCCGGCGCCGAAGGAGCAACCGCCCCGGAATCTCTCAGGCCAACGGACCGTCTGCGTGGTGATCATTCCGAAAAGCAGCCGGCCGCAGGGTCGACTCGCCGAAGGAGCAAGCGGAGCGCTCACTGCGTTCCGTGAATCTCTCAGGCACCAGGACGGAAGGGGCACGGGTCGCGAACGCGCGACGGGTGCACACAACCTGACTGGGAGTAGATCGATGAAGCATATCGCAGTCATCGGCGGCGGAATCACCGGCATTACCACAGCCTACGCGCTGATCAATCGCGGCTTCGACGTGACGGTCTTTGAGCGACATCGCTACGCGGCCATGGAGACGTCGTTCGCCAATGGCGGCCAGCTGTCGGCCTCAAACGCCGAGGTATGGAACCACTGGCCCACCATCGTCAAGGGACTACGCTGGATGCTGCGCGCGGATGCGCCGCTGCTGGTCAATCCCAAACCCTCCTGGCATAAGCTGAGCTGGTTCGCATCGTTCGTCGCCGCCACCCGGCAGTACGCACACAACACGACAGAGACGGCCAGACTCGCCATCGCCGCCCGGGATTACCTGTTCGATTGGGGACAGCGCGAGGGCATCGACTTTGACCTCGAGCGCCGCGGGATTCTTCACATCTACCGCAACAAGGCGGGCTTCGATCACGCCACCGAAGTCACCCGTTTGCTGGCCGCTGGCGGACTGGAGCGACGCGCTGTGTCGCCCGAGGAGATGCGGGCGATCGAGCCGAATCTTGCCGGCGATTATTATGCGGGCTTCTATACCGAGAGCGACTCCACCGGCGATATCCACAAGTTCACGCATGGGCTGGCCCAGGCGGTCGAACGGCGCGGTGCGACGATGCGCTACGACTGCGCCGTTGAGGATGTCGGTGCCGCCGATGATGGCGCCTGGGTGCAGACCGCCGGGGATCGTGAAGCGTTCGATGGCATTGTTGTCTGCGCGGGCGTTGCCAGTCGTCCGCTGGCGGCGCGGCTGGGGGATCGCGTGAATGTCTATCCGGTCAAGGGCTACTCCATCACCGTGGATCTGCATGACGAGGCGTCGCGCAACGCCGCCCCGTGGATGAGCCTGCTGGATGACGAGACCAAGCTGGTTTCGAGCCGGCTGGGGGAGGGGCGTTTCCGGGTCGCCGGCACCGCCGAATTCAACGGTTATAACCGCAACATCCGTCATGACCGGATCGAGCCGTTGCTCGACTGGGTCAAGGACTGCTTTCCGGCGGTCAGTACCCGTCATGCGGTACCCTGGGCCGGTCTGCGGCCAATGATGCCCGATATGATGCCGCGCGTCGGCGAGGGCCGCCGGCCGGGCGTGTTCTATAACACCGGTCACGGTCATCTGGGCTGGACCCTGTCCGCGGTCACCGCCGAGCAGATCGCAGAGACGGTCGAGGTTGCATCCACCCGATCCTGGCAGGCGAGTCCTGCGCGCTAGGTCGTCTCAGGGGCGTCGGTACCAGAACCAGCTCAATCGCTTGAAACGTCCGGCCCAGGGAAATACGACGAACGTGGCGAGTACCAGGGCATGCTGCCAGGGTCGGAACCAGTCCATCTTGCGCGCCGAGCTGATCACTGGCGGTGCATCAAGGATCACGAAACGTCGGCCCTGCCGTCGCCCGGCTCGATCCAGCTGACGCGAGTAGCCGATCTCATCGCCGGCGTAGAGCTGTTCGCTGAACCCGCCGATCGCTGCATGCAGGTCGGCGCGGGCGAAGACAAAGCAGCCGGCCGCCAGCCGGCATCGACGCGATAGGCTATTCCAGGCCGCGAGCCCGATGCGCTGCGGCAACGACTGCAGCCGATCGAATCCGATGGCTGCACCGCCCCCAGCACACGATCGATCGGTTGCGGCGAGCAGGCATTCAAGATGCGCAGGCTCGATGCGGGTGTCGGCATCGACGAACAGCAGCCAGTCACCACAGGCTATCTCAGCGCCCGCATTGCGGACCCGGGCGATCCGGTGCTCCGGCTCGTGCACCACGCGGGCACCGGCGTCCGCCGCAATGTCAGCGGTGGCATCGGTGGAGTCATTATCGACAACGATGAGCTCAGCGCTCAGCGATTGCGTCTGCAACGATGCCTGCAGCGAGGCGAGTGTTGCTGGCAGATAGTCGGCCTCATTCCAGGCGGGAATGATGACGGAAAGCTCAGGCATGGTGGATCTCCAGCGTCGAGCGCAGCCAGTGCTCGAATGTCTCGAGCGGTCCGGTGAGCGGTGAGTCGGGGGGTCGGACCCACCAGTACGACTGCGTACCGGGTACCACGGTTTCGAGTAGCTGGACGAGCCGGCCGGCGGCGATGTCCCCGGCGACCATATGCCAGTCGGCGATGGTGACGCCCACGCCGGCGATCGCCGCCTCGATGGCAAGGTCCAGGGTGTCGAACTCAAACCCCTTGGTCGCATCCACGCCCCCAATGCCGGCCGCATCCAACCAGTGCGGCCAGGACAGGTATCGGCCCTCGCGTTTCAATACATGCAGCAGTGTCGCTTCGGTCAGTGATACCCGCGCATCATCGCGCGTCAGTGCCTGCCGGACGGCCGGAGACGCCACCGCGACATGTCTTTCCTGAAAAAGGTGGCTGCTGTGCAGCGCTGGCCAGTCCCCGGTCCCGAAGCGGATCGCCGCATCCAGCCCGTCCCGCTGCGAGAGCCGGTCCTTGGTCTCGGTACGGATTGATACGACCAGCGTTGGATCGATGGCCCGCAGTGCATGCAGTCGGGGCATCAGCCAGCGACTCGCCAGGGTGCTGGGGATATTCAGCGCCAGACGGCGCCGATGTCGTCCACCGCGCAGATCGCTGACCGTCTGGCGGACCTGCTCGAGCGATGAGGAGACCGTTTCCATGAGCATAACGCCGCTTGGGGTGAGACTTGCCTGACGCGGACCCCGGATCACCAATGCCTCACCGAGCTCGGCTTCGAGCTGTTTTAACTGCCGTGAGACCGCACCGGGAGTGACATGCAGCACCGCTGCCGCCCGGGTGATCGATCGGCAGCGCGCGACCACTTCGAAGGCCTTCAGGGCATTCAAGGACGGAAGATCGGTGGCCATGGTTTCGGCTCCCCTGAATGGAGTTGAGTAAAACGCAATCAGCAACTGCGATATTATCGATTGAAGGCCGATCAAGCCAGCTGATACACCTTGCAGCGTTTACTTCAGCGCAAGGGAAAAGCCGATATCATGAGCGCATCCGATCTCACTGACTGGCACGCCGCCGCCGCCGCGATTGACTGCCCCACTCGGGCCTTCGTCGACGGCGCCGAGCGGGCGCCGCGCCACAACGCCACATTCATTGCTGACAACCCCGCTACGGGCGAGGCCCTCGCCACAGTGGACGAGTGGACGGCTGAGGACGTCGATGACGCCGTAGAGATCGCCGCCGCCCGGTTTCATTCGGGTGTATGGGCGGATCTTGATCCTTCCGAACGCAAGACGGTCATGTTGCGGTTCGCAGCGGGCATCCGCGCGAACGCCGAGCAACTTGCACTGCTCGAGACCCTGGAAACCGGCAAGCCCATCAGTCAGACCATAGCCGTGGACGTCCCCGCCTGCGCCAGCACCATTCAGTGGTACGGCGAGGCGCTCGATAAGCTCTATGACGAGATGGCACCGGCCGGCAATGACGCAGTGATCAGTATCCGTCGCGAGCCGATCGGAACGGTGGCGGCGATCGTGCCGTGGAACTATCCGCTGATCATTGCCGGCTGGAAGATCGGCCCCGCGCTTGCGGCCGGCAACAGCGTCATCCTCAAACCGGCCGAGGAATCGACGCTGGCCAGCCTGCTGCTGGGCCGGATCGCCCATGAGGCGGGCGTACCAGCGGGCGCCTTTCAGGTCCTGCCGGGGCGCGGTCACATCACCGGTGATGCGCTGGCCGGCCATGACCGAGTGGATGCGATCGCCTTCACCGGTTCCACCGAGATCGGCAAACGCCTGCTGGTCCGGAGCGGTGAGTCGAACATGAAAAAGGTGGGGCTCGAGTGCGGTGGCAAATCCGCGCAGATCGTCACCCGCGAATGCGAGGACCTCGATGCCGCGGCCGAGGCCATTGCCTGGAGCATCTGGTACAACCAGGGTGAGACCTGCCATGCCGGTTCGCGCTTGATCGTCGACCGGCATGTTGCCGACGACCTCCTGGACCGCGTAGCGGCGATGATGCCCCAGTTCGAACCCGGCCATCCCCTCGAGGAATCGACGGTGATGGGCGCGATGATCTCAACCGGGCATCTCGAGCGCGTCCAGGCCTATCTGAACGGCGTCCGTCGCGACGGTGGTCGAGTGATCGGTGGTGAGCCCGTCGATCGGCCCGAGGGAGGTGCGTTCATGCGTCCAGCAATACTGCGCGATATCCATAACGACCTCGATGCCGCCCGTGAGGAGATTTTCGGTCCGGTGCTGGCGGTGATCGAATGCGATGGCCTTGAGGAGGGCATTCGCATCGCCAATGACTCCGACTATGGGCTTGCCGCGTCAGTATGGACGGACCGCCTCGCCGATGCCCATCGCGCCGCGCGCCAGCTGCGCGCCGGCACTGTGTGGGTCAACTGCTATGACATGGCGACGGTGGCCACGCCGTTCGGCGGTTATAAGCAATCAGGCATCGGTCGCGACCGCTCGCTGCATGCCTTTGATAAATACACCGAAATCAAGACGACCTGGATCGCCGTATGACTGCTCTCGATCTGGATATTGCCGCAACGCCACGCATTCTGGCCGGTGCCGATGCCCTGCAGCGTCTGAGTCAGGCCCTGCCGGCTACGCCCACGCCGGTGCTCGTGATCGCCGACGCCGGTATGGAATCGGCGGGTCTGGTGGATCGTTTCGAGGCGGCTCTGCCCGCGGGGCATACCTGCGAGCGCTGCATCTGCCCCAACGGCGAACCCACACTCGCCACCGTCAACGCCGGCGCGGAACAGGCGCGGGCGCTCGGGCATGCCGTGATCGTCGGGCTCGGCGGCGGAAGCGCGCTGGACAGTGCGAAGTTAGTGGCGAGCCTCGCCGCGACGGCGCTGCCGGCTGAGGACTTCGTCCTTGGACGCAACATCCCGCCGGCGCGCTGGCCCGCGGTGATGATCCCCACGACATCGGGGACCGGTTCGGAAGTCACCCATACCGCCATCGTCAGTGACGATAACGGCCAGAAGCTCTGGGCCTGGGCGCCCGATATGGCGCCGGACTCGGTTATCCTCGATCCGACACTGACCAGCAGCGTCCCGCCGGGGATGATTGTCGGGACAGGCCTTGATGCCTTTGTCCACGGTCTCGAGGCGTTGACGGGGCAGGGCGGCAGTGTGTTCACCGAGGCCTACGGGCTGGAGGCGATTCGTCGGGCGCGCGGCGCCCTGTCGACCTATCGGCATGATCCGCATGACATCCATGCCGCCGCGGACATGCAGTTCGCGGCAACGCTGGCGGGGCTCGCGATTGATGCGGGCGGTACCGGGATGGCGCATAACATCGGTCATGCACTGGGCAGTCTCAACCATGTCCCGCATGGCATTGCGGTGACCGTGGGGCTTCAGGCGAGCCTTGCCTGGAGTATCGATGCCGAGCCGGTCCGTTATCAGGCGGCGGCGAACGCATTTGGCGTGGCCAACGGCGAGGCGCTCGGTCTGGCCCGGGCCTTCGATGAATGGCTGGTGGAGGTGGATTTCCCCGCGATCGCGCGTCGTGTGCTGCCGGCGAGCCTTGACCCGAACGCCCTTGCGGCTGAAATGGCGGCGGAACCCAATCGCCCCATGATCCGCAACAACGCGCGGCTGGCGCGGGAGTCTGACCTCGCCATGCTCGCCGATCAGGTGGCTGCATACTGTCTTGACTATACCGCGGGCGGGGAGCGTGCATCATGAGCATCCGTGATATCCGTATCAGCCATCACCGGCTGCCGCTCGATCCGCCGTTCCCGGCCGCCTGGGATACCCGTCCGCGGCGTTTTTTCGGGGCAACAGTGGTGCGCGTCGAGGATAGTGAGGGTCGGGTTGGTATCGGCTCGGGGGATCCAATGCATGGTCTGCATGACTACCTGGAGCTGTTTCTGGGTAGGGATCCGCTGGCCCTGGCGCGTCACGCCGAGGTCCTTAGCAATATCGGCTTTCACGCCGGCCGTCCGTGGGCACTGGATGTTGCGCTGTGGGATCTTGCCGGCAGGATCGATGGGCGTGCTGCCTGGCAGATGGCTGGTGGCCGCGGTTCGTCGATTGGCTGCTATGCCTCGAGCGGTGTCCATCGCTCGCCCGAGGTCATGGCGGATATGGCCCGACATATCCATGCTCAGGGCCTGCCGGCGATGAAGATCCGCTTTGGACGGGCGACCCTCGCGGAGGATTTCGCAGTGCTTGAGCGGGTTCGCGCGGCGGTGGGTGACAATCTCACGCTAATGGTGGACTGCAACCAGGGCTGGCGAATGCCCTGGGATACCCAGCCACCCTGGGTGTATGAAAAGGCGCTCGAGGTTGCCCGGGAGCTCGAGCGTCATGATGTGTACTGGATGGAAGAACCCCTCCATCGTGGTGATTATGCCGGGATGACACGCCTGCGCCGGGACACGCGCCTTGCGATTGCCGGCGGGGAAATGACCCGTGAGTGGCACGAGTTCCAGACCCTGCTCGAGCGTGACTGCCTGGATGTCTACCAGCCCGATGCCGTGTGCTCGCTGGGAATGACCCATCTGCGGGCACTGGCCGAACAGGTGGTCGACGCGGGCTGCATATTCACTCCCCATACCTGGGGCAATGGCATTGGCTTGATCGCCAATGCCCATCTCACCGCTGGCAGTGTGGGGACGGACTTCATCGAGTTGCCCTATGATCCGCCGGAATGGACCCCTGAGCGCCGTGATTTTCCGCTCAGTACGCCGGTCCGCCCGGATGAGAACGGTCATCTGCAGCTCGGCGACGCGCCCGGGCTGGGGCTGGTACTGGACGAGGAGACGCTGGCACAGACGCGGGTCATGCCCTAGCGCGGCACCTCGCAGCGCTGATGACGCATCCGCCAGGCCGCCCAACGGTCATAGGCCCAGTTGCCGCACTGGAACAGCCCCGGCAGGCTCAGTGCGGCGGCGAGCCAGCGGAATCCGCCGCCAGCGATTCGCCAGTAGCCGAGTGAGGCGGGCAGGCCGATGCGCATCCGCGCACCGTCATGGAAATGCAGGCGCTCCATCATCGCGCCGAGCGTATAGCCATCGGGTGGCTCGAATGCCGGCGTGCTGATATCGACGAGTCGCACATGGGGCTGCAGCCGAGGGCGGAGGTGCTCGATCTCGCGCCGACACATCCCGCAGCTGCCATCGTAATAGAGTGTTGGCTGATTCATGGCCGCATTATGCGCGCGGATGGGCGATCACTGCACCTGAGCGTGCACGGGTCGCGGCGGTGTAGAGTAGTTCGGCGCGGGTCTGCGCCGGTCCGCTGGTGGGCAGCACCACCAACACATGGTCGAACTCCGAGCCCTGGGATTTGTGAACAGTCATCGCGAATACACTCTCGACGGCATCCAGTCGGCTGGGCAGCAACAGCCGGACGCTGTGATCGGCGAGCTCGAATGCCACCCGCAGTCTGGACGCCGTCTCTCCCGGCAGTCGAGTGGACAGGCAGATCCCGACATCGCCATTCATCAGTCCCAGCTCGTAGTCGTTGCGGGTGATCATAACGGGTCGGCCCTCGAACCAGCCGGTGGCTCGATCGATCAGCCCTTCGTGCTGCAGTCGCGCGGCAATGCGCTCGTTCAGACGGGCGACACCGAGCGGTCCATGGCGGATGGTCGCGAGCACCTGAAACCGCGTGAATGACCGCAGTACGATGCGCGCCCACTCGGTGATGGCATCGCGATCATCACCCAATGGCCGTGACTGCCTGAGTGCGGCCAGGTAGGGCTGATAGCCCCCGGTCGCCGCTGTCTCAATCGCCGAATCACTGTCATGGGTGAGGGGCAGTCGCTGGATATCCGGGTCTGGCCCGTCCAGTAGGGCCGCGGCGTGAGCCTGATCACCGCTGCGCACCGACTCGGCAAAGGCACCGATGCCGCTGTCGGCACTGAACCGCCGGCTTTCGCGGAGTTTGACGATGTGCTGCTGCAGCGCGGTCCCGGCGCCCTGCCAGGCGGCGATGTCGTCGCCGGCCATTGTCCGTACCCAGTCGATGGTTGCCGTGGTGTAGTGGCCGGCATCGGCCCCAGCGCAGAGTTCGCCGAGCACCGCGCCGGCTTCCACTGATGCCAGCTGGTCCTTATCGCCCAGCAGTACCAGCCGGGTCTCGGGGCGAAGCGCATCGAGCAGACGTGCGGTCAATTCCTGATCGATCATTGAGGCCTCGTCGACCACCACCAGATCAGCGTGCAGCGGGTCATGGCGATCATGGCGGAAGAGCCGGCTGCCCGGGCGCGGGCCGAGCAGACGATGCAGCGTGCTGACGCTGCGCGGAATCGCATCGCGGACCGATCCGGGCAGCGGCAGGGCATCGATCTCGGCACTGATCGACTCCCCCAGACGGGCGGCAGCTTTGCCCGTGGGTGCAGCCAACCGAATCCGCAGCGGCTTTCCGGGATGGCTATCCATGCGCTGTGACTGCAGTAATCCCAGCAGTCGCAGGACGGTGCGGGTCTTGCCCGTGCCCGGGCCGCCGGTAATGAGGGTGAACCGCGATCGGGTGGCCAGCGCGCAGGCGACACGCTGCCAGTCGGGATCGCGACCCGCCGGCGGGAAGAGGGTATCGAGGCGTTGGCGGAGGGCGGGGATCGCTGCCGTCTGGTCCTGCAATCGCTCGGTCAGGACCCGCTCGATGAGCTGCTCGTTCGCCCAGTAGCGACGCAGGTAGAGTGTGTCGCCATGCCGGACAAGGGGTGTGGTCAGCCGGGACTCAGTGCGACGGCTGTCAATGGTCTCCACCGCCGGGGAGCCAGCCAGCCGGTCGCGGACGGCATCAAGGTTGAGTCCGTCGAGCCAGTCGATCGGTGTTTCTATGCCTGGCGTCTGGGGCGGCGGGTCGCTCCAGAGCGTCAGTGGTTCACGGATGGCCTGGTCCAGCGCGAGCCGTGTGTGGCCATCGCCAACGATATGGCTTGTGAGTGCGGCGAGGATGAGGACCGTCTCATCCGTCTCGCCCCCCTGTTCAGCGAGCAGGGCGGCGAACGCTGCATCGATGCCGCGCAGCCAGTCATCCGTGAGCCATCGCTGGAGACGGTCAGGCAGGGTTGGGGCACGAAGCAGTGCGGCGTCAGGCATGATCGACTTCCTCGCTGAAAAGGGCATCCAGCTCCTCCACCAGCGCGCGGTCAGGACGCTCGGCATGGAGGCCGCCGCCGCTATGGCCGATCCCACGCAGGAAAAAGCAGACCGCGCCACCGACATGGGTGTCGTAGTCGTAATCCGGCCCTAGACGGGCACGCAGCAAACGATGGAGGGCGAGCAGGTAGAGGGCGTACTGGGCGTCATAGCGTTTGTCCATAACCGCTTGCCGGAGCGTTGCGGAGTCGTAGTGCATGTTGGACGGACCGAGGGCATTGGATTTGTAGTCGATCACCCAGTACCGGCCTTCATGGCGGATGACCAGGTCGATATAGCCTTTCACCATCCCGTTGAGGTCGCTTTCGCCCAGGCCCGGCCGACTCGCGCCGTCAAGGGTGTAGCGGCGGATAATGGCATCGATGCGACTCGCCCGGACGCGGCCCACTGAAATCAGGAATTCAAGCTCGGCAATGAACGCGTCCCCCGGCAGCGCGTTGAGCCGTATGGGTGTGGCGTTCGGCAGGGGCAGTGGCGTCTCGACGAGGGTTGCCAGCCAGTCACGCAGGAGCGGAGCCCAGTCGCGCCAGCGCTGCCCACGTAGGCCGCGCTCGACGATCTGCCTGAAAACCGTCTCATCACTCGCCGGGAACTGACGGTTGGCGAGTGCCTCGAGCAGGTAATGGATGAGGGTGCCCGTCGCGGGACCGGCGGGGATGGCATGCAGCGCGTCGGTGGCCGTCTCGCTGCGCGCGGCCGGTGCCTGGGTTGTCTGTTGACTCTCCTCGGCAAGGATGTCGGCCTGTGCCGTACCGGGGATAGCGGCACGCGGTCCATCCTCGAGGAGGGCGCTATAGCTTGCGATCCACCAGCGCTCTGCGCCAGGCGCCCGGGCGGTGTAGGTCCGGGCAACGGCCATCGCGGGCGGCGTGGTGGCAACCCGTGCCGTGCCATCCGATGGGGTGGGGCGCTCGACCGGCTCGCGGATGATCGCCGGACTGCGATTGGCGAGCGCCGTGAGAAGTGGACCCAGATCGGCCGCGGTCGCATCGCTCGGGCAGCCGATCAATCGGCCAATCGCGGATTCCTGCAAGTGAATCCCCGATCCCTTGGTTTTCCCAGCCTGCCGGATCGGTGCAAGACCCAGCCAGCAGGCATGCACCGCGCGGGTGACGGCGACGTAGAGCAGGCGCATGTCTTCCGCCTGCTGGCGGTCACGTGCGGCTTGCGTGTCTGCCTCGGTTGCCTTGAAGGCGATGACCGAGTCGTCACCGTTCTCGCGGATCAGCGGGGGAGCAGCCCTCGCGGGGCGATAGCTGCAGATGAACGGCAGAAAAACCAGTGGGTATTCGAGGCCCTTGGATTTGTGGATGGTGATCACCTTGATCAGCGCTGCATCGCTTTCCAGGCGCAGGATACGGTCGTCGGCCGGGGTATCTCCCTCGCGCTGCATTTCCTCATCGAGCCAGCGCACCAGACCCGCCGGCCCGTCCAGCGTAGCGGCGGTCTCCTGCAGGAGCTCACTGATCTGCAACAGGTTGCTCAGTGCCCGTTCTCCGCCGGGGCGCATGAGGAGTCGATGCGCGAGCGCATGGTCATGAATGAGCTGGCGCAGGGCGGGCAGGACGCCGCGGCGCCGCCAGCGATCGGCGTAGTCGCGGAACTGCTCGAGGACGGCCTCCCAGCGCGCGTCGTCGCTGAAAAGCCCATCCAGGGTGGCCCAGTCATAGGCGAGGCTGGCGGTGCCCACCGCGGTCCGCACGCGACGCTCCGATTCCGGCTCGGCCATGGCCTGTAGCCAACGAAGCACGTCACCGGCCTCGACGGTCTGTAGGACGTTGTCCCGATCCGATAGATAGACCGAGGCCAACCCGTGCTCGCGCAGTGCCGCGCGAATGAGCCCGGCCTCCTCGCCGGTGCGCACAAGGATGGCGATATCCGCTGGACGGACCGGTCGCTGATCGGCGCCATTGCCGAACCCGGCCTTACCCTCCTGCGCCTGATCGAGGAGCCGACGGATTCGCCGTGCGCCGATGGTCGCCATCTGTCGGCGGTAGTCGGCCATGGGCAGACCCTCGGGCGCCTCGTCGCCGGCCTGCAGCTGCCAGAGCGTCATCCCCGGTGCCGGTTGGCCGTCGATGGACAGTGTCTCGCTGCGGCCGTTCGCGCTGACCCGCTGGAAGTCGATGGCATCAGGCTGGAATGGCTCGGAACCCAGCGGGGATTGCCCGAATAGCGTATTGACCGCATCGACCATGCTCCTCGCGGAGCGGAAGTTGCGGGCAAGGGTATAACGCCGGGTCTCGGGAATGCGCCACGCCGCCTGCAGATAGGTCGCGAGGTCTGCACCGCGAAAGCTGTAGATCGCCTGCTTCGGATCGCCAATCAGGACCAGACCCGCGTCGGCATCCGGCGGGTAGATGGCCTGCAGGATTCGGTACTGGATCGGGTCGGTGTCCTGGAATTCATCCACCAGCGCCACTGGGAACTGATAACGGATGACCGAGGCCAGGCGCTCGCCGGCTTCGGGTTGCCGGAGCGCATCGCGCAGCCGGGTGAGCATATCGTTGAACCCGATGACGCCGCGCTGACGCCGTGTCGCCACAATCCGCCGTGCGACCCACTGCGCGGCATGCGCGTAGAACGGACCGGCGGTTTCGGCCAGTGCCGCCTGTGCTTCGCCCAGCTCGTCAGCGGCCAGCGCGATGGGGTGTTCGGCCAGCGCCTCCGGCAATGTATTGCCTTTCGTGACGCCTTTTTCGAGCGTCGCGCGCGCGATCTTGGCCGGATCGATCTCGGGCAGTCGCTGGGCCGGATTGCGCCGCCATGCCTCGAGAGCGGGCCTGAGGGCGTTCATCCAGGTTTTAGGGACAGGGTTTTTGCTGGCGGCGAGACGTTTGCTCGCCCAGGCCTCGGCGAGCGCCTCGTCAAAGCCCTCAAGATCGGCGTGGACGGCGGTTCGTAGTGACTCGATCGCCTGTGCCTGCCGTGCCGCCTGGCGCTCGATGACCGGGCCGGGGGGCTGTGAGGCGTCGACGCCCAGTTGCTCACTGCTGGCGAGCAGGGGCTTGAGGGTGTGGGCGAAACGCTTGATTGAGGGCTTCGCTCCATCCCCCCTGCCGCTCAGCGTCGCCCCCAGCGCCGCCAGCGCGTCGTCACTGAGTGGGTAAATCGTCTCTCGCCAGTAGTCTTCAATCGCCTCGCGGGTGATCAGGCCCTCATCATCGCTGAGCTCGAGGGCGAAAGGGTTGCCGGCGTCAAACGCATGCTGCTGGAGCATGCGGTGGCAGAAGCTGTGGATGGTGTAGATCGCCGCCTCGTCCATCCAGTCCGCCGCCGCGCGAAGATGATCGGCGTGGCGCTGCCTCGTCTCGGTGTCAGGATAGGCATCCAGCAGTCCGGTCAGGATGGAATCATCAGGATCGGGATCGCGGGCACCGACGAAGCAGCGCGCCGCCTCGGCAAGGCGCGCCCGAATCCGGTCGCGGAGTTCCCGGGTGGCATCGCGCGTAAACGTCATCACCAGGATCTCGGGCGGGAGCATCGGCCGCCGCTCTGGGTCAGTGGGATCATGGCCAAGGACGAGGCGTAGATAGAGCGCCGCGAGGGTGAAGGTCTTCCCGGTGCCGGCACTCGCCTCAATGAGCTGCTGCCCGTTGAGTGGGGTGGCCAGCACGTCAAGCGGTTGCGGATCGCTCACGATTCGTCCTCCTGCGAGAGCTGCTCGATGAGCGGTTGATAGAGTCGGTGAGCCCAGTGAGCGAGTAGGGGCCCCTTATCCGTCTGCGCTTCAAAAAGCGCCGCGGCGGTGGGAAAGCAACGCCGCAATGCGCCACTCCCCGCGTATTCGACCTCGCCGGTCTGGTGACCCGAGCCCTCGTAGTACGGTCGGGCGGCCTCCGCTGTCAGCGGCTTATCGGGATGTTCGCGAAGCAGCTTGAAGACCGTCCTGACGGGCAGCGGCAGGGGGCGTTCCAGTCCCGCATGCCAGCCCGCGAGTATGGCATCGAGGTGCGCCGCCGCGGTTGGGGCAGAGAGCGCCGGCAGCCGATGCTCGGCGTCGTGAGCAACGATGGTCGTCGGGCAGTACAGTCCACTGGCATTGACCGCCAGATGATGGAGCCAGTCATTGAGCAGGCGGGGATCGTGGGGGCGTTTATCCTTGAGCGTATCACCGGCCTTGAGGACCAGCCGCCGCCACTCCCCGTCCAGTCGGTAGAGATCAGTCGTCCAGTCCTCGATCATGAACCGCTGACCGCCGACGCAGCGTTCGAGACGCAGTTCCTGCGGTGGCTCACGCTGCGGATCTCTGGCCTGCCACGCCTGCCAGCGCTGGCCGGCTCGCAGGGCCTCGGCAATGGACCGATCCAGGGCAAGCCGACCCACTCCGGCCACGGGTAGCTGACCGCTGCGCTCGAGTCGGGCACCGGCGGCTTCAACAGCGGCCTGTGGATCTGCGCTTGCGGCGCCCTGACGCAGCGGGGTCAACAGGGCCTCGCGCACGCGGTGAGCCGCCAGCCCGGAAAGCTCGAAGGGCTCGCTTTCGGGGGTGGCATCACGCGTCTCATCGAAACGCAGCTTGAGGCGCTCGCCGATGAAATGCCGCGCGGCATCGGTGAGGAAGGCATGCAGATCGGCGAGGCCGACAGACTGGGGGTCATCAAGGTCGGGTTCCGCCAATGCCGCATCAGCGCTGTTGGGGGGTTCTCCGCACTGCCACTCGGTGGCGTAGGTGAAGTGCTCGCCGGCGCCGTCATAGATCGCACTGAAAGGCTGCAAGGGGTGATCCACCGTCAATCGATGAGTGGTGCTCTCCATCTGGTTGATTGGATCAGTGACCCGCCAGCCCCGGTCGAGATGGTCGCGCAGCTGGTTGACCAGTACCGATGGCGGCTGCTCGCTGTCATCGCGCGGATTCCGCCCGATCCAGCTAATGTGCAGATGCTCGCGCGTGGCGAGCAGTGCTTCGAGGAATAGATAGCGATCGTCCTCGCGTCCTGAGCGGTCGCCGGGCCGATATTGCCCCTTCATGGCCATCAGATCGAAATCCACCGGCGGTTGAGTGCGCGGGTAATCGCCATCGTTCATCCCCAGTAGGCAGACCTGCCGGAAGGGGATGCTGCGCATGGGCATCATGGTGCAGATGTTGACACGACCGGCGAGGAAGCGCTGTGCGGGTCCCTCATCCTCGAGGGCGTCAAGCCAGGCATCGCGGGCGACCGACAGCGGAATGGCCGCGTCGAAACCGGCCTCCTCGCAGGCGTTCAGCCACTCGTTGAGGGCCTCGTTGATCCGCGCCTCCAGTGCCAGCTCGTCATTGCCGCGCAGCTCGAAACAATCCGCAAGCAGCGTTTCCACCCGTCGCACCCAGTCCACCGGGCGGCCTGGCTGACTGAGGGCGTCAAGCTGGGCCTCGAGGGTGTCGAGCAACGCGCGGAGTGGTCCGAGGAGCGCGGCATCGAGACTGCCCACCTCGGGGTAGGGCTCGATCCCCTGCCAGGCCTCGCCGGTGCCGACCGCATAGCCCAGTAGCAGTCGGCGTAGCCCGAAACGCCAGCTGTTCTGCTCGAATCCGCTGTCGAGGTCGAGGTGCTGGCGCTGATTGCTGTCGAGCCCCCAGCGGACCCCGGCGTCCCGACACCACTCACGTAACACCACTCGATCGTCCTCACTGAGGCCGAACCGGCGCCGAAAGGCCGCCACTTCCAGCAGGTCGAGCACGTCCCCCAGCGTCAGCCGAGCGTTAGGCAGATCGGTGAGTCGCTCAAGCGCCGTTGCCACCGGCGCCTCGCTGCGGCTGCGACGATCGCCGATGGTATAGGGGATGTAGCGCGGGTCGTGCGGCTCGAGGGTGCCGAATACGGCCTCCACAGCCGGTGCGTAGGCATCCACATCGGGCACCATGACGAGGATATCCCGCGGGCGCAGGGGGTGACCGGCGTCGTCGGCACGCTGAAAGGCGTCGAGCAGCCGGTCGTGGAGGACCTCAACCTCGCGCTGGCGGCTGTGCGCCCGGTGGAAGCGGATCGATCCATCGGCCGATAACGGCCGTTCAGCGCCTGGCTGCGGTAGCGGGGTGAGATCGAAGATGTCCTGCTGGATCTGCTGGAGCAGCGGATGCTGGGAAATCGCGGTCGTATCGTTGATGGGCGGCTCGAAGGCATCGATGGATTGAAACCAGTCCCGGTAGTGGTCGGGGTCATCGATCTCGTTCAGCAGGGCGATGAAATCGCGGCCCTGTTTGCCCCAGGCGGCCAGCAGCGGCTGACCCGGCGTGCCGAAGTGGCGCTGGTGACGGCGCTGATCGAGCTTGAGCAGCTCCCGGTCCTCGACCAGATCAGCCCAGAAATAACCCGATGGATTCTGCACCAGTTGCAGGATCTGGCAGTGCTGGGAGAGGGCATAGAGCGCATCCAGTACTGGGCGTGGCATGGAGGTGACGCCGAATACGGTGATGCGCCGCGGCAGGGCCGGAAAAGCTCCCGGTTCAGCGGTTTTGAGGGCGTCGATGAACCGCTCCTGAATCCCCGGCCGCGACAGTCGCCGGGCATCGGGGCCGACGTCGCGATGGATGGCACGCCACAGCGCCGCCTGCCAGCGCAGCGTTGCGCCAAGCGGTGCGATCCGGTGGCGCGCATCACGCACCGTGTCATGGCCATCCAGCCAGTCGGCCAGCCAGTCAGGCCGATAGACCTGATACTGATCATAGAGGTCGGCCAGGCGGCCTGAGAGCTGATAGCGCTTACGCTGATCGATGTCATCGTCGAGGTAGTCACCGAGTGGCGCAAAGGTTTCGGGATCGACGCTGAGCTGATCGGGAATGAGTCGATGGATTCGCCATTTCAGGCGGGTTTTGTCGAATGGCGAGGTTTCGGGGACCTCACTGGCCCCCAGCACCGTCCGATAGGCCTGCCAGAGAAAGGACTGCGGCAGGACAAAGCGCTGGGCAGCGGCGATGCCGCTGCCGCCGCCGATATCGGCGGGGGGGGAAGGGATGTTTGAGCACTGCGCCATGCCGTTGGACTGTACCAGGAAGGTTTCCTGCTCGAGCGGCTCAGGGGGATGCGCATGCAGGTGACTGACGATGATGTCGCGCTGTGTCTCCAGCCGATTGGCATGGATGGCGGCGAACCCGGGCGTAAATGTCTCTGTCATGCAATCGCATTCCCTGCGGGGTGATCGAATGATAAAAGCTTAAAGCGCCTGCGCGACAGACGCTGACGGAGTGAACCGCCGTTGGTGAGCCGGAAAAGCGGTGCAGGCAGGCCGATGCTCATAAGATGGATTGTACGGATCGTTACAGGGATGCGCGCGACCCGGGATGCGAATCCGCGCACTGATCCGCATAATGACAGGGTTTTCACCGACTGATCAGTCATGCACCGCGTACCCACGACAACCCACACCACCGAGATCACCCTCAAGCGGAGTCGGTTCATCGCCGTTGCAGCGCCCGCAGCCGACCGCGAGGCAGCGCTTGCCGCGGTCGAGGCAGCGCGGCTCGGGCATCCGGCGGCACAACATCATTGTTGGGCCTGGCAGGGACGCAACAGTGCGGCGTCAAGCGATGATGGCGAGCCGAGTGGTACGGCGGGGAGACCGATACTGGGCGTCATCGGTCATAAGGACCTGGTCGATGTCGCCGTCGTTGTGACCCGCTATTTTGGCGGTATCAAGCTTGGCGCGGGTGGCCTCGTGAGGGCGTATGCGGGGGCCGCAGAGGCGGTTCTGTCGGCGTTGCCGAGCGGTATTGAGCAGCCGATGGTGGAGCGCTCACTGAGCATGGCATTTGCCGACGAGCAGCCGCTGCGTCACTGGCTGTCCGGCGAGCCGGCGGCCGATCTTCGGGCGATCGATTACGGCGAGGCGGTCACCGTAACGCTGAGGCTGCCCGAGACTGCATTGACTGAGTTCGAGGCATGGTGCGGCGCA
Source organism: Spiribacter curvatus (assembly GCF_000485905.1). Lineage (NCBI taxonomy): Bacteria > Pseudomonadati > Pseudomonadota > Gammaproteobacteria > Chromatiales > Ectothiorhodospiraceae > Spiribacter > Spiribacter curvatus. The sequence goes on along the minus strand of NC_022664.1, from coordinate 1,163,032 downwards.
CGTGGCCTGTGTTGTCATTGCGCGGATTGATTCCTGGCAAGAGTGATTCATTGGCCGACGACAGCGCCTCGACCGATCCTGACCACATGCTGCCTTACTATGTCTATGAGCTCCGTGATCCACGCGACAACGGGGTGTTCTATGTCGGTAAGGGCACACGTGACCGCGTGGATTACCACGATGAGGGCGACGAGAGCGATAAGCAGCGCCGCATCGCGGCGATCAAGGCGTCGGGCTATGACGTCACCCGCGTGGTGATCGCCCGTTTCGAGACCGAGGCTGAAGCCTTCGCCGTGGAAACGGTGCTGATTAAGTGGAACTACGGCTTCGATCAGCTCACGAACGCCATCCACGGTCATCGCGCCAGCTTTGTGCGGCCAGCCACCGAATGGCGGCAACAGGTCTACACCACAATGCCGGGAATTGATGTCGAGCGCGTGCCTGCCGGGCTGCGGGATGGCACCTACACGCAGAATCAGCGCGACCAGATTCTTGATAACGGCATTGTCGAAAAACTCTGGGCGATCCACGACTATCTGCGTGGAGCTTTCGGCGACGATCGGCGTCATCACACCCACGAACCGGATCTGAGCGTCGCGCAGGATCCGCATGTACTGGTCAGTGGGTTCAGTACGGCGCTAAGGCTCATGATCCGCCTGCCGCTGAACGGCCGATCAATGCGGCTGCAGGCGATTCCGGCCCGCGGTGGCAGTCGCCAGGCGATGACAGAGGCAATGCAGCGAATCGATTCGACCTGCGCGATCAACAGCGGCACGTGTTATCGCTGCTACGCGCCGATCGGCCGTTCGTTAAGCCCCGAGATTGATCGCAAGGGGCAGCTCCCGATTGACGACCTGGTTGGGCTTGTCCGGGCAATCCGCCGGGTCACTGATCGGCTTCAGCGCCCAGTCGGTCAGCCAGCCCCTGGCCAGCCGCCGGCTTGAGTCAGTCCAGCCGCCAGCCCAGAGCGGGATGTGCCGGTTGATAGCATCATCATCATCAAAATCCGCGTCTGCCGCGCAGTGAGCGCTCCCGCGGGCAGGGCGCCCACGGCGATGATGGAGTCGAGACTGCCGGCGTACTCATACACCGCTCCGACAGGGCCCGATCCGGTGCTTGATGTCACAGCAATCGGGATGCCCGCGTCGCTGGCGCGCTCGATGACCGGCACCCAGTCAGGCGGTACCTGACCACGACCCAGGGCATCGATCACAAGCCCGCTGGCGCCATCGGCCACCGCCGCGTCGATCAGGCAGGCACTGCTCGCTGCCGCGGTCAGGATGTCAACGCGAGGCATGACTGTGCCCCGTGGAACGGGCTCGGCGGGACAGGCACGGAGTGCATAATTCAGCGCTGACCCATCGATCTGCCCGATTGGACCGAAGCCCGGCGATCCAAAGCCTTTCAGCCGATAGCTGCTCAGCTTTCGGACCAGCGCCGCGCTATGGATTTCTTCATCGAACACCACCAGCACGCCCTGTCCACAGGATTCGGGCGCACCCGCCACCCGGACCGCGTCCACCAGGTTCCGCGGGGCATCTGAGCCTGCCTCATGCAGGGCGCGTTGCGAGCCGGTCACGACCACGGGTCGGCGGCAGTCGCCGAGTGCCTGCTGAAGGAACCAGGCCGTCTCCTCGAGGGTGTCGGTACCATGGGTGATGACGATCCCTGCTGTCTCCGGTGTCTCCAGACTGGCCTCGCAACGGTCAGCGATGGCGCACATATCCTCGATCCCAATGGCGTTGCTGGGTTTCTGGAGCAGTGACTCGCTCCGGACGGCCTGTTCATCACCCATTGCTGTGCCGACCTGTGCGAGCAGGTGGTCAGCGCTGAGCGCACCGGCGACGTGACGGCCCTGGTCGCCGGGGGTGCTGGCGATGGTTCCGCCGGTGGTGAGTAGGTGGATCATGCAGTCGTCCGTTCCATTGGTGATGCGGGTTGGTGGCAGAGTATAACGCGGGGGATCGATACCGCCGGCACCCGGGCGTAGTCTATCTCCACTGAAACCCGATTCATGGATGGAATCGAGATGACCGATACCCTTTTGCGCCAATGGCTCATGCTCCGTCATATTCCGCGCCAGCCGCGAAAGATAACGGCCCAGGCGCTCCGCGACCGACTCGCTGATCAAGGCTATTCCACCACTGAGCGCACCATCCAGCGTGATCTGCTGCGCCTCTCGGGCGAGCTGTTCGGGCTATTGCTCGATGATCGCTCACGCCCCCATGGCTGGTCCTGGGATCGTGATGCTGGACAGCTCGATATTCCCGGAATGGAGCCGCAGACCGCTCTCGCGTTCAAACTCGCCGAGCATTTCTCTGGCGAGCTCATGGCACCGGCAACGCTGAACGCGCTCGCGCCCTACCTGCGCCAGGCAGCGAATGTGCTCGCGGAAACGCCCAGTCCGGTGCGGACGTGGCCAGACAAGATCCAGGTCGTGCCCCGTGGTCAGACACTAATGGCGCCGGTGATTGATCCGATGATCCTCGAGACCGTTTATGATGCGCTCTTCAATGACTGTCAGCTCGAGGCCCGGTATCGTCGCCGCTACGATGGTGCCCGGCGCGATTACATCCTCCATCCGTTGGGCATCGTCTTCCGCGACGGTGTGGTCTATCTCATCTGCACCCGCGACGGGCGCGATGGGATTGTTCAGATGGCGCTCCACCGCATGGAGTCGGCAGCGTCGGGTCAGGCAGCGGTGGAGCGGCCAGAAGGGTTCGACCTATCGCAATACGTCCAGTCCGGTGGACTGGATTTTCGGCTGTCCGAGGCGCCGCTTGAGCTGGCGTTGCTGCTCGAGCCGCGCACGGCCGTTCACCTCGAGGAAACACCGCTGAGCGAGAGTCAGTCACTCAGCGAGGCTGACGACGGTCGCATCCACCTGACGGCGACCGTCGCTGATACCGCTCAGCTACGGTGGTGGTTGCTCGGACTGGGCGATCAGGTCGAGGTGGTCGGGCCGGATCGGCTTCGTGGCGAAATCGCTGAGTACCTGGCCCAGGCGCTGCGTCAGTACCGCTGATGAGTCATCCGTTCGATGGGATCCCTGGATCAGGTGGCTAGATGGCGCTGGATCTTATCTTGCAGCTCGGCGATATCAACGGGCTTTTTGATGACCGCCTGCATCCCCGACTCGAGACAGCGCTGCGCATCCTCTGCGGTAGCGTTGGCGGTCATGGCAAGGATCGGCAGCGTCTCACCTCGCGCCCGTAGACGGCGTGTAGCTTCCAGGCCGTCCATCACCGGCATCTGCATGTCCATGAGAACCAGGTCGAATCGCTCGTGACCGAGATAGTCAAGGGCCTGCGCGCCGTCCGCCACAACACTGACGTCATGGCCGATGCGCGTCAGCTGCTCGCGGGCCACCATCTGGTTGACGGGATTGTCCTCGACCAGCAGCAAACGTGCATCGAGATCGGCGTTTTCCGACCTCGGTGGCTTGGATCCGGCAACGGGGTCGGTGCGGGGTAACGCTAATCGAAAGCTGAATCGGCTGCCTTTTCCGGGCTGGCTGTCGAGCTCGATGCGGCTGCCCATCGCTTCGACAAGCTCTTCGCTGATGACAAGGCCGAGGCCCGATCCCTGACGTCGCCGGGTCAGTGATTTGTCGACTTGGGAGAAGGGCTGGAACAGCCTGGCCTGAGCCTCGTCACTGATCCCGCAACCGGTGTCGATGACATCGAACCGGATCGCTAGAACATCATCCTGCGACTCGGCATCGACACTCAGCGTGACCCGACCGCTGTCGGTGAACTTAAAGGCATTGTTCAGCAGGTTCATGAGCACCTGGCGCAACCGATCGGGATCGGCGTCAACCGTCCCCAATGCCTCCGGTATATAGCATTCGAAGGCGGCGGAGCGCTCCCGCGCCTGTAACTCATACCCCTGGCAGAGTGTTCGCAGGAAATCATCAAGCGAGAAGGGACGCGGTGCGAGGGAGAGTTTGCCAGCCTGGAGGTGAGAGTAGTCGAGGATGTCGTTGACCACGGTGAACACCGCGTCGGTGCTGGCGCGGAGTGTCTCGAGGTAGCGTCGCGCCCGCGGCGTGTCGGCCACTTCATACTCGAGCAGATTGGTGAGGCCGAAAATGCCGTTGAGCGGCGTGCGAACCTCATGGCTCAACACCGCCATGAAGTCCGTCTTCGCCTGGCTGGCCTCTTCCGCTGCCTGGCGGGCCTGTTCGAGCTGGTCATTGGATGCGCTCAGCGCCGCCTGGCGGGATCGCAGTGATTTCTGCTGCTGACGGAGCTGACGAATGAGAAACAGACCCGCCACCATGGTGAGCGAGGCGAGGCTGAGAACGGCTCTAATCAGCGTCGCCTGTGCTTCCCGGTTCTCCTGGCGCTCACGTCCGAAATGCAGATTGGTTGCCACCACGAGGGTGCCGGTCCCAGCCTGGATCTCGCCCAATGCCTGATTGATCGGATCCCGCATCGATCCCAGCGTCTCGGCAGTCAGTCCGTGGATATCGTCGTCCAGCGCCTTGATGCTCGCAAGCAGGTCGTCAATGTTGTAGTCCCGGAGCTCGATCTGCTGGATCAGCTCGGCTACCTGTCCCGATTCGAGTACGCTGATCCGGCTGTAGAGGATGTCATAAGTCAGCCTGACCTCCGGGAGCGTCTCCGGCGTCGCGTCGAGGAGAGCGATCCGCAGGCTCTTGAGTTCCCGGTCGAGCTGGAAGGTCGCCCAGACCGCATCCTCAATGAGTAGATCATCCAGTGCCTGGAGTTTCAGTAGCGCAAGCGATCCCGCCCCCATCGAGGCCAGGATAAGCAGCCCCACGACCAGAAACGATGATACCCGCCCGGGAATCCACTGCACCCGCGTGATCCTCCTCTAGGGGTCCTCAGGGCACCTGAATACGATTCACCTGCCAGACAGAGCGGGAGATGATCGTTTCCTGGTAGAGCGCCGGATCACTGTCGAACGGATAGATGACGAAGATCGGCCCCCGATCCCTGACGCTCATCCGCTCCCCGTTCTGGTGGGTCGCCAGTATGACGTCATAGGTTGTGAAATCCTCGATGGGGATCTCGGACTCGTAATCATTCAGCGCCTTGGCGATGATGCGCTCACCCTCGGCATCAACGGTGTCAAGGAGTGACCGGATGAGGGGGCCGGTGAAGGTCTGTGTGCCGTCATGCCAGGGTGTGCTGGTTCGGGTGGTGTGGGTCCCGAGTGATTCGAGCATCTCATAGTCGAAAACGGCCTGATCCCCCTGATTGGTGACGCCGATATCGCCGCTGACGGTCAGTATTGGCGTGCCGGTTGGTGGCTCCAGTGCACCTGCGGCGCCGCTTCCGAGACTGAGCAGGATCAGGGCGAGCGCTATCGCCATTGCGCGCCAGTCATTATTCATTCTCAGAACCTTCTGGTTGCGTTTTGGAAGTGGCTGCGTGGCAGACACGATCGATCTCTTCCCTTAATCGCTCCGCTTTGAGCGGTTTGGCGACATACCCTTCCATGCCTTTGGCCGCATAGTAGGTCTGATCGCCGTTCATGGCGTTGGCGGTCAAGGCGATGATCGGGGTTCGGGCCTGTGCGTTGTCCCGTTCCACGGTGCGGATGCGCTGCGTTGCCTCCACACCATCCATCACTGGCATCATAACGTCCATCAGGATGAAGTCGTATCGGCACGCGTGAAAGCGCTCCAGTGCTGCCTCACCGTTGGTCACCGCTTCATACTGGATCGCGTTCCGCTCCAGTAGTTTTTCCGCGAGCATCCGATTGACCGCGTTATCCTCTACCAGCAACGCCTTGAGCCCCGCCAGACGCTGGCTCATTGGCGAGGCTGACGGGTCGTGATCGGTATCGTTTGGATCGGTTTGCCTCAGCAGCGCTTCGATATCGGTAATGGACAGCGGTTTGGTGATTGGCCGTCGCAGCCCGAGCTGATCGGTCTCGGTGGCGATATCGGCGTTCAACTCTGCTGTCACGAGGCGGACAAGCGTGCCTCGCGCCATGGCGCGCTCGATCAGGTTGTGTAGGTCGGTTGATTGATCACCGGCGATCACGCTGGCGTCGAGTATGATCAGGTCAAAGGCCCGGGACTGAGTCGCCTTGGCTCGCAGTATCTTCGATGCCTGCACGTTATCCTGAGCGTCAGTCGCATCCACGCCCAGTATTTCCAGAATCGCCCGCATGAGTTCGCGATCACGGCGGTCGTCGTCGACATACAGGACCTGCTGCTTTGTCCGGGGCAGGGGAGGCTGGCGTACTTCTGTGGTCTCAGGCGCCGCCGCGAGTGGCACAGCGACGCGCATCGTCGTGCCCTCACCGACTCGGCTGTGGGCGGACACAGTCCCACCCATCAACCTTGCCAGCTGACGCGTGATGGCCAGTCCGAGTCCAGTGCCCTCGAACGAGCGATTGCTGGCGTTGTTCGCCTGCTCGAATGTCTCGAAGATATGCGGTAGGCGATCCTCGGGGATACCAACGCCCGTATCGGTCACTGTCAGGATGACCTGCACCCCACGATCGGGCTGGCTGTTGGTTGGATCCCGATCGAGTTCGGCCTCGAGCTGCACATGCCCTCGGTCCGTGAACTTCACGGCGTTGCTGAGCAGGTTGTCTAGGATCTGCTGCATGCGGACAGGGTCGAGCGTGAGATAGCGGGGCAGCTCAGGGTCGAGCGAGCTGTAGAGACGGACGCCTTTGCTCATCGCCCTTGGTGTCTGTGCCTTGAGTATCTGCGCGATGAAGGCGGGAAAATCACGGACCGTCGGCTGCAGCTCAAGCTTGCCGGCCTCGATCTTGGAGATATCGAGCAGAAGGTTGATGATCTCGAGCAGGTGTGTGGCGCTGTTCTGCGCCAGGTCAATGTACTGCTGCTGATAGGTCTGAAGGGTCGTCTCGGAGAGAAGGTCGAGCATTCCGAGGACGCCGTTCATCGGTGTCCGGATCTCGTGACTCATTTTCGCGAGAAACTGACTTTTGGCGCGGTTCGCGGCCTCCGCCTGATGGATCTGGTGCTGCAGCTCGCTTTCATAGAGGCAGGCGCGGGCCGCGTTGGCGAGCTTATCCATCAGCCGCGCCAGCGACATGAAAAGACTATGCGTGAAGCCCGTCCCGCGGCGGCGCAACAGAAGGACGCCGAAATTCGGGAGCCCAAAGACATAGTCTTCCCCGTCGCCGGATTCATTCCCGACGCGGGCCGGTAGCCCGTCGTAGAACACATCCAGGGCGCTGTCTGTCGCCGGCAGGTCGATCCGGTCGATCAGGGACTGGAAATCGGACTGGCGGGTGAGCGTACGTGGCAGGGCGAGAGAGTAGCGCCAGAGAATGGTCGGCGGCCCATCGTCGCCGACCGGCGATTGACGGGTATACTGAAGCACACACCCACTGACGCAGTTGAGCACCCGCAGCATCTTGCGCAGGCTCTCAGTGAGCATCTCATCGAGCTGCAGGCTCTGGCCGATGGCGATTGAGATCTCGTAGAGGAGATCCGACTCGGCGATGGGGCTGGTATGACTGTCGCCGGTGTGACGCATGCTTACTCAAGGACGGCGAAGACGATGCTTTTGTTGAGGAAGTCGAGGTATTCACGGCCGCTGTTAGCGACTTCGCCAAGGGTGAAGGCGCCACAGACCGGGCGGTCACCACCAACGGCGCTCAGCTCCCGATGCAGATCGTCGTCAAGGAAGAGTACCCGTGATATGCAGTCAAAAAGCAGGCTGTGCGCACCCGAGCGGGTGCTGCCCTGCGGCATGACCTGGTCGCGTGCATTGCCGGCGGCCTGAATGAGTGTATTGGTATCACCGTTGAGCAGCCGGATCCGACAGCCGGCCGGTACCTCACCGACACACACCAGCTTGCCTTCCGCGTTCATCATCAGCGGATCGCGAACGACCACCTCTGCGCCGTAGCGAGCGATACCGAGTGGATAGGACTTGGCGATCGAGAAGAAATCGTCCTCAGTGACGATCTGGGCACTGTGTGCATAGACCTCCCGCGCATAAAGGTCAGCCGCGCGCTCCCAGTCAATCGACTTGACGGTGTTGCCGGCGCTCTCGGTGACGGTGAAAGTGTCGCTGATTGGTGTCCAGCCATGACTGACGCCGATCGAACTGGGTAGCGCCAGACGGGCGACCAGGGCCGCATCCTGATGGAGCCCGGCCGGTGTGATGATGCAGGGGCGCCGCTCGAGACTCAACGAACCGGCGCCGCCGCCGATGAAGTTATGCTCAAGACCGAGCCTGAAGAAAAGCCCCTCAATCAGGTCGCTGATCCGCGCCGCAAGGCCGTCAACCACCACGAAGTAGGTGCGATCCGCGTTGTCCTCCGGCCATTGATCGGCGAATTCACCGATGGCTGTCTCAAATGCTGTGTCGGGATTGCTCAGTGCCTCGACCACGCCGACATCGGGGGTGTGCTCCAGACCGATGAGCAGTGTCCCGCGTTCGAGGCTCTCGCTGTCGTAGGCGATTTGTGGGAATACCCCGCCCACCAGCGGCAGGGGTGACTGGCGGATAGCGGCGTTGGCGGCATCCGTCGACCAGACGTTCCCGTCCGCCGCCAGAACAATCGCCGCCTCGATCTCCGGATTTCCGGTGAGTCGATGGACCGCCTCTGTCAGTCCATCAGCGGTGCCGGTGCTGTCAAATGCCAGCCGCATTTCCCCTCCTCGAAGCTTTTTTCTGAAGCAGACTGAAGCAGTGGTCTGCATCCACAGGCTGACTGATGAGAAAGCCCTGGACTTCATCGACATCCAGTGCATCCAGGTAGTCGTGCTGTCGTTCGGTCTCGACACCCTCCGCAATGGTCAGAAGGCCAAGCCCTAGCGCAAGGGAAGTGATCGATCGAATGACCGCACGGTTCCGCCGGTTTTCCGCGACCGACGTGATAAACATGCGATCGATCTTGATTGTATTGATTGGGAACCGCAGCAGATACTCATACGACGCCTGTCCGGTCCCGAAATCGTCCATGGCCAACCGAAATCCGGCGGACCGAAGCTGTTGTAGCGCTCGGAGGGCCGCTTTGGGATTGCGCATCGCCATGTTCTCAGTGATCTCGAGTTCGAGCGCGCCGGGATCAATTCCGTGATGACTGGCGATTTCCATGATTCGCTCAGCGAGATTGTCCTGTTCGAACTGCTTCGCCGAGAGGTTGACGCCCATCGCAACTGTTACACCCGCACGCTGCCAGATCGCCAATTGACGACAGACGCTTTCAATCACCCACTCTCCGACCTCAATGATCAGGCCGTTTTCCTCGAGCATCGGAATGAACTGACCGGGTGAGACGATGCCATGGACAGGGTGGTGCCAGCGCAGGAGCGCCTCAGCGCCGGTGAACTCGCCGCTGGTAAGCGCTTGCTGCAATTGATAGACAAGGAAAAACTGATGATGCGCCAGTGCTTTGCGGATATCGTTTTCGAGACCGAGCAGCCCCGTGTCGTCGAACGCCTCTGTGTCCTGATAGAGAATCACTCGCCGTCGGTCGCGTCGGGCGCGGTTGAATTGCTGCGCGAGCTGCGCATTGCGGATGAGCACGTCCGCGTCGGTGGCATCGTCTGGATAGAGACTGGCACCGGCCGAGAAGTCAGTGAACAACTCCTGTCCTGCGATTGAGTGTGAACGTGCGAGCGGCGCGAGCCATTGGTGATGGCGCTCCATCAGTCGTTCCCGGTCATCGACCGGTGACGCAACAGCGAATGTGTCGGCCTCGAGGCGGGCGATGAGGTCATCGGCGCCGAGGCTCTGTCTGAGCCGCTGCGCGAATGCAGCGACGACCTGGTCGCCGGCCGCAATACCGAGGAGTGCGTTGACCCGAAAAAGCCCGGTGATGTCGATGACGGTGATCGACCAGGCCGTATAAGCGGCATTCGCCACGCGTTCGTTGAACAGGCTTTTAAAAAGCCGGCGGTGAGGCAGATCGGTCAGCTCGTCATGCTCGCTCAGGTAGTACGCCCGATACTCGAACTCACGCAGTGCGGTGACGTCCTGAAACGCGCCGATCAGTGTCGATTTCTCGGTCCTTACCTCGCTTTGCAGCCGAATGATGGCTGGCTGGGCCCCGCCAAGGTGGAGCGTGATCTCCACATCAACGCCCTGGTGATCGGCCGCCGCGGTGTTGAGTGCCTCCTCGAGACGGTAGCTATCATGCCCAGCCGTCAGGCTGATCAGCGCTTCGCGCGTATCGGGCAGGCGGGCGCATCCGAGGATAGCCTCCGCGCCGTCTGACCAGCTCAGCGCCGACGTCGTCAGATCAAGTCGCCAGAAACCGAGCCGCGCCATCCGACAGGCACTGGCCTGTTCCATCTGTGCATCGCGAAGCGCTGTGGCACGCGCCGCTGCGGCAAGGGAGTACTTGACCCGCTCGGCGAGGATCGTGAGGTTCACCGGTTTAGTGATGAAATCGGTGGCGCCGGCGGCGAACGCCCGGTTGATGGAGGTGACGTCGCTCAGGGCGGTTAATACGAGGATGGGCTTATCCTGATTGACGGTCCCCGCACTACCAGCGCGGACCGCTTCGATGAAATCGAACCCGTCACGCTCGGCCAGACTGACGCTTGCAAGAACCAGGTCCGGTGACGCCGAGATGACCTGTTCGATCGCCGTGTCCACATCCGTGGCCAGCACGGTCTGATAGCCCTGCTTGCCGAGTCCCGCTGACGTCATCAGCCGGATTGTTGGATCATCGTCGACGATTAGGATTGTCTGCGCGTCCATCATCGGGTATTCCTGTCATCTTTCACGGGCAGTGTAGACGGTAAACGCATGAATGCCGATGATTTCGACAAAGAGGCGGGTCTGGCTTGCGTCGAGGGCGATGAGGCGCTTTACGAAGCTGTTCTGACCGTCTTCCATCAGCAGATTACCGAGGAGTTCGCCGAGCTCCCGGCGGCGCTCCGTGATGGCCGGGATGCGCCGGTTGCCCGACAGGTACACACCCTCAAGGGATCTGCAGGGTCAGTCGGTGCGAAACGCCTCGAGGCTGCGGCGAGCGCTATCGACCGGCGCCTCAAAGCCGACCAATGGCCTCTGGAGGAAGCTCTGATTGACGAGCTCGATGCTGCCCTGCGATCCGCGGCGGAGTCACTCCGGCCAATGATCTGACCGCCACGCCTGTGTGTGGATGGCACGGGTCAATGCGGCACCGAACAGCACGATGAGCGCCGATCCATAAATCCATAGGAGCAGTACAACCAGCGAGCCGGCGGCCCCGTACGCCGATCCCGGCGCCATGAGCGTGAGATAGCTCGCCATCAATTGGCGGCCCGGCATAAACAGCACTGCGGTCAGAAACCCACCCGGCAGGACATCGCTCCAGCGAAGCCGGACGTCGGGCAGGATACGGAAGATGGCGGCGAACAGGACGGTCATGACCAACAGTGTGGTCGTGGTCTCGAGTTGTGAGAGCAGTACCGCGTTGAAGGGCAGCCAGTCCGAGGCGAAGCGGCCAATCGCGCGCAATACGACGGTCGAGATCAGTGATACCAGCAGGCTCAGACCGAAAAGGCCGACGATGAGAAGCGAAAGCAACCGGTTGCGGATTAACTCCAGCATGCGCCCATGACGGGGTGGCTGGTGGGTAACGTCCCAGATTGCATTCAATGATCGCTTTAGCTGTGCAAAGACCGCTGTCGCTCCCACCGTCATGGCCACCAGTCCAGCGACGGTGGGAATCCAGCCAGCGCGCTCAATACGGGTGTTGGCGACAATCTGACGGGCGGCCTGCGCGGCCTCTGGGCCGATGAACGTCTGTAATCGGGCGACGATGCGGCTCTCCGCGGCCTCGGGCCCGAGTACAACGCCGATGCCCGCGATCACGAAGATCAGGATCGGCGCGAGTGAGAAGAGTGTGTAGAAGGCGAGGGCGCCAGCACTCCCAAGGGCGTTATGGATCTGCCAGAGCCGTCCGGCCTCCACCACCACGCGGATCGTGTTGACGATCAATGTGGGTACCCCTGTCAGGCCTGGCATGTCCGCGCGCATGAACACGAGCGCAACGCCAAGGAAGCCGAGCCATCCGGCATACCAGAGGTTGGTGCCACCGGTGATGATCGCCATACCCAGCAGACCTGCAGCGATCATGTAATAGGCCATTGGGATCAGCGTCTTACGGATGACATCGCCTTCCCGGCCGAGGAGGCCGACGGTGGCCGAGGCTGCGACGACGTTATGGACCGTGACCATGTTGCCACCGGCACCGCCAACCGCCTGCAGCGAGACGACCATCGACGCGCCGAACGAGCCCAGACCGATCTGCTCGGCGGTGGAGATCTGGAAGAACGAGAACATCATGTTGCTGATGGTGTTGCTGCCTGCGAGAAAGGCGCCCAGTCCGCCGACGGTGGGCGCAAACAGCGGCCAGAGTTGCCCGGTCAGCGCGGCGACGCCCTGAGCCAGCATCTCCGGCATGCTCGCCACCCGATCGAGCGTGCCCAGGGCAATACCATTATCGAGTGCCGTCTGAATGGCGGTCACGGTGTCATGGCCATCAGGCGCGGAGTTGATGAACACCTGCACCATCGGCACCGCAAAGATCAGCGCCGATCCAGCCGAGACAATCGTGCGGCCGGCGGTCTTCCAGGCCCGCAGATAACTACCGTGATCCCACATCTGATGCAGGAAATAGGTGATCAGCGAGGTCACCAGCAGGATAAAGCCGGGAAGATACAGCGGCTGCGAGGCGGCCGTGATGCCGGAGCCAAAGACGTTGGGGATGGATAGCGTAACGGCGTCAGCCCGCAGTGCATCGGTGACCGGCGGGATGACGCGGGTCAGCACCAGCAGGACAGCGACAATGATGTAGGGCATCCACGCCTGGAGCTGGGAGAGCGGTTGACTCTCATCCCGCGCTGGCTGGGCCGCTTCCTGCAGCGTGCTGATCCACTCTGGCTGCCAGTGCTCACGGGCCTCGAAATCAAAGGTGTCCCTGGGCAGGAACCAACCGCGCCGCGCCGCGGGGATAACGATGGCCAGTCCGATCAGGCCGCCGAACAGCGCTGGAAATTCCGGTCCCAGCAGCGCGGCGACCGCATAGTAAGGCACCACAAAGACCACACCGGCGAACAGCGCGAAGCGCCATGCCCGCAGCCCCTCGATGAACGAGCGCTTCTCGCCGAAAAAGCGGGTGAGCATGCCGACCATGATCAGTGGGATGAACACTCCGACCAGGGCGTGGAGCATCGCGACCTGCATGCCGATCTGGTCGAGATACTGTGCGTAGGGCGTTCCCGCGGCTTCGACCATGCGATCGGTGACCGACTGGCCGGACAGCCCCGCGTTGACGCCGACGATGATCGGCGTACCGATCGCACCGAACGACACCGGCGTGGACTGGATGATCATGGCCGAGACGACCGCCGCCATGGCCGGGAAACCGAGCGCGACCAGTAACGGTGCGGCGATCGCGGCGGGCGTACCGAACCCGGATGCACCCTCGATCAATGCCCCGAACAGCCAGGCGACGATAATCGCCTGGACGCGCCGATCTGGCGAGATGTCCTCAAAACCCTTCTGGATCACGCTGATCGCACCGCTCTCACGCAGGGTGTAGAGCAGGAGGATGGCGCCAAAGACGATGAACAGAATGTTCAGCGCGGTGACAACGCCGTTGACCGACGCGCCGGCGACGATATTCAGATCGGTGCCCCAGAAACCGAGGGCGACGACCACTGCGACGCCGTAGGCGAGGGGCATGGCATGTTTCGCCGGCCAGCGCAGCATGACAAGGAAAACGGCAACCGTTACCAGGGGTAACAGTGCCATAAGAACGATCAGGCCCAGATTCACGGCGTGTTCTCCTCCGCCAGTCAGTCAGTGTCCGTTTCTACAGCGTCTTCGTTATTCAGAGATCATGTCGGGATGACCGTAATAGTTTGGACATGTTCCCAGAGCGGCGCAAACCCGCGCAGGCCGGTCCTCAACCTATTCCGAGTCGTCGAGTTTGCGGTACAGAGTGCGGCGGCCGATCCCGAGAATATCGGCCGCGCGGCTGCGATTACCGCCGACGGCATCCAGTACCTGGCGGATATGACTCGCCTCGACCTCGGCCAGCGTCGCAAAGGAGCGCTCCTCATGGCCGCGTGTCAGTGTCGGCGCATCGGGTGCCCGGCCGATCCGTCCAGGCAGATCGACTGCCTCGATCTGCTGGCCATTGGCGAACGCGAGGGCGCGTTCCATAGCGTTGGCAAGCTCGCGGACATTACCGGGCCAGTCATGCGCGGCGAGCTCGGCACGGGCCTCGGGGGTCAGCGCTGGCGGTTCGCGGCCCTGGCGGCGGGCCGCCGCAGTGAGGAACCCGACCGCGAGTCGATCAATGTCCGTACCGCGCTGGCGCAGCGGCGGCACGGTCACAGTGAATGTGTCGATGCGGTAGAAAAGATCCTCCCGGAAGTCGCCGTCGGCGACGCGTTGCGTCAGATCCCGGTTAGTGGCGGCGACAATGCGTACATCCACCTGGAATTCGGTGTCGGCGCCGACCGGCCGCAGTGAGCCGTCCTCGAGGACACGCAGCAGCTTTGCCTGCAAAGGCATCGGCATTTCGCCGATCTCGTCGAGAAACAGTGTTCCCGTGTCGGCGGCCTGGAGTAGACCGCGCCGCGCGGAATCGGCGCCCGTGAAGGCACCGCGGACATGGCCGAAGAACTCGCTTTCGAGGAGCTCGGCCGGTACGCCCGCGCAGTTGACGGCGATGAAGGGCTTGCCGGCACGCGCGCTTTCAGCATGGACGGCGGCGGCAACCAGCTCTTTGCCGGTGCCGCTCTCGCCATGGATGAGGACCGGGCTGTCGGTGGTGGCGATGCGCTCAATGCTGCGATAGAGCTGTTGCATGGGCGCGCTCTGCCCGACCATGCCATGAAAGCTTTCGCGGCCATGGAGTGCCTCGTAGCCGCTCAGACGCCGGCGTAACTGGATGTTCTCGAGAACACGGCCCACGCTCAGGCCGAGATGATCCAGATCGAGCGGCTTGGTCAGAAAGTCGTCCGCGTCCTTTTCCAGTGCATCGACGGCCTGCTCGATGGTCCCGAAGCCGGTGATCACGATGAACCCGATTTCGCGGCCGCCGGTGGCGCCACGGACATGCTCGAGCAGCTGAATGCCGTCGCCATCCGGTAGGCGCAGATCGCTGACCACCAACGCGGGTTGATGCTCGTCGAGCGCGGCGCGCGCTTCCGTCTCCCCCTGCGCGGTGACGATGCGATGGCCCAGGCGCTCGAGCTCATCGCGCAGCAGCCCTCGGAGGCTGCGGTCATCCTCCACGACAAGAGTGATGGCCGTTGATGGGTCGCTCAAACGGGTGCCTCCGTCTCGCGTCGCGGGAGCCGCATGACAAAGCATGCACCGGGCGGGTCGCCCGCCGATAGAGTGAGTCCACCCCCATGGCTGCGGGCGACGCCATGGGCCACCGCCAGGCCGAGTCCGGTCCCCGATCCGACCGGCTTGGTGGTATGGAATGGTTCGAAAAGCCGGGCGCGTTCCGCTTCGGGAATACCGGGGCCGTCATCCTCGACCCGGATATGACAGGCATCGGCATCAATGTGGAGGCCCACCCGGATCGTGCCGTGGGGCGTTGCCTGAACCGCGTTGCCGAGGAGATTGCAGAGTGCCTCCTCAATGCGCGGTCCGTCGATGGCGAGAACCGGTTCCTCCGCCTCGTCCAGCGCACCGTTCTGCTCAATGGTGACGCCAGCGGCGGCCGGATCCTCGCGGATGCGATCGACGGCACTGGCAATCACGCGGGAGAGTTGTGTATTGCGACGCTGCAGCGGGCGGCTGCGGGCGAAATCCATGAGCTGACGGACGGTCTGGCTGATACGCGTCACCTCAGTGCGCATATCCTCCAGTGTCTGCCGCGTCCGGGGGTCGAGATCGTCGCGCCGCAGCAGCCCCTGGGCGCGGCCATCGAGTACGCTCAGCGGCGTGCCCAGCTGATGAGCCACGCCGGCCGAGAGCTCACCCACCGCTGCGAGCTTGCGCGAGGCCTGCAGATCCGCCTGGAGGTCGGCCTGCGTGCTGCGGCGCTCAGCGATTTCGTCCGCCGCGCGCTCGATGCGATCGAGCATGGTGTTAAACCCCTCGCCGAGCTCACGGGTTTCGCGTGGGCCGGTGGGGTTGATCCGATAGTCCAGCTGCCCATCCGCGACCTGGTCCATCCCCCGCGCCAGGGTATTGAGCGGCGAGCCGATCGCGCGCCGATGACCGACGATGACGATCAGCGACAATAACAGCGCAAGGCCGGCAAGTGCGGCTGTGCCGGTGACACGGATGCGCCCGAGCATATGGCGGAGACTGTCCGGCTGACGGGTGATCTGGAGAATGGCGGCGATGCGGCCGCCCTGGGTGGTCAGTGGCAGAAAGTACGCATAGGTCGGGTCCTCGCCCAGGGCCGCATAGCCCTCGCTGCGTGGCTCCAGCGTGTTGAACGCCTCGGCGCGCTCGGTGCTGAAGCGGCGCTCGCCAACACCGGCACCGGCTAGCAGCTCGCCCTCGCGCCCGTAAATATGAGCGCCATAGACCCGCCCGAATTCAAAGGCGGAGCGCAGCGAGTCCTGCAGCAGGGCCGGCTCGCGTCGCCGGATCGCGCGGTTGAGTGGGCGCTGCAGGGTACGCGCGATAAGCTCAATGTCCTCGCGCATGCGTGATTCCGCCTCACGCTCCAGCCAGCCGATCCCCAGCCACCCGACCAGCCCAACGGCGAGCGTCACCGGCAGCACGATCAGTACGATGATCGCGGTACGCAGCCGCATCTCGCTGAAGCTCGGCCATTCTGGCCGTGTCAGCATGGCAGAGAGTGGGTCATTTCGGCACATATTCGCATGAGCGACCTCCTGAAAATCCCATCACGCCCAGTCTGAATCAGTTGGCAGGGTGTTTGCACTGTTTTGGGTGACCCGGATAGCCGGGCACGTTAATCCGCAAGATCAGGAGTCAACCAATGCGAATCACAACACCCCTCATGTCCCTGAGCCTGGCCGCCCTGATGGCGGCGTCAATGACAGCGGGTGCGCAGAGCGATGGCGGCACGGACTTCTCTGACGATCAGATTGATCAGTTCGTTGAGGCCCAGAACGAGGTTATGGAGATCCGCAACGAGTACGTCCAGCGCATCGAGTCGAC
Organism: Spiribacter curvatus; assembly: GCF_000485905.1. NCBI lineage: Bacteria > Pseudomonadati > Pseudomonadota > Gammaproteobacteria > Chromatiales > Ectothiorhodospiraceae > Spiribacter > Spiribacter curvatus. Next base: position 1,145,960 of record NC_022664.1, on the reverse strand, counting down.
CGAGGACCGTGAAGAGGCCATGGCGCTCGAGCAGGAGGGCAACGAGATGATGGTCGAGGCCGTCGAGGACACGGGTCTGAATGTCGACACCTACAGCTCGATCGCTCAGGCTGCCTCGGAGAATCCTGAGCTCGCCGAGCGTATTCAGTCGATGATGGACTGATCCCGCGCGCTGCTCAGGGGGGAGCGGCCCGGCGGTCGCTCCCTCATCGGCCTATAACCAGGAGTTGTTCCATGCATCACATGGCTCATTCAAATCGGCGCCACTGGCTGGCGCTGATTACGTTGCCGTTTCTGATCGGTCTCCCCCCCGTTGCATCGGCGCAGGAGGGGATCGTTGAGGAATGCCAGATCGAGGACTACAGCTACGAGGAACGTCGGGGCCAGCTCTATATCACCGGCGCGGCAACCTGCAGCGAAGCCAGGCTGGAGCTGACCGTTTACGACGATGCATCCGGTGAGGAACTGGCCAGTGATTTCACCTACATCATGGATGGTGACTTCGAGATTTCACTGAACGCGCCGGTACCGGAGGCGATCGTCGTTGAATATGTCATTGAGTAATGCGGGAGACTAAGCGCAGGGTGATACGAGCAATCACGTGATCCACAACGAAGGATCGTTGACATGAAAGCACTCGTTTTTCACGGCGCAAATGCCCGTCAATGGGAAGATAAACCGGAACCCGCTGTCGAGCGGCCAACCGACGCAGTGGCATGAGTCGCAGACGATTCGTTATCCGCGCGTTGACCGTCATCCTGTCGATCCCGGCAATCCTACCGACGACGGCACTGGCACAGACACCGACATCCTTCGACCCCGCGACCATCATCGGCTGGGAGCGCCACTCCTTCAGCGGCGAGACCGGCTACACGCTCTCGCAGCGCAACGCACATCGAGGCGTGCGCGCCGAATGTGATGAGGGTAGCGCGTCGGGACTCGTCTACCGCGAGGGGATCGACCTGACCCGCACGCCGATCATCGAGTGGCGCTGGCGTATTGTTGAACCGATCAGTCGCGGTACCCCGCGCCAGAAATCCGGCGATGATTATGCCGCACGACTCTACGCCGTGGATGAACACCCCATCCTGCGCTGGCGGACCCGGGCAATGAACTATGTCTCAACCACTCAGGCCGGAGTGGGCGATCACTGGTCCAACGCCTATGCCGATCAGGCGACAATGGTTGCCGTTGACGGCAGCGACGAGGGTGCTGGCTGGCGGACTCATCGGCGCAACTTACGGGAGGATTTCGCACGTTTTCATGATCGCGACATCACCGAAATCGATACACTGGCGATCATGACCGACTGTGACGACACCGACGATCGCGCCGAGGCGATCTACGGGACCATCCGATTACTGGGAGAATAACCCGCTATGGCCCGTGAACATGAATATGACCTGATCATCGTCGGCGGCGGCGTCGGCGGACTGGTCACAGCGAGCGTCGCCGGCCAACTCGGTCTTGATGTCGTGCTCGTCGAGCGTGGCCCTCGACTCGGCGGTGACTGTCTCCATCATGGCTGCATCCCCAGCAAGTCGCTCATCCACTCCGCGGCAGTGGCTCATGCGGCCCGCGACGCAGGTCGTCTGGGCATTGACGCACGGCTTGGTGAAACCGATCTGGGCGCGGTCATGGATCGAGTGCAGTCGGTGATCGACGAGATTCAGGTCCATGACGATCCAACCCGCTTCCGGGATTACGGGGTCGATGTGCGATTCGGCGAGGCGCATTTCATCGATGCACGCACCATTCGCGTCAAGGGTCAGCGCCTGCGCGCTCGGCGCTTTGTCATCGCAACCGGGTCACGCCCCCGCATCCCGGATATACCCGGGATTGAGACGATCCCGGTACTGACCAACGAGACGCTCTTCGCCGAACGCAGTCTCCCCGGCCATCTGGCCGTTGTGGGTGGTGGGCCGATTGGCACGGAGATGGCACAGGCGTTCTCGCGACTTGGCAGTCGTGTCACCCTGCTCGAGGCAGGACCGCAGATACTGCCTCGCGATGATGCCGGACTCGCTGCATCGCTGGCCGAGCACCTTCGCGGCGAGGGGGTCGATCTGCGCCTGTCGACCCACGTCAGTCGCGCTGAACCCATCGATGGCGGCGCGCGCCTGACGCTTTCCGGCAGCGCCGATGACACCACCGCGCTGGACGTCAACCGCGTCCTGATCGCCGCCGGGCGGCGTGCCAATACCGACTCACTCAACATTGAAGCCGCCGGCCTCGCCTGCGGCGACGACGGCCGTCTCAGCGTCGACCCGCGTCTGCGGACCAGTCGACATCACATTTATGCGATTGGCGATTGCGCCGGGCCTTATCCGTTCACCCACATGGCGGAATACCAGGCTGGCATCGTCATCAGTAATGCCCTGTTCCGGCTGCCGCAGCGGGTCGATTACCGGGCGGTGCCGTGGGTGACCTACACCGATCCCGAGCTGGCCCATGTGGGGATGAGCGCCGCCGATGCCAAAGCCGCCGGGATTGACTGCCAGTGCGTTGACTTCCCGCTCGCCGGTGTCGATCGAGCCATCGCCCAGGGGGCAACCACCGGTGAGCTGAAACTGGTGATCCGACGCGGACGGATCATCGGCGCCAGTCTGCTCGCCCCGCATGCCGGTGAGATCATCCACGAGCTGGCGCTCGCCATTGCCGCGCGCATTCCGCTGCGACGGCTCGCGGGAATGGTGCATGCCTACCCCACCCTCGCCCAGATCACCAAACGGGCAGCAGGTCGCCATTTCGCGACCCAACTGTTCTCGCCTGGCACGCGCCGACTGGTGCGCTGGATAAACCGGATCCTGCCATGATGAGTCGATCGGCACGCCGCGTCCTGCTCCTCGCCGGAGTCGCGATCGTTATTATTGCCGGCCTTTTGATGCGGGATAACCTGAGTCGTGAGGCCCTCACCCACTGGCTCAATGGCCTCGGCCCGTGGGCGGGTGTTGTCTTTATCGCAAGCTACGCCGCCGGCGCTGTCGCGTTTCTGCCCGGACTGGTCTTCACCATCGCCGGTGGTGCCCTGTTCGGTCCATTATGGGGAACGGTCTATAGCCTCATCGGAGCGACCAGTGGCGCCACACTCGCGTTCCTCGCCGCACGGCATGGCGTGGGAGACTGGGTAGCGCAGCGAACCGGTGCGCGCCTCGGGCGCTTACAGGCAGGAATCGATCGGGAGGGGTGGCGCTTCGTTGCTTTAATGCGCCTCGTGCCGCTGGTCCCCTTCAACCTCCTCAACTACGCGCTTGGCCTGACCCGGATCCGCCTTTCCGTGTATGCGCTGACCAGCTTCATCACCATGTCACCCGGCGCCCTTGCCTATGTCTGGGTGGGCCATGCGGGCCGTCAGGCCATCGCCGGTGGCGACAATCGACTCCAGGCTGGACTCATCGCGATCGCGCTGATCGCCACGCTCGCACTGCTGCCACGGATTATCCGCAGCATTCGCGGCGGCGATCCGGCGGAGCGCTGACGTTCAATATCGTCGATCAGCTCCGTGTCGATGACTATGCTCGATTCCAGCGTCCGGTGGACCGGGCATTTGTCGGCGATCTCGAGCAGGCGCTGACGATCCTCTGCGCCAAGATCGCCGCTCAGATGGATCCTTCGCTGGAACACGTCGACTCTTGCCCCGGATTCATCACAGTGATCGCAGTCGGTGCGATGTTCCTTATTGTGGGTGACATCGGTAAAGACGTGATCGAGAGCGATCCGCTTGCGTCGGGCATACATGCGGATCGTCATGCTGGTGCATGCGCCCAGTCCCGCGGCGACCAGCTGATAGGGGGAAGGCCCCTTATCGCTGCCCCCCATCTTGACTGGCTCATCCGCGGTCAGCAGATGCTGTCCGGACACGGTAATCGCCTGACGGAAACCTGCCGGATCCACCTCCGAGACCCGCGTCACTCCCTCCGGTGTCTCGGCGGAGGCGGGCTCCTGCGCCATCTGTAGGTACCGCACCGCCCAGGCGCCAATCACATCGGCGGCATAGTCAGCGTCGGTGCCGCGGGTGATCAGGTGATCGGCATGATCCAGGGTGATGAAGCTCTTCGGGTGCATCGCGCCCTGGAAGATTTCCGCAGCGTTGCGGATTCCGACCATCGTGTCCTGCGGCGAGTGGAGCACGAGCAGCGCGGCATCCAGGTGTTTCAGGGCATCGTCGAGCTTCGCTTCAGTAATATCCTCGATAAACTGCTGGCGGATACGGAATGGCCGTCCGGCCAGATTGACTTCGGCCTCGCCCTGCGCGTCGATTGTCGCCAGCTGATCGGCGAAAAGCTTGGAGACATGGCTTGGATCCGCCGGTGCAGCGATGGTCACCACAGCACGGGCGGCATCGATCAGGGGCGCGGCCTTGATCACCGCTGAGCCACCCAGGGAATGACCGATCAAAAGCTGTGGGGCGGCGACATGATCGGCGAGATAGCTCGCCGCACGCTGCAGATCTTCGACATTGGAGCTGAAGTTGGTGTTCTCAAACTCGCCCTCGGAGTGACCCAGCCCGGTGAAATCGAAACGCAGCACTGCGATGCCCTGGGCGGCCAGCCGACCGGCAATCCGGCGCGCAGCGGGGATGTCCTTTGAGCAGGTAAAGCAGTGCGCGAATAGCGCGGCGGCGCGGATCGGGCCATCCGGCACATCGAGTCTGGCGTTGAGGGTGTCACCGTTATGACCGGTGAAGGTGATTTTCTCAGTGCTCATGGGCGCTCTCCCGCGGGGGTGATCATATTCAGCGCTCCGCCGGATCGCCGCCGCGAATGCTGCGGATAATCCGTGGCAGCAGTGCGAGCGTGGCGATCAGCGCGATCGCGATGAGTCCAGCCTGGAGTCGATTGTCGCCACCGGCGATGGCCTGACGGCCCGCATGGCCCACCCAGACATAGGCAAGGGCGCCGGGTGACATGGTGATGAAGCTGGTCAGCGCATACACGGAAAGGCGGATCCGGGTCAGGCCAAGCGCGTAGTTGAGGAGGTTGAAGGGGACCAGCGGCACGAGGCGCATTAAAGCAACGAAGCGCCACCCCTCCCGATCGATTCCTGCCTGTAAGCGCCCGAGGCGCGCACCGGTTCGCTGCGCTACCCAGTCTCCCACGCCATGCCGTGCGGCGAGGAACGCGAGTGTGGCGCCACTGGTCGCTCCGATGAGGCTATAGACCGTTCCCCATAATGGACCGAACAGGGCACCACCGGCGATGGTGAAGACCAGTCCGGGCAGAAACGCGACAGCGCCGGCGGCGTAGCTTGCGATAAAGACAACACCCGCCCACGGGCCGAGGCCATTGAGCCAGTGGGTGAGGGCCTCACGACTCAGGTTATCCCGCATCAAAAGGCCGGCAATAATAACGATCGCGACTCCGGCGAGGAGCAGGACGCGGCGTGCCGATCGACTCATCATGGCAGGATCCGGTTTATCCAGCGCACCAGTCGGCGCGTGCCAGGCGAGAACAGTTGGGTCGCGAAATGGCGACCTGCTGCCCGTTTGGTGATCTGGGCGAGGGTGGGGTAGGCATGCACCATTCCCGCGAGCCGTCGCAGCGGAATGCGCGCGGCAATGGCGAGCGCCAGCTCGTGGATGATCTCACCGGCATGCGGGGCGAGCAGACTGGCGCCGATGATCCGTCCGCGTCGGATCACCAGTTTCAGCTCACCGGTGGTTGCCCCCTGGGCGATGGCTCGATCGACACCGGCGAGCGGGAAGTCAACGCACTGGCAGTCAATCCCGGCGGCTTTGGCATCGGCGGCGCTCATCCCCACATGGGCCAGCTCGGGATCGGTGTAGGTCACCCACGGCACCGCCCGGTAATCGACCCGCTGCGGCAGCCGGAACAGGGCATTACTGATGACGATGCCAGCCTGGTATTCCGCCATGTGGGTGAACGGATAAGGCCCGGCGCAATCGCCAATCGCATAAATGTGATGTCGACTGGTCCGCAGACGCGGGTCGACGCTGAGACGGCCGTCGTCGCCGCAGGCGAGGCCGGCGGCTTCAATGTTGAGTGAGTCGGTATTGGCACGCCGCCCGGCGGCGATCAGGACGCGGTTGACGTCCAGCGCGGTGGTGTCATCGGCGCTGCCGGAAAGCGTCAGGCGCGCGCCGCCATCGATGGGTTCAGCGCGACTGACGTGGGTCGACAGGCGCAGATCGACCCCCTCGCCGCGAAGGTGCTCGGCCAGCGATGCAGCGAGTCCGGCATCATCGCGAGGCAGTATCTGCGGTCCTGCCTCGAGCAGGGTGACACGACTGCCAAGTCGCGAGAACGCCTGTGCCATCTCCGTGCCAATCGGCCCACCACCCACAACGGCCAGATGGCCGGGGAGACTGCGTTCGGCGAAGAGCGTCTCGTTGGTCAGTACCGGGATCGTCTCAATCCCGGGTATATCCGGGATGCGGGGGCGTGACCCGGTTGCGATGACAAAGCGCCGAGCGCGCAGGCGCTGACCCTTGACGCGAATGGTGCGTGCATCGATGAAATGCGCCTCGCCGAATCGCACATCGACCCCGTAATCCCGGAAGCGGGTTGGATCGTCATGGACCTGAATCTCGTCGATCACCGACTGCACTCGATCCATGACCGCGCCCAGATCGGTTTCACCAAGCCGTGCGTCAATGCCCAGACGACCTGCGTCGCGGGCCGCATGAGCCACTGCCGCGGAGTGGATGAGCGACTTGCTGGGGATGCAGCCATGATGGAGACAGTCACCGCCGAGTCGAGGGCCACGCTCGACGAGCACGACATCAAGACCGAGTTGGCCGGCGACGCTCGCTGTGACCAGTCCGCCGACGCCGCCGCCGACGATGATCAGGTCATATTCATGTTCACGGGCCATAGAGTCTGATTCGCCTTGATGAAATCGAGTTTTCCGTGGGTGGTCCGCCGCTACTCCAGCACGCGTCACTGACGATTGAAGATCGCGAGCGCGTCTGTCTGGTCGGCCGCAATGGTGTGGGCAAATCAACACTGTTGCGCATTATTGAGGGGGTCATCGAGCCGGATGCCGGACGCGTCCAGCGTGGTGAGGCGGCCGGGGTGTCACGTCTCGAGCAGGCCGTTCCCAATCACCTCGAGGGACGGGTATTCGATGTTGTGACAGAGGGGCTGGGGGAGCTTGGCTCGCTCCTCTCCCGCCACCATGATCTCGCCATGGCGATTGGCGCCGGTGAGGGGGACATTGACGAGCTGACCGATCTGCAGTCCCGGATCGAGGCCGCCGGGGGCTGGCAGATCGAGCAGCGCGTCGATGCGGTGCTGACACGCTTTGGCCTGCCTGCGGACAGTGACTTCTCGAGTCTCTCCGGGGGGCTCAAGCGGCGCGTCCTGCTGGCCCGTGCCGTGGTCCCCGGGCCCGATGTCCTGCTGCTCGACGAGCCCACCAACCACCTCGACATCGAGGCCATCCGGTGGCTGGAAGGCTTCATGCGTGAGTTCGACGGCGCGGTCGTCTTCGTGACCCATGACCGCGCTTTTCTCCAGGCCGTTGCCACCCGCATCGTGGAGATCGATCGCGGTCAGCTCACCAGCTGGCCCGGTGACTACGCCAATTACCTGCGTCGCTGCGAGGAGCGTGATCACGCCGAGGCCGAGGAACAGGCGCGCTTCGACAAAAAACTCAAGCAGGAAGAGGCCTGGATACGCCAGGGTATTAAGGCTCGGCGCACCCGTAACGAGGGCCGCGTCCGCGCCCTCAAGGCCATGCGCAAGGAGCGCGCTGAGCGTCGCGAGCGCCCGGGCGAGGCACGACTGACGATGGCCGAGGGCGGGCGCTCCGGCAAGCGCGTGATCGAGGCCGAGCACCTCTCCTACAGCATTGATGGCAAGCCGCTGGTCAGCGACTTCAGTACCCGCATCATTCGTGGTGACCGGATCGGTATTCTGGGCCCGAACGGCGTCGGCAAAACGACGTTGATCCGGCTGCTGGTCGGCGAACTGGCGCCGGATAGCGGATCGGTCAAGCTCGGCACCGGGCTCCAGGTGGCGTATTTCGACCAGCACCGGGCCTCACTCGACGACCGCCGCTCCGCACGCGAGAACGTCGCCGGCGGCGAGGACTTCATCAACCTCGGTGACGGCAAACGCCGGCATGTAATGGGCTATCTGCAGGACTTCCTATTCTCGCCCGACCGCGCCAATGCGCCGATCAGCCGACTCTCCGGTGGTGAGCGCAACCGACTGCTGCTCGCTCAACTGTTCGCCCGACCCTCGAATCTGCTGGTGCTCGACGAGCCCACCAATGATCTGGATGTCGAGACCCTTGAGCTGCTCGAGGAGCGACTCGTGGACTACACCGGCACGCTGTTGCTGGTCTCCCACGACCGGGCGTTTCTGGATAACGTCGTCACCAGCGTGTTTGTCCCGGAGGGGGGTGGCCACATCGGTGAGTATGTCGGCGGGTATGCCGACTGGCTGCGGCAGACGCAGCAACCGGCTCAAAGCGAGAGCAGCCGCAAGCGAAGGACCGCCAAGTCGGCCTCTTCACCGAAAAAGCCCCGCACACTCACCTACGGTGAGGGCCTCGAACTTGATGAGCTCCCGGCCCGGATCGAGACCCTTGAAGCGGCAGCAGAGGCGGCACGGACCCGCGCGAATGATCCCGACCTCTACCAGCGCGATGCGGAAACGATCCAGACCACGCTGGAAGCCCTCGAGACGGCCGAGTCGGAGCTGTCCACCGCCTACGAGCGCTGGGAATACCTCGAGGCGCAGCGTGAACGCCTTGGTTAGTCCGGCTCCTTAGGACAAGCCATCAGTCTAACAGAGGCAATTTCATGACAGCGTCACGCTGACGTATGCTTTTCTCATGACAGCTATTGATCGATTCATCGCGCTCTATTCAGTGGGTGGTCCGGTGATCGCGATCCTTGTCGCGATGTCGGTGATCGCTCTTGGCATCGTGATCGCTAAATTCGGCCAGTTCGCATTCACCCGCAGCCATCGACTGGCCGCGGCACGAGCCGCCGTATCCGCCTTCACCAGCGGCGATCCAAGCCGCGCGAGCGATCTGGCAAGGACGGCCGGTACCCCCGTCGCCCGACTCGCCGGCCGCGCCATTGATGGGCTGCGCGACAGCACCACGGACGAGGCCCGGTTGCGTGAGGAAATCGCGCGGCTCGGCAATGATCAGCTACGCGCGCTCCGCGGCGGTCTTCGCCCGCTGGAGTTGATCGCCAGCCTGGCCCCCCTGCTCGGTCTTCTCGGAACCGTGCTTGGGATGATCGATGCCTTTCAGGCACTGGAGAATAGCCGCTCTGGCGTCGATCCGGCCGTGCTGTCCGCGGGCATCTGGCAGGCTCTGTCCACCACTGCGGTCGGCCTCGCAGTCGCAATCCCCGCGGTCGCCGCTGTGAGCTGGATCGAGGCGCGCATTCAGCGGCTTGGCGAGGAGATGGACAGCCTGATCACACAGATCTTCACGCAGCGCCCGGCACCGGCACAGAACCGCAGTGAGCCATGAGCAGTCCGCCACCGGCAATTGCTGCTCCCCGGCGTCGCGGCGTCTCGATGATCCGGTTAACACCGCTGATCGATGTCATTTTCATATTGCTGATTTTCTTCATGCTCGCATCAACGCTGGAGACACGGGAGCGGCTGCCGGTCGCGCTCGCCGCTGATGCCGACGGGACCGATTCCGACCCATCAACCGAGCGGGTGCAGCTCGAGTCATCGGCCGCGGTTGTCGGCAGCCAGCGCCTATCCACCGACCGCCTCGTCACCGTCCTCAACCAACGGCTGTCAGCGGCGGACGAGACAACCATCCGGCTGCAGCCACAACCGGGGGTCTCCCTTCAACGAACCCTGAACGTGCTGGCCACGCTCCGCGCATCGGGGCTGACAGTCTCACTCACCGGGATCGATGCATCGCAATGATCGGTCTGACTCCTGATAAGGCACTGCCCCGAAGCGATTCCGAGACCGGTCTACTGCCGCTGATCAATGTGGTTTTCCTGCTCCTTGCGTTTTTCCTCATCACAGCGCAGCTGACACAGACCGCACCGTTTCCAGTGGCACCGCCAACGCTCGATGGCGAGCCGCTTGCCGATCAGCCAGCAACGGTCATCCATGTGGCCGCGGACGGGACGATCGCCGTCGAATCGCAACCGGTCATCCTCGATGCGCTCGGTACGGCCATTGCTGAGCACGGATCTGCGAATACTCAGCCGCTTCGACTGATCGCCGATGCCAGGGCCGATGCAACCCGAGTGATCACACTACTCGAGCGCCTGAGGGAAGAAGGCCGGGAGCGCGTACACCTGACTACCCGCGAACCATGATGGGGGGACGTGCGGTGGGATGGATCGCGGCATTGCTGGCCGCCGCCGCGTTGCACGCCGCCGTATTCGCGTTTCTTCCAGAGACGCGGTCGCCGGCACAGCCAGGGACACGAAACGATACGCTGCGCATCCAATTGGGGAGCGTGCCGGTGGACACACCACAGACGGCGGAGCAGACACCACAGCCCGAGCGGCCGGAGCCGACGCAACCGGCTGAGCCGTCTGTACCGGAGACGGCCACTGCCTCAGCTAAAGCAATGGAGTCGCCCGTCCCGACTGAACCCGATCCGTCCGTTGAGGCGCCGGACGCAGGCGCTGCCACTGAACCGCAATCAAGCGACCCTCATCAGCCCACCGCACCACCAACGACCGACTCGACCGACTCGACGGGTGAGACAACGCCCGAAGCTGGCGATGCGGAGGCCAGGCGCGACTATCTGCTGACGCTGCGCGCATGGCTGGCGGAGCATCGGCGCTACCCGCGCCGCGCGAGGCTTCGGGGAGTGGAGGGCGAAGCAGTACTGACACTGCATTTCAATGCCAATGGTGCATTGACATCCGGTCATGTCTCACAGGGCAGTGGACATGCCAGTCTCGACAACGCGGTCAAGGCCATGCTCAGCCGGGCACGGCCACTGCCCTCTCCGCCCGATGATGCGGCGATCGCCGGACGCCATATCGAGATCCCCATCAGCTTCTCTCTCGCGAGCGATCGCTGAGGGTCCCCAGCGCAATGATTCAAAGCCCTGAATTTGACGCAAATCAATAAGGTGTCCGAACCTCAGAGGGTTAGCGTGGTCAATTCAACGGCAGCGGCGCACTCTGCACCACCGTGGTGCATATGCCCGATTGACCTGCCTCAGAGCCGGGCGTATCTTTCGTCATGATTCCAAAAGGAGGAAATCACCATCAGCCGTTGAGCGGTCTGGTCCGGTTATGGTCGTCCACGAATACTCGGACGGGCTCCCACGCCGACGCCTCGGCCGCATCAATCTGCGCATAAGCGGCGATGATGACTTTGTCACCATGCCCTGCCATATGCGCAGCAGCACCATTGATGGTGACTGCGCCGCTGTCTGCTGGTCCTTTGATGATATAGGTCTCGAAGCGATTGCCGTTGGTGATGTTGTAGACGTGCACATGCTGATGCGGCAGCAAACCCGAGGCCTCGAGCAGTGTCGAATCGATGGTGATGCTGCCCTCGTATTCGAGATTGGCGTCGGTCACCGTCGCGCGATGGATTTTGGCCTGTAGTACCGAAATCATCATTGCTGTCACTTGTCACCTTTTTCAGTGGATTACGATCTCATGGTAATGCACACATCCATGGCTGACGAGGTAATCCCTCTGCATGCCGCTGCAATCGTCGAGAGGGGCGAAAATTGACACGCTTTTCTGGTTTGCTGCGTCTGGCGGGCTATATTCGGCCCTACTGGCGGCAGGCGCTGATCGCCGGCACGGCGCTGATCGTAGCGGCTGGCAGTGTCCTGGCCATTGGTCAGGGCCTGCGTATGGTCATCGATCAGGGCTTCACGGGTGGGACCGGCGCTGCACTCGACCGTGCGTTGCTGATGACTGGCGTGGTGGTCCTGGTGCTCTCCGTCGCCTCGGCGCTGCGGTTCTACTGGGTGATGTGGATCGGTGAGCGGGTCGCGGCCGATCTGCGCCGCGACGTTTTCGCTCGGTTGCTCGATCTCGACCCGGGTTTCTATCTGCGAAACGGCGTGGGTGAAATCCAGTCACGGATGACCACGGACACCGCGTTACTGCAGAGCGTGCTTGGATCGACCTTCTCCATGGCCCTGCGCAACGCGCTGCTGCTAATGGGGACGTTGGTCATGCTGGTTGTAACCCAACCGGCACTCAGTGCCCTGGTGGTCATCGGAATCCCCGTGGTGGTTGCTCCCATGCTTATTGTGGGGCGGCGTGTGCGTCGGCTCTCCCGGCTCAGCCAGGACCGCATCGCCGATGTTGGCAGCTACGCTGGCGAGACACTCGGCGGCATCGAAACGGTGCAGGCGTTCGTGCATGAGCCGGTCGATCGCCAGGTGTTCGATCATCGCGTTGAGGATGCGTTCGCGATCGCCGTACGGCGGATCCGCCAGCGTGCGGGCCTGAATGCCGTCGCGCTGCTGCTCGCCTTTAGCGGAGTGGCATTCGTGCTCTGGCGCGGTGGCAATGCGGTCATTGCGGGAGCGATGAGTGCCGGTGAGCTCTCTGCGTTCATCTTCTATGCGGTGCTTGCGGCCGGCGCGGTGGGTGTGCTCTCTGAAGTGGCTGGTGAGCTCTTTCGCGCCTCTGGCGCGGCTGAGCGATTATTCGAACTGCTCGACGCCGTTGCCGCGATCCAACCACCGGCCAAGCCAGTGATGCTGCCCGATCCGGCGCGTGGCGAAGTCCAGCTGCAGTCAGTGGGGTTCTGCTATCCGACCCGTCCTGAACCGCCGGCATTGACCGGCGTTGATCTGAGCGTCAATGCCGGTGAGACCGTCGCCCTAGTGGGACCATCGGGCGCGGGGAAGAGCACGTTGATCAGCCTTTTGCTGCGCTTTTATGATCCGACCTCGGGCCGTATCACCCTGGACGGAGTGGATCTGCGCGATGCCGATCCGTCGGCGCTCCGCCGACGAATGGCGTTGGTCGCGCAGGAACCGGTGCTCTTCACCGGTACAGTGGCGGACAACATTCGTTTTGGTGATCCGTCAGCCGACGCCGAGCGCCTTGAGGCAGCCGCGGTTTCCGCAAACTGCCGGGAATTCGTCGACGCGCTGCCACAGGGTATGGCAACCCACATCGGCTCGGGCGGCGTGCAGTTATCGGGCGGCCAGCGCCAGCGTGTCGCGATTGCCCGGGCGATTCTGCGTAATCCCGCACTGCTGCTGCTCGATGAGGCCACCAGTAGCCTTGATGCGGAAAGTGAGCGGCATGTGCAGGTTGCACTGACGCGTTTGATGGCCCAGCGGACCAGCATTGTCATTGCCCATCGTCTGGCGACGGTGCGTAATGCCGACCGGATCGCGGTTCTGGAAAGGGGGCGGATCCGGGCAATCGGAACCCATGACCAGCTGCTCGAGACCGATCGCCTCTACGCCCACCTCGCTGCGCTGCAGTTTACTCAGGGCTGATCCAGGGTGACGGGGCGCCGGCGGCGGATGCTGTAGCGACCAGCCGCGCCCAGCATCGGCAGCATGGGCAGGGCCCGCAGAACATGACCGATATCGCCGAGGCGCGGACGACTCATCAGAAAGCGGGCCATTGACTCAGGGGGCGTGCACTCGAAGAGCCGATGGAACCGTGCCCCCGGCGCATCGGCATTGCCGCCGGCCCACAGTGATTCGAGAAACACCCCGTCCAGCCAGTCCATCCAGCGGCTGCGGGAAGGCGGAGAGGCGTTATTCCCGGCGATCAATGATCGGGCGCAGGCATCGGCCCAGCGCTGGATGCCATGGAACGCATAGCCGGTCGCCGGGCGCATGCTCCCCCCCGCCGTGCCCACGCGCATCCAGCCACTCCGGCTCGTGGGCGGTATCGGCGCCATCGGCAGATGGCTCGATTCCTCACGATCGATCGTATGAGTGGCCAGTCCGCGGGCATCCAGTAAGCGATCCAGTGATGTGCCGAGCTCCGCGAGCGATGGCCGTTGCGGGGCGAAACGCGTGAGTTCGATGAGTCGGCGCCCGTCGCTGATCGGGAGCTCATAGACAAAGGTCAGTAGCGGGGCATCGTCATCGATGAAATCCATCAAACGAACCGGGCCGGTCGCGGGGAGATCGGGGCCGACCAGCTCGCGGCCCACGAAGCTCTGCCACAACCACGGCCGATCAAGGCCAATGCCGGGCGGTCTTGAATCCATGACGCAGTCTGCGGTGATGGTCGCCCCGCTGCTGAGGCTGAGTCGCCAGTGGGCTTTTTCATACGTCGCCGTCTGTAGCGTCTGTCGACTGAAAAACTGCCAGTCGGGCCGCGATGCAACGGCGTCGAGTGCCCGCGCCTGCACCGCCGAGGCGCGCAGCATTTCATAGGGGATGTGGTCACTGCGGCACACGAGCTCGCGACCGCCATGACTCACCGCCCAGGCTGACCAGGTCTGTGCGGCCTGATCGGTAAAGGGATGATCCGCGAGGCGCCAGCCACACCAGGTCCGGTCGTCGCTGGGCAGCTCGCGTGGCTCGATGACCGCGACCCGACCCGGGTAGTCGCTGGCAAGGCGGACGGCCAGGCTCATGGTCGCAGCACCAAAACCGATCAGTGCGATATCGAAATGCGTCATGCGGACGGTTGCGGGGCGTTACTGGCTGGGCGGAGCAGGGTGCGTAGCGCGATCTGTCGGCGTTCCGGATGGCTGAGGGAGGTGCGTCCGAGCCAGTACTGGCAGCCGTCGTCTCGAACGCGCAGCCCGATGGCCCGATAGAGCCTTGCGGCGACGCGGATGGACAGGCGATTGCGCAGCGGGATCAGCGCAAAGCCGGTCTCGGCGAGGGCGTAGTGCTGTTCGGCGGTTTCGATCAGCCGGGCGATCGCTGTCTGCATCGCGCGACGATCGGCTGGATCGGCGTTCGCGATGGTCGCCGCGCTCCGTCCGTCAATCCACTCACCGGGCAGATACCGGCGACCACGCCCGGCATCCTCAAGCACATCGCGGGCGATGTTGGTGAGCTGCATACCAATACCGAGGGCCACCGCCGCGTCACGTCCGCGTACCGGATCGGCGCCCAGCAGTGGACACATCAGCTCGCCGACCGTGCCGGCCACGCCGTAGCAATAATCGATCAGCTCTGATTCGGATTCGATCAAGCGGCCGTAACGCGCCTCATGGGCAGCCGTGCGCGCCAGCGTCACCAACGGGTCAAGTCGCATCCGCCGGCGCTCGACCATCGCCGCGAACCCGTCGACCGGGAGCATCGCCGGATCGCCGGTGGTGAGTGCCTCAATAAAGGTGTCGATTCGTCCCGCACCATTCGCCGACTCGTCCGCGATGTCATCGATCAGTCGGCATGCGGCATAGAGCGTGGCGACGTCGTTGGCATCGTCGCGGCGCAGGAGCCGGCTCGCCATGTGGAAGCTGCTCCCATGGCGCGCCAGTACCTCACGTGGGTTCACGCCGCCTCCGTGCCCTCGGGGAACAGCCGTTCAAGGACCTTGGCGCTGGAGAGAACACCGGGCATTCCCGCGCCTGGGTGTGTGCCGGCACCGACCAGGTAGAGGTTGTCCAGACCCTCGGCCTGATTGTGGAATCGGAACCAGGCCGATTGCCGGAACAGCGGCGCAACGCTGAAGCCACTGCCGTGCACGCTCTGGTAGTTCTCCCGGAAATTGTCCGGCGTCATATGGAATTCGGCGCGGATATGCTGGCTCAGCCCAGGCATGATGGTTGCCTCCAGCGCCTCAACGATACGCGCCTGCAGCTTCGGCCCCTCCACTGACCAGTCGATGTTGCCGAGCTGGTTGGGCACCGGCGCGAGCACATAGAAGCTGTCATGGCCGGCCGGCGCGAAGCTCGAATCGGTCGCGGTGGGGCGGTGTAGATAGAGCGAGAAATCGTCCGAGAGGACGCGTCGGTCGAAGATATCCCGCAGCAGTTCCTTGTAGCGATCACCCAGCCAGATCGTGTGATGGGCCACATCCGGGTACTGGCAATCGGTACCAAAGTAGAGCACGAACAGCCCCATCGAGGTCTGCGCCATGCGACGCTTGATCCGGGCGGCCATGGGGGCCGGGTCCATGAGCTCACCGTAGAGATGCATGGGGTCGAGGTTAGAGATGAAATGATCGGCCGAGATCCGGCGGCCGTCGTCGAGACTCGCGCCAGTGATGCGTCGACCATCGCGGTGGACCGCGGTGATGCTCCGACCGTTCTCAACCCGGACGCCCTGACGTTCGAGAAGATTGGCAAGGACGTCGACCAGTGCGCCGGTCCCGCCCATCGCGAAGTGGACGCCCCACTCACGCTCGAGATAGTGGATCAGGCCGTAGATGCAGGTGGTATCAAACGGGTTGCCGCCGACCAGCAGGGGCTGTAATGACAGCGCCCGCCGGAGGTAGGGGTGCTTGATGTGCCGCGACACCATTGTCCAGACGCTGCGATCGAAGCGCAGACGCAGAAGCCGGGGGGCCTGACGCGCCATGAACGAGGCCCGGTGGAACGGCTGATCGCCGAGTTCGCGGAAACCGATCTCAAACAGCTCGCGGGACTCGGCGAGTAACCCGTGATACCCGGCGACATCATCCGGATTGAAGCGTGCGATCTCCGACTCCATCCGCTCCATGCCGGGGGCATAGTCGAACTGTGAATGGTCCGGGAAACGGAACCGGTACCACGGATCGAGCGGGCGCAGCTCGAGGTGATCATGCAGTGATTCACCGAAAAGCTCGAAGAGTTCAGCAAACAGGAACGGGGCGGTAATGACCGTCGGGCCGGCGTCGTGTCGATAGCCGTCGCGCTCGAAGACCTGAGCCCGTCCGCCCAGTCGCGGACAACGATCGATAAGCGTGACGTCGTGACCGCGTGCCCGCAGCCGCAGTGCAGCGGCGATGCCGCCGAAACCGCCGCCCATGATCAGGGAATGCATTCGGGCTTCACCCCTTTTTAGCGTGTCAGGGCTCGATCGGAGACTATCCGCGATTGGCGGGACAGTCGATGGATCAGTTGCAAAACGTCGGTTGCGAGTGGTTCGGGGAGTCGACCGGCCAGGCGTTGTGCCCGCGCCAGTGCGGCCTGGACATGCGTCAGGCAGCGCTGGCGGGTTTTCCGGTGATGCCCCTGGCGGACGAGTGGACGAGGCTGATGCTGCCACCAGGCGTGCAGTGGATGCAGGTGCTCCAGATCCTCCACCGCCTCCAGATCGTCGAGATCATCAAGAATCTGGTAGGCAAGCCCAATCGCTTCCGCGAGCTGTCGGCCCAGCGCTGCCGGGTAGGGTGCCTCAGTCGCGTTACTGATCCCGACATTCAGCGCCAGCTCGATGAGCGGTGCCGTTTTCTCGCGGGTGGCGGCAAGGTAGTCAGCAACGCCCATCCCCCGACGGTTGCTGCGAGCGTCGAGCTCAACGCTCTGCCCACCGATGACACGCGCGGCTGTGTCAGCCATGAAGCCGGTGAGTCGCTGGGCGACACCCGGTTCATGGATACCTGCGGCGGTCTGGAATGCCGCCGTGAGGAGCAGATCCCCCGCGCAGAGGGCGACATCGTCGCCATACAGGGCACGCACGGAGTGCTGGCCCCGGCGATACTGATCGTGATCGCTGATGTCGTCGTGAATAAGAGACGCGTTATGCAATAACTCGCAGGCGGCGGCCGCCGCTCTGCCGTCACCGACGTCCATCCGGCCGGCGCTACTGGCCAAGGCCAGTTTCGCACGCATCCGATGACCGCCGGTTTGAAGATGATAGATCGCAGCATCCCGAGCCGGTGTGGCTCGCATGCCGGCGAGGCAGTCGATCATGAGTTGGTCGACTGATGAGAGAGACGGGAGGGTGACCTCGGGCGCCAGACTGGCCTGCCAGGCGTTCGCGCCTGCGCTAGGTATCGGTGATTGACTGACGTCGGCTGCGGCCACGGAGTTGTTCCTCACGCTTTTCCGGTGAAGTGGATGCCGGACGGCGCCCGGCATCCACGGGTTCAGCACTGGCAATGCCAGCTGATCGGTTCAGACCGATCAGGCGCTGGCGTTGCTCTCAGCCTCTGACTTACGCATGGCGATCGTCAGGATGAGGATACCGAACACGGCCTTGGCGACGATGTCCGCGACCGTATAGCCCACCTCGACTGCCGTGACGGCGGCGCCGCCGGTCAGGCCGATGAGCGGGAACAGATAGACGATCGGGTAGAACAGCCAGGACACGACAACGAGCGTCGCCGCACCGTTGATCAGTCCGCGCACGTTTTCAGGCTGCTTGCTGATCGAGCCCTTCAGGCCCACCACGAGCTGGTAGACGATGTACACGAACGGAATCATCGACAGAACCCAGAAGAGGAAGCGCGTTGCGCCGCCTTCAGCGACCTCACCCGGATAACCGAGGATGATCATGAGGGCTGCCGCACCACCGAGCGTGACGCTCTTGGACACGGTCTCGCTCCGCGAAAGCCGCATGACGAGGATCAGCTCAACGAGCAGCAGCGGCACGGTCAGCAGCCAGTCGACGTACCGATAAGCCTGGTTGTAGGCATATCCGGTGGTCTCGATGGTGCCGTTCGTAACGGAGAAGGCCGATTCCCACGACAGCATGATCTGCAGGTAGTGGTAGCCGGCAATGGCGGTGACAAGGCCTGAGATGGTGATCGCCATCTTGTAGGCGGGAGCAACGTGGCTGCGCGAGAACCACAGGAAAATGGTCGTGGCGACCATCACTGCAAGGCCAAAGGAAAAGGCATTTGCAATGAAGTCGTACTGACCAACGCTGAGTGTCGAAAGGTCCATGGGCGCGGCCGGCGCGCCCGTGCGGTCAGCTGACCGCAGCGGCCATGGCGTCACGTCCCGCATGCTGCAGGTAGGCAAGATAGCGATGGGCAAGACGTATGCCCGTCAACCGGCTGGGGACATTGTCGTCACGACCGCTCATCACCACCGGCACCCGCAACCCGACCAATAGCCCGGAACCGCGGGCATCCGCGAGATGGCTGAGCTGCTTGACCAGCATACTCGCCGCCTCAAGATCCGGTGCGACCAGCACATCGGCCCGCCCCGCCACGGGCGATTCAAGCGCCCGAGCCCGGGCGGTGGCCGCAGAAATGGCGGCATCAAACGCCATCGGTCCATCGATGACCGCCCCTGCCACCTGCCCGCGGTCGGCCATCTTGCAGATTGCCGCGGCATCCAGCGTTGAGGAGAGCTTGGGATCGATGGATTCGGAGGATGAAAGCATCGCAACACGCGGCTCGTGGATTTTCAGTGCGTGGGCGAGCTCCACGGCGTTGCGCACGATATCGCGTTTCTCGAACAGCCCTGGGTGAATATTCACCAGCGGGTCGGAAATCATCAGCGGACGCGGGTAAGTCGGCACATCGAAGGCCATCACCTGACTGGGGATCCGCTCGGTGCGCAAGCCATTGCCCGGATCCACCAGCTTGCCGAGCAGTTCATCGGTGGACAGTCCCCCCTTGATCACCGCACCGACATCACCGGCCTCGGCCATGCCCACCGCGGTCTCGGCGGCGCCATGACTGTGGCGGACAGCGACCTGTTCGAACCCACTGATATCGACACCGGCATCGTCCGCCGCTGACTGCATGCGCGCCATCGGCCCGATCAGGATCGGCCGGATCAGCCCCCGCCCGACCGCCTGGTCGACGGCCTGGATGCTCTCGATATCCACGGGATGGACCACCGCTGCGGTCATCGGCTCAGGGTCATCCGCGGCGGCCAGCATCTCCGAGAGCTTCCCCTGTTCAGCCATCCGGATCGTTGGCATGACCGCTCGCGGACGGCTGACCTTTTCCTTAGGCGCGAGCACCCGCGCCTCACCGTCAAGCACAAGGGCATCCTCCTGATTGCGGCATTCGCAGTCGAAGACAACCTGGCCCTTACGCTCATCCTTTTCCGTCGCCGTTACCGTAATCCGGATCTGATCGCCCAGCGTGACCGGCCCGCGAAATCGCAGCGTCTGTCCCAGATAGATCGTCCCCGGCCCGGGCAGCTTTGTGCCCAGCACGGTTGAGATCAATGCCCCGCCCCACATGCCATGGGCGATCAGCTCATGGAAAAAGCTGCTGCGTGCGAATTCCTCATCGACATGGGCTGGATTGACGTCACCGGACATCACCGCGAAAAGCTTGATGTCTTCCATCGTGAGACGCTTTTCGAGCGTTGCAGAGTCACCCACCGCGATCTCGTCAAAGGTCCGGTTTTCGATTGTTGCTTCAGAACTGGACATGGTGACCTGCATCCACGTAGTGAATCCCGCCCGTAACGCCGGCGCCAGCATCAGCGATGAGGTAGGCCGCCGTGTGGCCGATGTCATCCACCGTCACAAGGCGACGAAGGGGCGAGTGGGCTTCACCATCCTGTGCCAGTGCCTCGAAATCCTTGAGCCCGGAAGCGGCCCGTGTGCGAATCGGCCCAGGCGATATGGCATTGACCCGGATCCCCCTGGGCCCAAGCTCCGCCGCCATATAGCGCGTGGATGACTCCAGCGCCGCCTTGACCGGCCCCATGAGATTGTAATTCTCAACGGCCTGATCGGCGCCGTGGTAGGTCATGCAGATCAGACTGCCGCCCTCACTCATCAGTGGCTCGGCAAGCCTCGCCATGCGCATGAATGAGTGGCAAGAGACATCCATGGCCAACGCAAACCCGTCCCGAGTTGTATCCGTGAGCCGTCCCTGCAACTCGCTGAGCGGCGCAAAGGCTATCGAGTGGATCACGAAATCGAGACGTCCCCAGCGCTGACGCGCCCGGTCGAACAGCGCCTCGAGCGATGCCGGATCCTGGACGTCCGCGAGCTGGTATTCCGGGTTACCCATGGCTGCCGCGAGCGGCATGACAAAGCGCTCGGCCTTTTCACTGGCATACGACACAATAAATTCCGCGCCTTGGGCGGAAAGCGCCCGCGCGCAGCCGAAGGCAATACTGTTTTCGTTGGCGAGGCCGGTGATGACACCCACCCGACCATTGAGCGAGAACGCGCCACCGGCGACTTGATCAGTCATGGATGACTCCCTGTTAACCAATGTTGCGCTGCACACTTAACAATAACCGCTGGTCATCCGCAATCGTGACCGGGGTATCTGTCGCCAATCCACGCGGCCTATAATCCGGGGATGACGATGGACGAAGGTATGATCCAGGCCAATCTGGTCGATCTTGAGGCGCGGCGCATCCATGCCGCGTCCATCCACTGGGCGGGCGGGCGTATCGTCGCCGTGGCCATACTCGGACCACCGGATGAGACGCTGGACTACGTCCTACCCGGGTTTGTGGATGCTCATGTACATGTCGAGAGCACTATGCTCACGCCCGCCGAGTTCGGCCGCGTTGCCAGTCGTCATGGCACTGTGGCGGCAGTGGCCGACCCCCATGAGATCGCCAATATTCTAGGCACCGAGGGCATCCATTACATGGCCTCGGATGCACGGTGGAGCCCCATCCAGATCCATTTCGGTGCCCCTGCCTGTGTACCCGCTACCGCGTATGAGACGGCTGGCGCAGAACTCAACGCGGCGCACATCAAGCGGCTGATCGGCGACGACACGACTGGGCATCTTGCAGAGGTCATGGACTTCTCCGGCGTGCTCAAGCGCGAGACCGGAGTCATGGACAAGATCGCGGTTGCCAGGCGCTTCGGTCGAACGGTTGATGGCCATGCACCGGGGCTTCGCAGCGACGCCGCGCAGTGCTATGCCGATGCGGGGATCGATAACGATCATGAGTGCGCGACCCGCGCAGAGGCTGAGGACAAGCTCGCGGCGGGGATGTGGATCAGCATTCGCGAGGGCTCTGCCGCCCGCAACTTCGAGGCGCTGCACGAACTGCTCGATACCCATCCCCAGCGGATCATGTTCTGTACCGACGACCTCCATCCCGATGATCTGGCAGCGGGGCATATCAATGTCATCGCCGCCCGTGCCATCGCCGCGGGCCACGACCGTTTCGATGTACTCCGCGCCGCCTGCAGCCATCCCGTGTCGCACTACAGCCTCCCGGTCGGCCAGCTGCGGATCGGCGATCGGATGGACGCGATTCGGGTCGACCACCCCGACCGGTTGAATGTCCTCGCGACCTGGATCGGCGGCGAAAGGGTGGCCGGGCATGGCGAGAGCCAACAGACCTATCGGCCGTCACCGACCATCAATCGCTTCAACGCGCGACCCGTGACGGCGTCGGCACTTGAAGCTGCGCTACCGGAAGGCGATCCCGACAATCCATCACTGAGACTGCGCGTGATCAACTGCCGGGACGGCGCGCTGGATACAACGGAGTCACGCCTGAAACCGACCTGGAAAGCCAACCGCCCGACGCCCGACCCGGCCAATGATGTCCTCATGCTGGCGGTCGTGAACCGCTATCGGGTCACGCCACCCGCCGTGGCGTTCATCCACGGTTTCGGTTTGCGCGATGGGGCGATCGCGGGCTCGATCGCCCATGACTCGCACAATGTCATTGCAGTCGGCAGCAGTGCGGAATGGGTGAGCGAGGCACTGAACCAGGTGATCGACATGCAGGGCGGTATCGCCGCCGTTGGGGCGGCCGGCAGCGATCAACTCGCATTACCGGTCGCTGGGTTGATGAGCAACGTCGACGGCGACACGATGGCGCATCGCCACGAGGCGCTGGTCTCACTGGCACATGCGCTCGGCACGCCGCTGTCAGCGCCTTTCATGACGCTGTCATTCATGGCACTGCTGGTCATTCCGGCACTCAAGCTCAGCGATCGCGGCCTTTTCGACGGTGAGCGATTCGAATTCGTGTCCCTGCTCACAGACTGAGCAGTGCGTATGACCCACACCACGATCTGCGGGACCGATCTGCATATCCTCAAGGGCGATGTGCCGACCTGCGAACCGGGCCGTGCACTCGGCCATGAGGGCGTGGGGATTGTCGAGTCGATCGGCGATGGGGTCTCAACCCTTCAGCCCGGTGACCGTGTGCTCATTTCCTGCATTACCTCCTGCGGACGTTGTGACTACTGCAAACAGGGCATGTACCCGCAATGCCGCGATGGGGGCTGGATTCTGGGCCATCGGATCGATGGGACGCAGGCAGAGGCGGTTCGCATTCCTCATGCCGACCGGGCATGAAATCGGTGCACTGAACGGTGAGGTCAACCTCGGTGACACCGTCGCCATCGTGGGGTCCGGACCCATCGGGCTTGCCGCACTGCTCACCGCCCGGTTCTACTCACCGGCGCGTCTGATCATGATCGATCCCGACGAAAACCGTCTTGCCACGGCCCGGTCCCTGGGTGCCACCGACACCATCAGTGGCAGTGCCGTCGAGCAGATCATGCAAATGACGGACGGAGAGGGCGTTGATGTGGCCATGGAGGCGGTCGGCATCCCCGAAACCTTCGACACCTGCCAGAGCATCGTCAAAGCCGGCGGTCACATCGCTAATATCGGGGTGCATGGCACCAGTGTGGAGTTCCACCTCGAGAATCTCTGGATCAAGAACGTCACGGTCCGGACCGGGCTGGTGAACACCAACACCATTACGGTGCTGATGCGCACCCTGCAGGCGGGAGGTGTCGATGCGAAAAGCCTCATCACTCACCACTTCCCGCTGAACGACATTGAAAAGGCCTATGACGTTTTCGGTGACGCCGCGAATGAAAAGGCCATTAAGATGATCCTGACCGCCCAATAGGTATTGCCGGCACGCTCAACCGTCCATGCGGACGAAAAATCCCGGGCCGGTGTGCTGAAAGGCACCGCCGGCCTGGCGGATTGTGATCGAGTCGTTCAACACACCGTCGTAGAGCAGATGGCTCTCACCCTCCACTGTGGCAGCCGGTGCCAGAAGCCGCGATGAGCGTCCGGTGATCTCCATGGCGGTCGGATGGAATTCGGCCAGATCCAGGGCGAAGTTAATCGATGCCAGTGTCTCCTGGAGGGCGTCGAAACGCTCCCCGGTCTCCAGCGTGACCCGATGGAACCCCCCGAAAGCAGTTGATTCGGTAAACGACACGAACAAGGCGTCGTTCGCGGTCCGCGTGGTCCGCACAGGGACCTCGCCATCAACGCTCACGCGTAGCCCACCGTCGACGTTCTCGCGCTCGAAATCCGTGATCCGGACGTATTCCTTGAGTGCACTCCACACGTCATCCACCTGGGCACTCTGCCGGGTGTTCAGTGGCCGCGGATGGGTGAAGACCACTGTGAAAGGGGCGACGACCTCGTTGCCGGCCGCCGCCGAGCGTAGCTGGGTAAGGTCGATGCGAACCTCGAGCTCATCGGCCTTGCAGCCGACGAGGACCATCGCCATCGCCGCCAGCGCGGTGATCCGCCGTGCGCGCTTGAAAAGATTCCCGAGCAATGTCTGTCTCCAATCGCTTATTGCTATACTACCATCGACAGCGCCGACTCGATTTCCACTCGCAGACAAGGCACAGGAAGTCTTCCGTGAACCAGACCACACCTCCCGTCCTGCTCTCCACCGAGGAGCGGCAGGCCGTTCTCGAACATACGACCGGCTGCTTCGCACTGCCCCCGCACAGCCCGCATGGGCCGGATCACTGGCATCGGGTCCGTCATAACGGTCTGCTGCTCGCCGAGACCACTGGCGCCAATCCGCGCGTCATCGAGCTGTTCGCGTTCTTCCACGACAGTTGTCGCGAGACCGATGGCTGGGACATTGAGCACGGGCCGCGGGGTGCCGATCTGGCGTTGGCGGCGTTCACAAAGGGCCGGCTGCCGGCCAGTCAGGCGGAGCTCGATCTGCTGGTGGTTGCGTGCCAGGGGCATACAGTCGAGCGCAGCCATGCCGATCCAACGATCGCGACCTGCTGGGATGCCGACCGGCTGGATCTGCCGCGGGTCGGAATCACCGTCAATCCCGATTATCTATGTACGACGGCCGCGCGCGATCCGCAGGTGATTGCAGCGGCGGAGGCACGGGCCAAAAGCCGGGAACCCCGGTTTCCGGAGTGATCAGCGACCTGGGGGCTGTCATGCAATCACTGATGCAAAACCGGAGTGTATGGCTGGGACTGGTGCTCGGCGCCCTGGGTGGTGTCCGTATATGGACGATGGCGGCAACGGGCGTCGCGGCCCTGCCTCATATTCTGGCGGCGCTGACGGTGCTTATCCCGTTAACGGTGTTCGGGGTGATGACCCGTAGCGCCTGGCCCGGCGCCGTTGGCCTGCTGATCGTCGTTGTCATAGAACTGTCTCTCTCCTGAAGTCGGGTATGCGGCGTCGGTCGTCATACGCCTGACAGGCCGCTGGCTCGCCGTGCTCCAAACCGATCATTCTGTAGACTGGCGTCATGGGTTTGTCGTAAGGCAGACCAATACCGAGCGATTGCTTGAGTGACAGGAGACCATGATGCACGAGAAGCCTTACAGCGCAGCGGTTCAGACCGCGCACGACTACTACGATAGTGAGGACGCCGACAATTTCTATGCGCTCGTGTGGGGCGGTGAGGATATCCATGTCGGTCTGTACGACTATCCGCAGGAGGCGATTGATACCGCAAGCCGCCGCAGCAATCAGGTCATGGCCGAGCAAACCCCCGGGCTTGATGCCAGCACCCGGGTGATCGATCTGGGGTCGGGCTATGGCGGTGCGCTGCGCTACCTCGCTCGCCATTACGGGTGCTCGGGCGTCGGCCTGAACCTCAGCGCGCGGGAAAATGCGCGTGCGCGGCGCAAGAATGTCGAACAGGGCCTCGACGAGCGCATCGAGATTGTCGGTGGCAATTTCGAAGAGGTGCCCTACGCCGATGACAGTTTTGATGTCGTGCGCTCGCAGGAGGCGTTTCTGCATAGTGGTGACCGGCGCCGCGTGATGGAGGAGGCGGTGCGTGTGCTGCGCCCGGGCGGAATCCTCATCTTCACCGACCCGATGCAGGCCGATGACCGCAGTAATGAAGGGCTGCAGCCCATCCTTGATCGCCTGCACCTTGAATCCCTCGGTTCACCGGCTTTCTATCGCGACACGCTCGAAGCCCTCGGCCTTGAAGAACTCGGCTTTGATCAGCGAGGCGACATGATCGCCGCGCATTACGGCCGGGTGCTTGAAGTGTTGATTGAGGAAGAGCAGCAGATCGCCCGGGCCGTGAGCACGGCGTACATCGAGCGTATGAAGCGCGGCCTGCAGCATTGGGTGGATGGTGGCCGTCGCGGCGACCTGACCTGGGGGATTTTCGTTTTTCGTAAGCCGTGAGGCTGCGCGGTTAATACAGCGTCCAGTTTTTAGCGCGGCATGTGAACTGCTCCGACACCAAATGCCGCGCCTCGAGGGTTCACTAGGGGTGGAGGTCGCCGATCTCCGCTAATCAAGGAGTGACCCTTATGAAAACTCAACAACGCCTTCGGCTGATTTCTACATCACTTTTTCTGGCCCTTGGTGGCGCTGACGCTGTCGCTGAGACTCCAAATTTCAATTACTCATCTTTGTCTCTGGCTGCCAACGTGGTCAGTTATGACGATGACGATGACGTCGTCGTCAGGCGCGGTGGTGGGACTGGAGAAGTGGTCCGCTTCTCCGGAGTCGCTGGCGCATCGGTGGGCGGTATCCTGCAATTCAGCGATAACCTCATTGTGAGCGTGGCGGGAAGTGCTCTGTCGGACGAGGGCTATGGCGTCGAAATCGAAGAGTCGTCAGGGTCCCTGGGGCTTGGTTATGTAACGCCCATCGGTACGCGGACGGACTTGTTGTTTGCGCTCGAGTTTGTCGATGCAGAAGTCCAAATCTGTAATCTGACTCGTTGTTCGACCGTCGAAGATTCGGGGTATGGGGCAACGGCTGGAATGCGGCGGTGGGTGTCCGAAAGTATCGAGATTAATGCCAATGTCTCATACGCGGATCTCGGTGACCTTGGCGACACGACATCGGTCGGAGCCGGTGGGGCCTACTGGTTAGATGGCCATTCGTCGATCACCACGTCACTCAGTCGCAGTTCTGACGCGACGGGATGGTCGCTCGGCTATCGCTACGCTTTCTAAGCGGCAGCGATCGCCTGACTGGGGAGCAGGGCGCTCCCCAGTGCTGATGAGTGGGAATGCGCCCTACAGCTGTCCGATATACTCCATTTTGGAGCGCATGGATGTGGGAACGTCCTTGACCAGCGCCACCTTCATGGTCCGCTTACCCGAATTGTCGAGGCTGACGTTGTCGCCGAGCGAGGTATCAATCGAGTCAGGGCTCAGGTTGTACATCGCGCCTGTCAGCGGGTCGACGACCAGCCATCCGATCAAGCCACCAAAGACCAGATTACCGGCGACATACCAGCCATTGGGCCGGGATTCGATACGAACCTCTCGGGATTCGAACCCCGCCTTGCTGACATCGACTATGTAGGTTTTGCCCCCAAAGTAGCTGCCATCAGACTTGGCCAGCTGTACCGTGATCGGTGTTCTGCCGGAGTGAATTTCCTCGCTTGTCTCGTCGGTAATGGTGATTTGCGCCTCGTCGGGGGAGCTGTTGATGGTGACGGCCTGCTCGCGCTCGCCGACGATAGATGCGCAGCCGGTGATACCAATCGCAAGAACGATGGTCATGAATGGGAGAACTCGCATTGCCTTTTCCTTGGTTCGCATATGGAACGCCGAGGGTGCGGGCGACCACCGACCACTAGTGTCGGAGCAATCCAGCGATGTCAGATCAGGCGACTGCCATTGGGGGCGGGCGCATCCGGGGCGCATAGGACGATGGCCCCGTCTTCTCCGTGAAAGCCGGTGACCAGGCATCCGGACATGAACGGGCCGATTTGTTTGGGCGGGAAATTGACCATTGCGATCACCTGTCGTCCGATCAGGTTGTCAGGGTCGTAGAGGTCGGTGATCTGGGCGCTGGACTTGCGCATGCCGAACCCCGGACCAAAGTCGATGCGCAGACGCCACGCCGGGCGGCGCGCCTCGGGAAATGCCTCGACGTCCACGACAGTGCCGACACACAGCTCGACCCGGGTGAAGTCCTCGGACTCGACGGTTTCCATGGCGGGGTCCCGAAGTGTAGTGCTTTCATTGAATACCCCAATATCAGGGCTTTCATGTCATCACTGATCAACAATCGCAACGTCTGGCCGGCTCTTCTGCTGGGGGGCTGGGGGCCGTTCGGGCCCGGGTAATGGCCGCGACCGGGGTTGCTGGTCGTGGTGGTCATCGAGCTGTCACTATCTTGAAGCGCTGTGTCTATGGCGCCGCCATTCACTAGCCTGACGGAACCATCCCTTGTCCCAGTACGAACGCCTCAGTGCCGAGGCATTGACCCTTCGCAAGCAACGAACTCTGGTGCTGGCTGTGGTGACGCTGCCCGTCGTGGTCGTCGCGTATGGTCTGGCGGAACGCGCCATGCAGGGGCGCCTCTATGGCGCTCTGGCAATCACGGTCACCCCTGTGATCGCTCACGGGGCCTTGCTGCTGGTGTCTCGGCGGTATCAGGCGGCATGGCATCGCGCATCGGTCGTCCGTGCCGAAGTCCAAAGACTTGAGGAGGCCCTCACCGCGCGCTTCGATGCCTTTCGTGGCCGGCGTAAAGGTGAAGCGTTTAAAAAGGCGTACGGGCTTGCCGGGCGGGATGTCTCGAGTCTGGAGGAGGCCCTGGCCGTGGGGATGTATCGAGAGGGCCGCGAGGTGTTTGTCACCGCGTTCGTGCGCTCAGGCGTTGTTGTCCGGGCGACGGCGTCGATCGGCTCCTTGTATCGATGCCGGCCGGCTGATGATCCAGCCAAGTGGCGCGACCACATCGATCGACTTGGCTGCGACGAGGTTCGTCAGTACCACAATCATCCCGTCCACGACGGCGGGACGGCGCCCTCGGCCGGCGATGTGCGAAGCAGCCGGCAGCTCAGGAAGTTGCTCGGGCCCCACGCGCCTACGCTGCGCTCGTTCATTATCTTCTGGAATCGTCCGGGCGAGTGGCGAGTCATTGAGTATGACCATCGAGGCGGTCACTGGAACCACTTAGAGTTTGATATCGCGTGTGCGGATTCTGGTCTGGTGATGTCAGATGACAACTGGAATCGCCGCCGCCGTATGGCGGGCAGCGATTCAGGTGCTCCGAACCCAGGGCCGGAAGGGCAGGCCGGTATCAGCCGGCCTTAGTGGCCTTCTTGGCGGCCTCGACGGTTTCCGAGGCGGTCTCCGAGGCACTCTGGGCGCTGGACTCGACCAGCTTGCGGGCCTCGTTGGCGAAGTCCTGATTCAGGGCGACAACCTTCTCACCGTCCGCCTTGACGCGCTCGCCCAGGTCCTTGGCGACCGCCTGCTGCTTCTCGGCGTACTGCTGAAGCGCGTTGGTGTCCTTGATCGCCAGCGCGGCGCGGGCCTGCTGCATGCCAAGCTCCGTATAGGTGCGCGTCGCCTCCATCTGGGCGTCAATCAGCTTCTGCGTATAGTCCATGGCCAGCTTGGCGTAGTTGCGGGTAGGGGCCATGAAAAGGTTCTCGGCCTGCTCGGTGTACTTGGCAAACATATCGTTGATCATGATGTTTTCCTCATCGGTCGTTTAGGGTATCCAACGGCTTTCCCGTTTTGTTGCAATGCAATATAGCAACTCGTATGACGCGGCGCAACATTTCTAATGATTGACGCTGTCAATCAATGATGGGCTGGTGGAACGACCGACCGAACCTTCCCGGCGCGGATCAGCAGCGCCCCGGATCACGCCATCGGGCAGACGCTCGATGCCATGGAGTCCGCTGGTCATGGATTCGATCTCGACCTCATGGCCCAGTCCTTCAAGACCGGGGGCCAGCGCTTGTGCATCGGTATCCGCCTCCACCTGCGTTCGGCTATTACGGTTGACCCGGTTCCCGGCCTCGATCGCCGCTTCAACGCCCTTGCCCCGCATCAGCACATCGGCCACGCGCTGTGCCACATAGCCAATGATGCGCGTCCCGCCCGGTGAGCCGATGATCAGCCGGGGTTGGTCGTCACTGTCGAGTGCGATAACGGGCGACATGGAGGACAGAGGCCGCTTGCCGGGCTGAACCCGGTTGGGATGCGGGCGTCCATCGGCCGCCTCGGGATCGAAACGGAAATCCGTCAGTTGATTGTTCAACATAAACCCGCCCACCATGAGTCGCGAACCGAAGGGCATCTCGATCGAGCTGGTCATCGAGACGGCGTTGCCCGCGGCGTCGAGTACGCTGAAGTGGCTGGTTGAGTGATTGATGAGTTTTGCATCACTCATGGCGGTGTCCGGATCGTTCAGGCCCGGGGTCGCCTTGCCCATGGACTGCGTCGGCGAGATCAACCCGGCGCGCCCGGTCAGATAGTCCTCACTCAACAGGGTATCCACGGGGACGTCGACGAAGTCGGTGTCACCGAGATACTCGTTGCGATCCGCAAAGCCGAGGCGTGACGCCTCGAGCAGTCGATGTGTCCAGGTCAGCTCGCTCGTCTCTTCGGTGTCAGCGTTCGCGATCTCCAGCAGGCGGAGGATCTGCAAAACGGTCATGCCGCCGCTGCTGGGTAACGGCATGCCGCAGATCGAATGGCCGGCGATGAATCGGCAGATGGGGGTCCGCTCAACCGCCCGGTAGTCCGCCATGTCTTCACGCGTGAGCTTGCCCCCGTGCGCCTGCACCCTAGTCACGATCGAATTCGCGATGGGGCCCTCGTAGAAGGCATCGGCCCCCTGGTTGGCGACCTCGGTGAGGGTATCCGCGAGGGCCGGGTTGGTCAGTGTCATACCGGCGCTGATGGGCTCGGCATCGGGGAAAAAATACCCGGCCATTGGCTCGAACGCCTCCAGTGGCAGGTCGATGCGCAGCATCTCGGCCAGGCGCGGTGTCACCTCAAAACCCCCTTCGGCAAGGCGGATGGCCGGCTGAAAGAGTGTTTTCCATGGCCGTTCGCCATGTTCCTCGTGGGCGAGCTCGAGCATGCGCAGGGTGCCGGGTACGCCAACCGCCTGCCCGCCCGGGACGGCGTCCAGAAAGTCCATCGGTGCGCCGGCCTCGGTGAGGAAGTGGTCGGCCTCGATCGCGGCGGGAGCCGTCTCGCGCCCGTCATAGGCCTGCATGTCGGTTGTTGCGCCGTCGTAGTGCAGCATAAAGGCGCCGCCGCCAATGCCGCTTGACTGCGGTTCAACCAGCGTCAGCACGGCCTGTATGGCAATCGCCGCATCAATAGCGGTGCCGCCGGCATCAAGTATGTCGACACCCGCCTGGGTTGCCAGCGGATGGGCCGCGACAACCATGCCCGACTGTGGTGGGTCATCGGCCTCTGCCGTCCCGAAGACAAGCAGCAGGCTGGCGCAGAGCAGACGGGGGCGTAAGCGGATCAAAGGCTTTGTGGACATGCGGACCACCACTGATTGGGGAGGGCTATTCGTGTGACTTAAGGGCAAAAACCGCGGTAATGCGGGCCTGTTCAACCATGGTATCCGGTTCAATGGAAGGCTCGCGTGTCGCCTCGCCTGTGCCGTTGGCGGCGAGTGTGGTGGAGCGCATCGGGCGGGGTGAGGGTGCCTCGACCTCGTGCAGGCAGAGCACCTCGCCGATCGACTGGCCGCTTGCCTCGGCCATCGCCTCTGCACGGGTGCGGGCGTCCCTGACCGCCGCGGCGAGGGCCGGGTAGGCGTCTGCGCCCGCCTCGGTTTGTGCGGTGTAGTTCTCGAGCGAGAGGGAATCGGCTTCGGCATCGGTCAGTGTCTGCATCCACGCGCCTGCCTGATCCACCGGCACGTCGGTGAGCCGGAGCGTGCGCGTTGCAGCAAAGCCGGCGAGGGTTCTGTCGCCGTCGTCATGGCGCCACCGCGGGCGGATTGCGGCGTTGGCGGCTAAAAGACGCATGGGCTTTTCCGTGCGGGCGCGCAGGCGATCGAGCAGCGGTCCAAAGCGTGTCTCGAGAGCATTGCTGGCCGCGGCGCTTGTCTCTTCCCGCGCCATAAAGCGGGCATGGATATCGACGTGGGTGGCCGGGCGTTCGATCCGTGCGTCGCCATGCACCGTTAGTGTTGTGGCGTCATCGACGCACTGCGTGGCGGGCTGGGCATGCACGGCGCCGATAAGGCTGAGTACGGCCATGAATGTGAGCGCAAACCGGGACAGGCGGGTGATGGGATGCATTGGATGGGTGCCTTTTCGTAGTCCTGATAGCCCTTATCCTCCTGCGGTGGGGTCAGAGGCGCAAGCAGGACGGGGCAACCGGCATGGTCTCTGAGGCGGACTCTTTACTGCCGATCGACCGAGTGACCGGGAATGCTAGTCTTGGCTCCGGTATTGAGATTCTGAACTCACCTGGAATGACTCGATGGGGTGGTGTCGATGCCCGCAGATAAGACCGGCCGGAACGATCCATGCCCGTGCGGCAGTGGCCGTAAGTACAAGCGATGCTGCCTGCATAGTGCCGACGCGCAGCGTGCGGAAGACCTGCACCAGTCGGTGACCGAGGAGCTTCATGAGGCCATTGGCGAGCAGGCCTTCGCTTCGATGGAAGAGGCACAGGCATTCATCAAGTCATTCCAGGTCGAACGCAATCAGCGTCCCGTCGATGACTTCCGCGGCCTGTCCCCTGAGCGGATGCACCGGCTCTTGCATGCGCCGCTGGACTCACCGGAGGTGATGCAGGTCAGTACCCTGCTTGAGAGCGAGCCCGATGCGCCCCTGGCGCAGCTGTTCGGCCTGCTCGCCGAGGCCATTGGCGGGAACGGGCTGAAACCCACCGCCAAGGGCAACTTCCCGCGCAATCCCTGCCGCGAGATTATGCAGGCCTGGCTTGGCGAGGGCGGTTACGACGATTACACACGCTTTGGGGCCATTAATCGCGAGGATGACGCGCCTGAGCTGCACGTCACCCGCGTTGTCGCCGAACTGGCCGGATTCCTGCGCAAGTATCGCGGCCGGTTCATCCTCTCCCGCCCGGCGCGCGACATGCTGGCCGCCACCGGTCAGCGGGCGCTCTATCCCCAGCTTTTCCGCACCTACGCCAGCGAGTTCAACTGGGGGTATCGGGATCGCTATCCGGAAGCGCCCATCGTCCAGCAGGGCTGGGGGTTTACCGCCTATCTGCTCTCCATCGATGGTCACCAGCCGCAACCTGCCACATTCTACGCCGATGCCTTTCACCGGGCGTTCCCGGCGATCGACCACGAACTCGAAGACGACCTCCTGTACCGCTCGCCGGAGGAGCTCCTGCGTAGCCTCTACACCACACGCGCGCGCGAGCGCTTCGCGGATTTCACCGGCATCGCCACGGTCCGGGATGATGCCGATGACATCCTAACCCGACCGCAGACAACGACTGTCCAGGCGGCGCCGTTGCTGCACAGGCTCATCAGCTTCCCTTCAGGCCAGCCGCCGTTGCGTTGACTTGATGCTGCCTGCGACACGGTCTGACGGCTCGCCCCGGTATTGTGATCTCTGCAAGTAGCCACCGGTTTTAATGCCGGGTCCGGCCAGGGAGGGCCACCAACACGTATCACTGGAGCATGCGGAGCAGGCCCTCGAGTCGGTGCATGCCTTGCCGCAGGCTCTGCTGCAGCTGGTTGCCGGAGCTTTCCGCGACGTTGAGCGACCCGGCGTTGAGCAGGCTGCGATCGGCCGTCATTTCATCGAGTGAAAGCTGCTGGTCGGCGTCATAATCAAAGCTGCGCAGGATCATGTCAGCGAGTATCGGTGCCAGGCCGATGGAAGCGGCTTGACCGCCGAGTATCTGATCGCTGTCGGCATCCCCGTCTGCAGTGCCGAGATAGGTCGCGATGCGGATCAGTCGGGAGAGATCGGCTTCATTCAGCCCTCCAGTGTCTGCCACATCGCCAACCGCCATGAGCTCATCGGCACACACGGCGGGTGAGTCTGCGCACGCAGCCTGCACAGCGGGCATTGCGAGCAGCAGCGAGGCGGCTTCTCCATGCAGCAGGCTGGTTGAGGCGGGTAGGGCGCGGCATTGCTCACCTGCGATCTGCTCCTCGGGCGGGTTACCCGGCTCCTGACCGATCCCCTGGAAGTAGAGAACGCCATCGGCTACGCGGTATTCGCCTTCGGCCTGATCCAGCCAACTGTCTTGCAATTCACTGAAAGAGACTGCTCTGCCTGTACCCGCATCCGTCAGCGTCAGGGCATGCGTGCGGTTGACGACGGTGACGTATTCACCCCCGTTCTGGCGCGAACAGTCCTTGGCCCAAATCCCAACGACGTCGCTGATCTCGCCACTGAACGCGTCGAGTGCCTGGCTAGTGGGCCAACTGTCAGGCGTCTGCGCCAGTACACCGCCGGAGAATGCCAGTGTAAGCGTAAGCGTCAGCGCCCCAGATGCCTTACCAGGCAACAGTGGGTGTTTGAGGATCCGAATAGACATCCTTGATCTCCTTTTCATTTAGACCAGACGGGCCTTACGGCGGGAAGGGCGCGACAACGCGGACTGAGCCCTCGTCATCCGGCTGTACGATCAGCCCCTCGCCCGATTGCACGCCCTGGCCCGTGATTGCCCGAATGTTCACTTGATGGGTGACGAGCACTGCGGGTGGGCCATTGGCGAGTCCGGCGAGCAGATCCCGTAATGCCGCGACGATCGCATCGCGCCGCTCGCGGTTCTGGAAAAAGCTGTTGAGCCCCAAACGGGGCTCGGCCTCGGTCAGATCCATCTCGGCGGCAGTGTCCCGGCAACGGCACCATGCGCTGGTATACACCGCGGCCTCACCCAGGCCCTCGGCACGCAGACGCTCGCCAATCGACCTCGCTTGTGCCCGACCTTCCTCGGAGAGATTGCGCTGGGTGGTGCAGTCGTCCACATCAAACCCGGCCGGGTCGCCAAAGCCCGGGGCAATGGCATGGCGAAGCATCAGGACATGTCCACCATCGCGCAGGGCGGCGAACGGCTCGTCCTGGGCAAGCGCGTTGGCAGTGGCTAGAATCAGGCCAAGGGCGATCACGAACCGCTTCATCAACTTTCCCGGTTTGCTCACTGATCATCCGACTCGTCTTGTATCCTAAGCGATATGTGGATTCAGCGGGACATTGAACTCGCCCGGCCGCGGGGCTTTCACCTCGTGACTGAGGCGGTGTGCGAGGCGATGCCCGAGATCGCTGAGCTCCGCGTCGGTCTATTGCACGTGTTCATGCGGCACACCTCGGCATCGCTGACGATCAACGAGAACGCCGACCCGTCCGTGCGCGCTGATTTTGAAACAGGCATGAACCGCTTGGTCCCCGAGGGCCCGGCCGGGTATACCCATACCATCGAGGGCCCGGATGACATGCCCGCCCACATCAAGGCGAGCCTGATGGGCGCGAGCGTGCAGATCCCGATCACCGATGGGCGGCTTAACCTCGGCACCTGGCAGGGCATCTACTTTTGCGAGCACCGCGACCGGGGCGGGCTGCGGACGCTGGTGATGACGTTGCAGGGTGAGGGTGAGTGAACCCAACGATCATGAAGCGGCGATCAATCAGCCGTCTGGCAGTCGGATTGCTCGGGGTGTTTTTGATCACGGCCTGTTCGCTCGGAATGGAGAACCGCATGGCGCACGCAGAGATGGGTCCGGAGGGCCAGTTCGTCACGCTGCCGCAGGGGCAGGTCCACGCCATTGTGAAAGGCGAGGGCCAGGATCTGGTGATGATCCATGGCGCGAATAGCAACGCGCGGGATTTCAGCTTTGATCTGATTGACCGGATGGCTGATGACTTCCGGGTGATCGCCTTCGACCGGCCGGGATTCGGGTATTCGGACAGCCTCGGCGAGCCGCTCAGCCCGATGAAGCAGGCCGAGCTCCTACGCCGCGCCGCGCAGCAGCTCGAGGTCGATCAGCCCATCGTGCTCGGCCATTCCTATGGCGGCGCCGTGGCGCTGGCCTGGGCGTTACGCGCCGGTGATGACGTGGCGGGTCTGACGCTTCTTGCGCCGGCCTCTCACCCGTGGCCGGGCGAGCTCGGGTTCTGGTACCAGCTCTCCGCCTCGGCGCTTGGGCAGCACGTAGTCCTGCCGATGATCTCGCACGTGGTTCCACGGGGCCTGGTGGAGGGATCGCTTGAGCGCGTGTTCCAGCCCAACGAGGTGCCCGACGGGTATCTCGATCACCTCGGGTTCGGTCTCACGCTCAGGACCAGTCAAATGCAGATCAATGCGCTTCAGATCGACCAGCTCGAGGGTTATCTCGAGGCAATGGTCCCGGAGTATCCCAACCTGAGCATTCCCATTGAGGTGGTGCATGGACGGGCTGATCGAACCGTCGGCCTTCAATACCACGCCGAGCGCCTCGAGGCGGAGGTCGACAGTGTCAACCTCACCCGCGTCGAGGGGATGGGGCATATGCCCCACCACGCCGATCCGGAACGGGTCGCCGACGCCATCCGCCGCACGGCCGAGCGCGCCGGGGTTCGGTAATAAATTGTAAAGGGGACATCGAGACGTCAGAACGTTTGGATGCTAGATTAACGCCTATCGTTAGGTAGGAGGTGGGTCATGACGGACTCTGCGCGGCGCTCAACCATTTATTTCGATCCACAGCTGCACGATGCCCTGCGCGTCAAGGCAGCTCATACCCGTCGAACCGTCTCCGAAATTGTTAACGAGGCCGTACGATCTTCTCTAGCGGAAGACCAGGAGGACCTCGCCGCTTTTAAGGACCGAGTCGCCGAACCGACCATGTCCTACGAAGCCCTTCTGGATGACTTGCGGACCCATGGGAAGATATAAGCTGCAGTTCAAGCGTTCAGTCGCGAAGGATCTGCGCCGAATTCCCAAGCCCGACGTCGCAAGAATCCTTGAGCGCATTAGTGCGCTAAGCAATGAACCCCGACCGCCAGGGAGTGAGAAGCTCACCGGTGAGCATCGGTATCGGATCCGGCAGGGTGTATATCGGATCCTTTATGAAGTTGCTGATGGTGCGTTGATTGTGACAGTGGTCAAAGTCGGTCATCGGAGGCGGGTCTACCGACGCTGATGGGTTAACGCGCTCAGCGCCATTCCCGAATACCACTCTCGGGTGGTTGTCGGCCAGGCCCAAGACCGGTCATCCGTGGCGGTGGAGACAAGCTGACTGGGGTGTGATTACGCCAGCCGGCTGCCGTTGGGGACGGCGCCATCAGGGGCGCACAGCACAACGGCCCCATCCGCCCGGTGAAAGCCGGTGACCAGACATTCCGACAGGAATGGTCCAATCTGCTTGGGCGGGAAGTTGATGACGGCCACCACCTGACGGCCAAGCAGGCTCTGCCGATCGTAGAGGTCAGTGATCTGCGCGCTGGACTTGCGCTCGCCGATCTCCGGGCCGAAATCAATAAGCAATCGCCAGGCGGGCTGCCGGGCTTCGGGGAATGCCTCCACCTCGATCACCGTGCCGACGCGCAGCTCAACGCGGGCGAAGTCCTCAAACTCGATGGTGTCCATGACGTCTGAATATACGCCCTATCATGAGTGATCTGTGAAACGCATTTTTGTCTACGGGCTGTTGCGACCGGGTTTTGAGGGCGCCGGGTTGCTGGGTGATGCTCGGCCGCTGGGCGCGGCGACAACATCGGGTCTGCTCTACGACCTTGGCGGCTATCCGGGCCTGGTACCCGGCGCTGGCGTTGTCCACGGCGAGATCTGCGCGGTGGACGACACCCGTCTACCCGCGCTCGACGCCTTCGAGGATTACAACCCCGCCGATCCCGCCGGCTCGCTCTATATTCGTACAGCGATGACCGCCTGGCTTGTGGCCAGTGGTGAGGCGATCCCAGTCCAGGCCTATCGCTATAACCGCCCAGTGCCGGAACATGCGTGGATACCGGACGGAGACTATGCGCGGTATGCCGCTGGACGGGGCTAGCATCACCTGCGACACAATATGACGTCTCATGCCATTAGAGTCCTCTCCGCAGGGAACGCGATCGGGCTGTGACGCCGGATTTGGCCAGGGAAGGCCACCTTCTTCTGTTCAATACGGAGTAGCAGCGCCGGAGGTCGTCGTGAGTGAAACCCACCGAAAGGGCAAAAGTAATCCGTTGCATGCGATTCTTGCTTCGGACCGGATGACACGCCTCGGATACTCGTTAGACGAGATCAACGCCTATTTGCGTGAGACCCCATTCGAGGAACTGGTGCAGGCGAATCTCGACGCGATGGAAGCGAATTTCGCCGCGGAAGGTGCGGCTGCCCTCGAAGATCTGAGGGAGCGGCGGGAACTCGCCGAGGCTACGATACGTTCAGCGGCTGGCCCAGCGTTCACGCGGCGGTCCGGGGAGGATTGAGGGAATGGAGTATGGTGCTGATCGGGCCGCCTGCTTCAGGTGGGGCAGTCTGGCACTCAGGTAACACATGGAGTAGAACGCGGTAGATCCAGAATCCAAACGCGTGACAGACCCATGGCTCAATAGATCTTGGAAATCTGACTTCGGCGGCGAGGATGCCGCTGCATACATGGAGTACCAGGCACCTCTTCAGGCGTCGAGATGATGTTTTTGTCTGCATAGCAGGCTAATTGAGGTCTTTCGGTTAGGGAATTTGAGGCTAATGATGATAAAGGACGAGGACCCCAGCTGGTACGGGCTATATGAGCGGTTATCCAGTCCCGCGTTACGCGAAGAGCTTGAGCGAGTTGGTTTGGCGGATCTCGCGAAATGGCGCGAAAAACTGGATCAAGAAGAAATCTCAGCGGCGGTCTACGCGCACCTGGGTCGTGTATTTGCGGCCGCTTTGCTCGAATTGCGCGAGCGCGACCGCCCGGCGTGGGAAGCCTCTATCGCCGATCTCAAAGATGCGCTGAATCAGGTTGGCCATCCTTTGGCCAGCTTAGTTGACGAATTGCCTGATCTGCCAATCCGGGAACTGACCGAAATCATTCGACCGGAGGAAAAGACGCTCAAGTCGCGTGCCGCAATCCGGCCCGACATGCCGCTGGCGTCATCCGGATTATTGACCGGTTCCAGGCATTCGCCAAGCCTGATTGGGCAGATTGATAAAGAACTGGCCAGCGCTGACCGGGTCGACTGGCTCGTATCCTTTATTAAGTTCAGTGGACTGCGCGCGCTGAAGTCTAGCCTACAGCGGTTTACTGAGCAGGAAAGTATGGACGGCGGTCCCCGGCTGCGAATCGCGACGACCTCCTACCTGGGCGCGACGGACCTCAAGGCCATCCAACTTCTGCTGGAGTTGCCGAATACGGAGGTGCGGGTGTCATTCGACACCCACCGAACTCGGCTACATGCCAAAGCCTACCTTTTCCACCGCAATACTGGTTTCGGTACAGCGTATGTCGGGTCGGCCAATGTTTCACGGGTGGCGTTGGACGAAGGGCTGGAGTGGACAGCGAGAATCAGTCAGCACGAATTGAGCCATGTCTGGCGTCAAGTCGTGGCCGGCTTTGAGACGCACTGGTCCGACGAGAGCGAATTTGAACCGATTGGCTTAGAGGATTTGCCTAGGCTAGAAGAGGCACTTGCATCTGAACGCCGCACTAAACCGAGCGATCGCAGTCGAAACTGGCACTTTCTCGACCTTCGGCCACACGCGTTTCAGCAAGAAATCCTGGATGCTATCTCGAAGGAGCGTGAGGCGGGTCTGCATAAACACTTGGTCATTGCAGCAACCGGTACTGGAAAAACCATGGTTGCGGCTTTTGATTATCGACGATTTTCACAGTCACCAGGTACAGGCAGTCGGCCCAGCCTGCTATTCATTGCCCACCGCGAAGAAATTCTTAATCAGGCCATGAGCACTTTTCGACATGTGCTTCGGGATGAATCCTTCGGTGACTTGTTGGTCGGCGGCCGCACACCCACCCAGACGCGGCACCTGTTTTGTTCCGTGCAGAGCTGGAATGCCCGTGAGCTATCGCAATTGTCAACAGATCATTTCGACTATGTGGTTCTTGACGAAGCCCACCACGCGGCCGCCACGTCCTATTACCGACTTCTTGCTCACGTCCGACCACAGGTCCTTCTCGGACTAACCGCAACGCCAGAGCGCGCAGATGGCCAAGATATCCGCAGCGATTTCGGTGATCGGTTTACTCATGAAATGCGCCTGGCGGATGCCGTCGAGGCTCGCCACTTGGTGCCATTCCACTACTTCGGTGTTGGTGATCACCCTGACGTCGACTTCAGCGGTCTGACATGGCCGCGTGGCGGTTACCGCACCGAAGACCTCGACCGAATTGTTGGCACAAATGAACGCAGAGCGCGCTGGGTTCTCCGCCAGCTAGACGACCATGTGGCCGATCTAGCCCGCATCCGTGCCTTGGGCTTCTGTGTCAGTCAGGCGCATGCCCGATTCATGGCCGACTACTTTAATGCCAAGGGCGTTGCGGCCGAAGTGCTGACGGCAGACTCACCGGATATGTTGCGCGGAACGGTCCGTCGCCGACTGATCAACCGGGAAATCCAGATCATCTTTACGGTTGATCTCTTTAATGAGGGGGTCGACATTCCGGAGGTGGATACTGTTTTGTTCTTACGGCCTACTGAAAGCCTTACCGTCTACCTGCAGCAGCTCGGTCGGGGCCTTCGGTTGCACGATGAGAAGGCTAATTTGACGGTGCTGGATTTCATTGCCCCACAGAACCGCCAATTTCGCTTTGCCGACCGCTTTCGTGCCCTTAGCAGCCGGAGGGATCAACGCGTAGACCGCCAACTTGAAGCTGGTTTCCCATGGCTACCTTCCGGTTGCTTAGTCCGTCTTGATGAGCATGCTTCGAAGGTGGTGCTGGCTAATATTCGTGACACGCTGACGCAACGGCGTCCTCAGATCACAAGGCAATTAGCTGAGCTACGTCAGGAGAGGGATGAGAATGTTTCGCTGGTCCAGATGCTCGATTGGCTGCACCTGGATGATCCCGACTTAGTTCTGAAACACGGGCTGCCATCCAGCCTGATTGCAGAGGGCTCTGGGAAGAAACAGTCCGGGCTAGACGAGTATGAGAAGGGATTGACTCTGGGGTTGCGGCAGCTCCTGGTTTCCGATGATCGTGACATGTTGGTTGCGTTGCAGAACGCGTTGAAATCTGAGCAGCCGATTGCTGATTCAGATAAAGAGACCGTCCTGCTTTCCCTCGCCCTGGTTTGGGGTGATCAGCGACCCGAGGGTGGTTGGCGGCAAGCGCTACAGTTTATGCGAGCACAGCCTGGTCTTAGGCGCGACCTGCTAGACATCCTCCAATGGCGTCTTGATCAATTGCTTCCGGTGCATCACCTCCGTTTCCCGGCGCTGACTGGCCAGCTTGCACTGCATGCCTGTTATTCGAGAGAGCAAATCATGCTTGCTCTGGGAAAAGGCGACTTTGCCTCTCCGTTTACTCACCGCGAAGGCGTGCTGCATGTTCCGGAGCGAAATGTCGATGCTCTCTTTGTCACGATCAATAAGTCCGACAAGGATTTTTCCGCTACCACACTGTATGAAGACTACGCGCTGAACCAGGAACTGTTTCACTGGCAAAGCCAGTCAACGACTACACCCGAGTCACCGACCGGACAGCGTTACATCAACCACGCTCAGGTTGGCTATCAGCCGGTGTTGTTCGTGCGCTCTGGGAAAAAATTGGATAACGGGCTTACTGAGCCTTTTCGGTACCTCGGGCCGATCAACTATGTACGCCACGAAGGCACTCGGCCTATGAGTATTGTTTGGCGACTGCAGCAGCCCCTCGGTGCTCGCGAGCTTCGGGCATACCGGCAAGAGGCGATTTAGGCTCTACATCAGTGATTATTACGGCCAGCGGTAGCTTGCTAAAGAGTTGGGTTTCAAACCCACCCATTCCGCAATCTGCTGATTTTGCTTCAGGCGCCTGCGCTGATGCTGCAAGCCGGCGAACACCGCCGCGGGGATACTGGCGTCTTCGACCATGGGCAGCGCGGCCTCAGCCTCG
Organism: Spiribacter curvatus; assembly: GCF_000485905.1. Lineage (NCBI taxonomy): Bacteria > Pseudomonadati > Pseudomonadota > Gammaproteobacteria > Chromatiales > Ectothiorhodospiraceae > Spiribacter > Spiribacter curvatus. Next base: position 1,104,304 of record NC_022664.1, on the reverse strand, counting down.
ATAATGAATTGATCCCGATAGCGAGAGTTAAGGTAGGTGGACGCCCACCAGTCGACGATTCTGTCGTGGGCATCGTCTAGCAGACCGGCGGCGGGCAGGCGGTCGCGCTTCTCGCGGTTGGCTCGGCGCGTCGCCGGTAGCAGGTTCCACAAATCGTTATTGTTCCAGTGCACCCATGGCAGTGCGTGGTCGACCTCGTAGTGGTTCGCCTTCAATCGTGTGGCCGTCCATGTGCACTGGGGAGCTGGCTCAACGGCGAGCCGTGATTCGATGAGATCTCGTACCAGATGAGTGCGGCGAACCGGCGTCTGCCACCGGAGTGCCCCACGCGCCGGCCCGTCGTCATAGCGCAGCTCGTAGCCCTGCATGACATCGACCCACTCATTGATGATGGCGGGCTCCAGCCAGCAGGCATAGCGGCTCGCGCAATCCCAGATGTGGCTCGGGATGTGGAAAACACCGAATCGCAGTAGCGTCTCGCGATCCAGTCGCACGGGCACATTACGCAGACGGGTGGTAGCGGGCTCGGCGATGAACAATGGGTCAGTTGATCCCGGCCAGGTCGTGTAGCGTACTGGCATCTGGCGGATGTTCTGGCAGGCATCACGAATAGCCGCCAGCAGAAGCTTGCCGGTGTGGCTGTCAAACGCCTGGCCAACACAAAGATCAAACGCGGAAAGGTGGCGAAGCGCGTAGAAGGGGTCCTTTGCGAACCCATAACCCGTATTGCCCTGGGTCTGGGGCAGCTGACAGTCGATGACCAGCGGTTTGTAGAGCCGTAGCCAGTACAGACCAACCAGTCCCAACGGCACGGTGACATACTGATCGGTACGTCGGATCACCATGCCGGGCAGACCATCGGCAATCCGGGTGAGCACGCGCAGCAGACCAAGCTTGTAGGTCGAGGATTTCTGGTCGTTGACGATGATATGCCGCAGCACTGGCAGGGCGCCGGTGCCGTCATCAGGCAGTTGTAGACAGACCGTCTCCCACGTAACTTCGTCGCGGCCCTGGCAGTCCGGTCGGGTCCCGCCTGTGCCGCTTGGCGTGATATCAACCAACGCCCGCTGGCGGGCCAGTTGCTCAACCTCCGCCCGGCTCACCGGATGAAACGCCCGCTCGCTATCTCCCGGCCCATGGCGCAGCGTAATGCACAACCGTCCACCTGGCGCGAGCAGTTCGCTCAGCACCCGCATGGCGCGTTCACGCTCCATCGGTGGCACATGCATCCAAACCGCCGAGACGAGGATAAGGTTAAAGCGTTCTGATAGCGCTCGAACCGCGTCGAGGCCCGGCAGGCGGTCATCCATCCATTGGACTGCGTAGCCCTGCGTAAAAGCCTCTCCCAGTCCACGCAGCCGCTGCGCCGGCTCCACGGCGACAACCTCCCAGCCGCGTTTGGCCAGTGCGAGGGCATCGCGGCCCGCCCCAGCGCCGACATCCAGGGCTGCCCCGGCCACTTCGGGCAGAGAGGACAGCAAATCGGCATGCACCCCCTCGAAATCGAGCGCGTTGTAGCGCTCGAAAAGCGCGTCGGCATTATCCGAGTAATAGTCCGCCATGGCTTCTTCCCTGATTCCCGTGTGCACAGGATGTATCGTTGAGGGCGTACAGGCCAGGTCAGGCGTCGAGTCGGAGGAGCAGGATGCTCGTCTACACCAGCGATAAGCCGGGATTTCTGAGGGACGTCGGCGATAATCGGATCGCCGACCGTGTTCTCGACACAATGCAAAAGTCCGGGCAGGGCAGCGTCAGTGACAGCGAGCGCAGGTCCTGGGAGGAATCACTGCTGCGCATGAAAAACGTCCTCGAGGACAGGATCGTCCCGGATGACGCCGGCATCGCGATCGAGTATCGGATCCCGCAGACCTCCAGGCGCGTCGACCTCATTGTCTCGGGCACCGATGACAGCGGTCAGGACGTCTGCGTGATCATTGAGCTCAAGCAGTGGAGCGATGTGACGGCGACATCGAAGGATGCCATTGTCCGCACCTGGCTGGGCGGAAGCGATAGAGAGACGACGCACCCTTCCTATCAGGCCTGGAGCTATGCCTCGCTGCTGCAGGATTTCAACGCTACGGTGCAGGACGAGACGATCCGTCTGGAGGCATGCGCCTATCTGCATAACTGTGTCGATCGAACCGGGGTCTGTGACGAGCATTACCGAATGCATCTCGATCGCGCCCCGGTTTTTCTCAAGCACGATCCGCAGAAGCTCCGCGAATTCATTGCGCGGTACGTCAAAGCCGGTGATCGCAACCGCACGCTCTACCGCATCGAGCATGGCCGCATCCGGCCGTCCCGGGCTCTGGCGGCGTCGCTCTCGAATCTCATGCGTGGCAAGCGCGAGTTCCTGATGATCGATGATCAGAAGCTCGCCTATGAGACGGCCCTCGAGGTTGTGAACTTCGCCAACGCCGGGCACAAGCAGGTGCTGATCGTGGAGGGGGGTCCCGGTACGGGTAAGTCGGTGGTGGCCATCAATCTATTGATTGAGCTCATCAACCGTGGCCTCATCACCCATTACGTCACTCCCAATCGCGCGCCCCGCCAGGTCTATCAGGCCCGCCTGACAGGGACACTCAAGAAAAGCCGTTTCGATAACCTGTTCAAGGGCTCGGGCACCTATGCAGGGGCCGACGACGATGAAATGGATGCCCTGGTCGTCGACGAAGGCCACCGCATCAAGGAGCGCTCGCAGTACCAGAAAGCCGGCACCAATCAGACCCGCGACATCATCCGCGCGGCGAAGGCGAGCATTTTCTTGATCGACGAAGACCAGCAGGTCACCTGGCCGGACGCCGGGTCCATTGCCGAGATTCAGCGCTGGGCGGCGCAGGCTGACGCCACGGTGCAGCGCATGGTGCTGCAGTCACAGTTCCGCTGTAATGGCTCGGATGGGTATCTGGCCTGGCTTGATCAGCTGTTGGGGATTCGGCCGACCGCTCAGGATGATCTCGAGGGCGTGCCCTATCACTTCGAAGTGGTGGACTCCCCGGGTGAGCTACAGCGGCGGGTGGTGGAGCTGGATCGCGCCGGCAGCAAGGCGCGGGTGGTGGCCGGCTATTGCTGGGACTGGGTGAGCAGAAAGACGCCGGGCGTCGCTGATATCGAATTCCCTGAGGCCGGCTTCGCCATGGCCTGGAATCTTGATGAGGACGAGGGGCGATATCTGGAGCGGGCACACTCCATTGATCAGGTCGGCTGTATCCACACTGTGCAGGGGCTGGAGATGGACTATGTCGGGGTGATCATCGGCCCCGACCTGGTGGTGCGAAACGGTGAAATCGTCACACAACCGGCCGCGCGGGCAAAAACCGATCGCTCCCTGCGGGGTCATAAGACCCTGTTCGAAACCGATCCTGCCGAGGCGACCGCAAGGGCGGACCGCATCATCCGCAACACCTACCGCACGCTCATGAGCCGTGGAATGAAGGGTTGCCTTGTCTACTGCACCGATACCGAGACGCAGGCCTGGTTCCAGGCCCGCGCGGCGGAGGCCATTGCCGCGCCCACGAGGTCGGGAGTCCACCCTGAAGGGCCTGACACTGACAATGTGGTTTTCCTTGACGCATCGGACGTCACTCCCGCGGACAACGCCGTGCCATTCGTGGAAATGACTGCCGCGGCCGGGGCCTTTGCCGACTCACCGGTGCGCCAGAGCAGCCCAATCGACTCACAGACCTGGGTCGAATTGCCGGAGTTGTTTAACGCCCGAGCGGATCACTTCGTCATGCGCGTGGTGGGTGAGTCCATGAACCTGCGCATTCCCAATGGTTCTCTCTGCCTGTTCCGCGCCAGCCCCGGTGGCACTCGAGAGGGCAAAATCGTCCTCGTCCAGCATCGCGATATCCAGGATCCGGATACCGGTTCCGGACTGACCGTCAAGCGCTATCATAGTGAAAAGGCACCGGCTGATGACGGGGAAGGCTGGCGGCACCAGCGAATCGTCCTTGCGTGTGAGACCACCGCCCCGGGTTATGAGGACATCGTCTTCGAGTCGGCGGACGAGGTCGGAGATCTGCGGGTGCTGGCCGAGTACGTGGCGACAGTCGGTTAGACGTTTAGGAACACCCGGAGCCCCCATGAACCTGCGCCAGAAATCCCGCACCACCTCCGCGGTCCTGACATTCCTCTTTGGGCCTCTCGGCGTTTTTTACTCCAGCGCGGCAGGGGCCATCGTGCTGATTCTGGTGGCGCTTGCAAGCGCGGGCACGGTCATTGGCCCGGTGCTGTGCTGGATCGCGGCGATGATCTGGGGCGATCACACCGTCCGGCGCCACAACGAGTCCGTGGACCGGTTGCTGAATCGCTCGTCAGGTGACGATGGGGACGGCCCCCGTTAACTGCTTCGCTACACTCCCTCACCCGCCTGATCCCTACGCCCTATCTAAGTTTCCCACCATCGCATGAGCCGAGCCGTTGCCTCGGCCGCCCATACTGGCGACCAACCCGTAGCGACGGTCCCAGCCATAGTAGGCGCTCGCCACGCCGAGCCATCATTGTCTGCAGCACCGTATGGGCGAGGTCTACAGCGATCCGGGTGCTTGACCTAGACCGTGGCGACGGCGCCGTCACTGCGCGGGTCGGTCGCACCTTCGAGCAGACCGTCGGGATGCCGGACGATGGCCCCGGCATGTCCCATCATGCCGTCGAACGGCTCGACCACCTCCACTGCGTGTCCCGCCTCGGTGAGTGCCTGAATCACCGCGTCCGGAAGGCGAGATTCCACTTTCAGCCCGGTCGAGGAATCACCCCACGTCCGGCCCAGCAACCAGCGCGGCGCCGTGACGGCAGCCTGCAGAGGCATCCCAAAGCGGGCATGGCGCGTGAACACGGCGGCCTGTGTCTGCGGCTGTCCCTCACCCCCCATCGTGCCGTAGAGCATATGGCGGCCATCCGCGAAGGTGGCCATGGCGGGATTCAGGGTGTGGAAGGGGCTTCGTCCGGGTTCGAGCGCTTGCGGGTGATCCGGAGTGAGGCCGAAGCTCATCCCGCGGTTCTGCATAAGCACACCACTCTCCGGCAGAACGATGCCAGCGCCAAACTCCCAATAGATCGACTGAATAAAGCTCGTGGCTTGGCCGTTCGCATCGACTGCCCCCATCCAGACGGTATCTCCAGGGGCGGCGGGATGCGGCCAGGGCGCGGCCCGCTGCGGATCGATGGCGGCGGCAGCGGAATCCAGGTGGCGGGCGTCAAGCAGATCGACCGCCTGGGTCCGCATCCATTCGGGGTCGGTTACCTCGGCGTCCCGCACCCGGAAGGCCTGCTTGGTGGCCTCGATGAGCCCGTGGATATGGGCGAAACCCTCGCCGTCAGGGACCCGCAGGCGATCAAAAACACCCAGGATCATGAGCGATGCAAGACCCTGCGTGGGCGGTGGCATGTTGTACAGCTGGGTGTCCCGGCTGGTGATCGATAGCGGATCGACCACCTGCGCTTTGTACCCGGTGAAGTCATCAAGCCGTAGGGGGCTGCCGAGTGCTTCAAGATCGTGGGCCAGACTCTGGGCCACGTCACCTTGATAGAAATCGCCCAACCCGGCTCGACCAAGCTGCTCGAGCGTGTCTCCCAGACGCCTCTGAATGAGTCGATCCCCCCGCTGTGGGACGCTCAGATCGTCCGCGAGAAACGTCTCGGCAAACCCGGGAATATCCTGCAAGCCGTCGAGCTTCTGGCGGGTCAGGGCCTCCTGTCCCGCGGTGGTGGGCACGCCCTCCCGCGCCATCGCGACGGCGGGAGCCATCAGGCGGGCCACGGGCATCCGCCCACTCGTGGCGTTGGGTTGTGCAAGTGCGGCCATCCAGCCGCCAACCGTACCCGGGACGGTGAGCGCGGCGAGCGGCCCGCGAGCCGGAATCGTGGTTGTGCCCTGGGCCTGGTACCAGTCGCGACTGGCCAGACCCGCGGCCGGACCGCATGCATCGATGCCTGAGGGGCGTTGTCCCGCCTCGCCCACCAGCCAGAAGCCGTCGCCGCCGATGGCGTTCATGTGCGGATAGACCACTGCAATAACGGCGGCGGCCGTCACCATCGCCTCGACAGCGGTGCCGCCCTCGCGCAGGACATCCCGGCCTGCCTCCGCGGCCATGTGATGGGGCGCAGTCACCATGCCGCGATGGCCAAGAGGAGTGTTGATCATGAGCTCGATCCCAGTAGGTCAAAAAACATTCGGGCCGCAGTGAGAGCCAGAAACCCGGCAAAGGCCAGTCGGAGCCAGCGGGGATTGATCCGGTGCGCCAGCTTGGCCCCCAATGGCGCCGTTTTCATGGTCAGCGGCACGATCAACGCAAACCCGACGAGGTTGATATACCCGATACTGCCCGGCGGGCGATCCGGCAATCCCAGCCCCGCAATGAGAAAACCCAGTGCCCCGGGGACGCCGATAATCACCCCAAGGGCAGACGCCGTCCCGACGGCCCGTCGAATGGGGTAATTGAACGCGGATAGAATAGGCACGCCTAACGTGCCGCCCCCGATCCCCATCACTGCCGAGACGCTGCCAATGCCAGCTCCCAGCAGCCGTTGTAACCCGCGCGTGGGCAGGGTAGCTGCCAGTGTCGTTCCCTCAGAGCGCATGGCCATATTGGCTGCAACCGCAAGCGCCACCAGAGCGAAGATAGCACTCAAAACCGCACCCTCAAGCAGACTCCCAAACAAGCCGCCGATAACAGCACCTGCAAGAACGGCCGGGGCGAGAGTACGCAGCAGTTCAATGTCCATGGCACCTCTGCGGTGGTGCGAGCGCGCCGACACAATGGACGTCGGAATGATCGTCGCGAGCGAGGTGCCGACGGCCAGATGCATCCGCACCGCCGGGTCAATATCGAGCAGCGTGAAGAGGTGATAGAGCACGGGGACGATCACGATACCGCCTCCCACTCCAAGCAGGCCGGCCATCACGCCGGCAATGATACCCGTCGCGAGGAGCGCTAATGCCAATCCGAACAGCCAGGCAGGATGATATTGCGCCAGAAATTCCATCGCCTACCACCCTAAGGCCGCCGGCAGCCACGTTGCCATCTGGGGGAAGATGAAGAGCAGGCCGAGGCCGATGAGCTGCAGGGCGATAAATGGGAGCACACCGATATAGATATCCCGAGTCGTGATGCCAGGGGGAGAGACGCCCTTGAGAAAGAACAGCGCCCAGCCGAAGGGTGGTGTGAGGAATGAGGCCTGCAGGTTCATTGCGACCAGAATCCCGAACCAGACCATGTCCACGCCCGCGGCCTGGAAGATGGGCAGGAACATCGGTAATGCGATGTAGGAGATCTCGATCCACTCAAGGAAAAACCCCAGGATAAACAGCAGCAGCATCATGAACAGCAGCTCGGCGTTCAGCCCGCCGGGAAGGAGCGCGAATAGCGCCTCTACCAGGTGTTCCCCGCCCAGACCGCGGAAGGCGAGCGCAAACGGCTGTGCGCAGATCAGGATGAAGAACACCATGGCCGAGATGCTCACTGTACCCTTCAGGGTTGCCGCCATGATGGGCCGGTCGAGCCGTCGGCTCACGAGAGCGATGACGATACTGCCCGCGGCGCCCATGGAGGCGGCCTCGGTCGGCGCGGCTACGCCACCGATGATAGAGCCAAGAACGGCGAAGACGAGCAGAATGGTCGGCGCCACGCTTTTAACGAGGCGAAAGAGCAGATCGCTACCGGAAAGGCTGTCGCGCTCCGATTGGGGAATGGGCGGCACGGTCTCTGGCCGAACCATGCCCAGTACAAGCAGATAGATGACATAGACCGCGGCCAGCATGAGCCCCGGAAATAGCGCGGCGGCGAACAGGCTACCGACCGATTCGCCGAGGATATCCGACAGCAAGATCAACACCAGGCTTGGCGGGAGGATCTGACCCAGCGTGCCTGAGGCGCAGATCGTGCCGCAGGCAACGCTACGGCTATAGCCCCGGCGCATTAAGACAGGGAGCGTGAGCAGGCCCACCGTGACAACGGTAGCGCCAACGATGCCGGTGGCCGCGCCCATCAACACGCCCACCAGAACGATTGCGATGCCCATGCCACCACGCAGTCCACCCATCGCATGACCGAGAGTCTCGAGCAGGGCATCGGCAATTTTCGATTTCTCGAGCATTACGCCCATGAATACAAACAACGGGATCGCGAGCAGGGTGTAATTAGTCACGACGCCGTAGATGCGCGACGGAAGGAGGTCGAAGAGGGTGGACCCGAACCCGAGGAAACCGAACAAAAGCCCGGAGGTTGCCAGAGAGATGCCAACCGGGATACCGATCAAAATCATGCCCATAAAGCCCGCGAGCATGAGCAGTGCTAGGACTTCCTGAGGGCTCATTCATGGACTCCTTTGCGAGCGGTGCGGAATGTGGCCACTGCCTCGAAAAGGGCTCCGAGTGCCTGCAGGGCGAGTAGACCGAAGCCAATCGGGATAAAGGCCTTCAGGAGAAATCGGTGAGGCAGGCCACCGGGATTCGGAGAGCCCTGCCCCATCGAAAAGGACGCCTGGACGTAGGGAATCGCCACCCAGGCGAGGTAGACACCGATGGCCAGCGTTAATAGAGCGGTGAGCATGTCCACAAAGGCCTGTACTGTCGGGCGCATGTGCTCGTAGAACACATCAACGCGGACATGCTCACCATGATGGAGGGCATACGACATACCGAGCAGGGCGATGGGCGAAATCAGATGCCATTCGAGCTCCTGCAGCCCGACATTGCCGGTGCTGAATAGGTAGCGGGCGAGGACGTTGGCGGTCACCAGAATGACCAGCAACAGTGCACTCGCCTTGGCTAGCCAGCCGCTTGCATCCAATATTCGCCCGATCCACTCCGTCATGCGCGACATGTCGTTTCCCTCAACCTGGCTTAGGCGTTGTTCAGGAAGCGCTGGACTGGGCCCTCACTGAGCGCGGCCCAGGAGGCGTGCTTGTCGAGGAATGCAAAGTACGCGTCGTGCACCTTGCGGGTTTCCGCGTCCTCGGCGGCCCCTTGTTCCAGCACATCCATGGTCACTTCGCGCAGGCGGGAGACCACAGAGTCTGGGAGCGTGTCAGCCACCACTCCCTCGTTTTCAACGAGGTCCTTTAGTGCATCGGCATTGTTGGCCTCGGACCAGGCATGACTTTCGAGGTTGCAGGCCATGGCGGCAGTGCGGACGATTGCTTTTAGGTCGTCTGGGAGCTCGGCCCAGGCATCTGCGTTTATGAGCAGCTCCGTGGCGTTGCTCGGCTCGTGCCAGCCCGTGGTGTAGTAGTACTTTGCCGCCTGGTGTAGGCCGAGTCGCCGGTCCTGGTACGGACCCACAAACTCGGCGGCGTCGATCACGCCCCGCTCCAGGGCCGGGAAGATCTCACCGCCTGGGAGCAGCCGAACATTGACACCCAGCTCTGCGTACACCTTGCTCGCAAGACCTGGAATCCGCATCGTCAGCCCATCGAAGTCCTCGACCGAGGTGATCGGCTCACGGAACCAGCCGGTCATCTGTACACCGGTATTGCCCATCGGAAATGCAACCATGCCTCGGTCTGCGTACAGCTCCTGCCACAGCTCAAGACCACCCCCGTGATAAAGCCAGGCATTCATTCCCTGGAAGTTCATGCCAAAGGGCACGGTCGTGAAGTACTGTGCGGCAGGAATTTGACCCGCCCAGAAATAGGCGTTGGCCGCGTTCATCTCCACGGTGCCCGCGGACACGGCCTCATAGCCCTCGAGGGCCGGGATCAGTTCGCCGGCGGCGAAATGCTGGATCTTTAGTCGCCCCCCGGACATGGCCTCTACCTTGCGGCAGAAATCCTCCGGGCTTCCCGGACCGCTGACATAGAACGGGGACTCCGGGGGATAGGCATTGGTGATGCGCCAGTTGAAGGTCTGGGATGACTGCGCCTTAGCCACCATGGGCGCACCAATGATGCCGGACCCGGCGGCTACGCCCGCACCGGCTTTCAGGAAATCACGTCGCTTGATACTCATTGCGCTTACCTCGCGGTTGTCGAAGAGCCATTGGGCTCAGGATCCACAACATTCAGCGCAAGGCCCGTGCCAACCTCGCTTATCGGCCGCTAGAGGCCTGTGCGGCGGGTATTTGGTCCGTCTGGTGACATGCAGCGCACGGTTCCTCAATCCGGTGCGAACGCACCAAGCCGGTGCCTGTGCCGAAAAACCAGAAATGACAATCGGACGTTCGGAGCGGATTTGACGCCCGTTTGTTATTGAGCTGCGATTGTTGGAGAGCTTTTTGCATCAGATAGGTGGGCAAGCGCCGCATCCGTATGGTGAGCACCGTTTCGGACTGGATGCCCGTATAAGGAGCACGGAGGACCCGATTGTGGTGGACGCAACGGATCGAAAGATTCTTGAGCTGTTAATCGAAGACAGCCGGATGAGTTTCGCGGAAGTCGGCCGTCAGGTCGGGCTATCCCGGGCTTACACCCGGGAGCGGATACGGCACCTGGTGGATCAGGGGGTAGTCGAGAAATTCACAGCCGTAGTGAACCCCGCGAAGATGGGGCGCGCCGTCTCGGCATTTATTGATGCCCGCATACGCCCGGATAGGATTGAGGCCTACTGTGACCGGCTGGGAGCGGCTCCTGAGGTGGTTAGTCTTTACCTGATGAGCGATATGCAAAGCCTGCATATTCACACCCTCACGGATACTGAAGGCGACCTGGATGCGTTTGTCTCCCATCACTTTTTCAGCCGGGACGGTGTGATCAGCATTGAATGCAAACAACTGCTGCGCCGGATCAAGCATCGCCGAGGAGGGCCTCGAATCTAGTCGGCTCATGGCTAGCAGGTGTTTGCCAGGGGATGCGCTGCTACACCAACGAACGGCCGCATCAGCATTCCGGGCTATGCAACACCCAAGAGAGCAGAATGGTGCTCGCCCGGTATCGCTACATCCAGAACCCGGACGTCGGTACCAGAATGCTTGTCAAGCGCTATCACAGTGGGAACGCACTGACCGAAGACGGCGAGAGCTGGCGTTAACGATAACGAAGATCTGGTATCGCGCTAAGTGATCGGCCACCGCGCTTGTGGATGCTCACTCACACCCCTGATGCTGGCGCCACATCTCGGGGTCATGCCCCTCGGGCACATCATCACAATCCGAGCGGGTGCTGTAGCCGCGGGCTTCGTTGTACCGGGCGACCTGCTCATCGGTGATGATATCCAGCGTCTCCAGGTGCGCCTCCAGGTGCACGTAGCGCAGGTCGCTGCGACGCTCGGCGATGGTATCGAGGTGGTCCCGGAGCTCGTTAGGCGTTACATCGCCCGACTGAAAGGCGGACTCGAGCGCGGCCTCGGCTGCGATAAACCGCTCACCCGCGGCGATGGCCTCGGCCTGCATGGTAGTGAACAGGTTTTCGATGGCTGCCTGCTGATCGGCATCCAGATTGATTTCATCCGTAAGCTCAAGCAGGTGTGAGGGCCCTGGTACGCCGTTCAGTTCGGCAACCCGTGCCAACCCCCAGCCGCCGCCACGGCGGAGTGCTTCAATGTCGTCGGCAGACAGGCTTTTAATGGCGCGATCTTCGTCACCGCGGTATTCCGAATGCTGGGCGAGGGCGGTGCCGCTCAGACCAGCGATGGTCAGGGCAAGGATGAGAGATTTCAGTATCTGCATGTTTTCTCACCGCGGCACATTAACTATTCGACATATTCCCCCAACTCTCTCTCAACCCGTTTGGCGTCTGCAACCGCTCGGTCCATGAGAGCAAAGCCGGTGAGTCGGCCACCGCTGTAGTGGTTCCAGCGGCCGTTCTGTGCGGCAACCCACTCGCCATGGCTGGACGGTGGATGGACAGCGACTGGATACAGCGTTGTCTTGATGATGATGGTGTCCGGCTTGCCGTCGTAGACGGCGGCATCCCCGGCGAGCGTTTTCCCGAGGACGCTCGCCTGGCGGCGGAGTGCCCGCACATAAGGACGGATGACACCCCGGTGTTCCACGCAGTCCCCCAGGGCAAGGATGCACCCGTCGCTCGTGCGCATCTGGTCATCGACCACCAGGCCCTGATGGGTTTCAAGCCCTGCCTGGTTCGCCAGGTGGGTATTGGGCTGAAGACCGAGCGCCGAGATCACCAGATCACCCCGCCAAGTTTCACCCGTGGTCAGTGTGGCCGTCAGGTCCCCAGTCGGTTGAGTATTGAGTGACTGCACGCTGCGACCGGTATGGACATCAATGCCCTTCTCGATGAACCGGGCCTCAAGCGAGCGGGCGGCCGCTGCGGGAAGCAGGGCGGAGAGGAGATGCTCCGCGCGTTCCACCAGCGTGACGCGATGCCCAGCCACTGTGAGGTCATTGGCGAATTCACTGCCGATCAGTCCGCCGCCGATGATCAAGATGGAGGATTGCCCGCCATCCACTCTCGATCGAACGACTCGATAGTCCTCCAGGGAGTTGACGGTGTGGATGGTGCCATCCCCGTCGCCAGGCTGCGGCAGTCTGCGCTGCTCGGCGCCCATCGCGATCACCAGCCGATGATAGGGCACGCCGCCACGGGCGGTGATGACGCGCCGCCGGCCACGGTCGATGCTGAGTGCCCGCGTGTGCGCCAGCAGCTCGACATCATGTTTCGCCGCCTGCTCCGGCCCCTGGCGCATGATGATCTCATCGGGGGCCAACCCTTCCCCTGCGGCGCTCGAGAGCCGCGGTTTTGGATAGTGATGGCCGGCATCCGCGGTGATCAGCACGATGGCTCGGTTCGGGTCTGCCCGGCGGATGGCTTCAGCCGCTGCCCATCCGGCCATGCCGCCGCCAATAATGACCACCTGTGAGGGGTCGGCGGGCAGCGTTCGTGACGCGACTGACGGCGGCCGGTGGCGGTGTCTGTGTCGCGTCGTCGATCGGCACGAAGTCAGCCTTGCTGACCCCGCAGTCGGGGCATACCCAGTCATCGGGGATGTCCTCATAGCGGGTACCGGGCGGCAGGCCGCCGTCCGGATCGCCATTGGCTTCATCGTAGATGTAGCCGCAGACAAGGCAGATGTATTGCCGATAATCAGAAGCGCTATGGGCGGTCATTGGGTTCAGGCCGCCTCGAGCCGTGCGAGCTCTTTGCGGATATGCTTGATCGCGGGGGTGACGATCGCGACGAAATACGATTCCCGGAGTTTTCGCTGTGCCGGTGCATCCGCGAGGTAGCCGCGGGCACCGGCATGAAGCATGGCCGCCTGGGAGGCCCGCAGGCTAAGGGCCGAGCCCCGCTCGCGCACCTGCAGAACGTCACGGAAGAGGCTGTCGCTGGCGTCCCCATGCACCTCATCCGCCAGGGCGTGGACGGCGGCGCGCAGATCCGTCAGCTCCTCACGCAGCGCCTCCGGCTGCTCGTCGAGATAACCGTTGACGTGCGCGTGCGTTTTCGCCATCGACTCCATGATCTCGATGCACCCCTCGATGACGCCGAGCGGCATGCCCATCTGCAGGAGCACGAACCCGGCACGGATCCGGGGCAGAAATCCGGCGGCATCGTGGCTGATTACCTGGTCATTGGGAATGAACACATCATTGAAGTGGCATGCATAGGTCCCGCTGCCTTCCAATGCGACAAACTCGGCGCATTGCTTGAGCGCAAAACCGGGTGCTGCGCAGTCGACCAACGCCATCACCCGCCTGCCCGTGGAGGCGTTATTGAATACCGCTGCAAAGACATGACCGTCGGCCAGGTTGGAAACCCAGGGCAGGGTGCCGCTTGCGATATAACCACCCTCAGTCGGCCGGACATGAATCTTCAGCTCTTCGATGGCCGCGACGTTTTTCATACCGTTGGACAGCCCCGTGCCGCCAAGCGTTTGACCGCTGGCCACGCGGTCGAGCCATTTCTCGCGTGTCTCCGGCACCTCTGCATTGTCGAGGTACCAGGTCAGGGCGTCATGACACCAGACGCAGAACCCCGTGGACATGCAGACCCGCGACACGTCGCTCATGGCATCGATGGCGTCCGCAAAGTCATAGCCATTCTGTGATGTATGGCGGTTGTAGCGCCCGCCCTCGCCAAAGCGGCGCATGAACGACTCGGGGTAGTGGCCCGCCCGGTCGATGTCGACAACGATCGGCTCGAGTGCATGGGTCACCAGTTCTTTCGTGTCGGCGGTGGGTCGGGCAATCGCCTCGGCTACGCTCGCCATGGTCGTCTCCAGTAAGAAACATCGATCTGCGAAAGCGTATTGGGATGATTACTCGCTGAGAAATATCAATTGGGCATATCGATATTGCGGTTTCGTCTGATTATATCGATATGAAAAAAGGTTTCTTCAATCGGCTTCGATCGACTTGTACCGTTCGCTGATCAATTGAATCAGCGGAGAAAAACATGCCGGCTGGTATTCGGATCGACCATCTCAACCACTGGTTCAATCGGAATGATCCGCCCGTACTGCAGGATATTTCCGTGGCGGTACCACCCGGGCAGAGCCTTGCCCTGGTTGGCGAGAGTGGCTGTGGTAAATCCACATTGCTGAACATGATCGCGGGCATGATCCGTCCCACCGCCGGCTCCATTCATATTGGTCAGACCCGGGTGCTCGGGCCGCGCCCGGAGTGGAATATCATGTTCCAGCATGCGGCTCTCTACCCCTGGCTGAATGTGGTGGACAACGTCGCGCTGGGGCTCGAATTCGCTGGCATCGGGAAGGCGAGGCGAATAACGGCCATGGACATGCTCGATCGGGTCGGCTTGCGGGATAAAGCGCGCAGTCGTCCGCGGGATCTCTCCGGCGGTCAGCAACAGCGCGTTGCGCTCGCCCGCTCACTGGTCATGTCGCCCTCCGTGCTGTTGCTCGATGAGCCGTTTTCGGCGCTTGACACCTTCACGCGTACCGATCTTCAGGATGAGGTGCTCGGGATCGTAGCCGAGCAGGGGATAAGCCTTGTTCAGGTCACTCATGATCTGGATGAGGCGATCATCATGGGTGATCGGATTGGGGTCATGGAGCGCAGTCCCGGCCGTATACATGCCCTGGTCGATAATCGAATGACCCGACCCCGTCGTCCTGGGATGCCGGGATTTGCCGACATGCGTGACGAGCTGCTGGCCGCCTTCGGTCGGGCCCGGCGCAGTCCGTCGACACCGGTCACCAGCACAGAAGCAGCACCTTCCATGGCTGTCGGGCTCTAGCCCGCCCGCCGATCCCATCGAATTGAAGCCGGAGTACTCATGAGCAACAGGCACACATCACCGGACCAACATCACCACGCGCAGTGCGGATGCGATGAAGTCCTGTCGACCGATTACCACATTCAGGCGGACCGGCGTCGGTTTGTGCTGGATGGCATGGCAGTGATCGGCGGACTGGCCGCGGGGTTGACGCTGCCGACGGGAGCAGCGAGTGCGCAGGACGCTGAGAATCCGGTACTGAATATCGGTTATCTGCCGATCACCGATGCCACCTCGATGCTCACCGCCTACGCCATGGGGTACTTCGAGGATGAGGGGGTTACGACAGAAGCGCCGGAATTGATTCGAAGCTGGTCGGGCCTCGTCGAAGGGTTCGTCCGTGGGCGCTTCAATCTCGTCCACCTGTTAAAGCCGATACCCGTATGGATGCGCTACAACAACGACTTCCCGGTCAAGATCATGGCCTGGGCCCACATCAACGGTTCGGGATTGGTGGTCGGTGGACGTTCCGGGATTGAGTCCTTCGCCGAACTGGGTGGCACGCAGATCGCGGTTCCCTATTGGTATTCCATTCACAACACGTTGATTCAGATGGGACTGCGTAACGCGGGCCTCCGCCCCGTTATTCAGCGCCAGGAAGATCCGCTTGCCGATGATGAGGTGAACCTCCTTATCCTTCCGCCCCCGGAGATGCCCTCGAGTCTGGCGGCAGGGCAGATCGATGGATACATCGTTGCCGAGCCGTTCAATGCGGCCGGCGAGCTGCTTGCGGGCGGTCGGTTGCTGCGATTTACCGGCGATATGTGGGAGAACCATCCGTGCTGCGTTGTATGCATGAATGAAAAGCAGGTGAATGCCAGACCTGAATGGACCCAGCGGGTCATTAATGCGGTCGTGCGCGGTTCCGAATATGCGCAGCAGAATAAAGGCAAGGTCGCTGAGATGCTCTCAAGGGACGGGCAGGGCTATCTGCCCATGCCGGCAGAGGTGGTCCGCCGGGCCATGACGCATTACGACGAGCCGGAATATCGGGACAGCGGAGCGGTGAGTCACCCGGACTGGCGGGTCGGGCGGATCGATTTCTCTCCCTACCCTTACCCCTCAGCAACCAAGCGGCTCGTCGTGGAAATGAACCAGACGCTGGTCGAGGGGGATACAACCTTCCTGCAGGGCCTTGACCCGGATTTCGTCGCTGATGATCTGGTGGAGTACCGATTTGTGGAAGAGGCGCTGCGTCAGCACCCGGGCGCCAATTATCTGGATGAGTTGACCCGGAAAGAGCGCATCAAGCTGTGATGTCATCAGCAATAGCGAACGATAGCACCACGCGGTGGGCTCAACGGTTGCTCGACCGGGTCGCTTATCCGATCGCGGGCGCACTCGCCTTGTTGCTGCTTTGGTGGGCGGGTGGTCAATACATCAAGGCGCAGCCTGATTTATTCGCGTTCACGCGCTTTGCCCCGGAGGCCGCGCTGCCAGCGGCCTGGGAGCTGCTTGTCAGTGGCGCGCTGCTTGAGGCTGCCGGGGCAAGTCTCTACCGCGTCGGTTTTGGGATGGCATTGGCGGTTCTGATTGCTGTGCCGCTTGGCATTGTTGTCGGGTCGTCGGCCGTGCTTCGCCGTGTGACCGGCTTTCCGTTCCAGCTGCTGCGCATGGTGAGTCCATTGGCGTGGATGCCGATCGCGGTGATGGTTTTCGCCACTTGGAATGGGGCCATCGTCTTTCTGATTTTCATGGCAGCGGTATGGCCGGTGCTGTTCTCAACCGCATTCGCGGTGCAGCGCATCGACCCGTTGCATTCAAGAGTGGCGCGGAATCTGGGCGCACCACCCATCGGTCGGCTGTGGCGGCTGACGCTTCCGTCTATTGCCCCGGATGTGCTGGCGGGCATTCGCCTCGCTCTGGGCGTGGCCTGGGTGGTGCTTGTGCCAGCCGAATATCTGGGAGTGACGAGCGGGCTGGGTTATGCAATCAACGACGCCCGGGACATTCTCGCCTATGACCAGCTAGCGGCACTGGTGCTGTGGATCGGTGTGATTGGTTATGGGCTCGATGGCCTTGTTGTGACGCTTGCCCGTCGATTCGATTGGCAGTCTTGAGTGATTTGTAAAAAAAGGAGAACGCTGAAATGAGTGAATCCGCAGAGAAAACCGTCCGCAAACACCTCCGTCCCATCGATCGGGATGGGTTGTTGAGCTTTGCGGAAAAGGGCCGTAACAACCCGAACACTCAGGGAACCAATAAGGTTCAGACGGTGGTAGAGGGTCAGTACCGCACCGTCAGCCATGTTCGGGGTCATGAAGTGGTCGTTGATGAGCCGCTACATCTCCTTGGCCAGGATACCGCACCCGCCCCCGCTGAGGTCGTGCTGTCTGCGCTTGGCGGGTGCCTGGCGGTTGGCATCATCGCGGTCGCGACCTGGAAGCAGGTCTCGCTGAGTAATCTAGAGCTGCATCTGGAAGGGGATATCGGCAACCCCGCAGCCTGGGGAGCGGGTGGACATGAGGCCTCACCTGAGGCGATGGGCATTCAGGCCGTGCGTGTCAAAGTCGATATCGATGGCGATGCCTCGCGGGAAGTATTGGATGAGATTGTCCAGCGGGCGAATTATTTCTCACCGGTGGGTAACACCGTGCGCAATCCGATTGACTTTGAGATTGGGCTGGCCGAGGACTGACCGCCCGGCCGGTGGCGGACTTGCTCGCGCTAATGACGG
Source organism: Spiribacter curvatus (assembly GCF_000485905.1). NCBI lineage: Bacteria > Pseudomonadati > Pseudomonadota > Gammaproteobacteria > Chromatiales > Ectothiorhodospiraceae > Spiribacter > Spiribacter curvatus. Next base: position 1,086,492 of record NC_022664.1, on the reverse strand, counting down.
TGAAATCCTGCGGCTGTTTCTTCGGCTAACCCCGCCGCTCCAGACCCATCGCCCAGAAGTCGATCTCAAGCCGCGTGGCGTCGCGGAAGACCGTCACCAGTTCCTCGAAGCGCGCGGGGGTGACGCCCCCCAGTCGGGCATCGATCCATTGCTGCTCGGCCTGCATCGCGTCCTGGAATTCCGCGCTCTCGTACATTGCGATCCAGGCGTCGTAGGGGTTATCCGCACCGCGTACGGTGCTGGAACGCTGATTGATCCAGTTGGCGACCTCGCCATAGCCAATCACGCAGGGGGCAAGTGCCACATGCAGATCCAATAGATCGCCGCGATGGCCGGTATCGAGCACATAGCGGGTATAGGCCATCGTGGCGCGGGCCTCGGGCAGTGCCTCGAGCTCGGCCTCGCTGATGCCCCATTCACGGCAGTAGTCCACATGAAGTCCCAGCTCGAGATCAACGATGGCTTTCAGCCCCTCGTGGGCCTGGCGCAAGTCGGCAAGCGTGCGGCTTTTGTAGGCAGCGAGCGCAAAGGCGCGGGCGAAGTGAATCAGGAACAGATAGTCCTGCTTGAGGTAGTGCTGGAAGGAGTCGCGGGGCAGCCTGGCATCGGCGAGCTGCGCGACGAAGTCATGCTGGATGTAGGCCTGCCAGGCCGTCTCACAGGCGGCCTTTAGATCACTGAATCGGTATTGCGTGTCGTCAGTCATGTCTCACCCTCAGCGTAGCTGGCTGTCTTTACTGCCGCGGCGGTTGTAGATGCTGTGAGCCCCCCGGGCCTGGTCGGCCTCTTCCTGGCAGCTTACGCACAGGCGGACGCCCGGCATGGCTCGGCGGCGCCCCTCGGGAATGGGCACCTCGCAGTCCTCGCAGTTCGTCAGGCTCTCGCCCTCGGGCAGGGCACTGCGTGCCCGCTGCACCGCATCGCTGACGGTGCTGTCGATTTCTTCCTGTGCGGCGTCTTCGCTGGCCCAGCCCTTTGCCATGCAGTTGCTCCTGAAACGCTTTGCGAGAGTGTACCAATGAGTCTGATCAATGGCCTTCACCCGATAACGGCGGTTGCCTTGGATTGTGCACGGGTTATTCCCGGTTAACCTTGCAAAAAGCCCGGGAAGCGCGGACGGTGAGCGGGTAACGGCTCGCTATCGATAGGAGACGCCGCCATGATGGGTCTGTTCAAGCTGATTCGTTTTCTGTTCACGCTGGTGAATCCCGCCACCAACGCCTTATCGAATGCGCCACTGGAGTGGAAGTATCTGGCGACCAATGGCCTTGCGTTTATGTGGTGTGTCGCATTTGGGCTGTATGTTGGCGAATATGTCACGATTGGTTATTCCATCGTCGGCCACATCGCGCTCATTACCATGTGCTTTGTGACGTATTACGTGCTCCGCTACAGCCGAAAGCGATTCGATCCCAGCGAGCGGCAGTAAGGCCCGCGGCAGAATAGGGGAGACGGAGAGCGTGCTTGAGACCGACGCGCTCATTGCGCCTCAAGCGCTCTGCTAAAATGGCGGGATGTGTCTGATCAACGGCCTTCACCACATAACGGCGGTTGCCGCCGACCCCCAGCGTAACCTCGATTTCTACACCGATGTGCTGGGCCTGAGGCTGGTCAAAAAGACCGTTAATCAGGACGATCCGTTCACCTACCACCTCTATTACGGCGATGCTCGGGGCGGGCCGGGATCGACGCTGACGTTCTTTCCCTTCCCCGGCGTGCCGGCGGGACAGCCCGGCCGGGGGCAGCCGATCGAGACGCGCCTCGCGGTGGCATCGATGGCCCTCGGGGAGTGGCGCGAGCATCTGATGGCTGCCGGGATAGCGGTTCGGGCTTCAACGACCGGTGATCAATTGAGCGCATTGCATTTCACCGATCCGGACGGTCTGCCGCTGGCGCTGGTGGGACAGGCGGCCGGCGCCGATGCTGAACGGACCATCCAGGGACTTGCGGGCATGTCGTTGTCCAGTCATCGGCCCGAGGCGACCGCCCGTGTGCTCACGGACCTGCTCGGTTACACCCCGATGCATGCGGATGCCAGCGGGCAGTGGTTTCAGGGCCAGGGTGAACGGACCCTCGACCAGCTACAGCTCCTCAACGACGTTGCACCGGGACAGGCGGGCTACGGCACCGTCCATCATGTCGCGTTTCGGGTCGCGGATCGTCCGGCGCTGCTCGAGATGCTGGAGCAGGTACAGGCGCGGCAGCTGCCGTGTTCCGGTGAGGTCGATCGGTACTATTTCCGCTCGGTGTACTTCCGCGAACCCGGTGGCATGCTGTTTGAGATTGCCACGGATGACCCCGGGTTTGACGTGGATGAGCCGGTGGAATCACTGGGCAGTGCCCTCAAGCTAGCGCCGGTGCATGAGCCGATGCGCGCCACCATCGAGGCGCAGTTGCCAGCGCTTGTCACTCGGCGCCTATGACAACCTTTAAGGTCGGTGAAAAGGACCGCGATGGGCGGCAGAAGCGCATTGACTACTCAGGCCGCTACCTGCGGGCGAGCCGCACCGGCGGGGGGGGGTACCCGCCCAGCGCTCGATGGCACCGTCGCTTGACGGCCTGAACACCGCATAGGCTTAATGCACTCAATCATCAATGAATGGTCTCATAATCCAGCATCACGCTCTTCATGAACACCTGATAACGGATCGGCTGCTGGTGGAGATCAACAAACAGGGCCGCTGACTTGCGTATTTTTCTCATTCTCTCTGGATTGCTGGGACTCCTCTCGGTCGGTATCGGCGCAATGTCAGAGCATCTGATTCGGCCGGACGTCGACGCCGAATATTTCCGCTATCTGATGACAGCCGTGCGCTACAACCAGGTGCATGCAGTGGCGCTGCTGGGGCTTGCGTTCGGGTTCGGGCTGCCGCTGGCCGACGCGACGCGCGGGCGTCTCCAGATCGCGGCCTGGCTGATGACCGTCGGTACGCTGCTCTTTAGTGTCAGTATCTATCTGGGCGTCTCGCTGGATATCATCGAGATCACCTATCTGACGCCGGTTGGAGGGACGCTTCTGATGTTTGCCTGGCTGGCGATCGTCTGGGCGGGGTGGAAGGCCCGATAGGCGCTGTGAACGGAAGGATGCGATGAAGACACTGGGCTTGATCGGTGGAATGAGCTGGGCGTCCACGCAGACTTACTACCGGTTGATCAATGAGGGCGTCCAACAGCAGCTCGGTGGCCTGCATTCGGCGGAAGTACTCCTCCATAGTGTTGATTTCGCCGCCATTGAGCGGATGCAGTCCAACGCTGAATGGAAACGCGCCGGTGCCCGTCTTGCCGGCATTGGTCGCCGCCTTGAGATGGCGGGTGCCGATGCACTGGTGCTCTGTACCAACACGATGCATAAAGTGGCCGACTCAATCGATCAGGCGACCTCTATTCCTTTCCTGCATATTGGCGACATCACCCGTCGGGCCATCGACGCCGGGGAGCACACGCATGTCGGTCTGCTGGGTACACGATTCACCATGGAGGAGGGGTTTCTGGCTGAGCGTATCCGTTCAGACGCAGTAACCGTCGACATACCGGATGAGGCGGATCGTATCCGGATCGACCAGGTGATCTTCAATGAACTCTGCCGCGGAGAAGTAGTGCCAGCTTCACGCGAGGTGCTCCAGCGCATCATCGCCGATCAGGAGGCCCGCGGAGTGGAAGCGGTGATTTTCGCGTGCACAGAGATTGGCCTGCTCCTCAATCCGACCGATCTCAAGCTCCCAGTGCTCGATACCACCGAGCTGCATGCCCGCGCCGCGGTCGCTTTCGCCCTCGCGGATGACTGACTCCACGGCCATGCCGCTTGACGAGCTTGCCGGCCTGATCGGGCAGGAGCCGGATACAAGCCTGACGCAAGTCGCTGAGGGATGGCGTGTGGTGCGTCCCCAGACCATCAGCGTCATAAAGCGACAGCGGCTCTCCGGGGTCGGTGTTGATGCCGGCGTACGCTATCCCGCCATCGAGATCAGTACTGGTCTTCGCGGTAACGTCAGTGCTGCCGCCAACGCGGCGATGCGGGCCTATCGGCTTAACCCCCAAAGTGCGATTGGCGCCGTGCAGTCCGCTCATTCTTCCAACCAGGCAGGACTGATGCTGGGCAGTCGGATCTGTATCGACAGCGAGGTGCCATGGCATACCACCGGGCGGCATCTCGTACGTCTGGCGGTGACCGAGGCCGGCACTCATCTTTTCACCGACCCACGGATGGGGAGTGCGCCGCTTGATCGCGCGGGCCTGGGGGTGTGGCGTAACGGATTGCAGGGCATTGCAAGCGTCGAAGCCAATGGCTGGCGTGTGCGGCGGCGCGCCGCGGATGTGCTCTGGGCAGAACCGCTGGGCTGGCCGGCGGTGCGCGGTGCAACGGTCCGGTTGGCAGTGATGGCGAACAGCCCTCGGATCGGTCGGGGGCTCGACTACGGCCTGCAGATGCCGCAGCAATATGCGCACAAGGATGAGCTTGCCGGTATCTGTGATGCGCTCAATGAGCAGGAGTGGCAGAACGCAACCGGTGCACCGCATATCGGCGCCTGGTCAGCGACGGATGACGGTCGCTGTCGCTACCAGGCCAGCATCCCGGCACGGCTGGGCCGCCGGATGCCCGATCTGCCCCGGCAGCTGCTGGCCACATCGGGGGCGCGCGCGAATGCGGCGCTCGACATGCAGATGCGGATGTGACTGGCCGCCCAGAAACATGGGCAGATAGACCACCGCGAGCAGGCCACCGATCAGACACAGCAGCCAGGGGACGACCGCCCGGGCGATGGATCAGGCAGCGGCGGTATGTCGATCAAGCTGATGGATATCATGGTCGCTCAGCTGCATCCAAAAGGCCGTGATAATCGCGTTCCGGCGTTTGAGATGACTGTCTGCTGTCATTGGGATAGGCCAGCTCAGGGCCTCGCCTGGCTGAATCTCGGCGCGCTCGATCAGCGCGCCGGTCAAGTGCGGTGTAATGGTCACTGCCTGGAATAGCGTGCAGCGCATCGGCCACTGATAATGAGCGGGTGCATGGGTCTCGGCGGCAATGCCAACCGGATCAAGCACACCGCTCTGCAGTCTTCTCCAGCTATCAAGGAGCGCTGCGGCCTCGAGCTGGCGTTCGCGTGATCGGTGCTGAACCGTATCGAGGGCGCGGACCAGATCTGACGGATCGGGGTTGATCAGCAGGTGGCGATCCTCGGTGAGCTCATCGTAGAGGGCTTCAGAGATCTCGGGACGGACATATTCGCGGGCCATCGGTCTTGCTCCTCGGCAGAATGACAGCCACAGACTGTCAGTCCCGCCCCGCACGGGATGTGATTGGACATGGCTGCCTTACCCAGCGGAATCGTCGGCCCGTCTGCTGCCTTGGCGTCACTCGGGTCGTGGGTCACAAGCAGGGCGGGAATGGACCGACCTTGGATATGGTCGAGGACAAACATCCGGATCTCGGCGCGCAGGGTTTCATCAAGCCGCGAGAAGGGTTCGTCGAGCAGGATCGCCTCCGGCTCGGCGAGCAGAGTCTGCATCAGTGCCGCGCGCGCCCGCTGACCGCCGGACAGTGTTGCTGGATCACGATCGCGCAGGCCATCCAGGCCTGCCGATTCGAGGGCCTGGTCCACCGCCGCCGTGCGGGCTCGATATCCCGTCAGTGTTGGGCGTAGGCCGAAGGCGAGATTATCGCCCACGCTCAAGTGGGGGAACAGCGTCGCCTCTTGAACCATCAGCCCGATGCGGCGGCGTTCGGCGCGAACGCGATTGAGGCGGCGACCGTTGAGATGGACGGTCCCATCCAGAATAAACGGTTCGGCGAGATGACCGGCGATGGCATGCAGCAGAGTGGTCTTGCCGACACCCGATGGTCCCATCACCGTCGTGATGGTGCCGGCGCTGATGTCGAGCGTGAGTGGTGGGAACAGCGGATCGCCGTCCGGTGCCCGGATAACCAGTGAATCGATCGCCAGCGACATAGTGGCTACTCCCTGAGAAAGGCGCGATTGCGTGCGCGGATGATCGGCGTAATGATCGCAATGGCATAAACCAGCACCGGGATCCCTGCCTGCAGGATGGCATAGACCGCGGTGATCCGGCGATCCGCGCCCGAGGCAAGGCTGACCGCCTCGGTGGTCAAGGTGCTGATGCGACCCGCGCCCATAATCAGCGTGGGCAGGTACTGGGCAATGGATACCGCAACGCCGATGGCGAGTGCGGCCAATACCGGACCCAGCAGTATGGGCAGTTTGACGCGCAGCAGACGGCGCAGCGGACCGGCACCGAGTGAGGCGGCCTGGCGCGTGAGCATCGGATCAAATCCCCGCCATGGCCCGGCCAGCACGAGGAGAACATAGGGGAAGACGAACAGCAGATGCGCCCAGCTCACCGCAAGCACGCTGGCGTCGATGCCGAGCTGCAGGAATCCGAACTGTAATCCCGGTAGAAAGCCGATCTGCGGCAGCAGGAGTGGCAGGTAGACAATGCCGGCCAGCGTTGAGGATCGCTCACGATGCTCGGTCTCCAGCCAGGCGATGGCGAGCACCAATGCGGCGGCGGTGGTGATGCTGGCAAACAACAGGCTATGGCCGAATGGTCCCATCCAGCCACTGCCGGACTGTTGCCACGCCGACAACGATAGCTGCTCGGGCCAGGGCTGCGGCCAGGGCCAGCGCCAGGTGATCGACCAGATCAGGAGGGCGGTGACTGCCATCCCACCCAGAGCGAAAATCAGCCGGGTGCCGATCCGGCCGGTCGAGAGCAGTGGCGCGGTGAGCCGGTCGCGCTTGCCCTGACGTAGCCAGAGCCGTCCCGCCAGGGCGATCAATCGCTCCAGCAGCCAGACGCCAGCGAATGCGGTGACGACTAGCCCTGCCTGCAAAAGCGCGCCAGCTCCGGCGGTCAGCAGGCTCGAGAGCGCTGGAGCCGTGTAGAGGCGCAGCACCATGACCGCCAGCACGGGTGGATTGGCAGGGCCGAGGATTAACGCCATATCCACATTCGAGAGCGCATAGCTGAGCACGATCAGCGTGGGCAGCCGGATCTGTCGCCAGCCCCGGCTGGGCAAACAGCGTAATCCAGGGGTCGATACCGATACTTCGCTCGCCCAGCGCCGGTAGCCAGCCGAACGCAGCGGTCAGTGTCTGTATCACCCCCAACAGAACGGGCCCAATCAGGACCACAAGGATCAGGGCGCGTAGACCCATGCGCGGCAGCATTCGGATACCTGAGGCTAGCGGGTGTATCGCTGTGACCAGATTTCGACCAGCTTCGTCATCCAGCTGGGATGGGGTTCTGGCAGGGTCTGTCCCAGTGCCTCGCGCGATGGTAGCGCTGGCGCCTCCGGCAGCGCCGCGAAGCGGGCGCGGGCGGCTTCATCAAGGCGATCGAAATCGAGGACCGAAAACGCGCCCAGGACCTCGATATTCTGCATCCTTGCCTGAGCGCGCGGTGATAGCAGGAAGTTGGCGACTACTCGCGCTCCAGCGATATGACGGGCGTTGTAGGGGATGGCCACGAAGCTGACATTGCCGATGCTGCCCGCGGTCGGGATCAGCACACGAGCCGTCTGCGGCAACAGACCCTGTTGGATCGCGGCGGCCGTCGAGGCCGGATCGAATGACATGCCGATATCAACGGCACCGTCATTGACCAGCTGCTGTTGCTCCGACTCGTTGGCTGGAAATGTCCGACCATCCCGCCAAAGGTAGGGACGGATTGCGTCATACCAGCGCCAGAGCGGTGCGGTGGCGGCCTCGAAATCCGCGCTCGCGACCGGCTTCTGGAGCAGCGCGGGATCGGGAGTGAGTTCGATCAGCGCCTGTTTGAGGAACGTCGCGCCCATGAAATTATCGGGATGGGGATGGGTGAACCGCCCAGGATTGTCCCGCGCCCAGTCGAGTAGCGCTGGGATGCTCCGCGGCGGATCATCGACTCGGGCGGCGTCGTAGTTGAATACGAACCGCGCCAGTCGCCACGGGCTTTCCAGCCCGTCCGTGGGAACGGTGAAATCCGTGGTGTTGGCGGACCCCGGGCTCAGATCAAGGTAACGGCTGTTGGGTAGATCACGGACGAACGGGCCATGCAGCAGATCCTGCTCTTTCATCGACAGGAAGTTCGGGCCATTGATCCACAGCAGATCCACTGATCCCGACTCATCCCGCCCCGCGGCCTTTTCCGTGACCACACGGGTGACGGCCTCGGCGGTATCCGCCAGCTTGACGTGGCGGACGGTGACGCCGAAGCGCTGTTGTGTCTGTTCACTCACCCACTGAATGAAGCGGTTCGTGCGGCTGTCGCCGCCCCAGGCGTTCCAGTAGACCGTCTGGCCCTGCGCGGCTTGCCGCGTATCCGCCCAGTTACTGCCATTCTGGGTGTCGGTTGACGCCGCTGAGCCCGTGCCTAGCGCTAAAGCACTCAGCATCATCAGGGTGAATCGCATCCCCCTCACGAGGCGACCCGGTCAGAACGGAACGTCCGCATGCCCTGCATCCAGCGTGTGAAGGTGGTGATCAGGCAAGCCACTGAAAAGGCGTAGGCGATTTCAGCGAAATAGGCAGGGAACAGGCAGATCGCAATGAAAAAGCCAATTGTTTCCGTTCCTTCCGTTAATCCGCTCAGGTAGTGGATGCCTTTCCCGGTATAGGCGGACGCCGATAACCCCTGCTTGGCGGCGATGACCGCGAAGGCCAGGAATGATGATCCTGTCCCGACAAAGGCAGTGATCACTGTGGCCGCGGCCAGCGCATTGTTCACCGGGTCCGCAACCGCGAAGCCGAGTGGCACCAGGGCATAGAAAAAGAAATCCAGGGCAATATCCAGAAACGCGCCCCGATCCGTCGTGTGGGTCAGGCGGGCAATGGCGCCATCGAGGCCATCGCAGAGACGATTTAAGAGAATAAAGCCCAATGCCAGTAAATAGAGCTCCTGGATCAGCAACTGCATGGCGACGATGCCGAGCACGAACCCCGTCAGGGTGACATTGTCGGCACGAGCGCCGCGCTCCACCATGAAGCCGGCGATCGGCGCCAGTACCCGGCGCTGGAGGGGCAGCAGGGCGGCGTCAAGCATGGTCTACTCCGCGCGGTTGGGACTGGCGATGAATTCGAGGATCATGTGTGGCACCGTCAGCGCCGCCAGTCCGATGAAGATGACCTGCATGAGGATGGCATCACTCGGCACGCCCATCAGAAACGGGATGGCCGCGGCCGCCAGCGCGTAGGTCGCCAGCGTTGTTGGCGCCACCGCTCGCAACCGCTCGCGCCAGCCCTGGAGGTTGAGATCCCGCGCCGCCAGCTCCAGATGCCGGGGGCTGTGCAGAAAGCACCAGTAGGCGATGAAATAGGCAAGCGGGTGGAGCAGTGCAGCGCCCAGTGCGAGCAGCAACGGGTCGCGCCAGTCACTCAGAGCGCGATCGGCATGCAGGGCAAGTGCCGAGAGCAGGATGACACCGCCCAGGGCGAGCCCCCACGGCGCCGCGCTGATGATCAAGCCCGTCTGATCGGCACCAAGCATCGCGAACAGCGGCTCGACGGTGCCCGGATGCAGGGTCACCGGCAGACCCAGAATCCACAGTCCGTAGCCGATGCCGCCGATACGGCCGAGCCGATGCGCCACATCGTCGCCGAAATGCACGGCTGAATAGAGCAGGAATCCAGCAAGTGCGATATTGGGTACTTGCAGCCAGATCGCGATAACCCCAGCGCTCAGTGCCATGTAACCGGCGAGGAAGGCGACCAGCCTGGGCAGGCTATTGAGGTGGAGGTAGCGCTTTGCGACGGCCGTGTCGAGACTGCCATGCGGCAGCCCGAGTACGGCAGTGCTGATGGCCAGCACGGCGTAGAGTGGCCACTGCCCGGGGAGCAGCGAGATGCCGAGCGAGAGCAGCAGCCCAATGGGAAAGAGCCAGTAGGCGGGTGGCCGGTAAGATGAATCCATGATTGCCTCCACGATCCAGTTCAATGAACCAACCTGTGTAGGTTACCAAGGAGCGGGTGAGCCGGATATGTGGTTGGGTCAAGGATCCCGCCGTTACTCCGCCGGTAGCGACTGAAGGTGCGCAGTGTCATTGAAGCGTTGGATCCGACAGCGGTAGGTGCTGAGCCCGCTGGGCGCGCTTCGGTCCTCGGCCTGCGCGGCGCGGGTAAAGCTGAACTCGAAGATCGCCGTGTTATCCGGCCGCATTCCCCAGACCCGACGGGTGCCCAGAAGTGAGGCGATCAGATACTGGATGAATCCGCCGTGCGTCACGCAGATAATGGTCTGCGCGTCGTGATGATCGGTGATCAACTCCGAAACCACGCTGTCCGCGCGGCGCGCCCGTTCAGCGAATGACTCGGCATCGGGCACCGCGTCCCAGTCGCCATCGCGTCGAAAACGGGCGGCGATCTCTGGATCTGCCGCCTCGATCTCTGCCCGGGTCCGGCCGGAGAATAGTCCAACGTCGTACTCGCGAAGTGCTTCGCGACTGTGAATCCGCAGTGCGAGTGCCTCGCTGATGCCCCGGGCGGTGGCTTCGGCCCGTCCCAGCGACGAGCTGTAGAGCACACTGTCCCGCCAGTGTTCCGGCTGTCGTTGGCATTCTTCGGCAATGGCACCGGCCAGGCATTCCACCTGAGTTTGACCGCGGACGCTGAGCGGATAGTCGGCATGCCCCTGCCAGCGTCCCTGATGATTGGCGATGGTCTGGGCATGACGGATGAGCAGAAGGCGCATAGGGGGCATCGGCCGTATCGGATGACCGTGGGATTATAGAAGGGCCCATTGAAGAATGATAATCGTGACCAGTACCGCGGCAACGGTCTGCCAGAAGGTGACCGGGTCGCGCTCGGCAATGGGCGTGGGGGCTTTTGCCTCACTGGTGGGCTCGCCATGATCGAGCGCATGGATGAATTCCGGGATGTCCTTATAGCGCGCTTCCGGTAGCGGATGACTACCGCGCGCGAGGACATCATCAAGCCATTCGGGCCAGCCATGACGCGACTTCGCAACAGGACGGTAGCGTAGCCGACGGAGGTCGCTGAAGCGCCGGACCTGAGCGGGACGCGGGCCGTAGGGCAACTCGCCAGTGATGAGCTCGTAGGTCACTACCGCGAGCGAGTAGACATCGGTACGCTCACTTGGACCAGCACCGAGGAACATCTCCGGGGCTGTATACTGTTCGGTGCCGAGGACCGGCTCCGACGTGCCGGCGTCCGGCAACCCAAGCATCTTCACCGCGCCGAGGTCGATCAGTTTGGCACTGCCGTCGCGATCGATCATGACATTTTCAGGCCGCAGATCCTGATGGATCATCTCCTGGCGATGCAGTGCGCGCACGCCAGAGCCGATCTGACGAACCACATCGCGGACGGACTGCAGATCGGGCCGAGGCTGATCGCGCATCCACTGCCGCAGGCTTCCCCCCTTGATGTACTCAAACGCCGCGTAAAGACACGTTGGCTCGACCTGCCGGGGAAAGGCCGCGACCACATGCGCACTCGTGACACGGGCGGCAATCCACTCCTCCGCGAGGAACCGCTCTATTGCCGCCGGATCCTCGCCCAGCTCCGTCGAGGGGATCTTCAGCATCGCCTGCTCGTTTGTGCTCCGGTGCCGGGCGAGGTAAGCACGGCTGCGGTGAGAGCGGTGAATCTCGCGGATGATCCGGAACTCGTCCACCATCTCGCCGGCGCGCAGTTCGGGCGGTAAAGGCAATGCCTGTGTGCGCTCGCGCCACTCGCTTGATGCCTCCTCGGGCAGCTGAATGATGCCCAGCACAACGGCGGTTAAGTCATCCGGGCTGCCATTGGCACGTGCGGTGTCACAGAGATGGCGGGCAATGCTCTGACAGTCTGTGGTGGCACTGAGATGGGCGACGAGCGTCGCCTCGTCAAGGTATTCATGGACACCGTCGCTGCTCAACAGAAGGCGGTCTCCGCGCGTAACGCGGCTCTGGGTGTACTCCTGCTCGACGGCATGATGGCTGCCGATCGCCCGGGCGAGGTGCCGGGTACCGTCCGCCCCCAAGACATGATGATCGTGAGTCAGGCACTCCAGCCCCCCGTCACTGTAGCGGTAGGCCCGCGTATCGCCCACATGGAGGCAATAGGCCATGTGGCCGCGAATGACCAGGCTCGTCAGCGTGCAGACATAGCCGCGGTCCTTGTCATAGCGCGCCCAGCTACTATCCGTACGGGCATGCAGCCATGCATTGGTGGCGCTGACGACTCGGCTGAGCGCATTTTTGATCGACCAGGCGGCGGAGGTGGAGTAAAAATCGGATACTACGCTCTGGACGGCTGTCTGACTCGCGACATCGCTCACATCGCTTGAACCGATGCCATCGGCAATGGCGGCAATGACGCCTTTGGTCTCGAGTTCCCGTCCCGAGGGGACTTTGACGGCACAGGCATCCTGGTTGATCGGCTTTGAGCCGGCCGTGCTCCATTGCCCGATCTCGACGTGGAGGGTCGCTGGCATATCGGGTCCTGCATTTGAAAGACGGGGTCCCAGTCAATGGACCAGGACCCCGCGACGACCGCAATGGTCGGGCGTTCACATCAATCCTTCGAGAAGTCCTTCTTGGGCCCCGTACGGACATGGGTCGTGTACAACACGAGTCCCACAAGCAGGAGTCCACCGAAGAGGTTACCGAGGACGGTGGGGATTTCGTTCCAGATAAGATAATCACCAAGGGTGAAATCCGCCCCCATCATCAGCCCCAGCGGAAAGAGGAACATATTGACGACTGAGTGCTCGAAGCCCAGATAGAAAAACACGATGATCGGCATCCACATGCCGAGGATTTTACCCGGCACCGTTGTGGAAATCGAAGCACCGACCACGCCCATCGAAACCATCCAGTTGCAGAACATACCGCGCATGAAAAGGTGCAGCATGCCCCAGGCACCGGCGTTCGCATACATGCTGGTCCGGCTCTCGCCAACGGCCATCATCTGCTCGCCAATCTCTCCGACTTCCGTCGAGAAACCCTGCGAGAGGTAGAGATAGGCGAAAAAGGCGATGAACAGCGAGCCGATCAGGTTGCCCAGACCCACCAACCCCCAGCATTTGAGCATGCGTGGGATGGTCACGCCGGGCCGCCCGTCGAGCCAGGCAAGCGGCACGATGGTGAATACACCGGTGAGCAGGTCATACCCCATTAGATAGAGCATCGAGAAACCGACTGGAAAGAGTAATGCGCCGATCAGGAAGTTACCGGTGTTAACGGCAATTGAAATCGCGAAAAGGACTGCCAGCGCAAGGGTGGCTCCAGCCATGATACCCCGGAGAACGGTATCCCGCTCGCTCATGTAAACCTTGGACTCACCCTGGTCCACCAATTTCGTGACAAATTCACTAGGCTGCAAATAGGACATTGTGTTTATTCCGGTCCTTTGTGCGTGTGGATTTCCAGGGCATGCCCAGGCATGCCCTGGTGATTCCGCTGATTACCAACGGCGATAGGGCAGAAACTTTCCGTTCATGGTTACCTGAATGCGATCCCCTTTTGGATCTTCGATTTTTTCAACATCCATGGTGAAATCGATTGCGCTCATAATTCCATCGCCGGCTTTCTCGTGGATCAGTTCCTTGAGCGTCTCTCCGTAGACCGCCGTGATTTCCTGAAAGCGATAGACCAGTGGGTCGTTGGCCAGCTCGTGGATACGCTGTCCCTTGGTCGGACAGCTGGTCAGCGCTGGAATATGGGCACTGTCGATTCCCAGCAGCGAGGTGACCGCACTGGCCTGATCGTCGGTCAGGCTGTTCTCGCCGAGACAGGCGGACGTAAGGAAGACCGGCGAGCAGCCAACATGGTTGGCGATCTCTTCCCAGCTCATCGCTTTGTCGGCCTTTGCACTCACGATTGCCTCGCGTACGGCGTCTTTAGCTGTCATCAATTTCTCCATCTTTCGGTTTCAGTAAATATCGCGTTGATAGCGCCCGGTTTTTGAGAGCGCAGCCAAATAATCGGATGCGTCAGCTTTTTCGTATTTGCCCTCCTTTTGAATGATATGAATGAATGCGTCGTGGACGGCAGCGGCCATCTGTGTGGCATCGCCACAGACGTAGATATGAGCGCCGGCCTCAAGCCACTGCCAGAGGTCGTGTGCCTGCTCGATGAGACGGTCCTGAACATAGACCTTTTCAGCCCCATCCCGGGAAAAGGCGGTGGTCAGTCGGGTCAGCACACCTTCATCCATGCAGGCTTCAAGTTCGTCGCGGTAAAGGAAGTCGGTGCTTTCATGTGGATTACCGAAGAATAGCCACGCCCCGCCTGTCGCCTGACGATGCACTCTCTCCTGTAGAAAAGCGCGGAACGGTGCAATGCCGGTTCCCGGACCAACCATGACGATGGGTCTCCCGTCATCATCGGGCAGGGAGAAGTCATGCGCCTTCTGAAAATATATAGGCAATGGTTTGCCGGTGGCGCGATCACTGATGAACGTCGATGCGACACCTTCACGCTGCCGTCCCTCCGCTTCATAGCGGACGGCGGCAACGGTTAGATGGACCTCGTCGCGATTCTGCCGATAGGCGGATGAAATCGAATACAGGCGTGGCCGCAGCGGATTAAGCCGATGCAAAATCTCGGCGGCGTCCGGTCGCGCGCTTGGATAGCGACTGAGGATGTCATAGAGATCCAGCGGAGAATCATCCAGGGACTCTTCGGCGATGGCCTCGAGCGCCTCCCGGTCTGCCGGACGGGTGGCCGACTGTGCGAGACACTCGAGTGCCTCGTCACTTGGGCATGTCACATCGACCAACACTGACAGGGCTTCGTGAGCGGTGTACGTGCCGTCCTTGAGCGCAATCGATGCCTGGGCGTCCAGATTGAGCGCCGAGAGGATCCCGGTCACCAGGCCGGGGCTGTTTCTCGGGTAGACACCCAAAGAGTCACCGGGGCTGTACTCGAGGCCACTGCCCTTGAGGTCGATGACCGCGTGGACGGTCTCCTTGGGCGAATCTTGTCCATTCAGTTGATGAACCGATTTCAGACGTGCCATGTAGGGGTGATTCTTTGCATACCCCATGACTGGCATTTCTGCCGCTGGGGGTGCAGTGGCGGAATTGACCGTGGCGCTGGTCTCAAGCAGTGCTTTGACCTTCTTGCGGGTCTTGGCGCTGCCAGGGACGCACAGGCCGGGGTCGGTCTCTTCGCCAGAGGAGAGCGCAGCCGAGTAACCTTTGCAGTCGTAGCCGCACTGGCCGCAGTCCTGTTGTGCCATTGCCGCCATCAGGTGGTGGTGCAGTGGGGCATCTTCGGCGACCAGGCCCATCCGGTCATCCAACGGCAGGCTCATGTCATGCCAGGCAGCTTCATCCAGATCGATGTCCTCGCCACTGCCAACCCCGTCCTGCGTGGACGGAGACGGCTGAGTGGCGACAGGCTCAGCCGATCCATCGATATCCAGCTCAAGGCCTTCACCCGTTGACACCAGACCGGCGAGATAGCCGTTGAGCCAGGCTCTGTAGGCGGGGTCGAAGGGGGCATTGTCTGGAAGTTTGGGTGCTTGCATTCGAGCGTTCCTCTCCAGCGTTTATTCAATTGCCGTTGTGAAAACCGCCGTGCCGCTGCGGCCGACAAAGTCGCGGAAAGACTCCTGAGGGCCGAGTCGGTTGTCGTGATAGACATTCAGCACTTCGGCAATCAGTGGAATGACACTGTCGGTGGTCAGTGGGCCGGTGATCTTTTCGCCCAGACCGCGTTTCTCACCCACGCCGCCGCCGACATAGAGGTGATAGCCCTCGAGCGGTTCGTCATCCTCGTCCTCGGGCTCGACCTTGGTACCCAGCAATCCGATATCCGCTACCTTGTGCTGCGCGCAGGAGTTGGGACATCCCGTCACATGGATATTGAGCGGATAGTCCAGATTCAGGTGTTTTTCGAGATAGTCGGCCAGCGCTCCTGCGTCCCTTTTGGTGTTGGTATTGGAGAACTTGCATCCGACGTTGCCAGTGCAGGCCACCATCCCGGCACGGAAGGTGGAAACGTCATACTCAAGTCCGAGCGCTGCCAGTGCTGCTTTGACGGTTTCGAGGCGCTCCCCTGGAATGCCGCCGATCATTGCGTTCTGCCACACCGTCAGCCGGACCAGTCCATCCCCGTCGGTGTCGGCAATCTGACCTAGCCCTCTCAGCTGGTCGCTGCTGCAGTAGCCGAAGGGTGTCCAGACACCAATCCAGTAGTGCGCGTCGTCATCCTGGGCGTGGATACCGACATGGGCGTCCGCGCTGGGATACGGGGGTGTCCTGAGGTCGCCCGGTGCGAACTGGTCCGGTTGGAACGCCAGCAGATCAAGCACGGCATCCATGAATGCATCGTTGCCCATCTCGTCGAGCACGTACTTCATACGTGCTTTCTTGCGATCGCTGCGGCAGCCGCGGCCGGCGTATACACGCAGGATCGCATCGGCCACCGGCACACACTGACCTGGTGTCACGACCCATGAGGTGGCCTGGGCAAAGTCATCGTGTCCGGGAATGCCGCCAATGCTGACTTGAAAACCGACTTCGCCGTCCGGCTTGATGACGGCACTGAAATCGATGTCGTTAGTGTCAGAGACCCCTCGGACCAGTCCGCCGCCATTGAAGGCGATATTGAATTTTCGCGGCAGCCCGTAGAGCGCGCGGGTGTTGATGAGGTGGTAGTGCATTTCGCGGCATAGCGGTCGCGTGTCGAAGAATGCCTGCGGGTCGATCCCGGCGAGCGGATCACCGGTGATGTTGCGGACGTTATCGGCACCGGCACCCCGCGTGATGATGCCCAGATCCTGGAGCTTCAAAAGCACCTGATCAGTGCTGTGTGGATGGATTTCACGGATCTGGAGATTGGCGCGGGTGGTGACATGGGCATAACCGCCGGCATGCTCGTCGGCGACGTCTGCGATGCCGATCGCCTGCCTGCCGGTGAAGTGCCCATTAGGCGCCCGCAAGCGGCACATAAACGCATCCTGAGTCGGCGCCGTGTAGAACAGTCCGTGATACTTATAGCGGAATACCTCGGTGCCCTTTGGCACGGTACCCTCAGCGGCATTGGCTCGAATCGTGGGCCACATATCCAGTGGCGGTGCGTCGCGCTTGGCCATCTCTTCGGGGACGAGTTTTTCGCCAGCCGCCTCGGTACGTTCCTGCGCGTCGAGCTGGAGCGCGTCCGGGTGGTTATGAACCCGCGTGGCGGACTCGTCTGCGTCTGACTCGAACAGCTTTGCCATTCCCGCCTTTTCGCGGCGAGCATCGACTCCAAAGGCAAAGCCTTTGAGGTACTCGCGCTGCTCGTCGGTCAATTGAGAGAAGAACGGCTGGTCGCTCATTGTCGACGCTCCATTACGTTGCCTTGCCCGGGAAGGGGCATGATTCATGCCAACTAGTACGTCGGATGTTGTCGCGATTGAAAACGTCGTCAGCTGACCGCTTTGACCTACGTTGGTGCAGTTGCTGCACCACGACTTCCAGATTGGTTCAACGATCGGACATCGCTCGCGCGAGCGCATCAGTGAGTGGACGCATGAAATATCGCCCGTCAGGCGCGGCATCGACATGGATCGCGAGGGAACGGAGCTTGTCCTCGACGACTGGCCCCATGGCCCCGACCGCCATTGAGGATAAGGCGTTGCGGAGGGATTGCTCCGCGCCCTGTAACTGACTGATCTGAATCAGTACGTCTACCTGGCGCTTGGTTGAGAATATGATGGCATCGACCTCGCCGGCGATAATGCGCTCGACGAGGGCCTTTGCGCGGTACTCATCATTGTAATCGGTGTAGACATAGGGCCAGACGGGAACGGGCTCGGCCCCGAGGTCTTCAATGGCATCCTGAAGCGGCTGGTTGGGTTCGGTGCCGTATAAAGCGATGCCAACGGCGTTTGATCTGACGCCCCGTGCATTGAGAGTCCGGATCACTCCATCGGTGGTCGGGGTCTCGCTACGGGTGGTTTCCGAAAGGCCCCATTGACGAAGGATACGGCCGGGCTTGGGACCCCGCGTCAGCAGACTCACTTCCGCGAGACGGTCGCGCAGCTCGGTGTCTACGCCAATTGACTGCGCGCGGTCGTGGAGTCGGCGAAGGGCTTCTCCAGTGAGGATCACCAGATCGTTGATTCTGCGATCTTCGATGAACCGTCTCAGCCATTCATCGACCGTTTCCGTATTGGGTGTTGGTTTGATGCCAATCAGCGCGCATCGCTCGACAACGGCACCGCGACGCTCAAGGAGCCCTGCCAGCTCCGTGGCCTGACGTGTTTCAAGGATGGCGATCCGATAGCCTTCAAACGGTTGTGACTGAATCTTCATCGTCATGCCGTCCAATCGTCGCCTGCGTGGGGTCGTGCGGGCCTCGGCCGTCGATGCAATAACCGGGCATGAAAGCCGATTGCTCCCGGTCGCCCGCGAACCAGGCGAAGCGTCTCGACAGACGCGCCACCTCGCCGACGATCAATAGGGCAGGAGGGCGGACGTCTGCCACCTGTTGATCAAGATCCGCCAGCGTGGCCCGGATGACTCTCTGGTTGGCTGTAGTGCCCTGCTCGACCACAACGGCAGGAGTGGTCGGCTCACGGCCGTGATCGACCAGGCCTGAGCATATTTCGGGCAGGCTTCCAAGGCCCATGTAAAAAACCAACGTGTCCGAACACCGGGCCAGATCGAACCACGGCAGTTGCAGCAGCCCGTTGTGGCGATGGCCAGTGATGAATCGGACCGAATGGGCGTGGTCGCGATGAGTGAGTGGAATGCCAGCGTAGCTTGCACAGCCGCTGGCCGCGGTCACGCCCGGAGCGATCTGGAAATCGATATCGGCTTGCACAATGGCTTCGAGCTCTTCGCCGCCACGGCCGAAAATGAACGGATCGCCGCCTTTCAAGCGGGCCACCCGGCACCCCTGCCGTGCCTTGTCGACCAGCAACTGACTGATTGCCTGCTGGTCCAGTGCATGTTGCCCGGCGGTTTTGCCCACATAGATGCGCTCAGCCTCGCGGCGGGCAAGATCGACGATCGCCGGTGAGACGAGACGGTCATAGACGACAATATCCGCGGCGCTCAAGAGACGCTGTGCCTGGTTGGTCAGCAGGTCGACGGCGCCTGGACCGGCACCAATCAAATACACCTCGCCGGTATCCGGTTCCGTGATGCGGTTTTCGAGACGCTCATCGAGCGCGGCAGCGGCCTGTTTCTCGCGGCCTGCCATCGCCATGTTCCCAATCGGGCCTTCGATAACGGCCTCCCAGAAGCGTTGCCGATTATCGACGCCCTCGATGCACCGCTTGGCCTTTTCCCGGAATCTCTCGAGCAGCGTGGTCAGACGTCCGTACGAGGGTGGGATGAGCGATTCCAGCCGCCGCCTGACCAGGCGCGCCAGAACGGGCGAGCGTGCGCCGGTAGAGACGGCGATGGTCATTGGACTGCGATCGACGATACCAGGGAGAATGAAAGTGCACATCGTCGGAACGTCCGCTACGTTGACTGGAATACCCCGCTCGATGCAGGCGTTGTAGACGCGGCGTGCTTCGTCCTCGTCGTCCGTAGTAGCGATCACCAGGCGTACGCAATCGAGGTAGCGGCGCTGGAATGTGGCGTCACGCCATTCGAGGTAGCCGTCAGCAACCATTCGATAGGCTTCGCCCTCAAGCTCTCGGGTGACCAGTGTTACGTCTGCGTTCGCTTTTTTGAGAAGCTCTGCCTTGCGGGCGGCAACGGCATTGCCGCCGACAACGAGACAATGTTCACCCTGGAGGTTCATGAAAATGGGGAGTTGGTCCATGGGATCTCCGGGCCGAATATTTACCCAAGGAGATGCAAAACTCGTGCCGTACGGAGGTTGAATGGCGACTGATACGGCTGTCATCACCGGGGCAGGCTCGGGCATCGGTGCGGCGCTGGCGAGGGAACTCGCCGAACGGGGATTCTCGGTGGCACTGATTGGTCGGCGCCGCGATGCACTCGAGCGCACATGGGCGTCACTGCCGGAGGGCGCGACGGGTTTCATCCTGCCCGGCGACATCGCCATCCGGGATGATCGCGAGCGTCTGATCAGGAAGCTGGGCGAGTGTCTTGAGCCGATCGGGGCGCGGCTGCGCTATCTGGTTCACAACGCTGGGGTGGGGGAACCGGCGACCGGCCTTGAGGATATGGATCCGGATGATCTTGCTCAGGCGCTGGCAGTCAATGTCACGGCACCGTTTGCCCTGACTCAGGGGCTTCTGCCGCTGCTGCGAGCAGCATATCCATCGCGGGTGCTCATGGTGGGTGCCGGAATAGCCGATCGGCCCCAGCCGGGCACTGGCAGTTACGGCATCAGCAAGAAGGCCCTGGCGCGTTTATTCGAGCAGATGAAGATGGAATTCGCCCACTCGGCGAAGAGTGAACCCGACGTTGCACTGTTCCAGCCAGGCCTGGTGGATACGCCGGGTATCCGCGCCCACCTAAAAGCCGCGCGTCGTTGCGGTCTGCCGCACGTCGACTACCTCGACCAGGCGCTTGCCGGTGGCCATTGTCGGTTGCCCAAGGCCGTTGCCGCCGCAATGGCCGAGGCCCTGATCAATATGTCGGGTAGGTACTTCGCGGGCGCTATCCTGCGGCCCTGAGCACGCATGCGCGCTTCTAACCCGGCGCTCCTTCGGTCTCGTCAGCCCGCACTGCCTGGGCGCGGTTGCGAACCTGCTTGACCATCGCGACGAAGCCATCGCGCCGATTGGCGGTCAGCTGTTGTGAGAGCCCCAGCTCGTCGAAGAGCGATTCGATGTCGGTGTCGAGTATCTCCTGCGGTGTCTTGCCTGAGTAGGCCTTGAGCAGAATCGCCACCAGACCCTTGACGATGAACGCATCACTGTCCGCGCTGAAAAACATACGTGGTGGTGTATCGTCACTCACCGTTGTTTCCAGCCAGACGTTGCTCGTACATCCGTCGACCCGATTCGCCTCAATACGGGCCTCCTCCGGTAGTGCCGGCAGGTCGCGCCCCATATCGATCAGCAGGCGATAGCGGTCCTCCCAACTATCGAGGAAGTTGAAAGTATCAACCAGACGCTGCAAATCCATCGAAACCTCCCAAGTGGCTACCCTTTCGACCGTAACACGAACGATTCGTCTCCGATCTGAGTCGGTTTGATATCGGCTGCCGGGTAATCACTTACCAGTCCTCGCCGAACGGGCGCGCCTCGACCTCGAAGGACCACGCGGAACGCGGTTGCTGCGTCAGCCAGTAGGCCGTCTCGGCGATATCATTCGGGTCGAGGAAAAAATCATCCGGCTTGTCCGGCAGCCGCTCCCGTGTACGCGGCAGATCAATCACGCCATCCACGATGATCAGCGAGACATGGATACCGTCGGGCCATAGATGCTTCGCGAGGGACTCGGTGAGATTCCGCTGCGCCCCCTTGGCGCTGGCGAATGCGGCGGTCTTGGCACCCCCTCGACGCGACGCGGTGGCGCCAGTCACCACGATACTGCCTTCCCCCGCCGCCCGCATGTCGGGCGCGACTGCCTGCGCGGCGGCGACAAGGGCGAGCGTGTTGATCCGCCACGACTGTTCGAAATCCGCCAGGTCGAGGGCTTCGAAATCGCCCCAAATGCCGGCGCCGGCGTTATGCATCAAAACGCTGGGCGCACCAAGCTCGGTGCGGATACGCCCAAGCGTGTCGGTGACCGCCGCGGGATCGGCGAGATCGCAGGTATAGGCGTGGCCCTGATCGCCGAGCTCGTGAGCGAGGCGCGCGGAAAAGTCCGTGCTGCGGGCGATGAGGGCGATGCGATAGCCAGCGCGGGCGAACCGGCGGGCAAACGCCGTGCCATTGCCGGGTCCAACGCCATTGATGACGCAGATGGGGCTCGAATCGGTCATGAGGTATCTCTTTATGAATGATTGGGGACAGGGTAGCAGTCGGATGAAGTAGACCAATGAGGCATTTGTATATAACAAAGAAGTATCGAAAACGCATTGATTAAAATTAATAAAGCTATTTGAATACTCGTCTTTATGGATTTGGATGGAGCTATCCCATGGATCGACGGATGACTGGCACAGCTCTCATGCTGGCCACCTTCACGACTGCCACACCAGCGCTGGCGGAGACTCCCGCGCTGATTGATCCCGCCTGGCTCGCGGACCGCCTGCAGCACGACGACATCGCCATCCTCGATGTTCGAAGCCCGATAGATGATGGCGATGCGACTCCATTCGTGGAGGGGCATATCCCGGGCGCGGTGGACGCCGGCTACCCCCGCCATTCATGGCGGAGCGAGCAATCAGGGATCATCGGCAAGATGCCGCCGGTGGATGCCCTGGAGTCACTGATCGGTGACTTCGGCGTTGGTAATGACGATACCGTCGTGATTGTACCGGCCGGGACGGGACCGACCGATTTCGGCAGCGCGGCGCGCGTTTACTGGACATTCCAGGCGCTGGGTCATGATCAGGTGACGATTCTGAACGGGGGTTACCAGGCTTGGCTCGAGGCGGAATTCGGTGTCGCAAAAGGATCAGAGACGGTCGTTTCGGACGACTTTGAGGCCGATCTCCAGACTGAAATGATAACGACGTCGGCTGATGTGGAGAATGCCGAGGAGCGGGGTGTACAACTCATCGACGCTCGCCCGTCTGAATACTACGAGGGAAATGAAAAGCATCCGGCCGCGCGGGTCGCAGGCACCATTCCAGGCGCGGAGAGCGTCCCGCATCAGCGCTTTTTCTCGAATGCCGAAACCTGGCGATTCGACTCCGAGCGTGTTGATACGGCTCTTGAGGGTCTATCGCTCAGCGATGGTCAGCGTCCGGTTTCCTTCTGCAATACCGGGCACTGGGCAACAACCACCTGGTTCGCCCTTTCGGAGGTCCGTGGAATCGATAATGTGGGCCTCTACGATGGCTCGATGGTCGAGTGGACAGCCGATGAGTCCCGGCCGGTCGCGGTGGCGAAGCAGGGGCTGGCGCGTATTCTCGATTTTCTGGGCGGCTGAGGATGGCAGGCACCGCCTCAACGGTCCCAGAAGCGCCGCGGATCGATCGATTCATCGTCATCACGGCTGTGGCTGGGCTATCCGTTATGGCCGGTCTGGTCGCGCTTGAAGCACCGACGGATCGGGTCTGGCTGCTCCTGATCGGCGCGGGGTTGGGCATCGCGCTCTATCATGCGGCATTCGGTTTCACAGCCGGTTGGCGTACCCTCGTCACAAATCAGCGCAGTGGCGGGATGCGGGCCCAGATGCTCCTTCTCGCAATCGCAACCGTTCTATTCGTACCGGTGCTCGGGTTTGCGGAATCATTCGGGCTGACCCACATCAGTGGAACGCTCGCTCCTGTTGGTGTCTCGCTGGTGATCGGCTCTTTCCTGTTCGGATTCGGGATGCAGCTCGGTGGTGGCTGCGGATCCGGGACGCTGTTCACGGTTGGAGCGGGCAACGTCCGAATGGTCGTGACACTGGTAACGTTTATTGGTGGGTCGGTGGTTGGAACGATGCATCTTCCATGGTGGCTCGAGCAGCCCGGTATTGACCCCATCAATCTGACCGCACATTTGGGTGTTGTGACGACGCTCTTCCTTCAGCTATCCGCAATCGGGTTGTTGGCCTGGGGGTTTGGTTGGTTGGAGCGCCGCCGCCACGGCACCATTGACCCGGTTATCTTCGCCCGACCTGAGCGGAGTATGGGCGCGACCCTGGTAAGGGGTGGCTGGCCGCTGCTCTGGGGGGCTATCGCTCTCGCCGTGCTCAACCTCGCGACGCTTCTGGTCGCCGGATATCCATGGGGGATTACGTTTGCGTTCGGACTGTGGGGCGCGAAAATGCTCCAGGCGATTGGCGTGGATATGGCGCAGTGGTCGTTCTGGACCTGGGACTATCCCGCGCTCGCGCTCCAGGACAGCGTGCTCGTCAACGTTGTCTCAGTCATGGACTTCGGGCTGATCCTTGGTGCCATGCTGGCGGCGGGTCTCGCGGGTCGGTTCAATCGCGCCAGTCGCAAACCGTTACCGGCACGCTCGCTATTGGCTGCCGTAATCGGGGGGCTATCCATGGGTTACGGCGCGAGACTGGGATTCGGCTGCAATATCGGCGCAATGTTCAGCGGGATAGCCTCAACGAGTCTCCATGGCTGGATCTGGTTTGTTTGTGCGTTCGGTGGCTCAGCGGTCGGGATCCGTCTGCGTCCGTGGTTTGGGCTCGGTCAATGACGAGGTCGGAATGAGTGAGGCGCGAGACTATTATAGATGGCGGGTGCTGGCAGCCCTGTTCGGGCTGCTGGTTCTGATCCTGACGGACCACTTCAACTCCGCGACATTCGCTCGAAATAGCGGCCAAGCCGGCGTAGCGACCAGTTACTCCCAGCTTGATCGCGGGGCCTGCGCACCCTGTGGCGCGCCATGCCAGTCGGAGGACTGACCCCCTGATCCCAGTCGAACCAGGGGGTGAGGGGTTGGATATCGATCAGCGTCCGAGATTGTTCAGCCGTGCCGGCTCAACCACCTCGATCCAATAGCCATCGGGATCACGGATGAAGGCGACATCGGTCAGCTTGCCTTGATCAGGACGCTTGATGAATTCGACGCCATTGTCGTCGAACCAGCGCTCCGCCGCATCAAGATCAGGCACAGAGATACAGATATGCCCGAAGCCCTGCGGCTCGGAGTTGCCATCATGGAAGCTGACCGCGGGATCATTCTCGCTACCCCAATTATGCGTGAGCTCGAGCAGACCACGCTGGGAGAATGTCCAGACGGTCCGCTCCCCCACATCGGAGGGCGGCGTTGACTGGCCCTCAGTGGGGCAGTCGAGGAAGTACAGCGAGAAATTGAGCTCAGCGAAATCCAGCCGCCGGAGTACCCGCATTCCGAGCACGCCGGTATAGAACGCCAGCGAGCGTTCCGGATCCTTGATGCGCATCATGCTGTGGTTGAGCGTGAACCCCCGCGTTGACTCGGGTCTTGCCTCGACAACGCCGGGATACTGCTCGGTGGTAAAGCTCATCCTGATCACTCCTTCGTTATCAGATGACCCGATCGGCCATCTGCTGGGCAATATAGTCCGCCTGACGGATTGCAAGGCTCACGATGGTCAGTGTTGGGTTCTCCGCCGCACTGGTCGTGAACTGACTGCCGTCAGAGATGAACAGATTATCGATGTCATGGCTCTGGCCATAGCCGTTGCAGACGCCATCACGGGCCCGGGCACTCATTCGGCAGGTGCCGAGATTATGCGTCGAGGGGTAGGGTGGTGTGCGATAGGCCTTTTTAGCCCCCGCCGCCTCATAGATGGCGATACCCTGCTGGAAGGCGTGCTGGCGCATCGCCACATCGTTGGGGTGATCGTCATAGTGGACGTTGGGCACCGGCAGACCGTAGCTGTCCTTGACATCGGTATTGAGGGTGACGCGATTGCGCTGCTGCGGCATGTCCTCTCCTACCAGCCACATGCCGGCCATGTGCGCGTACTGATCCATCGCCTCGGTGAAATCGGGTCCCCAGGCGCCGGGGTCGAAGAACGCGGCCATAAAGGGCAGACCCAACGAGACCGTTTCGATCTCGTAGCCACCCGCAAAGCCACGGGACGGATCATGATGCGCTTCGTCCTGCACGATGCCGGCCATGGTCGTGCCCTTGTACATATGCACGGGCTCCTCAAAGCTTGCATAGACCGAACCGGTCATGTGCCGCATATAGTTCCGGCCCACTTGGCCGGAGGAGTTGGCCAGACCATCCGGAAACTGACCTGTCGCCGAGTTGAGGAGCATTCGTGGTGTCTCGATGGAATTGCCGGCGACCGCCACGGCCCTGGCCCGCTGGCGCTGTTCGTTGCCATCGGCGTCGAAGTAGACCACCGCGTTTACGCGGCCCCGATCATCGTGCTCGATGGACGCGACCTGCGACTCCGGTCGCAGCTCGACATGCCCCGTCGCCAGGGCCCGGGGAATCTCCGAGAAGAGCGTCGACCACTTGGCGCCAGTCGCACAGCCCTGGAAGCAGAAGCCGCGCTGAACGCAGGCGGCTCGGCCGTCCCGCGGCTGGCTATTGATGGCCATATTGCCGGTATGGACATTCTCATAGCCGATTGCGGTCGCTCCGGCATGCATGACCTTGAAGTTATTGTTGCCAGGCAGGCCGGGGATTCCGTTGGTCCGCGTGACGCCCATTTTGTCTTCGGCGCGGTCGTAGTAGGGCGCAAGATCGTCGTATTCCAGTGGCCAGTCGAGCAGATTGGCGCCGGGAACATCGCCGTACTCACTCGCCGCACGGAACTCATGGGGCTGGAACCGCAGACTGGCACCCGCCCAGTGAACCGTGCTGCCGCCGACTGCCTTGACGATCCAGGATGGCAGGTTGGGGAAATCGCGTGCGACACGCCAAGTGCCGCTCGTGGTGCGGTTATCGAGCCAGGCAAGCTGACCGAACGAGGCCCATTCGTCGGCGATGAACTCATTGCGCGTATGCAGCTTGCCAGCCTCCAGCACGACCGCGTCGATGCCCTTTTGCGCAAGCTCGTGGGCGAGGGTTCCGCCGCCGGCGCCAGAGCCGATGATCACGACGACGTTGTCGTCATCATAGGTGAAGGTTCGCTGATTATCGTAGTTTTCCATGATTCACTCTCCTCAGCTGTTCGCCCCGGGGACCGGGCCACTTGCGCTCGCCGGCGGATCCGGCAGCCAGGTCAGGTCATTGAAGCCACGGGTGATATAGCCCGCATCGCCCTTTTCGCCGCCGTAGCCGAAATGACGGAAAGCCATTTCGTTGTCGTATAGCGACACGACCGCTGTGGACTGGACTTTACGGAAAAGATCGGATCCGGCGATGGCGCGGACGTGCATCAATTGGCGCTCATCATCAAGGCCGAGCCAGTCGCCACCGGCGCGGTCATCAAGGTGGCTGATGCCGTCGGCGAGCATGCCCTTGACCCCGCTATCGGCGGACGCACTGTCAAGGTCTTTGACCACCAGGGCATAGACTGCGTCCTCCAATGTCGAATGCGGGAAAATATGCCGGGTGAGTCTGAGAAGTACCTCTCCCTGATGGGCGTCGAGCGTTTGCAGCTCGAGCGCCCATGACCGGGAGGGGGCGAGAATAGCGATCGGCATGCTGGTCATTGCCAGCGTTCCCATCAGCGTAGAGCCGCTGCCTTTGAGGAAGCGGCGACGGTTCATTGTCTGCTCCAACATCGTTGGAATCTCCTCCTTTGTGTGCGTTGCCCATGAGCGAACGCCTTGTTGTGGACACCCCCGCTTCGAAGTGCCTGGAACGATTGTGTGAGCTGCGATTGCGTGGTTGGTAGTAGCGTGTTACTACAATGCTGCGGGGGGCAAAAAATAGTTGAGGAGAGCGAAATGTGTGAGGTTTACGCGTCGACCCCGCAGGATCGATACGACACCAGTACCCGGTCGGTCAGACTGAGCGGGTTCGTGACCAGTATCCGTCTCGAAAATGAATTCTGGTCGATCCTCGAGAGCCTGAGTGCGGAACAGCGCCGCACCGTGCCGCAGTTTATCGCCGAGATTCACGACGAGGTGGTGGCGCGCCAGGGTGAGGTCAGGAACCTGGCGTCCCTATTGCGTGTTTGCTGTGCGCGTTACCTGGCGGATTTCTCTGGAGATGTCACGTCACCAACGATTAACGCCGCGCAGGGATGACCGTGTCCATGCCCGCCGTGGCGTTCGCCATGACTGGCGTATTCTCAGGTCATCGCCAGATCGGCCAGAAAGCGGTGCAGCCGATCACTGTCGGACAGATCACCGTATAGGAGTGAGCCACCGCCCCCGTCATCGGTTTTGAGCAACGACGGTGTTGCGAATACCGAGTAGGTCAGACCTTCCTGAGGCTGTTTGAGTAGATCGATCTCATGGGGGCCCAGGTCACCGCGTCCAATCTGCTCGAGCATCTTCGCCAGGTTGGCGCGTGCCCGCTGCGTCCTCGGCGCATTGCCGGTCACGAACAGAATCAGCAGCGGCATGGGCGATTCTTGCGTGGATGAATGAGTCGTCATGATTAGTCCCTATCGCGCCGGTCTTTGGCGTCATCGTCGGGGGTTTTACTGTCAAGCTCCGGATCCCGACGCTGCTTGATCTGCTCGCGCGTCCTCTCGTCCTGGCGCTCGGATTCTTTATGCTCCTGCTCCTCGAGCTCCATCATCGCCTCGAGGCGGCGCCGTTCCTTGTCGGTCTGCGCGATTTTCTGCTCGAGGTCCTTACGGCGCTGCTGCCATTCGAGCCAGCGCCGGCGGGCGGCTGCTGCATCTTCACGCTCACGGGCGGCCCGAGCGGTTCCCATTAACACCTCGCTGCCGTTCTCATAGACGTCGGCCAGATCCAAACCCTGGTTGCCGAGCAGAAGCTCACGCTGCTGGTTGGAATGCGCCGATCCTCGGGATTTGACGATTGACAGGGAGCGGTTCCGCTCACCGGCCCGGACGTTATAGTCGAGAACAATCCAGCTGTCGGCGAGTGTCGAAACCTGACCTTGTGTGGCTTCGCCTTCCGGATCCTGCTCACCGCTCAACGAGGTCAATACGGTTGTAATGCCGCGACGCCGCACCAGATCGATCAGTTGCTCAGTCGCCATATTGGCGCCCTCGGTCGCGCTTGCTTTAAGCATTGCGGAGATCGGATCAATGACAAGACAATGCGGATCGAACGCATCAAGCAGGCGCCGAATGGCAAGGAAATGCTCGGTGACTCGGGCGGCAAATGCCGAGAGGCTCTGGAATCGCACCAGTCCGGTGTTGATCGGATCGCCCAGATTGATACCGACCGACTCAAGATTACGGACATACGGGCCTTCGAGCTCGTCAAAGCTGATGTAGAGGGTGCGCTCGCCACGCGCGGCCGCCGCTTCTGCAAATCCGCCCGCCAGAGTGCTCTTTGCCGTACCGGGCCGGCCCGAGATCAGCAGACTCGATCCGCGATAGATCCCGCCTCCGAGCAGCGCGTCCAGGCGCTCGATACCCACGCTGAGCCGTTCGTTCGTGGCCTCGACGTCGTTGTTTTCGTCGGCGTAGTGGTAGGGGAGGGTGATGCCGTGATCGTCGATCAGCATCGGCAGCTCATTGGCGATATGACCGGAGCCCCGATATTTAGCGATGCGAAGCGATCGGTTGAGCTGTTGTTTGACAATCTCCGCGGTGAGCACGATCGATGCCGAGAGCAGGAATTCGATCCCCTCGAGATGAGCCGGCGCGTCAGCATCCCGGGTCGCCTTTCCGGTCAGCAGTAATGTCCAGCCATATTGTCCGCAGGCCTCTTCCACCCGCCGGATCTGGTTGATCGCCGCCTTATGGCTGGATTGATACTGCAGTAACTGGTCGATGCCATCGAAGACGATCCAACACGCATCCAACTGGGCGGACGCGGCTGCGACGATCGAGAGCAATCCCTCGAGGTCGAAATCGCCTGCTGTCTCCGCGCTGATGCGCGGCCGTGCATCGATGATCTGCAGCCGATCAGAGGCGAGGAGCTCGGCGCCCCAGCTGAATGAGGCCGCGTCGCGTCGGACCTGTTCGGGCGACTCTTCGAAAGATACGAAGATCGCTCCTTCGCCGCCCTCAATGGCGCGGGCCAGCACTTGGAGTGCCAGCACGGTCTTACCCGCCGCGGCCTGCCCCAGGATCAGCGTCGCCTGACCGGCTGGCAGCCCGCCCTCGGTGACCCGGTCCAGATCGGCAATGCCCGTTCTGCGTTTCTCCAAACTATACTCCGTTGTGCTGATGGTTGATTGGGTGCGCTAATCAATTTCGTCGGCTGTCAGTGGCAGCCGGCTGCCGCGCTCAAGCAGCCAGCGAAAGTCCTCCGCCTCCAGCGGGTAGCTGTAATAGAAACCCTGACCAAAATGGATGCCCATCATCAGAAGTTCCCTGCGGACACTGTCCGACTCGATGCCTTCGGCCATGATCTCCGCGTCGAGCGCGTGCGCCAGCATTTTCACTGCCTCAACGATGTTGCGGCTGAAGCGATCGCTCATCAGGTGCGTTACAAAACCCTGGTCGATCTTGATTTCGTCAAATGGATACTGCTGCAGGTAGAGCAGCGACGAATAACCGGTGCCGAAGTCATCCAGCGAGAGGCGCACATTCATATCACGCAACTCACGCATCTGCCGCAACAGGGATGCGGATTCCTGAGCGAAGACGCTCTCGGTGATCTCCAGTGAGAGCTGTTCAGGGGCCGTTCCCGACTCCTCGAGAATCCGGCGAACGCTATCCGGGAAGTGACCCGTACGAAACTGAACCAAGGAGACATTAACGGCGACCCGAACCAGGTCGAGCCCCTCGTCCTGCCACGCCCGCAGATGCTCACAGGCCCGGCGGATGGCCCATTCGCCAATCGGGCCAATCAGCTGACTCTGCTCGGCGATGGGTATGAACACGCCGGGCGAGATTAGTCCCCGCTCCGGATGATTCCAGCGCAGCAGGGCCTCCGCCGACACGAGATATCCGCTCGCCAGATCCAGTTTGGGCTGGAAATGAAGCTCGAACTGGTTGTCCTGAAGGGCCGTTCGCAGTTCCCGGGTCAAATCGATGCGCGCCCGCGTCTGTTGCTCGAGCCGGTCAGTGTAGGCAATCCATGGCAGAGTCGATTCCGCGCGGTGGCGGAAAAGCGCTCGTTCCGCTTCACGGAGCAGCCGTTCCGCCGGTCGAATCCTATGGCCCATTCGGGTGTAGCCCATTCGGATAGCGATATCGATGGCAACGCCATCCAGATCGAACGGACGCGACAGGTGCTCGACGATCCTTTCGAGTCGTGCTTCGATGGCGTCGTCGGGATCGGATTCCAGAAAGAGGGTGCACTCGTCACCGCCGATCCGACCGGCCAGTCGTGGGTCGCTGGTGAGTTGCGAGAGCCTCTGGCTGAACTCGATGAGCAAGCGATCACCGCCGTCATAGCCATAGGCGTCGTTGATATCCCGCAGGCCGACGATGTCGACCATCATGACAATGGCCTCGCTCTGCCAGCCTCCCTGGTCAAGCCGACCCTGAAGCGCCTGACTGAAGCCGTTACGCGTCGACAGCCCGGTGAGCGGATCCTCGAAAGCCGACCGTGCAAGATCGTTTTCGGTCGCTCGAAGAGTGGTCGTATCCTGCTTGATCGTGGCGTAATTGACGATCGCGCCATCGTCATCCCGTAGCGGGGCGATCAGCGTGTATTCGCAGTAGAGGCTCCCGTCCTTGCGCCGGTTCTCGAACTCACCGGTCCAGGTTCGACCCGCGCTAATCGTCTCCCAGAGGTCGCGGTAGACCGCGTCGGGTGTGTTGCCACTCTTGAGCACTGCATACGTATGCCCCACCAACTCGTCGCGGGTGTACCCTGAGATCTGCTCAAGCGCTGGATTGACATACTCCATGCGGCCTTGCAGGTCAGTGATCGCGATCGGTGAGGGGTTCAGGTGCGTGATGGACATCATTTTATGGACATCGCGCTCGCACTCGCGTCGATCAGTCGTATCCGCAATCACAATGCCGATTTGACGTTCCCCGGATTGCGCACGGGTCAGGGGGTAATAACGAACCTCGAGATCACGCCTGCCAAGACTGGGGCTCGGCCGCTCGGTCGCGAAGCACTGCGGTTGACCGTCCAGACAGCTGTCGAGGTGCGGCTGTACGACATGCTCGAAGTGCGCCTCACCGACAATCTCACCGACATGCCGGTCCACAAGAGTGTCCAGGGATGGCGCATGCAGTCGCTGATAGGTCGCGTTGGTCCAACAGTAGCGGTAGTCGGAGTCGACAATCGCGCACAGGTTGTCGCTCGCATCCAATAGTGTCTGGAAGCTTTCTGCGTCAGGCATGACGTTGGCGACGGATATCCAATGTGATCACAATCCATAGCATGCGCCAATCAGGTGGCTGGCGCAAAAAGCTGGCATCCACTCCGCTACGCGTCCTGCTATCGAATCCCCGCGCGCATGAACGACTGCACGAACTGACGCTGGAACAGGAGAAATGCGATCAGCAGCGGCCCGATGCTCAGTAGTGTCGCCGCGCTGACAATCGCCCAGTTCACGCCGGTCTCGGGGGCCGAGAATATTGCGAGGCCCACGGTCAGTGGGCGTGTCTCCACCGAATTGGTGACGATCAATGGCCAGAGGAAGTTGTTCCAGTGGTGGCTCACGGACACGAGCGCATACGCCAGATAGGTGGGCCAGGCGAGTGGGACGTAGACCTTGAGCAGCACCGCCATCCAGCCATTGCCCTCGATACGCGCGGCGTCCTCTAATTCCCGGGGGACGGTCTTGAAGGTCTGACGGAGCAGGAAGATGCCAAATGCACTGGCCACGTAGGGTAGACCGATGCCAGGAATAGAATCGATCAGTCCAAGCTCGCTCGCCACGGTGTAATTCTCGACAATCAGTACCTCTGGGAAAACGAATAGCTGAAGCAGCACCAGCATGAACAGGATTTCCTTGCCGGGCAGGGGAAAGCGGGCGAAGGCGAACCCCGCCAGAGTGCATACGACGATCTGAGCGCCGAGGATGCCAGTCACCATCAGAAAGGTGTTCAGGTAATAGCGGGCGAAAGGCGCTTGTTCCCAGGCGCTGCGGAAGTTCTCGAGCGTCAGTGGTGCCAGCGGATCAAAACGCGCTACATAAGCCTCCGGGTGAAACGCTGCCCAGAATGCATAGAGCAATGGCAGCAGCCATACAAGCGCGAGCGTCCAGCCGCCAAGCGTTTCGAGGTCGAGACGTTTCATTGGTAATGCGTCCGGCGATCGACAACCGTGAACTGAACCGCGGCAAGCAGGCCGAGGAAAACCAGGATCATCATCGTAATGGCTGCGGCATAGGGCCGATCGAAGAACGAAAACGCCGTTTCGTAGACGTAATAGAGAAGCAGGTTGGTCGCGTTGTTAGGCCCGCCCTTGGTGAGAATGAACAGATGATCAACAACGCGTACGGCGTTGATCAAGGCATTGATCATGACAAACAAAGTGGTCGGCATGAGCAGTGGAAATGTCACACGCCGGAAATGCTCCCATCGTCCAGTCCCTTCCAGCGCCGATGCCTCACGGAGCTCCGGCGGGATCGTCTGTAACGCCGCCAGATAGAAGATCATGAAAAAGCCCGCTTCCTTCCAGATCGTCATGACAATGACGCTGGGCAATGCGAATGTCGGGTCGCCAAGCCAGTTCGGCCCATCGATCCCGAACCACCCAAGGAGGCCGTTGAACAGACCAATCTCCGGCGCGTAGAAGAACATCCAGATATTGGCGGCGGCGATCATCGGCAGGATGGTCGGCGTGAAGTACGCCATGCGCACAAACCCGCGACCGGGCATCCGGCTGTCCACCAGCAATGCCATGGCCAGTGCGATAGCAATCGATGCCGGGATCGTGACCAACGCGTAGATCAGGTTGTTGCGCGCCACCTTCCAGAACACGGGGTCGTCGAACAGGTAGGCGTAATTCTCCAACGCCACAAACTCGGCCGGCTGGCTGGCCGTTTCCGGCAGAAACAGGCTTCGAACCGTCGTCAGAACAATCGGCAGATAGGCGAAGGCACCCAGCAGCAGCGCCGCCGGAAGCAGAAGCAGCGCTCCGTAGATCTGCATCCGGCGGCGTTCGCTATGAGCACGCATCATCCTATCTGCCCCTATGCGGTATCAGTAACGGCGCAACACGCGATCGGCCTGACGCTGGGCGTCGGCCAGTGCGTCAGCAGGCGTCTGCTCACCGGTCAGTGCGGCCTGAATCGCGTTGTTGAGGGCCTGACGGATCTGTCCGCCCTCATAGGTCGAGAGTTCGGCCGTCGCGTGCTCCAACTGGTCCCGGGCCACGGCAGCGGGCGGGAAGTCGGCAACATACGACTCGAGCGCTTCAGTTTCATAGGCATCGGGGCTGACGCCCATATAGCCGGTCTCGATCGACCAGTTGGCGGCGCGTTCCGGTGCGGTCATGAACTGCATCAGATCCAGCGCTGCTTCGCGCTCCGCGTCGGTGGTGTCCTTGAAAATGTAGAAATTGCCGCCACCGGTGGGGCTGCCGCGCTGCTCACTCGCCGGCAGCATGGCTACACCAAAGTCGAAGTCGGCGCTTTCCTTGACCGCCGTTAGATTGCCAGTGCTGTGCCACATCATGGCCGTCTCACCCTCGAGGAAATTCTGCCGCAGCGTGCCCCACTCGATCGTGCCGTCCGGCATTGCTGCGTACTGATCGGTGAGATCAACCCAATACTCAAGCGCCTCGACTGCGGCCGGGTCGTCGAACTGGACTGCGGTGCCATCATCGCTCATCAACCGATGACCATTCTGAAAGGCCAGTGCCTGGAACATCCAATAGGGATAGCCCGTGGAGGGGATCATGGCACCCCAACGCTCGCCGTCACTGGCGCTGCGGATCTGCTGGCCCATTTCAGCCATCTCGGTCCAGTTCTGCGGTGGCTGCTCCGGATCGAGACCCGCTTCGGCGAACGCATCCTTATTCCAGTACATGACGATGGTCGAGCGCTGGAATGGAATGCCATAGGTGTCGCCCCCGGTCTGGCCGTTTTCCATGAGCCCCGGGTAGAAGCTGTCCAGCCAGTCCTGTTCGGCCTCGGTGTCGACCAGATCATCCACTGGCACGATCACATCGCGACCAAGGAGCTCGTAGAGGTCAATCGAGAACATCACCGAAAGATCCGGCGAATCACCGGCCTGAATGGCCGACAGGGCGCGGACACGGGTGTCATCGTAGTTACCCGCGTAGATCGCTTCTACTGAGACGTTCGGGTTCTCATTCTCGAAATCGGCGACCAGGCCGTCGATGACCTCGGTCAGCGGGCCACCCACGGCAATGGGGTAGTACATCGTCAACTCGACATTGTCCTGGCTCATCGCCAGGGGCGTGGTCACCAGAGCGGCGGTGCCGAGGGCACCAGCGGCGATTCGTTTCAGCATGCTCATTTTGTTTTCCTCTGCAGTGTTTGCACTCAAAGCCTGGAAACAGGATCAGCGTCTCCGCCGGAGGCGCTGATCCGCTCCCCGGTCGTGCCGGCGAATAGGTGGGCGGCATCGGTATCCCATTGAAGCCGGCAGGGCGCACCGATGGACAGATCGTTCGGCAGAGCCGATACCTTGGCAACAAGGCGTTGGTCGCCAACCTGAATGCCCACAATCACCTCCGAGCCGAGGTATTCGGTGTCGGTGATTCGGGCGGGGAGGCCGGGGGTTTCCTCCGGTGCGGCGCTCACGCGGATTGCCTCTGGCCGTACTCCCAGCGTGATCGGATCGCTGACCCGCGGTGCTGCGACGGGCTGGTCTGGAACGCCCGGAATGATCGGGCCATGAGCAGTATGCTCAAGGTCGATGAGGTTCATTGGTGGGCTGCCGATGAAGCTTGCCGCAAAGGCACTGGCCGGCTGCTGGTAGATCTGCTCCGGCGAATCATGCTGGACGATGCGGCCATGCTCGAGCAGCACGATGCGATCCCCCATGCTCATCGCCTCGATCTGATCATGTGTCACGTAGACAACGGTCATACCCAGGCGCTGCTGGAGATCGCGGATCTCCCGACGCATTTCACCGCGTAGCCGCGCGTCCAGATTTGACAGCGGCTCGTCCATTAGACACAGCGTGTGCTCAGCGACGATGGCCCGAGCCAGGGCGACGCGTTGACGTTGTCCGCCAGAGAGCTGGGCGGGTTTGCGATCCAGCAGATCATCGAGGCCAACCAGCTCGGCGACCTGCTTCAGGCGTTGCTGCCTTCTGGCCCGAGCGACACGGCGGCTTCGCAGACCGAACACGATGTTCTCGGCTACGGTCAGATGAGGAAACAGGGCGTAGGACTGGAAAACCATCGACAGTCCGCGTTGCTGCGGTGGCCGGTCGGTCACATCCTCGCCATTGATATGGATTCGACCAGCATCCGGGGACTCCAGCCCGGCGATAAGCCGCAGGGTCGTCGATTTTCCGCACCCCGAGGGCCCGAGCAGGATGACGAACTCGCCGGGATCGACCGAGAGGGACAGATCATCGACCGCTGGCTCTGCAGACCAGGCCCGGCGGACACTGTCGAGTCGCACCATGGTTGGGTCACTCATCGGTTGCGACCACATGTCTGACACCGGCGTCGGCGACCCGGGCGCTGAGAGTCGCTGGCAGATGCGTGTCGGTGACGAGATGGTCAACGGAATCGATCATGCCGCCACGAGCCGGTGCCGCGCGCCCGATTTTCGACTGATCAGCCACAAGGATGGATTCACGGCTGTTGGCTATCATCGAGCGCCGTAGATCCACTTCCTGGGAGTCGAAGTCGAGGAGCGAGCCGTCCTGATCAATGCCGCCGACGCCGAAGATCGCGAAATCGACGCGGTAATCGGCGCACTGAGCGGCTGCTCCGGCCAGATTGATGTCGCGATGCCGGTTCCGGACCTCACCGCTTGGCAGAACGATGCGGCAATCCCGGCTCTGTGCGAATGCCTCGGCGACGCGCAGATTGCAGGTGATGACGAGCAGGTCATGGTGATCGCGCAATGCCTCGGCGACGTGGCAGGGGGTGGTGCCGATGCCCATCGTCAACGCGCTGCCATCGGGGATCATGCCGGCCACGGTGGCGGCAATGCGTTTTCGCTCAACGCGATGGAGCAGCCGCCGGCGATCGAAGTCGAGATTGACCGATGCGAAGTCCATGGGGCCGACACCGCCGTAATGCCGCCGCAATAGCCCCTGATCGCAGAGCTCACGAACGTCGCGGCGAATGGTCTGCGGCGCGACACCGAAGTGCGCTGCCAGCCATTCGATGCGCACGAAATGGCGATCCCGAACCAGATCCAGGATGGCATTGTCCCGCATTGCCATGTTCCTTCGCGCTCACCCAATGTTCGTTCGAAGGTTACTGCTCGAAGATGACAGTTCGATGATGCATTGATGACGATGCGGTTATGCCCTGTCCCGATCGGCTACCGAGGCCACGCGTCGTGGGCGTGGGGTGTGAACGGTGTGACGACCGATCACCCTGCTGGTTTGCTGTCACACCGCCGGTTTGCATTGATCAAAAAAATTGGTCTACAGTTAAACGCGGCTGGATGCCTTACCTGGCAGTTTTCCTCCCGCTAGACCGCTCGTACGCCGTCCCTCGCTATGAAGGCGCCAGCCCGCGATTCACTATTGGAACGGTGCGGTCGAACGCAAGGAATAAGGAGCAAACTTATGAACAAGCGTTTTCTGTACGCTTTCGCGCTGACCGGCGCGCTGGCCCCGATGGCCGCGAACGCCGAGTGCGGCGAGATTTCTGTTGCCGAGATGAACTGGACCTCCGGTGGCATCATCACCGGCGTTACCGAGTTTCTGCTGACCCAGGGGTATGGCTGTGACGTGACCGTCGTCCCGTCGGCCACCACCACCGCCATCACATCACTCGCCGAGAACAACGAGCCGGACATCGTGCCGGAGTTCTGGCCGAACGGCGCGCCGGCATACTATGACCTCGCCGAGCAGGGCAAAGTGGTCAAGGCATCCGACGCGTTCAGCGAAGGCGCAACCGAGCACTGGCTGGTGCCGGGCTTTCTGGTCGAAGAGCATCCGGAACTCGCCACCATCGAGGGTATCCTGAACAACCCGGAGTTGGTTGGCGCCCGTTTCCACAACTGCCCGGATGGCTGGGGCTGCCGAATCGCCAATGATTCACTGGTCAAAGCCTTCGAGCTGGAGGATCACGGCATCGAGGTCTTCAATCACGGCTCGGGTGAAACCCTTCAGGCGGCACTGGTCTCAGCGGCCGAAAACGAGGAACCCTATTTCGGGTATTACTGGGGCCCCACTGCACCGCTGGGTCAGTACGACATGGTGAGCGTCGACATGGGTCCGGTGAACCAGGAGGCCTACGAGTGCAATCAGGACTCGGAGTGCAATGAAGTGGGTAAGACAGGCTGGCCGGCCGCACCCGTATTCAACGTCGTGACCACCGACCTTGCCGAGAGCGAGCCGGAGGCCTTCGAACTCATGCAGAACATGACGTTCGAGAACGACACCATGAATGGCCTGCTCGCCTGGCATGCGAACAACGATGCCACTGTCGACGAGGCGGTCGTGCAGTTCCTGCAGAACAACACCGACGTGTGGATGGACTGGCTCAGTGAAGATGCCCAGGCCAATATGCAGGGGATGTTCTAGGACCTGATTGACTGGACGATAAAAGCGCCGGGGCGATGACCGTCCCGGCGCTTTCTTTTAAGTGGCTATTTCCCGCAATGTCGCCATATCGATGACAAAGCGGTACTTCACATCCCCTCGCTTAACCCGCTCATAGGCTTCGTTGATGTTGCGGATGTCGAGCATCTCGATATCGCAGGCGATATCGTGGTCGGCGCAGAAGTCGAGGACTTCCTGTGTTTCCGGCATGCCACCGATCAGGGAACCCGCGAGCACCCGACGCCCGAAGACCAGGTTACCCGCATGTACTGTCGGCTCGATCGGCTCCACCAGCCCGACAAGGATATGCGTGCCGTCATGACGCAGCAGAGAGAGGTAGGGGTTGAGATCGTGCTGTACCGGAACGGTATCGAGCATGTAATCAAAGTAACCGGCCGCCGCCTGCATCTGCGCGTCGTCGGTGGAGACGATCACGTGGTGTGCGCCCTGCGCCTGCGCCTCCGATACCTTGGCCTCGGAGCGGGTGAAAACCGTCACCTCCGCGCCAATGGCACGGGCGAACTTGATGCCCATGTGACCCAGACCACCCATACCGATGACGCCCACCTTGTGGCCGGCCTGAACACCGTAGTGTCTCAGCGGGGAGTAGGTCGTGATGCCGGCGCAGAGCAGCGGTGCCGCTGCGGCTGGATCGAGCCTCTCAGGGATCCGCACCACGAAGTCCTTGTTGACGACAATCGCCTCCGAGTATCCACCGTAAGTCATGGATCCGTCGTGGCGATCCTGACCGTTGTAAGTCAGAACCGGCCCTTCAAGGCAGTACTGCTCGAGCCCGTGCCTGCAGGGTTCACACTCGCGGCATGAATCGACCATGCAGCCAACACCGACGATGTCGCCTTGACTGAACCCGGTCACGCCGTCACCAACGGCGGTCACACGGCCGACGATTTCGTGGCCTGGCACGACCGGATACTGGGTCATGCCCCAGTCGTTCTGCACAAAATGGATATCGGTATGGCAGACGCCACAGTAATCGATGCTGATGGCGACATCGTCCGATCGCAGCTCACGGCGCTCAAGGGTCAAGGGCGCAAGGCCGGACTGGTCTGAATGGGCGGCGTAGGCGTTGGCTTGCGTCATGGTTTAACTCTTTGCTGATCAAAAGGATCGCGACGTCGGTTTCAATGCTCGCGATAAACGCTTGTGTCGCCGTCATTGCCAACGAGTAACGTATCGTAGGCGTCCTGACGGTCTCCGACTTCCATGCCCGGTGAGCCAACGGGCATGCCGGGTACCGTGAGGCCCGCAGCCTCGGGTTGCGTCGAGATGAGGTCGCGGATCTCACTCGCGGCCACATGACCCTCAATGAAGTAGCCATCAATCATGGCCGTGTGACAGGAGGCCTGACCCGGCTCGATATCCAGTCCAACCTTGATCTCGTTGAGCTCGCGATGAGTGACGTTGTGGGTTGTCACGTCGAAGCCGTTTTCGTCGAGATGATCGATCCAGGCGCTGCAGCAGCCACAGGTCGGGGTTTTGGCGACCTCAATGGCGAGCCCATTGGCGCCGACGGCAGGACTCAGCAAGGCCAGTCCAAGGACCAGCGGCAGTTTCATGGAAGGTGAGGTTTTCATGGGGGCATCTCCGGGATTCGTCGTATGCTGATGTCTGAGGAGCGCGATGACTTCAAGTGTACCCGAACTGATCGCTCCGTCGATGAGTCGTAACGGGCAGGGAAAGGCAGGAGATTCAGTCATGAAACAGTCTTTATTACGGGGTGTGATGGGCTCGGTCCTCGCACTGACGGCTCACTCGGTCAGTGGCGCGGGAGGGGCGGATTCCGAATTCGCGCCGGATAATCCCGATCTGGCGGTCGCAACATTCGCCGGTGGCTGTTTCTGGTGCGTCGAGGCCTATTACGAGAAGAATGTTCCCGGCGTGGTCGAGGTCGTCTCCGGCTACAGCGGTGGCGAGGTGGAAAACCCCACCTACGAGCAGGTCTCCGGTGGTCAGACGGATCACACCGAGGCGGTGCAGGTCTACTACGACCCCAGTGAGATCACCTATGAAGGGCTGCTCGAGGGACTGTGGCGTACCGCTGATCCAACCGATATCAATGGTCAGTATGTCGATCGGGGGAAGCAGTATCGGCCCGCAATCTTCTATCACAACGAGGCGCAGAAGCGCACAGCGGAAGCGTCGGTAGAGGCATTGGAGGCGTCCAATCGCTACGATGATCCGGTGGCGATCGAGACCGTCGCGCTCGAGGCCTTTTACGAGGCGGAGGCGTATCATCAGGATTACTACGAGAAAAAGCCGGTCCGCTACAAGCTCTACACGTTCAACTCCGGGCGCTATCAGTTCATCGAGGATGTCTGGGGAGAGGACCAGGAGGTGGATTTCTCGCAGTACCGTCCGGATAACGAGGCGGCCGGTAAGGGAGTTGAAGCGTTTGATCCTGCGACCTTCGAGAAGCCGGCTCCTGAAGTCCTGCAGTCGCGCCTGACCGCTGAGCAATTTCAGGTGACTCAGGAGGACGGCACCGAACCGGCCTATGAGAACGACTATTACGATGAAAAACGCCCGGGAATCTATGTCGATGTGGTTTCCGGCGAGCCCCTGTTCTCATCGCGTGATAAGTATAAATCGAATACGGGCTGGCCGA
Source organism: Spiribacter curvatus (assembly GCF_000485905.1). NCBI lineage: Bacteria > Pseudomonadati > Pseudomonadota > Gammaproteobacteria > Chromatiales > Ectothiorhodospiraceae > Spiribacter > Spiribacter curvatus. The sequence continues at coordinate 1,045,847 of NC_022664.1, read as the reverse complement.
GCTTCACCCGCCCGATCCACTCGGACGCGGTGGTCGAGCGTGAGGATAAGTCCTTTTTCATGACCCGTACTGAGATCCGCAGCCGCCATGCGGACTCTCATCTCGGGCATGTCTTCAAAGACGGGCCTGAACCGACAGGTCTGCGCTATTGCATGAATTCGGCGGCGATGGAGTTCGTTCCATTAGCCGAGATGGAAGCCAGGGGCTACGGCGCCTTGATCAGCGAAGTCGACGAGGGGAGTGAATAATGACAGCACCCGTTCTCATCATGGGCGCCCGGGGCGGAATCGGCGAAGCGCTCGCCCGGCGCTTGGCGGCGGAGGGGCACTCGCTTGTGCTCTCGGCCCGCGATCCGGATACGATCCAGTCACTGGCGCAGGAGACGGGCGGATCAACGCTCGCCTGTGATGTCTTCGATCCAGACTCGATCAAACGCACTGTCGAGGCGGCCCAATCTGAGGACGGCCTGGCAGGGCTTGCCTACTGTGTCGGCAGCATTCTCCTCAAGCCGCTGAAGAGCCTCACTGAGTCGGACTTGATCGACTGTTATCGTCTGAATACGGTCGGTGCGGCGCTCGCGGTCCAGGCGGCGGCGCCGGCGCTACAGCGCGCTCACGGGAGCGTGGTGATGTTCTCGACCGTGGCGGCGGGACAGGGATTCGGGAACCACGCCGTGATATCGGCCGCGAAGGGCGGTGTTGAGGCACTGACCCGGTCTTTGGCAGCGGATCTGGCACCGGCAGTGCGGGTCAATTGTATTGCGCCGAGTATCAGCCAGACGGAGATTGCCGGGCAGCTTCTGTCCAACGAGAAAATGGCTGATGCACTCGCGGCGAGCCATCCACTCAAGCGCGTCGGTGAGGCCGATGACTCGGCCGCCATGGCCGCGTTCCTGCTGGGCACCGATGCCAGCTGGATCACCGGCCAGGTGTTCCCGGTCGACGGCGGTCGGGGCGCGTTGCGTGCCAGGGGGCAGTAGCATCACGCCCATCGGCCCCGGCGGCGATCCGATTACTGGCGCAGGTATTTGATAAGCGCGAGGATCAAAAGCACCAGAACGACGATGATCAGAAGACTGATGACGATGGGGATGATCATCATTCCCGTCATCATTCCCGGTCCAGGGCCATGCATGACGCCCGACCCGTAACTGGACTGTGCAAGCGCGCTGCCGCTCCAGCTACCCAATAACGCCACTATCATGATGATCGATTGCTTCATTGCGGTTTACTCCTGAGACCGGTGACCTTGTAAGATTCAACCGATACAAGCATGAGAGTGTAGACCCGGATGATCAACGGGCCTGAGATCAGCCATCCGATAGATGCGCTCCGTCGTCTATTCGATGCGGGGGTGGCTGCCGCGCATCCAGCCCGCGTGGTCGCGCCGCATCTTCCGCCGATCAGTAAAGACGGGCAGACCCGGGTCATCGGTGCGGGGAAGGCCGCCGCGGCAATGGCGCAGGCGCTGGAGAAGGCGTGGCCACCGGAAGTGCCGGCGCCGCAAGGGCTGGTTGTCACCCGTTATGGCCATGGGTCGATGCTCGAGAGCATCGAGTGCATTGAAGCATCCCATCCGCTACCGGATGCAGCCGGCCGTGAGGCCGCTCAACGGATGGTCGACATCGCTGATGGATTGGGGGAGGGGGATCAGCTGCTGTGTCTGCTCTCCGGTGGCGGCTCTGCGCTGCTCACCCTGCCGGCCGATGGTCTGACAATGGCGGATCAGCAGGCAGTATCGTCAGCGCTCCTCAGGTCGGGTGCTGATATCGCCGATATCAACTGCGTCAGGAAGCATCTGTCGGCCGTCAAAGGCGGGCAACTCGCCGTCGCGGCCTGGCCCGCCCGCGTGACCACCCTGATGATCTCGGATGTCGCCGGCGATGATCCGGCTACGATTGCATCGGGTCCGACGGCCGCCGATCCGACCACTTTCGCCGATGCCCGAGCGATTCTGGATCGATTCGGCATCGATCCACCCACGGCCGTGCGCCATCACCTTGAGTCATCCGAGCAGGAAACGCCCAAACCCGGTGATCCGCGGCTCGATGGTGTGGAGAACATCATCGTGGCCCGCTCGCAGACATCACTGGAGGCGATGGCGTTGGTCGCGCGCGAAGCGGCGATTCAACCACTCATCCTTGGGGATGCGATCGAAGGCGAGGCCCGCGAGGTGGCTCAGGTTATGGCCGGTATTGCTCGACAGGTCGTCAAGCATGGTCAGCCGATCGCACCGCCATGTGTCCTGCTATCCGGCGGCGAGACAACCGTCACACTGCGCGGGAGCGGCCGAGGCGGTCGGAATGCGGAATTCCTGCTGGCGCTCGCCATCGCGCTTGACGGCGAACCGGGCGTCTACGCCCTGGCGGGCGACAGCGATGGCATCGACGGCAGCGAGGACAATGCCGGCGCCATCATCACGCCCGATACGCTTGCGCGTGCCGGCGCCGCCGGGATCGATGCGACAGCGCGTCTTGCGGATAACGATGGTTATGGGTTTTTCGAGGCGCTGGGTGATCGGGTAATGACTGGCCCGACCCGGACCAATGTGAATGATCTGCGGGCGATTCTGATCATGCCGCCGGCATGATGCGGTGGCCGTCGCTGGCAACGGGTCAGTCCATTCCGGTGTGCACCGGGATGCAGATCCTGGCTGTGATGTGCAAACCCTAGGTGCTCTCTTGCGGGACGAGCCGGAAGCCGATGTCCTGTGCACGCTGGGGCACCGGCTCGCCACGGATCCCGGCGAGGAGCATCTCGGCGGCGCGCCGGCCCATGCGCAGTCGCGGGGAAACAATGGTCGTGAGTCGAGGGTTGACGTGATTGCCAAGATTCAGCCCATTGAACCCGGCGACGGCCATGTCATCGGGGACGCGGATACCAAGGCGTGGGGCTTCGAGTATTGCACCCACGGCGAGGTCGTCATTGGCGAAAAACGTCGCGTCGGCGTCCGGGTGATGGGAGAAGATCCGCTTAAGGGCCTTTCCACCCAGCCCGACGGTGGAGGGCGCTTCGAGGCGCTCGACGAAGGATAGTTCAATGCCTGCCTGATCAAGGGCTGATTGAAAGCCACTCAGACGCTGCGCAGCTCGATAGTCCCACTCGAGGAGTGTTCCCACAAATCCAATGCGCCGATAGCCGCGTGCTATCAGGTGACGAGCCATCGTGGCACCGGCTGCCTCGTGCGACAGCCCCACATTCATGTCGATATTGGGCGTGCCATATTCCATGATCTCAACGCATGGCCCGTCCCATCGCCGCAGCATGGCCAATGTGCCGTCGCTATGACGCAGGCCGCTCACAATTGCGCCTGCCGGCGACCATCCCAATAGAGTCTGCATGAGTTTCTGCTCGCGCTCGACATCATAGTCGGTGTTGCCGAGTAAGAGCTCGTAGCCGACGGCCTCAAGGACGCTCTGCGCGCCGCGGATGACTTCAAGGAAGACCGTATTGGATAACGATGGGACGATCAGCGGCACCACTGGACTCATGGATGAGGCCAGGCTGCCGGCATGGCGGTTGGGTACATAGCCAAGCGCCGCAATCGCTGCATCGACGCGTCTGCGGCGTTCCGGTGAGACGCTACCCGGGTCATTGATCGCCCGTGAGACAGTGATGCGTGCAACATTGGCATGGCGCGCCACGTCGGTGATCGTCGCCCGCCCCGAGCGGCGGCGACCTTTATTGGGCGCATCCTGAGTATCGTCCGTTTCCATTTTATTCCCCATGCGCCAGGATTATCTATTAATGATGGTATCGTTACCAGAAATGCAATGGTACCGTTCCCATCAAATGGCCCTGAAGAGGCCAGCACCGGTGCAAAAGCATCGGCCATGACAACCGGAGGAGAGTTTATGAGCACTGCGTCTCAAGCGCGTGTCGCTGTCATTGGGTTGGGTGCCATGGGCATGGGTGCTGCCCGGGCATTACTCGATGCAGGCTTTGAAGTGACGGGCTGTGACACCAACACAGAGGCCGTCCAGGCGTTCGCGGCAGCCGGTGGAACCACCGCCAGCACACCGGCCGAGGCGGCCCGACACGCGAACGTTATCCTCGTGATCGTTGTGAATGCCGAGCAGGTCGAAGCAGTGCTCTTCGGCGATCAGGGTGTCATCCATGCTGACCTGGGCGCCGATCCGGTCATTCTTCAAAACGCAACAGTGCCGCCGGCGTTCGCCGAGGCATTGCCCGCCCGTTTACCCGCAGGTATCGAGCTACTGGATGCGCCGATCAGCGGTGGCGCCGTCAAGGCTCGCGACGGCGCTTTATCGGTGATGGCATCCGGCACATCGGCGGCATTCGCACGCGCCGAATCGGTACTCGAGTCCATTGCAGCCACGGTGCATCGCCTCGGTGACCAGTGCGGGCCGGGATCGAGCGTGAAACTCGTCAATCAGCTGCTCGCGGGTATCCATATTTCCGCGGCTGCCGAAGCCATGGCGCTGGGGCTTCGCATGGGGCTGGATGCGGAAACCATCTACCGAGTCATTACGGCATCCGCGGGCAATTCGTGGATGTTTGAGAATCGTATGGCACATGTGCTGGAGGGAGACTATAGCCCACGCTCCGCGGTGGAGATCTTCGTCAAGGATATGGGCATCGTCACTGAAACCGGGCGTAGCCTGCGCTTCCCCCTGCCGCTCTCGGCCGCCGCGCAACAGCAGTTCACGGCGGCCTCGGCAGCAGGCCTCGGGCGCGAGGATGACAGTGCGGTGATCAAGGTCTATGAGCGCCTCGCCGGGATTCGTCTGCCGGCTGCCGCGAACGATGGGGGAGGCGGCTGAGAATGGCCTTTCTCGGTTGCATTGCAGACGACTTCACCGGCGCGACGGACCTCGCGAACAATCTCGTGCGGGAGGGCATGCGCACCGTCCAGGTGATCGGTGTGCCAGCGGTGGCGGATCTCTCTGGCCCCCAGGCTGTTGATGGTGTCGCTGACGCTGACGCCATCGTTGTGGCGCTCAAGTCCCGAACCTCGCCAGTGGAGGAGGCAGTCAAGGGCTCCCTGACGGCGCTGAGCGCATTGAAGGCGGTGGGTTGTGAGCGGTTTTTCTTCAAATACTGCTCGACGTTCGATTCGACGCCAGCAGGCAACATCGGACCGGTTGCCGAGGCATTGAGGGGTGAGCTGGATGAACCACTCGCCATCGCCGCACCGGCTTTTCCGGCCACGGGACGGACGGTCATCCACGGCGATCTGCTCGTCAATGGCGTGCCTTTGAACGAATCCGGCATGCAGCATCACCCATTGACGCCCATGACCGATGCAAATCTGGTCCGCTGGCTCAGTGCGCAGTCTCAGGGCAATGTCGGACTGATTGATCAGGCTACGATTGATGCTGGCGTGGGTGCCATTCGCGAGCGCCGTGATGAACTCATTCACAGCGGTGTGTCGCTCGCGGTTGTCGATACCGTAGAAGACAGACATATCACCCTTCTGGGAGCAGCCTTCGCGGATGCCCGCCTCATCACGGGTGGTTCCGGCATCGCGCTTGGTCTGCCGCAGCCATGGCGGGATGCCGGGCTTATCGATGCCAATCAGCAAGCCGCCAGCCTTGGTGATTTCGGCGGTGCAAAGGCCATTGTGGCGGGGAGCTGCTCGGAGCGGACCCAGGAGCAGGTGGCGGCGTTTGCCGAACACCATCCCGCGCTGGCGCTGGATGCCGTCACGATGGCTGACGATGCGGATGCGGCAGTACGCTTTGCGATGACATGGGCCGAGGCCCGCCTGGATGATGGGCCGGTACTGATTTACTCCACGGCAACTCCGGAAGCCGTATCAACCGCACAGCAAAAGCTGGGCGCCGCCGAGGCGGGCGCGCTTGTCGAGGACGTGCTGGCGCGGATCAGTCAGGGACTGGTCGCGGCGGGCGTACGACGTCTTATCGTGGCCGGCGGTGAAACCTCGGGTGCCGTTGTGGAGGCACTGGGGATCCAGATGCTGCGTATCGGTCCGCAAATCGATCCTGGCGTGCCCTGGACAGCCGCGCGCCCGGATCTGGCGATTGCGCTTAAATCCGGTAATTTTGGCGCCGTGGATTTCTTCACCCGCGCCTTTGAGGTGTGCCCATGAATGAAACCGCCCTGCGTGAACAGATCTGCACATTGGCGCAGTCTCTTTTCGACCGGGGGCTGACCATGGGCTCCAGCGGTAATATCTCGGTACGTCTCAATGACGGCTGGCTCATGACGCCGACCAACGCCTGCCTGGGGCGCCTGGATCCGGCGCGGCTGACGCGCCTGGACGCGGCGGGCCGTCATATCGACGGTGACGCGCCGACCAAGGAATACCCCCTGCATACGGCGATGTACGCCGAACGGCCGCAGTCCGAGGCGATTGTCCATCTGCACTCCACACATTCCGTCGCTGTGTCCTGTCTGCCGGATATCGATACACATGACTGCATACCGCCGCTCACTGCCTACTACGTCATGCGGGTGGGGACGCTCCCGCTGATCCCGTATCACGAGCCGGGCGACCCGGCGATCGGTGATGCCGTTCGCGGCCTTGCCGGCCGGCATGCAGCCGTCCTGCTCGCTAATCATGGGCCGATCGTAGCGGGCAAGAATCTGGAGGCGGCCGTCTATGCAACCGAGGAGCTCGAGGAGACCGCGAAGCTGCATCTACTGCTTCGCGGTCATAACCCGCGCACACTGACCGAGGCGCAGGTTGCCTCCCTGCAATCGAATTTCGGGAGGCCGTAATGCCCCGTCTCGCCGCTAATCTCTCCTTGATGTTCACCGAGCACCCGTTCATGGATCGGTTTGCCGCTGCGGCCGAAGCCGGCTTCCGTGGCGTTGAGTATCTCTTCCCCTATGAACACGCGGCCGCGGACATCGCAGCCGCGCTCGAAACGAATGGGTTGACCCAGGTGCTGTTCAATCTACCGCCGGGTGACTGGGAAGCGGGTGACCGGGGACTCGCCTGCCTCCCTGGCCGGGAAGCTGAATTCCGCGAAAGCGTCGCGACGGGCCTGTCGTATGCCGAGCGCCTTCAATGCCGCCAGCTTCACATGATGGCAGGCATCGCGCCTGTGCACGCCGACCCTGCCCGGGTTGAGATGACGTATCTGGCGAATCTCCACTATGCCGCAACGCAGGCGGAGGCGGCCGGCGTGTCGTTGTTGATCGAACCAATCAACCCCATTGATATGCCGGGTTATTTCCTCCGCCGCGCCGGACAGGCTCTGGATCTCATTCACAGGGCACGCCGCGTCGCCGGTGAACGTGGCGCTCAGAACATTGCCCTTCAACTCGATCTCTATCACCGACAGATGCTTGAGGGGCGCTTGAGTGACGCGATTGATGAGTATCTGTCCGAAACAGCGCACATCCAGATTGCGGGCGTACCAGGCAGACAGGAGCCCGACGCCAACGGTGAGGTGAATTGGGCGTGGGTGCTCGACGTCCTCGATCGTGATGGCTATGCCGGTTGGGTGGGTTGTGAGTATCGCCCCGCTGCCACCACGCTCGAAGGATTGGATTGGGCATCGAAATGGTTGAACCATAAAGGCGTAAGTGCATGAAAGTCGTCATTACTGGCGCTGCCGGATTTCTCGGACAGAAGCTCGCCGCTCGGTTACTCACAGGCGCAACGCTGATGACGCCACTGGGGCCGCGGGCGGTGGAAGAGCTTCGGCTGTTTGACGTAGTCACGCCGGCCGTGCCCGACGTATCTGCTGTTGAGGGTGCGCAACCGGTGGTTACGACCCAACTGGGCGATATCACGGCCGGCGATGATCTGCGGGAGTTGCTCGGCGATTCCGTGGATCTTGTGATTCATCTTGCAGCCGTCGTGAGCTCAGCCGCCGAGGCCGATCTTGACCTGGGCCTGAAAGTTAATCTCGATGGAACGCGGACCCTATTGGAGGCCTGCCGAAATCTGCCCAGGCCGCCGATGGTGATCTTTGCGAGCTCCGTGGCGGTCTATGGCGGGACGCTGCCGACTATCGTCAGTGACCAAACGGCGCTCACACCGCAGAGTAGCTATGGTGCGCAGAAGGTCATCGGCGAGCAGCTCATCAATGACTTTTCCCGCCGCGGCGTGATCGACGGTCGGGTGCTCCGGCTGCCGACCATCGCGGTGCGGCCCGGCCGGCCGAACGCGGCAGCATCCAGCTTCGCGAGCAGCATCATCCGTGAGCCCCTTCAGGGGGAAACCGCCTATCTGCCGGTGCCTGAGAGCCGCTCACTCTATCTGCTATCCCCGCGTGGCGTGATCGATAACATGATCCATGCGGTGAGCATCGGTGGTGATGAATTCGGCGCCTGGCGCAGTGTGATGTTGCCGGGGTGCACGGTGCAGGTCGGTGAGATGCTCGAGGCGCTCGAGTACGTGGGCGGCTCCGAAGCACGGGCGCGGGTGGAGCCGGCGCCGGACCCACGCATTGAGGCAATCGTTGGGAGCTGGCCAGCGCGGTTCGATCATCAAAAGGCGAGGGGACTGGGATTTGCCGGCGATCCGGATATTCACTCGATCATTAAAGCATTCATGGAAGATGACTTTCTGAGCCCGCAATAAAAAAGCAAAGAGCATTGGTGATTCGTCGCTCGGACGGATCACCGGCGAAGCCACAACAAGTGGTGATACAACCAACCTTCTGGAGGAGACCATGAAGTTTAAGCATCTATCAGCCGCAGCCTGCGGATTGTTGATACTGGGCGGTGCCGCAGAGGCCCGCGAGATCCAGCTCGGTCACACGCTCTCCGATGATTCTCACTACAGCGTCGGCGCAGATGCCTTCAAAGAGACGCTGGAGGAAGTGAGCGATGGCGAGTTCACTGTGCGTGAGCATCCGGCCGGCTCCCTGGGCGGCGAGCGCGACATGATCGAGGGTCTGCAGATTGGCACCGTCGATGCCGTGATCACCTCGACCGGGCCGCTCGGCAACTTCGTGCCGGAGACCTATGTGCTTGACCTGCCTTTCCTGTTTCGTGACTACGAGCATGCGCGCTCGGTGCTCGATAGTGAGATCGGTGACGATCTGCTTGCCAAGATGGAACCGCACAACATCATTGGACTGGCCTGGTCGGAAAATGGATTCCGTCACATGACCAACTCCCGCAACGCGGTCCAGGAGCCATCAGATGTGGACGGGATGAAGATCCGCACCATGGAGAATCAGGTGCACATGAACGCCTTCGAGGAGCTGGGCGCCAGCCCGACGCCAATGGCCTTCCCCGAGCTCTTTACCGCACTGCAGCAGGGAACGGTGGACGCGCAGGAAAACCCGGTTACGGTGATTGTCGCCACCAAGTTCTGGGAGGTGCAGGACCACATCAGCTTGACGGGGCATGTCTACTCACCAGCGGCCGTGCTCGGCTCGGGCGTTCTGTGGAGCGAGCTGACGGAGCAGGAGCGGGACTGGTTCAACCAGGCCGCTCAAGCTTCAGCAGAAGCGACGCGTGAAGAGGTTTCACGCCTCGAGACCGAGGGACTGGATCTACTCCGGGAAAATGGCATGACAGTGGTCGAAGACGTCGATAAGACGCCTTTCCAGAACGCCATTGAACCGGTCTACGAGTCCTTTAAGGATGAATACGGCACCGAGATGCTCAATCGGATTCAGAACTTCGAGGACTGAGCCCGCCTGAGACACAGCGCCGGGGTCATTGAACCCCGGCGACTGATTCAGCGAATTTCCTGGAGTTGCCGATGAGCGCCCCTCTGTTCAATTCGGTTCGCAACGGCGTACTGGCCGTAGAGCGGGTGACAACCCGCGTTGCCCTGATCCTTGCCGTTTCCATGCTGGCGCTGGCAGCGACCGCTGCGTTCTACCAGGTCATTACCCGGTTCGTGTTCAACGACCCGTCGCACTTCTCGGAGGTTGCATCGCGCTCGCTGGTGATCTGGAGCGTGTTCCTGGGTGCGGCCAACGTATTCCGCCGTAATGAGATGATGCGCGTCGAAGTGATCTTCGCGGTCATACCCTCGCGTGTGCACATCGGGCTGGAGTATTTCATCACCGGCCTTTCCCTATTGTTTTTTGTTCTCCTCGCGTATTACGGCTATCAGATGGGATTGCGTGTCCAGCCACAGCGCATGGCGGGCATGGATGTTTCCATCGCATGGGCTTACTCCGCCCTGCCGGTGGGGAGCGTGTTCACAATGATCGCGCTGGTGGGCCGGTTGCTTGATCCAGCCATGCACGACGATCGCGCGGAGGCCTTGTAACTATGAATGCTGCCATTGCCACCGCGTTGATTGTTCTCTTTGTTCTGGCGGTCCCCATTGCGGTATCGATCGCACTGGCGTCGATGTTCGGCGTGCACTTTTTCTCGCCCCTTCCACTCATCGTGGCCGCACAGCGCTTGTTCGTGAGCATCGACCACTACCCGCTGATGGCGATCCCGTTTTTCATCCTCGCCGGGAACCTGATGGCCGGCGGCGGTATATCGCGCCGTCTGGTTGAACTCGCGAAATCCATCATTGGCGGCGTGCAGGGGGGGCTGGCCTGCTCCTGCGTTTTGACCTGCATGTTTTTCGCCTCCGTATCAGGCTCGAGCGTCGCGACCACCTATGCGATTGGTGCGATTCTGATTCCGGCGATGGTGCGTCACCACTATCCGCGGCCGCTGGCGGCTTCGATTCAGGCCTCTTCGGCGGAGCTTGGCGTGCTTCTGCCACCATCGATTCCGTTGATCCTCTATGGCGTCAGCACTGATACGTCCATCGGCCAGCTCTTCATCGCTGGCATCGGCCCGGGACTGCTGTTCGGCACGGCGATGATTCTGTTTCTCTACGTCGTCTGCAAGATCAAGGGGCTGGGGACTGAAGACGGCGCAGAGCGGGACTCGCTGGGCAGAGCCATCTCCCAGGCCTGGGCGGCGATACTGATGCCGGTATTGGTGATTGGTGGCATCTATGGCGGGGTCTTCACGCCAACGGAAGCGGCTGCCGTCGCGGTTTTCTATGCCCTGTTTGTCGGGCTGGTGGTTTACCGGGAACTCAGTTGGCGGGATCTCTGGCCGATTTTCGTGACGAGTGTCAAAGGCACAACGGCGATCATGCTCATCATTGCCGCGGCGGGATTGTTCAGTTTCCTGATCAGCCGTTCCGGCTTGCCCGCCGACGTAGGCGCCTGGATCAACGCCAACTTCGACAGCGTCTGGACATTCCTGCTGGCGGTCAACGTGCTGCTGTTGTTCGTCGGCATGTTTATCGAGACATCGGCTGCGATCCTGGTCCTCGCCCCCATCCTCGCCCCCGTGGCGGTCAGCTTTGGGGTGGATCCGGTGCATTTCGGCCTGATCGTGGTGGTGAACCTGGCAATCGGGATGTTTACGCCGCCGTTGGGCGTCAACCTCTTCGCCGCTTGCGCTGTGGCAGGGCTCTCTCTGGAGCGAATGATCCCTTGGTTGCTGCAGTTTGTGTTGGTGGCCATCATTTGTCTGCTACTCGTGACATTTGTCCCAGTGATCAGTCTGGGATTCGTCGATTTGATGTATCAGTAAAACCGGAAAGAAAACAGACACTAACGGAGCGGATCCGATGAGACTGGCGGGTAAGATCGCGATTGTAACGGGTGCTGCGTCTGGCTTTGGAGAGTCCATTGCCAGGCGTTTTGCCGAGCAAGGCGCCCATGTGGTGGTTGCGGATATCAACGATGCCGACGGTGAGAGCGTTGCAGATGCCATCCGCGCTGATGGGGGGACGGCCATCTACGTCCATGCCGATGTCGCCGAAGCGGGATCTGTGCAAAGCCTCGTGGATCACACTACCGAGCACTACGGGGACCTGGATATCGTGGTGAATAATGCCGGTATCACCCATCGCAACGGGCCGATGCTGGATGTCGATGAGTCGCTCTTCGATCGGGTGTATGCGATTAATGTGAAATCGCTCTATCACACCGCCCAGGCGGCGGTGCCAGTGTTCCGGGCCCGGGGGGCAGGCTGCTTCGTCAATATCGCATCGACGGCGGGACTGCGTCCGCGACCGGGGCTGACGTGGTACAACGGCAGTAAGGGAGCTGCGATCATCACGGGGAAATCAATGGCCGTCGAGCTCGCGCCGGAGAACATCCGCGTCAACACGATTAATCCGGTGATGGGCGAGACTGGGCTGATTGATGAATTCCTGGGTGACAATACCCGCGACAGGATCATCAGCGGGATCCCCATGGGGCGGCTCAGCCAGCCGCTGGATATCGCCAATGCGGCGCTTTTCCTCGCCAGTGACGAGGCCAACTTCGTGACGGGTGCCTGCCTGGAGGTCGATGGCGGGCGTTGCGTTTGAGGTGTTATGAAAAAGTTCGATACCGAAAAACTCGATCGGATTGTCGGTGATGCCAACCGCGCCGCGGATGCCCGTAGCCAGGGTTATCGCGAGCAGGCCCTGAAGCTGTTTCCCTGGGTCTGTGGTCGCTGCACCCGTGAGTTCACACGCGCGAATGTCCGGGAGCTCACCGTCCACCATCTTGATCATGACCATCACAACAATCCAGCGGACGGCAGCAACTGGGAGCTGCTCTGTGTCTACTGCCACGACAATGAACACCAGCGTGAGCTGGAGTCCCGCGATCATCCGGACACGGCCGAGACGCAGGAGCAACCCGGCAAACACGCGCCATTCGCCGATCTTAAATCGCTGCTGGATAAGGGGAGCGGGGAGCGATAGGGCGATATCACCAGGGAAAAGGCGTGTTTGGGGAAGGGCGGGCATTATTGACGGGCGGCGTGATTCGGCCAAGTTCGTACCAGGCTTTTCCCAGCGCGGCGCGGGCATTGTCGACTAACTTTAATGCGACGACGTCCAGTTCACATGTCGGTAGACGATACGACAGATCCGCCACCGAACCGGCGTCAATCTTTGATTCAGCGATGGATTGCGGAATCCAGGCGATCCCGCTGCTGTTCTCGGCGAGCTCCAGCGCCGCTAGTGTCAGGGATGTCTGAACACGCAGGTCCATTGTGTATTCGTTGCGCAGTCGGGGCAGTATTGCGCGATTGAATATCCGCCCGAGATAGACATTGCTCGGGTAATTGATGATGGGCAGGCGACCGCCATCCTCGAGCGGATTGATGCCGCTTGTGCCGAAAACCGGGATCAATCGATCGGAGCTGACCAGGCGGCTTCGGATATACCCCGCCTTGATCACGGGATCCTGGTCGCCGAGGTGGCGATAGATGAGTGCCATGTCGGTCCTGCCGGCAAGCAGCGATCCAATGCACTCGTCGAGATTCTCTGATGCAAGTCGCACACTCAGATCGCTGGCGCCTTGTTGCAGCCGCTGGATGAGCCGTGGCGCGAACACTGTGGTGAGCGAGTGCTGGCTGGCGATCGCGATCTGGTTCTGCTCCACCCGACTGCCATAGCGAAGATCCGCGATCAGTTGCTGTAGGTCGGTATCCAGCCGGGCGAATTGCTCTCGGTGTGCCATGACGCCGGGCAGGAGCTGGGTCGGCTTTTTGGTGCGATCAAGCAGTTCAACGCCAAGCACATCCTCAATGGCACGGATCCGTCGAGAGAAAGCTGATTGAGTCAGGTTGCGCCGCTCCGCCGCCTTCGACAGTGAACCGGTGTCCGCGATCGCGAGAATATCTTCGAGCCAGTTGAGTTTCATAATACTTACAACATGCTTTTATTGCATGATAGCGCATGAATTTCGCATTTGAACATGCAGGGAAGTGTGTGGACAGTGTTACAGAAACGTTAATGGAGAACTGCAATGCACCTGGCCCGTTTCCCTCGCCTGTTCCTCGCCCACCTGCCAACGCCCCTGGAGCGGTTGGACCGCCTCTCGGCCGCGCTGGGTGGACCCGAGATCTGGATTAAACGCGACGACTGCACGGGCATGTCGACCGGGGGAAATAAGACACGCAAGCTCGAGTTCCTGATGGCGGAGGCTCAGGCTGAGGGTGCTGATGTCGTGATGACCCAGGGCGCGACTCAGTCGAATCACGCTCGCCAGACAGCGGCGTTTGCCGCGAAGCTAGGTATCGACTGTCATCTTCTGCTCGAAAACCGGACTGGTTCTAAAAACCCCGATTACAACCACAACGGCAACGTCCTGCTCGATCACCTTCATGGGGCGAGCAGCGAGACACGGCCGGGCGGCGTGGATATGCATGCCGAAATGGAGGCGGTCGCTGAGCGGTATCGGGCCGAGGGCCGCAGGGTGTACGTCATCCCGGGCGGTGGCTCCAATCCCACCGGAGCGCTGGGGTATGTGGATTGCGCCTATGAACTCCTTGGTCAGGCGAACGCCCGTGGCCTGGTCATTGATCATCTGGTGACAGCGACGGGAAGTGCCGGGACGCAGGCCGGTCTGATCGCGGGTCTGAAGGCCATTAACGCACGAATCCCGTTGCTCGGTTTTGGCGTGCGGGCGCCCAAACCCAAGCAAGAGGAAAACGTCTATCAGCTTGCCCTGAAAACCGCGGAGAAACTGGGCTGTCCCGGCGTCGTCGAGCGGGAGGATGTCGTTGCCGACACGGAATATGTCGGCGAGGGGTACGGCATCCCGCGCGAGGATACGATCGAGGCGATTCGCCTGTTTGCCGAGCTGGAGGGCATCCTGCTCGATCCTGTCTATTCCGGCAAAGGGGCCGCGGGACTCATCGATTACTGCCGTAAGGGCTACTTCAAGGAAGGAGAGCGCATCGTATTCCTTCATACCGGCGGCTCTGCCGCGCTGTTCGGGTATACGCAGTCTCTGGAAGCCGACCACGATGTCATCGACTGACGCTCCCATGCCTGCATTGCCACGTTTTACCGGCGATCTGACCCGTCAGGAACCACTGCCACAGGAAGCGATCGACGCGGTCAATGCGGTGCTCGAATCGGGCCGGCTCCATCGCTACGAGCCCGTCCCGGGCGAGGAATCGGAAGCTTCAGCCCTCGAGCGGGAGTATGCCGACTGGCAGGGCAGACCTTACTGCCTGGCACTCGCTTCCGGTGGACAGGCGCTTCAGATCGCACTACGGGCAGCCGGGGTCCGGCCGGGTGATCCCGTCCTGGCCAATGCCTTCACGCTTGCCCCGGTCCCCGGTGCGATTGCGGCAGTCGGCGCCGAGGCGCGGCTCGTGGAGATCAATGAAGACCTGGTCATCGATCTGGATGACCTGGCGCGGAAGGCTGATCAGGCGAAGGTCCTGATGCTCTCTCACATGCGTGGGCATCAGTGCGATATGGACGCGTTGATGCAGCTCGCGGATGAGGCCGGGCTCACAGTGATAGAGGATTGTGCGCACACCATGGGTGCGACGTGGCGGGGAATCCGTTCCGGGAATTTTGGTCGGGCAGGGTGTTTTTCGACACAGAGTTACAAACACCTCAACTCGGGTGAAGGTGGATTGTTGACCAGCGCCGATCCCGAGTTCATGGCGCGCGCCATTCTGCTATCCGGCGCCTATATGCTCTACGAGCGCCACGGCGCGAGGCCTCCACTGGCGGTCTTCAACGACGTACGCCTGAGCACGCCGAACATGTCGGCTCGCATGGACAATGTCAGGGCCGCCATGCTGCGACCGCAGCTGCCGAGGCTCGAGTCCAACATCCGTCGCTGGAACCGGATCCACGATCGGATTGCCACGGGCATCGCGCAGTCAGCCCGCATTCACCTGCCGCGGCGCGCGCCACAAGAGGGCTATGTCGGCTCGTCGCTTCGGTTCGCGGTTCCGGGTATGACCGCGGCGCAGGGCGAGGCCTTGGTCAGTGATGCGGCTGAACGCGGCGTTGCCCTCAAGTGGTTCGGAGCCAGTGAACCGGTGGGCTATACCTCGAATTACGATAGCTGGGCATATCTGCCGCCGCAGTTGCTGCCGCAGACGCGTAATGTGCTCGATGGTTTGATCGACCTGCGTCTGCCGCTGACGCTCGATGACGATGACTGTGACCTGATTGCAGCGCACATCCGGGCCGCGGTCGAGCGTCTACCCTTCGCGGGGGCGTTGTCATGATCCCGCGGCGCATCGGCATTCTGGGTGGCATGGGACCGGCGGCGACGGTGTTGTTCATGCAACGCCTTATTGACGCCGTACCTTCCCGCGACGATGCCGGTCATGTTCCGTTGATCGTCGATCAGAATCCGCAGGTCCCCTCACGTATCGCCCATCTGATCGAGGGTCATGGTGATGATCCGGCGCCGGTGCTCGCAGTGACGGCGCAACGACTCCAGCAGGCAGGAGCCACCGCGCTGGCCATGCCCTGTAATACGGCGCATCGATATGCGGTGGCGATCCGTCGCGCGGTGGATGTGCCTTTCCTCGATATGGTGGCGCTTGCCGCCGCGCATGCCAGTGAGCTCGTGGGCGCGGGCGGAAAAGTGGGGATCCTGGCCTCGCCGGCGGTGGAGACGATCGCGCTCTACGAGGGCCCATTGCGTGAGCGCGGTCTAACGCCCGTCTACCCCGATGATCGTGAGGCGCTGCTGAATGTCATCAAGTCGGTGAAGGCGGACGGACCAACACCCTCATCACGCGCCGCATTCCAGGCACTGTCCGAGTCGCTGCTCGAGGCGGGTGCAGTCACCCAGCTCATTGCCTGTACCGAATTCTCGCTTATTGCTGATGCGGTCTCTCCCCGTGTCACTGCATTTGATGCGCTCGACTGTCTGGTCGAGGGCGTCGTCGAATTCGCGTTCCGTGGAGACGCGAATGAGCCAATGGCGGCCAATAACGAACCGCCAGTCTCAGAACATCCGCACGTTTCGGATGCAGATAATCAATCGACGGGAGAAGCCCAATGATGATGCGAGTAAGACATTCAGTTTTCACCGGGATGGCCCTTTCCGTTGCCGCTGGCGTTGCAGCGGCTGAAACCGTGACCATCGGTCACTTCGGCAATCCGACCCCCATGCAGGTGGCCCGTGCCGATGCGGCGTTCGCTGATGCGACGGGTTGGGATATCGAATGGCGGGAATTTGGCTCGGGCACCGATGTAATCGCTGCACTGGCCTCAGGAGATGTCCAGATCTCTGAACTCGGGTCAGCGCCCCTGGCGATTGCCGCCAGCCAGGGCGTGGATGTACAGCTTTTCATGATGGCGCAGGTCATTGGAGAGGCTGAGAGCCTGATTGTTCGCGATGGCACCGGCATCGAGAACCTCGCCGACCTACAGGGCCAGCGGGTTGCCGTGCCGGTCGGCTCAACCGCGCATTTCTCCCTGATGGGAGCGCTGAACGAGGCCGGCATTGACGAGAGTGATGTCAACATCATCAATATGCCGCCGGATCAGATCGCTGCGGCGTGGGAGCAGGACGCCGTTGACGCAGCTTTCATCTGGCAGCCGGTCCAGAGCCAGATCCGTGAAAGCGGCGAGTTGCTTGTCGGTGCCGATCAGACGGCTGAATGGGGCAACCCGACGTTTGATGGCTGGGTCGTCGACTCCGGGTTTGCCGCCGATAACGCCGAGAGCATGGCTGCATTCGCAGCGACGATGAATGAGGCCAATTCGGCGTACTACTCCGATCCATCCTCTTTCACCCCGGAGAGTCAGTCCGTTCAGACCATTTCCTCGTTGACGGGAGCGGCGCCTGAGCAGATCCCTGGCATTCTCGAGGGGTTCGTATTCCTACCGCTCGAGGAGCAGGCGACCGATACATGGCTGGGTAGTGCCGCGGGAACGCTGCAGGGGACATCGGAATTCCTCTCGGCGGCGGGACGAATTGATGGAGCCCGTGCCGACTACTCGCCCTTCGTCAATCTCAGCATCGTAAACGACGTTCTGGAATAAGTCGTTGCATCGGGCCGGCATGGTTGATGTCGGCCCGATGGCTCGAAAAAGAAGGATGACTGCATGGGACTGGATATCAGAAATGCTTCCATCGTTTACCCCGCGAGCGACGGTAACGCACCGGTAGAGGCGCTCAAGGATGTGGATCTCACGATGGAGAATGATGACTTCGTCGTGGCGCTCGGTTCATCCGGATGCGGGAAATCCACGCTGCTTAATGTGATTGCGGGCTTTCTGGCACCAACAGCGGGTGAGGTGCTATTGGACGGCGACCCGATATCGGGCCCTGGAGCGGATCGTTCCGTCGTCTTCCAGAAACACGCCCTGCTGCCGTGGCTCAACGTTATCGACAATGTTGCGTTCGGACTCAAGCTACAGGGATACGACGAGAAGACGCGCAACGAGGCCGCGCTTGAATTCATCAAGCTCCTCGGATTGACAGAATTCATCGAATCACCGGTCTATAAGCTCTCGGGCGGCATGCAACAGCGCGTCGGTATTGCCCGCGCATTGGCCTGTGACCCCAAGATACTGCTGATGGACGAGCCGCTCGGCGCGCTCGACGCGCTGACGCGTGAGAAAGCGCAGGAGCTGATCCTCCGGGTCTGGAACGATACCCATAAATCGGTATTCCTCATCACTCACTCGGTCGAGGAGGCGATTTTCATGGGCACCAAGTTGATTGTCATGTCACCGCGTCCCGGTCGAATCACCTACCGTTTCGACATGCCGTTCTCACGTCGGTTTCTCGCCGGGCAGAGCGCCCGCGACGTCAAGGCGTCCCAGGAATTCATCGACCTTCGTGAGAAGGTTCTGGAGATTGTTTTCGCGGACCAGGAAGAGGCCGTTTCATGATGGACGATTCCCAGAGAACCCAATCGGAGACCGACTTCCGAGTCACTCCCCCCGCCGCTAGAAGCGGTTTTTTATCCCGCCTGATGCGCAGTCGGGCGACACGGCCCGGTGAGACCTACGGCGTGCCCGGTCAGGGCGAGACACTGTGGCTGTCCATTGGGTCGGTGATGACGTTCCTGTTCTTCTGGTGGATGGTCACAACGCTTGGCTGGGTAGAGCCGCTGTTCATGCCCTCACCCCAGGCCACGGTGGCCAAGTTCTTCGAGATCATCGATCAAGGCTTTACGAATACCGCCTTCGTGCATCACGTCGCAATATCAACCGCTCGTGTCTTTGGTGCGTTCGCACTGGCGTGCGCGATCGGGATTCCGCTCGGTCTTGCCATGGGCATGAGTCCGCTGGTGCGGGGGATATTCGACCCGCCGATCGAGTTCTACCGGCCGATCCCGCCGCTGGCGTATCTGCCGTTGATGATCATCTGGTTTGGCATCGGCGAAACCTCCAAGGTGTTACTGATCTTCCTCTCCATTTTTGCCCCGGTCACGCTGGGTGCTCGCGCCGGTGTGCGCTCGGCGGCGATTGAACAGATCCACGCCGCCTATTCGTTCGGCGCCAGTCGCTGGCAGGTCATGCGCTACGTCATCCTGCCCTCCGCGTTACCGGAGATCCTCACCTCAATGCGCATTGGTGTCGGTTTCGGTTGGACAACCCTCGTGGCTGCGGAAATGGTGGCGGCAACCGAGGGGCTTGGCTATATGGTGCTATCCGCCAGTCAGTTCCTGCAGACCTCGACGGTCATTATGGGGATTGTGGTGATCGCGGCGATTGCCTACCTGTTCGATACAACGATGCGGATGACCGAAAAGAAACTAGTGCCCTGGAAAGGGCGGATGTAATAGCGAGTAGTTGGATGACAATCGAATACCTGAAAAAAGCATCGAAAAACGCGCATACCGGTGGCAGTGATGTCCGCGATACCGTCGAGCGGATGCTCAATGAGATCCGCGAAGGCGGTGAGCCAGTCGTTCAGAAGTACGCCCGTCAGCTCGATCAGTGGGAAGGGGACATACGCCTGAGCGACGAAGCGCGCCAGGCCGCGGCCGATTCCCTGCCGGAATCACTCAAGGACGAAATCCGCTTTGCTCATGCTAATATCCGCCGCTTTGCCGAGGCGCAGCTTGAGACGGTGCAGAACTGCGAGACCGAGGTTATTCCGGGTCTGCGTGCCGGTCAGAAGCAGATTCCAGTTGCGGCGGCCGGGTGCTACGTGCCGGGTGGGCGATACAGCCACATCGCGAGTGCGATCATGACCATCACCACCGCTAAGGTCGCCGGCGTCGGGCAGGTGGTCGCCTGCTCGCCACCGCGACCGGGTGAGGGGATTCCGGCCGCGATTGTATTCACCATGGATCTGTGCGGCGTTGATGACATCCTCAACCTGGGAGGCGTGCAGGGTGTCGCAGCGATGGCGAATGGTCTGTTCGGGAATCAATCGGCGGATATCCTTGTTGGGCCCGGCAATCAATACGTTGCCGAAGCGAAACGCACGCTGTATGGCGAATACGGTATCGACATGTTTGCCGGACCCACCGACAGCCTGGTGATTGCGGATGATCAGGCCGATCCCGATCTGGTCGCCTGGGATCTGGTGGGACAGGCCGAGCATGGCGTCAACTCCCCGGTCTGGCTGCTCACAACCGACCGCTCGATCGCTGAGAAGGTGATGGCGCTGGTCCCGGATAAGATCGATTCGCTGCCTGATCTCAACGGGCAGAGCGCGGCGGCCGCATGGCGGGATTATGCCGAGGTCATCCTGTGTTCCGACCGTGAAGAGCTGGCGCGATTGTCCGATCGCCTCGCGCCGGAGCATTTACATGTTCAGGCACGGGATCTCGACTGGTGGCTCGATCGGCTGACGACCTATGGGTCACTCTTTCTGGGCGAAGAAACAACAGTGGCATTCGGAGACAAATGTGCGGGTCCCAATCACGTCCTGCCCACCTCGGGGGCAGCCCGCTACACTGGCGGTCTGTCGGTGCACAAATTCATGAAGACGGTGACCTGGCAGCGAGCGACGCCGGCGGCGACGCGGCGCATTGCCCAGACAACGGCACGCATATCACGGTTGGAGGGCATGGAGGGCCATGCGCGCACGGCCGATATCCGGCTGGCGAAATACTTCCCCGATCAGTCCTTTGACCTGGGGGTTGGCGCCATGGACCCCGATGCATGAGTGACTCGGTCTCCCGTTTCCGTTCAATCCATGATGTCTACCGCGCTGCCCATCACCAAGTGGGCAGCATTGGTCGCGGGGTCGCCGTCAGTGCGCTGGTCGCAACGGCTGCCTTGTTCCTCGCCACGCACTATTCAGCGCCCGTCATGCTGTTTGCGTTGCTCCTGGGGATGGCATTCGGTTTCTTACGTGCCGAGCCGAGTTTCGAGCAAGGCATTCGCTTTAGCACTCGAACGATCCTGCGGGTCGGCGTCGCGTTGCTCGGCGCCCGGTTGACGCTGGGGGATCTGGCTGCGCTGGGGATTGCGCCGCTACTCATTACCTGCTCAGTCGTGGCGGCGACACTCCTCGTTGGTTATGGCATCTCGCGGTTATTCGGAATGCGGGGGGCGTTCAGTGTCCTTTCCGCCGGGTCGGTGAGTATCTGTGGGGCATCAGCTGCGCTCGGTATCGCCTCAACGCTGCCCCGGGATGACCGGCTCCACCTCGATACCGTCATCGTTGTCGTCAGTGTGAGTACGCTGAGCACGATTGCACTGGTGGTCTATCCGATCTTCGCGCAGCAGATGGGCATGGGTGATGTTCAGGCCGGTGTATTCCTGGGCGCGACGATTCATGATGTTGCACAGGTCGTCGGGGCCGGTTTCAGCGTCTCCGAGTCCTCCGGGGAGATCGCGACGGTGATCAAGCTGTTGCGGGTCGCGATGTTGCTCCCGCTTGTCATTGCGCTTGCCATCGCAACCCGGGCGCTGATCAAGCGTCATTTCATGGCGGGCGAGCCGGGTGGCGCGAGCCCGCCGGTTCCCTGGTTCCTGTTCGGTTTTCTCGCGCTGGTGCTGATCAATAGCCTTGGCTGGATCCCCGGATCGCTAGTGGGGCTGCTGGCCAGCGCGTCAACGGGCTGCCTGATCACCGCGGTGGCGGCCCTCGGCATCCAGAGCTCTATTGGGGAGGTGCTCAAGCGCGGTTGGCGACCGATAACTGTTATCGTGCTTCAGACGCTTTTTATGGGCGCTATGGGCGCGGCGTTGGTGACGCAGCTCGTCTCCGGCTGAACCGTCCACTCGCTCACCGCCGCTTATCTGGGGGCGCGATGACTGATTGGCCACGTTATCGGCTTATACAGCGACTGCTCCATTGGGGCGTGGCGCTGGTTGTACTGCCCATGCTTGCGGTCGGTAGCACGCTTGGGACCCTCGGGTTCGAGGGGGCGGTTGATGTTTTCGGCCCCGGTGTCACCAATACGCTATATGTCCTCCATAAAACCGGCGGTGTCCTGCTGCTTGGGTTGATGGCGGTGCGGATCGTTGCGCGATTGAAGTACGGCAGACCGCATTACGCGATACCGATCGAGCATCGGGCGCAGCGGGTGCTGAGCGAGGCTGTCCACGGCCTTCTCTACATTGGCCTCATTGCAATGCCGGTGTTGGGCTGGGCGGCAACGGCCACCGGCGGCTACCCGATCAACTTCTTCCAGTGGGTGCTGCCGCCATTAATGGGTGAAAACGAGTCGTTATCGGCGGTCCTTTTCCAGTTACACGGGCTGCTTGGCTGGGCGCTGATCGGACTGCTCATCCTGCATATCTCGGGTGGCCTGTATCACTGGCTCATCCGCAAGGACGGCGTGATGACCCGTATGAGCCTGCTGCGATCACCTCGGCGGGGTTGAGCAAAGCGCACACCCGCCATCATGATGGCGATCCATTCAAGGAGCTCTGTCTATGCCTCATTCCCCGTCCGAGCCTGATACTCCCGATGGTGTCAGCGTCGCGATCATTGGCAACGGGATTGCCGGTTCCTCGGCCGCGAGATCGCTGGCCCTGACGCTGCCGGATCATCTCAGCCGCATCACGCTCTACGAAATCGGCCGGGGAGCCGGTGGTCGAGCGGCAACACGAAAGACGCGGTCGATTCCCGAGTTCCACATCAATCACGGAACGCCCTACGCGGACATTTCCACGCAACAGGGGATGGATCTGCTGCCATCGCTTGGCGATGCCATCCAACCGTTTTTGGGGAAACGATGTGCCATCGACGCGCAAACCGGCACCCGTGCGTCCGTCGAGGCAAGCGATCGTGAGGCGCTGATCATCGGTGACAATGATGAAATGGCGAACATCGCGAACAGCATCCTGCGCGATGGCAACCAATCACTGCTGCCGCCCATCGCCACCGAATACTCAACCATGATCACAGAGATGTCCCGCGGCGGTGAGCACGGCGGGCAGTGGTGTCTGTCCGACAGGAACGCAGAGATCGTCGGCCGCGCAGACTGGCTGATCGTCGCCGGTAGCGGTGTCGCCCATCCACGATGGTCGGACACGTTCGGGGGTGAGCCACCGCTTGTCGCCGCGGCCTCGGAATTGGGCGATCCCGATCTGAACGATGCGCTGTCGGTCATCGGACAGCAGACGGCAGCGCCGGTCGTGACTGTTCTGTTCTACTGCACCGATGATGTCGCGGGTCAGTGGCAGCGCCTGGCGTTCAGCGACGGCATGATCAACAACGATAGCGTCTTATCGAGAATCTCCATACAGCCCTGCACGTCGAATAGCTGCTCGGTCGTTCTGCACTCGACGACCCGCTATGCAGTGGAGAACGCCGGTGTCCATGGGTCGTCATCAAGCGCCGCGAGAGTCGGTCATGCGTCCTCCAATGCAACCCGCGAGGAGGACATCATCGATGAGATGCTGTCCGCCCTGGACGCCATTCCGGGCATGCCCGGCATTGAAAAATCGCGCTACTCATTCGGCCCACTGCTGCATCGCTGGGGGAATGCCTATCCGAGAGGCGAACCGCTTCCCCGGTCGTCAGCCGTCTGCCCTGACTCCGCAGTGGCATTCTGCGGCGACTACGTCAGCACCGATGCGCGAATGGGGAGCTACGAGTGTGCCCTCCTGTCCGGCGTAGACCTCGCGGACAACCTCTACGGCCACATCGCGGGAGGCCCGAAGCGCGAGTCGTAGAGACAGGCGCCCAGCCTTGCCGGTCTCGGCGAGGTCAGCGCCATTGCTGATCGCTCTATCAGGCCGCACAGTGGGAAGGTTCAAATCAATGACGGAGAACGCACGATGAGTCGTATTCTTTTTATCCTCACCAATCACGATCGCATGCTGAACGGCGAGCCCACCGGCGTCTGGCTGGAAGAGTTCGCGGTGCCCTATCAGATGCTGCGCGAGGCGGGGCACGACGTGAGCGTTGCCTCCGTAGCGGGCGGTCAGGTGCCGATCGATCCGAACAGCGCGGTGGACGATGACCAGGCCAAAGCCTGGCAGGACGCGATCGAGCAGCTTGAGTCCACGCCGGCATTCGATACGTTGGATACCGACCGCTTCGATGCGGTCTACATGCCCGGTGGCCATGGGACCGTCTTTGATATGCCCTACAACGGCAAGCTGCATGCGCTGCTTTTCTCGTTCGCTGACACCGATCGCATTATCGCGAGCGTCTGTCATGCCCCGGCGGTCTTTGGCGGGATGCGCCGCGACGACGGCACCCCCTTCATTGCGGGGCGACATGTCGCCGGTTTTACCGATTCCGAGGAGCGGGCAGCCGGTGGCGAAGAGAAAGTGCCGTTCCTGCTTGAAAGTCGCCTGAAGGCGCTGGGTGCGCAGCATGAGGGCGCGGAAGACTGGCATCCACTGGCGGTCCAGGATGGCAAGCTGATCACTGGGCAGAATCCGCAGTCCTCGGCGGCAGTGGCCGAGAAGCTGATCGCCGCGCTCGGCTGACGGTGATCGCCGTGCTGAGAGATTTCCATGCGCCAACGAACGAAAGCCTGCGCCGAGTGTGAAAAACCCGGCGATGTCCTCTACCGGTGTCGCTATGGTGCACGGACCGAGTGGGCTTTTGTCTGTGGGGTCTGTCTGGCGAAGATAAAGCCGGCCCATGCCGATTCGTATCAGTATGGAGGGACCTGGAAAAGCCGGAAGCGGTGAAAATGCCTTTGGATACTCACCTGAGCGCCCCTGCATGACAGAACAGTGAGGATAAACAGCTCAGGACTCGGGCAGGCGGCCGTTGACATAACGAGGGCAAGGCGCCCGTTTTAGTCGTTGGTTTGCATCCTTCAAGACTCGCACCCGCTCTGGAATGTCATCTTGAATGATGCTCCGGAGGGTGTCGTGATCTATACCCAGATAGCCGTGTATCAGGCGGTTACGAGTGGGAATGATCATTCGCCATGGGACTTACGGGCGATCGGTGCGAATCTCATGAGGTACATGCCTGGCGGCTTTCCCAATCAGTTCGAGATTCCTCAGCGTTGCGTCATAGGTGATACCGCTAGCTGCAAATTTTCGGTTCTCCGCACATCACCCCACTGATGTGCGAAGCGCCAATAAAAAACCCCGCCGGAGCGGGGTTTCAGGTGTTGGTGGAGACGGCGGGAATCGAACCCGCGTCCGAAGGACC
This sequence comes from Spiribacter curvatus, assembly GCF_000485905.1. Classification (NCBI taxonomy): domain Bacteria; kingdom Pseudomonadati; phylum Pseudomonadota; class Gammaproteobacteria; order Chromatiales; family Ectothiorhodospiraceae; genus Spiribacter; species Spiribacter curvatus. Next base: position 1,020,670 of record NC_022664.1, on the reverse strand, counting down.
TCCACTACAGGGTCTACATGCTTAGCGCCGTCTTTAGTTTTAGCAGCCACCGACCCAACGGCCAGGGTCAGGTTGCCGCGATCCCGTCAGGTTTCGCCGCGCAGGTCCGGGCTCCCCGCGAGGCTAGCCTGTGTAATATGCCTGTCCGACACCCAACCACAGGCGATCGAGTGTGGACAGCTCACGGGTTTTTAGGCCGCGAGAGCGAAGTTGTCGTCGTTGGCAACTATCTTTTTTGTCACGTTATTAACGAGGTTGAGTGACGTCCCCGGCATGCACCTGGAGTTTCGCGAACTTCGTCGAAGCCATGTCGTCCCCAGACATTTCGTCTGACAGCCTAGCGCGTAGCCGGTTCCAGTGGAAGGGGTGGTTATACGCGGTGTTTGAGCAGGCGTTCGCGCTCACGCTGCCAGTCGCGTTCTTTCTTATCCGCACGCTTGTCGTGCTGCTTTTTACCCTTGGCAAGCCCGATGCTGAGCTTGGCTCTGCCCCGCGACCAGTGCATGTCCAGCGGCACCACGGTGTAGCCGCGCTGTTCAGTGGCCCCCACAAGCTTGGCGAGCTCTTTTTGATGCAGCAGCAGCTTGCGTGTGCGGGTCGGGTCAGGATGGATGTGGGTTGATGCCGTGGCCAGGGGCGGTAGGTTACAGCCGATGAGGAACGCCTCACCGTTGCGGATGAAGACATACGCCTCTGTCAGGTTGGCCCGCCCGGCTCGCAGGCTTTTGACCTCCCAGCCCTCGAGTACGAGGCCCGCCTCGAATCGCTCCTCGATAAAGAATTCAAAGCGCGCACGCCGATTGACGACGATACTCGAATCGCCGCCGCCTGTTTTCTTTTTGCCTGATTTCTTACTCACCTAGCCAGTTTAACGGCGCGGAGGCCGGGCATCCAATGCCGCAGGCCAGCGATGAGCGGATGCGCGGAGTTTGTTACCATACCGGACTGTTTTATCGGTAACGCTCGAGCTTGTCGCATGACCACAGTCTCCCGGTCCGCCATCGTCAGGTATTCCGCGCACCAGATGTTCGACCTGGTGGACGACGTCGAGCATTATGAGGACTTCCTACCCTGGGTGAAGCGGAGCCATGAGCGCGAGCGCACCGAGGATCGCGTCGTTGGTGAGCTACTGTTCTCGAAGGCGGGGTTCGAGAAGTCCTTTGTCACGCGCAACCTTCGCCAGCCCGGCAAGATGATCGAGATCCGCCTGATCGAGGGGCCATTCCGGCATCTGGAGGGGTTCTGGCGCTTTGAACCGATGGGCGAGGGTGCCTGCAAGGTCTCGGTGGATCTTGAGTTCGAGTTCTCGAGCCGGTTGCTGGCAATGGCCTTTGGCAGGGTCTTCACCCAGGTCGCCGGCACCCTCGTCGACTCCTTTGTCACCCGCGCCAATACCTGCTATGGCCAACGCTGACGCGATGGCAGACGCATCGACGATGAACGTGGAAGTGGTCTATGCGCTGCCGTCCGATCAGCGTCTGATCACGCTCGAGGTACCGGCGCAGACCAGCGCCCGGAAGGCGATCGAGCGCTCCGGGTTACTCGCCGAATTCCCTGATCTCGATCCAGCGGCGTGCGGTGTGGGAATATTCTCCCGGCCGATCGACCTCGATACAGTGCTCAGCGATGGTGATCGGGTCGAAATCTACCGACCGCTGCAGATCGACCCGAAGGCCCAGCGGCGGGCCCGGGCAAAGACGCAGCGCCGGTCCGGGAACGGCTAGTCGGCCGACATCGAGAGCGGGTGGTCGGCATCAACGAAATCACCCTCTGCACTGACCAGCTCGCCGTCATCAAACCGCACCGTCACGTGTCGCGAAATGGCGTCGACATCAGCACTGCGCGGCTCAACCTCGTAGATATAGTCCCACCGGTTGTCGGTGAACGGATCCTCGATGGTTGGTGGCCCCAGAACGAAGCGCACCTGCCGCTCGGTCATGCCGGGGCGGAGCGCATCAACCGCTTCCTCATCAATCAAGGTGCCCTGGCGGATCTCCGGTTTGTAGAGAAACGGGAGGTTATTCACCGTGCTGGTGCAGCCCGCAACGGCGACCGACAGGAGAGTAGCTGCGGCGATCCGTTTGCCAATGTATACTGGAATCATTATAAAGAGAGCATCGTCCTGAGTGGTTTAGTGCAATGGTAACCCAAGCCCGTCCCGCCTCACACATTCCCTGGGAAATCAGCCACGAGTCGGATGAGCTCCGGCGGGCCGGCCTGAAGGCCACCGCGCCGCGACTCAAGATCCTGCGTATCCTCGCGGGCCGCGAGCGTGCTCACCTCGCCGCCGAGGAGGTCTATCAGCGTCTACATGACGACGGCGAGGATATTGGTCTGGCGACGGTCTATCGCGTGCTCACCCAGTTCGCGGAGGCCGGCATCGTGATCAGGCACAACTTTGATAGCGACCGGGCCGTGTTCGAACTCAACTCAGGCATTCACCATGACCACCTGGTCTGTGTCGATTGTGGCCGGGTTGAGGAATTCAAGGACCGGGTCATCGAACGTCGTCAGGCGGATGTCGCCGCCGTCTCTGGCTATGAGCTGCAGAGCCACTCGCTGATCCTCTACGGTCGCTGTCCGGACTGCGCCAGAACGGGGAGTCGTCAGCCCGCCTGATCGAGCATCTCGCGGGCATGGTTGAGCGTTTTCTCGGTGATCGCGAGTCCGCCAAGCATGCGGGCGATCTCGTCAATGCGCTGATCCTCCGACAGGACCTGTACGTCGGTAACCGTGCGGCCGGTCTCGGTCTGGCGCTTTTCCACCTGTAATTGGTGCATGCCCTGCGCGGCGACCTGGGGCAGGTGGGTAATGCAGATGACCTGATGATGCTGCGACAGTGCCCGCAGCTGCCGTCCCACTACCTCAGCCACGGCGCCGCCGATACCCGTGTCGGCCTCATCGAAAATCAGCGAGGGCAGCTCGGCGGTGTCCGCTGTGGCGACTTCCAGTGCCAGTCCAATGCGTGAGAGCTCGCCGCCCGAGGCGATCTTCTGAAGCGGGGCGGGGCGTTGGTCGGGATTGGTGCGGATATCGAACCGCACGCGGTCGGCGCCATGCTCGGTGGGTGCGGCGTCAAGGTTGGGCTCGACCACAATGATCAGCTGGGCCCCCGCCATGCCCAGTTCGCCGAGAAGCTCGCCGACGCGCTCGCCGAGCGCGGCGGCGGCTGACTGTCGTGAATCCGAGAGCTGCTCTGCCGCGAGGCGATAGTCGGCGACCAGCGCGGCCTGTTCCGCCTGTAGGGCGACCAGCCGCTCGTCCGCCGATTCCAGTCGCTCCAGCTCGTGGCGAAGCTGCTCGGTGTGGGGGGCGAGGTCCTCGGGTTCGATCTGGTGCTTGCGGGCGAGGTCGTGGAGTTGACTCAGCCGATCCTCGACGGTCTGAAGCCTTTGTGGGTCCATCTCCATATGATCAGTGAAGGCCCGCAGCGCCTGGGAGGCCTCATCGATCTGGACCTGCCCGGTCGCAAGCAACTGCTGGATGTCGCTCATCTGCGTGTCCACATCGAGATGAGGCTGCAGATCACGCTCGGCGCTCGCGATCAGCGACTGTGCGCTGACCTCGCCGTCGTAGAGTGTCTCGAGGCTGCGTTGGCAGGCCGCCATGATCTCGCCGGCGCTGGCGAGGCGGCGTTGTTCGCGCTCCAGATCCGCGAACTCCTCGGCACTCGGTGCGGCGTCATCCAGTTCGTGGAGCTGGTAGCGGAGCAGGTCGATGCGATCCTGGTGATCGGCGCTGCCGCCACTGAGTGATTCGATCTCGGCGTTGACGCCCCGCCAGCGCGCATGCAGATCGGCCACTCTTGCGAGGTGTTCGGGATGGGCTGCAAAGCCATCCAGCGTGCGCCGCTGCATGTCGGTACGCATCAACGCCTGGTGGGCATGCTGGCCGTGGATCCCCATCAGCCGCGCGCCGAGCTGCTCGAGCTGGTAGCGGGTCACGGGGCGGCCATTGATCCATGCCTGAGAGCGGCCGTTGCGCTGGACGACCCGGCGGATCAGGCAGTCGTCATCCTCGTCCAGGGACTCGTCGGCGAGCCAGGCGCGCGCGCCAGGCGTATCCGTTACATCGAACAGGCCATGGATCTCGGCGCGCTTCGCTGCCTCGGGGACCATTGAGGTATCCGCCCGATCGCCGAGACACAGCCCGAGCGCGTCGAGCAGGATCGATTTACCTGCGCCGGTTTCGCCGGTGAGGACGGTCAGACCGGCCTCGAAGTTGAGCCCGAGGTAGTCAATGATGGCGAAGTCACGGATTTCGATACGGTTCAGCATGGTGGTGCCCCATCTCCCCAGTGCAGCTTGGCACGGAGGATATCGAAGTAGCGGTGCCCCGGTGGGTGCACGAGTCGCAGCGCGTGCGGATAGGTGACGATATCCAGTCGCCCCTCGCGTGCAAGCTTCAGATCGCTCTGGCTATCGCAGCTGACATGGACGTGGTCGATGGAGGCATGCTGCACCCGGACCTCAATATGACTGCTCGCGCTGATGACCAACGGCCGGTTGCTGAGCGTGTGCGGTGAGATCGGCACCATCGCAACCGCGTTGATCCCGGGGTGCATGATCGGTCCGCCGCCGGAGAGCGCATAGGCGGTCGAGCCAGTGGGCGTCGAAATGATCAGCCCATCCGAGCGGTGACGGTTGCATGGCTCGCCGTCGATCCAGGTCTCAAACTCGATCATCCGCGCTGTGTTCCAGCGCTGCAGGACGACTTCATTCACCGCCGGGGCGCGTGCGACGACCTGATCATCGGCCACGACGCGGGCCTCGAGCATGAGCCGCTCTTCGATGTGCATATCGCCGTCGATGACGCGTGTGATCTCGTCGAAACGATCGGGCGAGACATCGACCAGAAAACCCAGCCGACCCCGGTTCACGCCCAGAATCGGCACCTGGTGTGCTGCCACCCGCTTGCCGGCATGGAGCAGCGTCCCGTCGCCCCCGACGACGATCAACAGGTCGAGACTCGCGGCCACGGATTCCAGGCGCGCGACAGGGGGGGCGCCAGCGTGGGTCAGGGCATCGCCAATGGCGTCGTCGAGGAAGACCTCCAGTCCGCGTCCCTCGAGCTCGGTGACGAGCTTTTGAATCGTATCGATGACCGCGCTGTCACCGGGCTTACCTGTGATGGCGATACGTTGGAACGGTTGCATGCGATTCCCTCGACAGTTCGTCGTCAACCTAGCACGGCGGCCGCAAATTGACAGCCATAGGGGGCGTTGATAGCTTGGATTAGCACTCTGTTTTCTGGAGTGCCAATCCCGGGAGGATGCTATGGTTCAGCGACGTCGCGACGAGCCACTCAGTGCTCGTTCGCAGCACCTGCTGAGAGTGCTGGTGCATCGCTATATCCGCGACGGTCAGCCCGTCGGCTCACGGGCGCTCACCCGCGAAACCGAGCTTGATCTGAGTGCGGCATCGATTCGCAACGTCATGGCCGATCTCGAGGAGGCGGGCTATGTGCGCTCGCCCCATACCTCCGCGGGCCGCATCCCCACCGATCGGGGCTACCGATTTTTCGTCGATACCCTATTGAGCGCCCGTCGCGACACCGGGCTCGACGCCGAGAGCCTGCGAATCCGGCTCGACGGGGCGGGTAATACCGATTCACTGGTGGACTCGGCATCGAACGTACTCTCCGGGCTTACCCACCTCGCCGGTGTGGTGACGCTGCCGCGGCGGGATCACGGGGCGATCCGGCATATCGAATTCCTGCCGCTGTCACCGCGCCGGATCCTGGCGATTCTTGTGCTCAATGACTCCGAGGTGCAGAACCGCGTGATCGAGACCGATCGCGATTACAGTGCCGCCGAGCTCCAGCAGGTCTCGAATTTCCTGTCGGCGGAATTCGCCGGCAAGAGCGTGGGCGATGTCCGCCGTGGCCTGCTCGAAGCAATGCAGGCGGATCAGCATGACGTCAATGCTCAGATGAGCTCGGCCATTGCGGTGGCGCGTGAGCTGTTCGCCGGCGACGCGGGCGAGGACGACGATTTCGTGATGGCGGGCGAGACCAATCTGATGACCCTCGCCGAGCTCGCCAGCGTCGAAAAGCTCAAGGAACTGTTCGAGGCATTCGGCCGTAAACGCGACATACTCCATCTCCTCGACCGCTGCCTGTCGGCGGACGGGGTGCAGATCTTCATCGGCCAGGAGTCGGGCTATCAGGCCTTTGACGGTGTCAGTCTGGTGACCTCCACCTACCGGACCGATGACGACGTGCTGGGCGTGCTCGGCGTGATTGGCCCGACGCGCATGGAATACGACCGCATCATCCCCATCGTCGATGTCACGGCACGTCTGCTCGGGCATGCCTTGAAACCCACGCATTGATCCCCACTTCTGCGATCAGGTGATTTCCAACAGCGGAGCGAAGCATGAACGAAGACGATAAACAGGCGGCCCAGCCCGACGAAGAACAGCCGACCGACCCGGTGACGGCGGACCAGTCCGGCGAGACGCTCGAGGGAGACACCGAGCAGCGGACACCGGAGGAGCTCAGCGCGGCACTCGAGGCGGCCGAGGCCCGTGCCCAGGAGAACTGGAGCGAGTATCTGCGCGCCCGCGCCGAAATGGAAAACCTGCGCCGGCGCTCGGAAAAGGATGTGGCTGCGGCTCGGCAGCAATCGCTGGAGAAGCTTGCCGGTGAACTGCTCGCGGTTAAGGATAGCCTCGAAATGGGCCTCAAGGCCGCGCAGGAAGAGAACGCCGATGCGGCGCGGCTTGCCGAGGGCTCAGAGCTCACACTGCGGATGTTCGACCAGGCGCTTGATAAGTTCAGCATCGAGGCCATCGATCCGCAGGGCGAGCGGTTTGACCCGGAGCGTCACGAGGCGATGACCGCGCAGGAGACGGCCGACTACGAGCCCAACACCGTGGTGACGGTGATCCAGAAAGGCTATCGGATCGGCGAGCGTCTGCTCCGGCCGGCGCGGGTGATCGTTTCAAAGGCCCCGACCGATTCAGGGGACGGGGCTTGAAAAATCCGTTGGGCGGCACCACATCTGCCGGCAACACGAAGTTTAGGATATTGAGGAGCAATCTCTGATGGGTAAGATCATAGGCATTGACCTGGGAACAACGAATTCCTGCGTCGCCGTCATGGAAGGTGGCTCGGCACGGGTCATCGAGAACGCGGAGGGCGACCGCACCACGCCGTCCACCGTGGCCTTTACCGAGGATGGCGAGGTGCTCGTCGGCGCGGCCGCCAAGCGCCAGGCCGTCACCAACCCTGAGAATACGCTGCACGCGATCAAGCGGCTGATCGGTCGTAAGTTCGAAGAAGACGTCGTCCAGCGCGACGTTCGCGAGATGCCCTATAGCATCGTCAAAGCGGACAATGCCGACGCCTGGGTCGAAGTGCGCGACAAGAAAATGGCGCCGCCGGAGGTCTCCGCACGCGTCCTGCAGAAAATGAAGAGCACTGTCGAGGACTACCTCGGCGAGGAAGTGACTGAGGCGGTCATCACCGTACCGGCGTACTTCAATGACTCGCAGCGTCAGGCGACCAAGGATGCCGGCCGTATCGCGGGGCTCGAGGTCAAGCGGATCATCAACGAGCCGACCGCCGCCGCGCTCGCCTATGGACTCGATAAACAGGGTGGCGATCGCAAGGTCGCGGTCTACGACCTCGGTGGCGGTACGTTCGACGTCTCGATCATTGAGATCGCGGAAGTTGAGGGCGAGCACCAGTTCGAGGTGCTGTCCACCAACGGCGATACCTTCCTCGGGGGCGAGGACTTCGACCGCGCGGTCATCGATTACCTGATCGCCGAGTTCAAGAAGGACCAGGGCATCGACCTGTCCGGCGACCGGCTGGCGCTGCAGCGGCTCAAGGAAGCCGCTGAGAAGGCCAAGATCGAGCTCTCCTCGGCGCAGCAGACCGAGGTCAATCTGCCCTACATCACGGCGGATAACACCGGGCCCAAGCATCTCAATCTCAAGCTCACGCGGGCCAAGCTCGAAAGCCTCATTGAGTCGCTGGTCAAGCGCACCATCAAGCCCTGCGAGGTGGCATTGAAGGATGCCGGTCTCAAAGCGAGCGATGTCGACGAGGTGATCCTGGTGGGCGGCCAGACCCGTACGCCGAAGGTCCAGGAAGCGGTGAAGTCATTCTTCGACAAGGACGCCCGCCGCGATGTCAATCCGGATGAGGCGGTTGCGGTCGGTGCGGCCATCCAGGGCGGCGTGCTCGGCGGTGACGTCAAGGACGTGCTGCTGCTCGACGTCACCCCGCTGTCGCTCGGTATCGAGACGCTCGGCGGTGTGATGACCAAGCTGATCGAGAAGAACACCACAATCCCGACCAAGGCCAATCAGGTGTTCTCCACTGCCGAGGACAACCAGAGTGCGGTCACCGTGCATGTCCTGCAGGGCGAGCGGGAGATGGCCAACGATAACAAGTCGCTGGGTAAGTTCGATCTGTCCGATATCCCGCCGGCACCGCGTGGTGTACCGCAGGTCGAGGTGACCTTCGACATCGACGCCAACGGTATCCTCCATGTCACTGCGAAGGACAAGGGCACCGGTAAGGAGCAGTCGATCCAGATCCGCGCCTCAGGCGGGCTGTCGGACGAGGACATCGAGCGGATGGTGGATGACGCGGAGTCGAACGCCGAGGAAGACCGCAAGGCCCGTGAGCTGGTGGAGGCCCGCAACCAGGCCGATGGTCTGATCCATGGTGCGCGCAAGAGCCTCGAGGAGGCCGGTGACAAGGTCTCGGACGAGGAAAAGCAGTCTGTCGAAGAGGCCATCACCAACCTCGAAGAGGCGGTGAAGGGCAGCGACAAGGACGCCATCGAGTCCGCCACCGAGGCGCTCGCCACCGCATCGGGCAAGATTGCCGAGAAGCTCTACCAGGACGCCGGCGCCGATGACGGCGGTGAGCAGTCTGGCGACAGCGGCAAGGCGGAGTCCGATCAGGACGATGTCGTCGACGCCGATTTCGAGGAAGTCAAGGACGACGACAAGAAGTAAGACCGTCCCGCGGTCTTCCGCTTCGTCGGCAAGGCGCAGCTCACCGTCTGATCCGGCTCTGGCCGGCATTCGGTGCCTGCGCCTTTGCTGTTAGCGAAGCGGCCGTTACTCTGCAACGACAACGGTTAGTACGGGCACCATGGCAAAACGCGACTATTACGAAATTCTCGAGGTCTCCAAGAACGCCTCGGAGAGCGATCTAAAAAAGGCCTATCGCCGTCTGGCGATGAAATACCATCCGGACCGGAATCCGGATGACGGCGACGCCGAGGTGCGCTTCAAGGAGGTGAAGGAAGCCTACGAGGTCTTGAGCGATCCGCAGAAGCGATCGGCTTATGATCAGTTCGGTCATGCCGGCGTCGATCCCAGTGCGGGCGGCGGTGGCGCCGGCGGCGGTGGATTCGGCCGCGGCAGCGCCGACTTCGCCGATATCTTCTCCGATGTCTTCGGCGATATCTTCGGTGGTGGCGGTCGCGGCGGTGGGCGTGCCTTCCGCGGCGCCGATCTGCGCTATCGCATGGAGATTTCACTCGAAGAGGCGGTCCAGGGTGTCGAGCAGGACATCCGTATTCCCACGCAGGTGGAATGTGACGCCTGCGAGGGCAGCGGTGCGGCGCCGGGTAGCGAGCCCGAGACCTGTCCCACCTGTAATGGCCATGGTGATGTCCGTGTCCAGCAGGGCTTTTTCTCGATCCAGCAGAGCTGCCCGCGCTGCCAGGGGACTGGTCAGGTGATCAGCGATCCCTGTCGCAAGTGTCGGGGCAATGGGACGGTGTCCGATCAGAAGACCCTGCATGTTCAGGTCCCGCCGGGTGTTGATACCGGTGATCGTATCCGGCTGAGCGGCGAGGGCGAGCCCGGTGAGCAGGGTGGCCCGCCGGGGGATCTGTACGTGGAAATGGTGGTGAAACCCCATCCGATCTTTACCCGTGAAGGCGCCGATCTGCGCTGTGATATCCCGCTGAGCGTGACCACGGCGGCCCTCGGGGGTGAAATCGAGGTGCCCACGCTGGGCGGGCGCGTCACGCTGCGTATCCCGGCGGGTACCCAGTCCGGCAAGGTCTTCCGGGTCCGCGGCAAGGGCGTGAAGCCGGTGCGTGGCGGTACCCACGGTGATCTGCTCTGCCGGGTCATGATGGAGACACCCGTCAATCTCACGGGCCGGCAGAAAGAGCTGCTCGAGGAACTCGCCGAGACGCTGGATCAGGATGGCCAGCACCATAATCCACGGGGCAGCTCGTGGCTGGACTCGGTGAAGTCATTCTTTGATCGGATGAAACTCTGAAATGACCCGAATCGCGATCCTCGGTGCCTCCGGTCGGATGGGACGGACACTTATCCGGCTGATTGGTGATGCCGATGGGCTGACGCTTGCCGGCGCGACGGCCCGGCCAGGCAGCGACGCGGAGGGTCAGGATGCCGGTACATTGGCCGGGTGCGGAGCGCTTGGTGTCAGCGTTTCAACATCGGTACGGAGTGCCCTGGCGGGCGCCGATGTGGCCATTGATTTCACGCTTCCGGCGGGCCTGCCCGGTAACCTCGAAGCCGCGTTAACGGCCGGCTGTCCGTTGGTGATCGGCACCACGGGGATCGGTGCCGAGGGCACGAGCGCTATCGACGCCGCCGCCGCGTCGCTGCCCATCGTCTATGCCGCTAACTACAGCAGTGGCGTGACGCTCCTCCAGCAGCTGGTCCGCACGGCCGCCGCGGCGCTCGACAGCGACTATGACGTCGAGATCGTTGAGGCGCATCATCGCCATAAACGGGATGCACCGTCAGGCACTGCACGTGCCCTCGGGCAGTCGGTGGCTGAGGGACGGGGCGTGCGGCTTGACGATCAGGCGATCTACGCTCGTGAAGGTGCAACCGGCGAGCGCCCGGTCGGTGCAATCGGCTTCCAGGCCCTTCGTGGGGGCGATATCGTCGGTGAGCATACGGTGATGCTCGCCGGCGACGGTGAGCGCATCGAGCTGACGCATCGCGCCGGGAGTCGCGAGACCTTTGCCCGCGGTGCCCTTCGGGCCGCCCGGTGGTTAACGGCGCAGCCGGCGGGCCGCTACGATATGGAGGACGTCCTCGGCCTCAAGGGCTGAAGCGGCGTGGAACGCAGGGAGTCGACCATGCGCATCGCCATTATCGGGGCAGGCATCGCCGGGCTTAGCGCGGCTGGCGCACTGAGGAACGCCGGCGTCGAGCCGGTCGTCTTTGATAAAGGGCGTGGCCCCGGCGGACGCATCGTCAGCAAGCGTACCTCCTACGGAGGCATCGATCTGGGCACGCAGTACTTCACTGCTCGCGACGGTGCGTTCCGGGCGGCGGTGGATGATTGGCGGCGGGCCGGGGTCGTGGAGCCATGGGTCGTTACCCCCATGGTTCTCCCTGAACGCCAGCCGGCCCGTGCGCAGGAGCGGCTGGTGGCGGTGCCGCGTATGTCCGCACTGGCCCGTCACATGGCTGATGGGGTGGATGTGCACTGCGGTGTCCAGGTCAGTGAGATGATCCGTGAGTCGTCGGACTGGGCGATTTATGATCGTCACGGTGAGTGCCTGGGTCGGTTCGATAGTGTACTGCTCACGGCTCCGGCCCCTCAGGCCCAGTCGCTGCTGGCTGAGCCCAGCCCGCGTCTGGCCGCGCGGGCGGCTGCCGCGCCGATGCAGCCCTGCTGGTCGGTCGGTGTGGTGCTCGAGAAACCGCTTGATGTGGATTTTGAGGCTGGTTTTCCAAGCAGCGGTCCACTTGGCTGGGTCGCGCGGCTGGGCTCCCGGCCGCAGCGCCCGGACGACCCCGAGATCTGGACGCTGCACGCAACGGATGCCTGGAGCGAGGCAAACATTGAGTGGTCGGAAGATGCCGCCGGAGAGTTCCTTGCGCAGTCCTTTTCAGAACTGGTGCGGCGGCAGCCACTGATTCGTGACCGCATCGCCCATCGCTGGCGCTTTGCCCGGGCCCGGGCTGCACTGGCCGAGTCTGCCGGTTATCTCGAGCATGATCATCTGCTCTGTGCCGGTGACTGGGTCGCCGACGGCCGGGTCGAGGGGGCCTGGCGAAGTGGTCAAGCGGCCGCGCGGCGGCTACTCAGTCTGGGAGCGGAGCAGACCGGCCCAGCTGTCGGATGATCGCCTCATAGGCCTCGGTGAGCTGACCGATGGCCGCCAGGGCGACATGTTCATCGACCTGATGGATGCTCTGATTGACCGGCCCGAATTCCACCACTTCTGCGCCCAGCGGGGCGATGAAGCGCCCGTCGGATGTCCCGCCAGCGGTGTTGGCGATCGGCGCTGCGCCGGTCTGCGCCGCAATCACATCGATGACCGCCTGCCGCAGGGGACCGGCATCGCTGGCGAACGGAACCGCGGAGTGATGCCAGTCGATCGCCGCCGTCGGGGCATGGGCATCAAGCGTCTGAGCGATGCGTTGCTGCAATGCCTCGGCGGTGGTGGCGGGGGAATAGCGAAGGTTGAACCGAGCCGATGCCCGGCCCGGGATGACGTTACCGGCGTCTGTGTCGGTATCAATGCCAGTGACCTGTAGCTGGGTCGGGGGGAATTCGTCGGTCCCGGTATCCCATTGCACGTTGACAAGCTCCGCCAGCACTGGAGTCAGGCGATGAAGGGGGTTATCCGCCTGATCCGGGTAGGCGACATGGCCCTGGCGACCGGTGACCGTGATCTCGCCACTCAGTGAGCCGCGTCGACCCACTCGGATGGTGTCGCCCAGGGTCGATTGGCTGCTCGGCTCCCCCACCAGACACCAGTCAATCGTACCGAGGCGATCGGCGATGACCGGCGCAATCGCCCGTATCCCGTCCTGCGCTGGCCCCTCCTCGTCACTGGTGAGCGCAATGGCGATACGCAGACCATCGGTGGCCGAGGGGGTGGCTGCTAGCGTTTCGCAGGCGGTCACGAAGGCGGCGACGCTCGTCTTCATGTCGGCGCTGCCGCGACCGTAGAGGTAGCCGTCGCGTCGCGTTGGCGCGAACGGTGGCGACTGCCAGTCAGCCGCCGGTCCGGGGGGCACCACATCGGTGTGGCCGACAAACAGCAACAGTGGGCCCGACTGACCACGGGTCGCGAGCAGGTTGGTGACCTCGCCGCGCGGCAGCCAGTCGATCGTGAAACCGGCGCTTTCCAGATGGGCGGCGATCTGTGACTGGCAGCCCGCATCGCTGGGCGTCACCGAAGCGCGGGCAATCAGGGCCTCGGTCAGTGCGACAGCCCGATCAGCACTCGCGGCGCTATCCATGGCGTTATGATCCGCCATTCAGGGCCGGAGCAGCTCATTGATGCCGACCTTGGCACGGGTCTGAGCGTCGACATGCTTGATGATGACCGCGCAGGCAAGGCTGTGACTGCCGTCGGCAGCGGGCAGACTGCCGGGTACCACGACAGCGCCAGCCGGCACGCGGCCATGGATTACCTCGCCGGTCTCGCGGTTGTAGATCTTAGTGCTCTGGCCGATGAATACGCCCATCGAGATGACAGCGCCTTCCTCGACCCGAACGCCCTCGACGATCTCGGAGCGCGCACCGATAAAGCAGTTGTCCTCCACAATGGTGGGGCTGGCCTGTAGGGGCTCGAGCACACCACCGATGCCGGCGCCGCCGGAGAGATGGACATTGCGCCCGATCTGGGCACAGGAGCCGACCGTCGCCCAGGTATCGACCATCGTGCCGCGATCGACATAGGCGCCGATGTTGACATAGGAGGGCATCAGCACCACGCCTTCGGCGATATAGGCGCCACGACGGGCGGCGGCCGGCGGGACGACGCGGACACCATCCGCCTCGAAATCGGCGCTGTTGTAGTCGGCATACTTCATCGCGACCTTGTCGAAATAATCCGTCTCACCGCCGCGGATACGCTGATTGGGGGTAAGGCGGAATGAGAGCAGCACGGCCTTTTTCAGCCACTCATTGACCTGCCAGTCGCCGTGCATCTTCTCGGCCACTCGGGCCTCGCCCCGATCCAGTCGCCCCAGCGCCTCCGCCACGGCATCATGCAGTTCGGCGGGGGCGTTTGCCGGCGTCAGTGTGTCGCGCCGCTCGAAAGCGGTCTCGATCGTTGCCTGGATGGATTCCATTGAATGCTCTCCGTGAGTCACTTCGGTTGCTCGATGAATTGACGGATACGATGCATGGCATCCTCGCAGACCGCGGTATCGGCGACCAGTGCCATGCGGACATGGCCGGCGCCGGGATCGCCGTTGGCGGTGGGACGCGACAGATAGCGACCCGGCAGGACCGTGATTCCGGTGCGGGCGTAGAGCGCACGGGTGAATGTCTCGTCATCACCACCGGGGACCGGCAGCCAGATGTAGAAACCGGCTTCGGGGTCGCGATACGGCGCCACATCGGCGAGGATCGACCGGGCGCGGCGGAATTTCTCGCGATAGGCCTCGCGGTTTTCGAAAACATGGGTTTCGTCGGACCACGCCGCCTGACTGGCGCGCTGCACATGCAGGGGCAGGGCACAGCCCTGGTAGGTGCGATAGGCCCTGAACGCCTCAATGAGCCGCGCATCACCGGCGATGAACCCGGAGCGAAGCCCGGGAACGTTGGAGCGTTTTGACAGGCTGTGAAAGACCAGGCATCCCTCAAAGCGGTCACGGCCATCCGCGGCGCAGGCCTGCAGAAGGCCCAGCGGCGCCCGCGTCTCGTCGCGATAGAGCTCGCTGTAGCACTCGTCGGCGGCGATCACGAAGCCGTGGCGGTCCTGCAGGCGGAAAAGCCGTTCCCAGAACCCCTGCGGGATGACCCGGCCGGTCGGATTGCCGGGACTACATAGATAGATCAGCCCGCAGCGTGCCCAGTCGGCATCGCTGAATGCCTCGATCATCGGCAGACCGCTGTCCGCATCGGTATTGAGCATGCGGGGCCGGCCACCCGCGAGCAGGGCCGCGCCTTCGTAGATCTGGTAGAAGGGGTTGGGCATGAGTACATCGGGGCGACTGGCCGGATCGAGCAGGGCCTGGGTGACGGCGAACAGCGCCTCTCGGGTCCCTGCTGCCGGCAGGATGTGCCGCTCCGGATCGACGCCCGTATCCCCTAACCGAAACCGTTCGCCAAGCCAGGCTGCAATGGCTTCACGGAGCGCCGGCTGCCCCGCCGTAGCGGGGTAGCGGCCGAGACTTTCGGCAACGCCGGCATGAAGCGCATCGGCGATCAATGCCGGCACCGGATGCTTGGGCTCACCGATGGACAGTGGGACCGATGGCTGATCCGAAGGTGGTTCGACATCCGCCAACAGCGTGCGCAGGCGCTCGAAGGGGTAGGGCTGCAGCTCGGCGAGCCCGGGCTGGCCGGGGTTATACCGGTTAGACACCATCACCCCTCCGCATGATGTCCGAATCATCATCAAACGCGCTCAGCAGTTCACTGCGCAATTGCTGCCGGATAGCACTCCCGAGTGGCGCATTCGCATCATCGGTCATGAAAAAGACATCTTCGGCGCGTTCACCGAGGGTCGCGATCTTGGCGTTCTGTACCCGCAGGCCATGGCGCGCCAGTGTGTAACCGACCTGCGCGAGCAGCCCGGGCTGATCACCGGCAATCAGCTCCATGGCGGTGCGGTTGTTACGGGTGTCGTCACTGAAATCGACCTGCGTCATCGTATTGAAATGCCGCAGCCGACGGGGTGTGGCGCCGGTGGCAGGCTCGGGCAGCGTCTTCGGGTCAGCGAGATGGGTGCGCAATGTCTCGCGGATGGTCACGGCTGTCGCGGTGGGATCGTCGCCGCCGGTCGGGGTGTGGACCAGAAAGCTATCCAGCGTATAACCGTTGTCGGTGGTGATGATGCGCGCATCGAGGATATCCAGGCTCAACTGATCCAGCGCCGACACCGCCAGCGCGAAGATATTGTCGCGGTCGCGGGTATAGATGAATACCTCGATGCCGCCGCGCTGGGTGTCCGGTTCAACCAGTACCAGCGGCGCATGAGCGGCATCGCCGGCGGCGTGGATCGCCGCGGTGTGCCAGGCCACCTCGGCCGCCGAGTAGCGTAGGAAGTAATCCGGCGTGAAATGGCGCCAGATCGAGCGCACCGTCATGTGGTGCAGGCCCTTGTGCCGGAGTAGCTCGCGGGCACGATGCTGCGCCTCGGCCACAAGCTCATCCTCGTCGATCGGCTGGCCGAGCCCGCGCCGGAGTGCCTGGGCCGTGCGGCGATAGAGCTCCTGGAGGAGCGACTTGCGCCAGTTGTTCCAGAGCTTGGCGTCGGTGGCCCGTATATCGGCAACCGTGAGCAGGTAGAGATACTCGAGATGCTTGCGATCGCCAACCTCGCCGGCAAACTCGTTGATCACGCCGGGGTCGCTGATGTCCCGGCGCTGCGCGGTCATGGACATTAACAGGTGCTTGCGTACCAGCCACGCGACGAATCGGCAGTCATAGCGCGACAGACCATGCTGCAGGCAGAACGCATAAGCGTCTTCGGCGCCGAGTTCGGAATGATCGCCGCCCCGCCCCTTGGCGATATCGTGAAAGAGGGCGGCCAGGTAGAGCAGTTCAGGCTTGGGCAGGCGCGAGTGGATCTCGCTGAGGAGCGGGAATTCGTCGCGATGCTCGGGCACGCTGAGCCGCCGCAGGTTACTGACCACCATCAGCGTGTGGGTATCGACGGTATAGACGTGGAACAGGTCGTACTGCATTCGACCGGTGATCGTCGCGAACGCCGGGATGTAGCGCCCCAGAATGCCGTGGCTGTGCATGCGCCGCAGCGCATGGGTAATGCCTGCAGGCTGGCGGAAGATCTCCATGAACAGGCTTCGGGCGCGCAGATCGCGGCGGAAGGCGTTATTGATGCGATGACGGTGCTCACGGAGCTGACGGATCGTCGCGGCGCGGATACCGCGGATCTCCGGGTGCTGCTGCATGAGCAGGAAAAGCTCAAGCATGGCAAAGGGATAGCGCTGAAAGACGTTGCGGTGTGTGATCTCGATAAAGCCCCGCTTGATCTGAAAACGCTTGTTGAGCAGCTGCGGTTTCTCATCGAGTTCGGTGTAGAGGATGGTTTCCTGATAGAGCTGCAGCAGCATCTCATTAAGCCGCGATAAGCGCTTGATCATGCGATAGTATCGCTGCATGAACTGCTCCACCGCGAGGGTGTGCTCCGCGTCCTTGTAACCAAACTGACGGGCGAGATCGGCCTGATAGTCAAACAGGAGGCGGTCCTCCCGGCGACCCGCGAGCCGATGCAGCGCGAAGCGGATATCCCACAGGAAATGCTGGCCCTGGATCAGCTCCTCGTATTCACTCTCGCTGAGGAATCCAAGGTCGACGAGGTCACTGAGTGCCCCGGCGTTGAAGTGCCGCTTAGCGACCCAGCCGATCATATGGATGTCGCGCAACCCGCCGGGGCTTTCCTTGAGGTTGGGCTCAAGGTTGTAGGCGGTGTCGTCGTAGCGCTCGTGGCGTTTTTGCTGCTCCGCCCATTTCGCCTCGAAGAAATCCGGCCCGGACCAGATTCGATAGGGACTGGTGGCCGCATCCATGGCATCGAATAGCGACCGATCACCCGCCAGCGGGCGAGCCTCCATTAGATTCGTGGCGACCGTTATGTCCCGCCGGGCCTGTTCGACGCAGTCGTTGACACTGCGCACGCTATGCCCGACCTCAATACCGATATCCCAGAGTCGTGTGACCAGATCGCTGAGGCGCGACTCGAGAGCCTCGGGCAGTGGCGCCGGGATGATGATCATCAGATCGGTGTCCGAGCCCGGATGCAGCTCACCGCGGCCGTACCCCCCGACCGCTGCCAGACAGGCATGGTCGGCGAGATCCCCGAGACAGATTGCCCAGGCCCGCGTGACCACCGCATCCATGACCGCGGCGCGGAGCGGTACGAGCTTGAATGCCGGCTCGCCATCGAGGAATCGGGCACTCAGCGTATCGTCCGCATCGGCCAGCGCGCGCTGGAGAACGGGGGTGACGTTGGCCGTGTCGGTGAGCGCACGATCGAGCGCGTCGAGATCGAGCAGCTGCCGATCGATCATGTCAGTCGTCGCCACTGAGGGTCAGGATATCGACTCCCTCATCGGTGACGGCGACGGTGTGCTCCCACTGGGCGGAGAGGCTGTGATCCTTGGTGACAACGGTCCACTGATCGCCGAGTAGACGGGTCTCGGCGCGGCCGGCGTTGATCATCGGCTCGATGGTGAAGGTCATGCCGGGCTTCAGGGTCTCGCCGGTCCCCGGCTGGCCGTGGTGGAGGACCTGGGGATCCTCGTGAAAGCCCTGGCCGATGCCATGGCCGCAGTACTCGCGGACGACCGAGCACCCCTGGCCTTCGGCGAACGACTGGATGGCATGGCCGATATCTCCAAGCCGGGCGCCGGGACGGACGATATCGATACCGGCGTAGAGCGCATCATATGCCACACGGCTGACGCGCTGGGCCTGGACGCCGGGTTCGCCGGCGAAGTACATGCGACTGGTGTCGCCATGCCAGCCGTCATGGATCACCGTGACATCGATGTTGAGGATGTCGCCGCGCTTGACCTTCTTGCTCCCGGGGATGCCGTGGCAGATCACATGGTTGACGGAGATGCAGGTGGCTTTCGGGAAGCCACGGTAGTTGAGCGGGGCGGGGATATCCCCCATCGCCTCGATTTTCTCGTGACAGAGGCGATCGAGTTCACCCGTGGTGACGCCGGGACGGACATGCTCACCGATCATGTCGAGGACGGCGGCGGCGCGTGCGCCGGATTCACGCATTTTCTCGATCTCGGCGGGTGATTTGATGGAAATCGTCATGAGGGCTTTCAAATTGTCGCTGTTAGCCGCCTATGGTATAAATACGCCGCCTTTTGGGCAATTCAATCTAAAACCACACATGGTCCGACACGGCTGGCGGGGTGCCCCTGGAGGTTGTCAGCTGCGGGTCCATGGAGGCTCAACCCAATCACAAGGAGTTTCAGACATGGCAAAAGTAACCATGCGCCAGATGCTGGAGGCCGGCGTTCATTTCGGCCATCAGACCCGTTACTGGGATCCGAAGATGGCGCCGTATATCTTCGGCCACCGCAACAAGATCCACATCGTCAACCTCGAAAAGAGCCTGCCGCTCTACGAGGATGCCGTTAACTATGCCGGCAAGCTCGCCGCCAATGGCGGTCGGATCCTTTTCGTGGGGACCAAGCGCGCCGCACAGGATGCCGTCCGCGAAGAGGCCGAGCGCTGCGGTATGCCCTACGTCAACCACCGCTGGCTGGGCGGCATGCTCACCAACTTCCGCACGGTGAAGCACTCGATCCGCCGCTATAAAGAGCTCCAGCAGCAGAAGACCGACGGCACATTCGAGAAGCTTGGCAAGCGTGAGGTCCTTTCACTGCAGCGTGAGATGGACAAGCTCGAGCGCTCCTTCGGCGGTATCGTCAACATGGAGTCGCTGCCCGATGCGCTGTTCGTGATCGACGTCGGGTACGAAAAGATCGCCATCCAGGAGGCGAAAAAGCTCGGCATTCCGGTGGTGGCCGTTGTCGACACCAACAACAGCCCGCGCGAGGTCGACTATGTCGTGCCGGGCAACGACGACGCCATCCGAGCGATCCGTCTCTATCTGCGTGGCATTTCCGATGCGATCCTCGATGCGCGCATGAGCACGGCGCAGGCGCCGGCGGGCGATGACGAGTTCGTCGAGCTGCCTGGCGAGGCCGCTGCAGCCGAGACAGCCGAACCGGCGGCCAGCGACGAGACGAGTACCGAACAGAAGGGAACAACGCATGGCAATTAGTGCACAACAGGTAAAGGATCTGCGCGAGCGCACCGGCGCCGGCATGATGGAGTGCAAAAAGGCACTGGTTGAGACCGACGGCGATATGGAGTCGGCGGTCGAGCATATGCGCAAGCGCGGACTCGCCAAGGCGGATAAGAAGGCCGATCGAGTGGCGGCGGATGGTGCCGTGATCGCCCGCGTGGCCAGTGACGGGCACAGCGGTGCGATCGTGGAGATCAATAGCGAGACGGATTTTGTCGCCAATGGCGACGATTTTCAGGCATTCGCGAACAAGGTGGTCGAACGGATCCTCGAGGATGACCCGGCCGACCGCGAAGCGCTGATGGCACTGCCGCTCGAAGCGGGCGGTGAGGCCGTGGAGCTCGCCCAGAAAGAGTTGGTCGCGAAGATTGGCGAGAACATTCAGGTCCGTCGATTCCAGCGCTATGGCAGCGAATCGGCCCAGGTCCATCACTACCTCCATGGCAGCCGGATTGGCGTGCTCATCGAGCTCGAGGGCGGTGATGAGGCGTTGGGGCGGGATCTGTGCATGCACATCGCCGCGAGTCAGCCGGTCTGCGTGAGCGTTGATGACGTGCCCGAGGAGCGCGCGGCAAGCGAGCGTGAGGTGCTGGTGGCGCAGGCCGAGGCTTCGGGCAAGCCGCCGGAAATCATCGATAAGATGGTTGAAGGCCGACTCCGCAAGTGGCTCGCCGAAATCACCCTCCTCGGGCAGCCCTTCGTCAAGGATCCAGACCAGACCGTCGAGGCGCTGCTCGAGGCCAGGGGCGCACGCGTGGTCAACTTCACGCGGCTCGAGGTCGGTGAGGGCATCGAGAAGAAGGAAGAGAACTTCGCCGACGAGGTGGCCGCGACGATTCAGGGTAGCTGAGGGTCGTCTGATGGCAGATCCAGTCTACCGGCGAATCCTGTTAAAGCTCAGCGGCGAGGCGTTGCTTGGAGAGGCCGACTACGGGATCGATCCCGAGGTCCTCCGGCGCCTCGCCGCCGAGGTGCACGCACTGATCGACCGCGGGGTCGAGGTGGCACTCGTGATCGGTGGCGGTAACATCTTCCGGGGCGCGGGTCTCGCAGCCTCCGGCATGGACCGGGTCAGCGCTGATCATATGGGCATGCTCGCCACGGTGATGAACGGATTGGCAATGCAGGATGCGCTTGAGCATGAGGGTGTCTTCACCCGCGTCATGTCGGCGGTGAAGATCAACCAGGTCTGCGAGGACTACATCCGGCGTCGGGCCGTACGGCATCTGGAAAAGGGGCGGGTGGTGATTCTCGCCGCCGGCACCGGCAATCCCTTTTTTACGACCGATTCAGCGGCCAGCCCCCGCTCCGTGGAGATCGGAGCGGATGTGATGCTCAAGGCGACGAAGGTCGACGGGGTCTATTCGGCGGATCCAGTCAACGATGATTCGGCATTCCGCTATGAGCGCCTGACCTATGACCGGGTGCTCGATGAGCGGCTGTCGGTGATGGATGCGACGGCGATTGTCATGTGCCGCGACCAGAATATGCCCATCATCGTGTTCGACATTAACCGACCCGGGGCACTGGCAAGCATCGTTGAAGGTGAGAATGTCGGTACACGGGTCGAGCGGGGGTAACGCAATGATCGACGATATCACCAGCGACGCGGATCAACGCATGGACAAGAGCGTTGAGAGCCTGCGTCAGGATCTCCAGAAAATACGCACGGGCCGGGCCAATACCAGTCTTCTCGATCAGGTGACAGTCAGCTACTACGGCACGGAGGTGCCACTCCACCAGGCGGCTTCGGTGACGGTGAGCGACGCCCGGACGCTGATGGTGACGCCGTTCGAGAAAAGCATGGTCTCTCCGATTGAAAAAGCGATCATGGAATCGAATCTGGGCCTGATGCCCAACTCTGCAGGCCAGACGATTCGGATTCCACTGCCACCGCTGACCGAGGAGCGTCGCAAGGACCTGGTCAAGGTGGTGCGCAGCGAAGGCGAGCAGGCCAAGGTGGCGGTCCGGAATATCCGTCGCGATGCGAATGGCGACTTCAAGCAGCTCCTCAAGGACAAGGAAATCACTGAGGACGATCAAAAGCAGGGCGAGGATCGCATCCAGAAGCTGACCGACCGTCACGTCAGGACGATTGACGAGATGCTCTCGGCCAAGGAAGAAGAGTTGATGGCCGTCTGAGGTCATCCGACCTATGACGACCGAACAGACTGCCTCCCCCCATGCCGTTCCGCGGCATGTCGCGGTCATCATGGATGGCAACGGGCGTTGGGCCGCCGAGCGGGGAAAACCCCGCCACCACGGGCACCGAGCCGGC
Source organism: Spiribacter curvatus (assembly GCF_000485905.1). NCBI lineage: Bacteria > Pseudomonadati > Pseudomonadota > Gammaproteobacteria > Chromatiales > Ectothiorhodospiraceae > Spiribacter > Spiribacter curvatus. The sequence continues at coordinate 998,666 of NC_022664.1, read as the reverse complement.
GCCGAGTCGGTGCGTCGCACAGTGGAGTACTGTGCTCGGTCAGGGGTCGAGGCGCTCACCCTGTTCGCGTTCAGCAGCGAGAACTGGCAGCGGCCGGCGGCCGAGGTCAGTATGCTCATGTCGCTTTTCATGCGGGTCCTCGACCGCGAGGCCGAGCGTCTGCAGCGCAACGGCATTCGACTGAACATTGTTGGCGACCGCGGACGATTGTCAGAGCGCTTGCAGGCGCGCTGCGCTTCGGCCGAAGCGCTGACCGCTGATGAGACCGGGATGCAGCTCAACATCGCGGCGAGTTATGGCGGACGCTGGGATATTGCGACCGCGGCGCGGCGCCTTGCCGAGCAGGTAGCAGCCGGGGAGCGCTCGCCGGCCTCCATCGATGTCGATTCGCTCGGCGATGAGATCTGTCTGCATGCGCTGCCGGCACCGGATCTTTTCATTCGCACGGGTGGCGAGCAGCGGATCAGCAACTTCCTGCTCTGGCAGATGGCCTATACCGAGCTCTACTTTACGCCGGTGCTATGGCCGGACTTCGACGATGATGAGATGGCCCGCGCGATGGACTGGTTCGGCGCCCGTGAGCGCCGTTTTGGACGGGTCAGTGCATCACCCGTGAGCGGGGATGCCGACGGTGCTTAAACAGCGGATCCTCACCGCGGTGCCGCTCGCACTCATCGTGCTCGCGCTCATCTGGCGGGCGCCTGTCGTGTGGATACAGATCGTCATGGCCGCCGCAATGCTCGTCGCTGCGTGGGAATGGGCGGATCTGTCCGGGTATCAACGGCGCTCGTCCCGCATCGCATATGTCGGCGTTATGGCCGTGTTGCTCGCCGTCATGGCGACCACTGAGCTTGCCGATCAGACCCTCTGGCGGGTGCCGGGCCTGCTCTGGTGGCTCGGGGTGGGCGTGTGGCTCCTCTATCAGGCGCGTCGTCCCATGCCGGCACACCTGCCCGGCTGGCTCCGAGGCGGCGCCGGGCTGGTCACACTCACCCTCGCCTGGGCCAGCGTCGCATCGATCCATGGCCAGCCCGGAGTCGGACCGTTCTGGCTGACCGTGCTGGTGATTCTGGTCTGGGGGTCGGATATTGGCGGGTATTTCGCCGGCCGTCGGTATGGCCGCCACAAACTCGCCCCGTCGATCAGTCCCGGCAAGACCTGGGAGGGCGTCGCTGGCGGCCTCGCGCTGGCGATCGCCCTTGTGGTGGCGCTGCGCGCCATCGCGGACGGGTACTATACCGATCTGCCCGGTTATAGCTGGTTGATCGCGGTGGGGATCATGGTCGCGCTGCTCTCGGTGGTCGGCGATCTGTCTGAGAGTGTTCTCAAACGCCAGGCCGGGCGCAAGGACAGTGGTCGGCTCTTACCGGGTCACGGCGGAATGCTTGACCGTATTGATGCGCTCCTTGCGGCTGCCCCGGTGCTGGCGGCAGCGCTCGTGAGCGGGCCATGACGGTGACACGGAAACCAACCGGCGTCGCCGTACTCGGCGCCACGGGCTCGATCGGCACCAGCACCCTGGATGTTGTCGCACGGCATCCTGACGCGTATCGCGTCATCGCGCTGTCGGCAAGCCGTGATGTCGATGGTATGGCAGCACTGTGTCGTCGCTTCCGGCCGGCGCTCGCGGCAATGGCCGATCCACAGGCCGCGGCCGTGCTGCGTGACCGGCTCAGTGATCTCGCCGATATCCGCGTCACCGATGGAGCCGCCGGTCAGCGGGAAGCCGCTGCCCACCCCGATGCCGGGACCGTGGTGGCCGGGATCGTGGGTGCAGCGGGACTTGCCCCCTGTCTGGCGGCGGTCGAGGCGGGCAGGCGCGTTCTGATCGCCAACAAGGAAGCGCTGGTGGTTGCGGGGTCGTTGATCATGGCCGCGGCACAGACCAGCGGGGCGGTGCTGCTGCCGATCGATAGCGAGCACAACGGGATCTTTCAGTGCCTGCCCAGTCAGCCTGGTCAGCCACTGGCACTGACCGGCGTCGAGCGATTGATTCTGACGGCATCGGGTGGACCGTTCCGTGATCGCGACCCGTCAACACTCGCGACCGTCACCGTCGACGAGGCCTGTACCCATCCCAACTGGTCGATGGGCAGAAAGATCTCTGTGGACTCGGCAACGATGATGAACAAAGGCCTGGAACTGATTGAGGCGTGTCGTTTTTTTGGTATGCCCGCGGAGCAGGTCGATATCGTGGTTCATCCGCAGAGCCTGGTCCACGCCCTTGTCCAGTACCGCGATGGATCAACGCTCGCGCAGATGGGCAACCCCGATATGCGCACGCCCATTGCCAACGCGCTCGCCTGGCCCGAGCGGGTCGACGCCGGAGTCGGTCGGCTCGATCTCCTTAAAGCGGCGCGGCTTGATTTTACGGCGCCAGATGATCAGCGATTCCCCTGTCTGGCACTGGCGCGGGCCGCGCTTGAAGCCGGAAGCGGGGCGACGGCCGCCCTCAATGGCGCCAACGAGGTGGCCGTCGCCGAATTTCTCGATGGCGGGCTGCGATATGACCGGATTGCTGCGGTCATAGAGGATACGCTCGCCGCATTGCCGGTGGAGCCGGAGGCAAACCTCGAGGCATTGATTGCCCATGAACAGTGGGCGAGACGGCAGGCGGCCGACTCGCTCCAACGCTGGAGGCATCGTTGAGCTGGCTTATTAACATCATCGGTTTTCTGCTCGTCATTGGCGTGCTGGTCGCCGTGCACGAATTTGGGCATTTCTGGGTCGCGAGACGCGTGGGTGTGCGCGTCCTGCGGTTTTCGATCGGGTTTGGCAAGCCGTTGCTCCAGCGTACCGGTAGCGACGGCACGGAGTACGTGCTGGCCGCGATTCCGCTGGGTGGCTACGTGAAAATGCTCGACGAGCGTGAAGCGCCCGTTGCCGAGGACTCGCTGCATCAGGCGTTCAATCGCAAGCCACTGTGGGCGCGGAATGCGGTGATCTGCGCGGGGCCAGCCTTCAACTTCGCGCTGGCGATCGTCGCCTATTGGCTGGTATTCGTGATTGGGGCGACGGAAGTCCGGCCAGTGGTCGGTCCGGTTACGCCGGAATCGCCCGCGGCGGAAGCGGGGCTTGTCAGCGGCGATGAGTTCCTGCGTATTGACGACAAGCGAGTCCAGGCCTGGGATGACACGGTCATGACCCTGATCGGTTCAGCCGACGACGGGCCCTTCCCGGTTGAGGTTGAGCGGGAGAGCGGCACCCGTACCTCTCTCACCCTCGATCTGACCGGCGTTCGATTGCTCGAGGAGCAGGGCGAGGCCCTCCAGAGGGTCGGACTGCAGCCGATGCAGCCCACGATCGATCCAGTGATCAATGAAGTCGTGCCGGAGAGCAGCGCGGCGCGGGCCGGACTCGAGTCAGGCGATCGAGTGCGCCAACTTGATGGTGAGCCCATCGATTCCTGGCGGGCATTAGTGATGGCGATCCGCGAGCGTCCCGACTCGGAAGTGACGCTGACGATCGAACGTGGAGGCACGGCGCTGACCCGGTCATTCACGCTGGACAGTCGCGGGGCCGGTGACGGGCGTACCGGCGTGCTGGGTGTCACCCCGCAGGTCCCCGAGGGGGTATTGTCCGATCTACGCCATGAGGTGCGTTATGGGCCGGTAGCGGCTGTGGGCCAGGCGGTTGGATCGAGCTGGCAGGCGGCAGCACTGACTGTCGACGTGCTCGTGAAAATGGTGATCGGCGAGGCATCGGTCAAGAACCTCAGCGGACCGATTAACATTGCCCAGTACGCCGGCGACTCGGTGTCGCTGGGACTGATACCGTTTCTGAAGTTTCTTGCGATCGTGAGTATCAGTCTTGGTATCCTGAACCTGATGCCGGTGCCCGTCCTTGATGGCGGGCACTTGCTGTATAACGCAATCGAGTGGGTGCGGGGGCGTCCCCTCTCCGAGGCCGCCCAGGGGATGGGTCAGCAGATCGGTATGGTGCTGCTGTTGATGCTCATGACCCTGGCTTTCTACAACGATCTCAACCGGGTATTCGGCGCCGGGGGCTGAGTAAAGAGCGAATGATGCGATTAAGACTGGCCGCGTTTGTGCTGCTGCTGACCATCGTCAGCGCCGCACAGGCATTCACGATTGAACAGATCCGCATTCGCGGTCTGGACCGCATCGCTGAGGGCACGGTGCTCAATTACCTGCCCCTGGAGGTTGGCGACGAGCTCGACGCCCGGCGCAGCGCGGATTCGGTGGAGGCGCTGTTTGACACGGGGTTTTTCGATGATGTTTCGCTGCTTCGCGATGAGGCGACGCTGATTGTCGAAGTGGACGAGCGACCAGCCATCGCGCAGATCGATTTCATCGGCAACAGTCAGATTGATAATGACCGTCTGCGCGAGGGCTTGACGGGCGCCGGTCTGGGAGAAGGTCAGAGCTTCGACCGGCCGCTGCTGGCACGAATCGAGCGTGAGCTCGAACAGCAGTACTTCGCCCTTGGTTACTACGACGTCGACATCGAGAGTACGGTCTCACCGCTGCCCCGGAACCGCGTCAGCCTTCGCGTTGACGTCGAGGAAGGCGAGCCGGCGTCGGTCCAGGGCATCCGTTTCATCGGCAACCGCGGCTTCGATGCCGATCGCCTCCGGGATGTCTTCGAGATGGGCGCCAAGCCCTGGTGGGCGGTCCTCTCGCAGCGCGATAAGTATTCCCGGCAGCGGCTCTCCGGCGATCTCCAGCGGTTACGGGCGTTTTACCGCGACCGCGGCTATGCCGACTTAAGCATCGATTCGACGCAGGTCACGATCAGTCCAGACCGCCAGCGAATCAATATCACCGTCAACCTCGATGAGGGGCAGCAATACACGGTGGGTGACATCGAGCTGGCCGGCAATCTGATCTACCCTGAGGAAACGCTGCGTGATCTCATCGAGATCGACAGCGGTGCGATCTATAACCAGCGCAATATCAGCCGGACCGTGGAGGCGATCCAGGATAAGCTCGGTGAGCGGGGCTATGCGTTCGCGCGTGTCAATCCGGTGCCGGATCTGCGGGCCGCCGAGCGGATCGTCGATATGACACTGTTCGTCGACCCGGCTGAGCGGGTCTATGTCCGACGCATCCGTATCAGTGGCAACGAGTCGACGCGCGACGATGTGATCCGCGGCGAGCTCCGCCAGTACGAGGGGACGTGGCTGTCCACCAGCGATCTTAGCGATTCCGAGTCACGGCTCGGGCGGCTCGGCTTTTTCAGCGACGTCAGCATCGATACCCCACGCGTCCCCGGGACCACCGATCAGGTGGACGTCGAGGTCGATACCACCGAACGGCTCTCCGGTAGCCTGCGCGCCGGCGTCGGTTTTGGCAGTGATCAGGGGCTGCTGCTCAATCTCGGTATCCAGCAGGACAATGTGTTCGGCACCGGTGACCGGGCCGAATTCGTCGCGAACAGTGATGATGCCGATACCGTCTATCGCCTGTCCTATCTCGAGCGCAATCACACCATGAGCGGCATCGACCGCCGCTATGCGCTGTCATTCCGGGATCGCGACGCCGATGAGGCGGATCTGGCCGATTACGGCGTCAAGACCGCGCGGGGCTCCTACGGCTATCGCATCCCGGTGAGTGATACGGATCGCCTCGGCGCCGATGTCACCTTCGAGGACGTGTCCCTGGACTTCGCCGATCCAACGGATTTTCAGGAGGATTTCCAGGCGCGCAACGGCACGTCCAATCGCGCCATCCTCACCGACCTGTCGTGGACGCGGGATTCCCGGGACACCGCCATATTCCCCACCAGCGGTGCGCGGCAACGGCTGGGTCTCGCCGTCGCCCTGCCACAGGTCTCGGATATCGAGTATTACCGTTTCAGCTACGAGCAGTCGCGTTATCTGGCGATCAGTGAGCGGTTCACCCTGGTCCTCGATGGCACGCTCTCCTATGGAAACGCCTATGGCGCGGGCGAGCGGCTACCGTTCTACGAGAACTTCTTCGCCGGTGGTATCCGCACCGTGCGTGGCTTCGAGGCGAATTCGCTGGGACCACGGGATGAGAACGATGACCCTACCGGCGGAAACCTGCGCGCATTGGGTCGAGCGGAAATCCGCTTCCCGCTGGCCGAGGATGAGGACGGCAATAATCTACGATTCGCCACCTTCGTCGACGCCGGTCAGGTCTGGGACCGTGAACGCGACAGTCTCGATTACAAGTCAGATATCGCCTTTTCCGGCATGCGCTTCTCGGCGGGGCTCGGGCTGGTCTACTATTCGCCGATTGGCCCATTCACCGTCAGTGTCGCGGAGCCGCTCAATGAAAAGGACCGGGATGATACGCAGCGCTTCCAGTTCACCATCGGAGCCAGCTTCTGAATGAATGTCCGCGTGATCATAGCCGGCCTGCTAATGCTGGCGACCTCAGGAACGTCGGCGCAGATGGATACCGATATGACCATCGGCTATGTCAATCCCGGCCGGGTCTCGGATGAAGCCCCGCAGGCCGACGCGGCGCGCCAGCGCCTGCAGGAGGAATTCGCGCCCCGCGATGAGGAAATCGTTGCCCTGCAGGAATCGTTGCGGGCATTGGAGGATCGCCTCGCCAGCGAGCGGATGAGCCTCGACAGCGAGGCAGAGCAGGCGTTGCGCCGTCGGATTGTCAATCAGCGGCGGCAGATCCAGCGCCAGCAGGAGATTTTTCGTGAGGATTTCAACCTGCGGCGCAACGAGTCGTTGGGTGATCTCCAGCGACGTATCCTGCGGGTCGTCGAGCGCTTTGCAGAGGAGCAGGGCTATGATCTGGTCGTGAGCGATGGCGTGGTCTTCGCCAGCGATGCGGTGAATATTACCGACCGGATCATCGAGCGCCTCGAGCGCCAGTACGAGCAGCGCAATGATGATGACGATGAGTGATGGAGGAAGGGCCGGTGGCTGGAACGCGGTACACGCTCGCTGAGTTGGCGCGTTTAACCGGCGCCGATCTGGAGGGGCCGGGTGATGCCTTGATCACCGGCGTGGCGGCACTGGAAACGGCCGGATCGAGTGATGTCAGTTTTCTCGCCAACCGCCGCTATCGCCACCAGCTCGCGGATACCCACGCCGCCGCCGTTATCCTGTCCCGCGGGGAAACCGGTTCGGGGTACGATTTCACAGTGCTGCGGGCGGACAACCCCTACCTGGTGTTCGCGCGGATGGGCTGGCTCCTGAATCCGGGGCCATCGCCGCAACCCGGCATCGACCCGGACGCGTCCGTGTCCGCGTTGGCGGACATCGACGCCAGTGCCACCATCGCGCCGCGAGCGGTGATTGAGGCAGGTGCACGGGTGGGGCCTCGGTGTTGGATCGGCCCGGGCGCCGTCGTAGCCGCCGGTGTCCATATGGGCACGGCATGCCGCATCGATGCCAACGCCTCGGTGCTGGCCGGGAGCCAGCTGGGGGACCGGGTCGAGATCATGTCGGGCGCTGTCATCGGCAGCGCCGGATTCGGCTTTGCCGATGCCGGTGATCACTGGGAGGCCGTTCCCCAGCTGGGTCGGGTGCTGATCGGTGATGACGTCTCGGTCGGCGCCAACACGACCGTCGATCGGGGCTCGCAGGGCGATACCCGAATCAGCAACGGCTGTAAGATCGACAATCTCGTGCAGATCGCGCATAACGTGCAGATTGGCGACCATACCGTGATCGCCGCGAATGCCGGGATCTCGGGCAGTACACGCATCGGACGATACTGTCGGATTGCCGGCGGTGTCGGCTTTGCCGGGCATATCGACATCGCCGATGGATCGACGTTTACCGGAATGAGCATGATCACCGGTAGCATCCACGAGTCAGGCGTGTATTCCTCGGGTGTCCCGCTGATGCCGACCCGCGAGTGGCGGCGTAGCGCGGTGAGATTCCGCCAGCTCGATGACATGGCACGCCGGCTGGATACGCTTGAGCGAATAATGACAACCACAGAGGATGGTGATGGGCGCTGAACAGACCAACGGTACAACCAACCGCCAGCTTGGGCCCGAGGCCATCCGGCAGCGACTGCCGCATCGATATCCGTTCCTGATGATCGATCGGGTGCTCGACTACACACCGGGCGAGTCCCTGAGCGCAGTGAAGAATGTCAGCGCCGCCGAACCCTGGGTGCCGGGACACTTCCCTGAAAAGACGGTTATGCCGGGTGTCCTGCTGGTCGAGTCGATGGCCCAGGCCTGCGGTCTGTTGGCCTACGTCACCCGCGAGGCCGAGCCGGCGGCCGAAATGCCGTCCACACCCCCGCTTTTCTATCTGGTGGGCGTCGATGACGTGCGCTTCAAGCAACCGGTCGGCCCCGGTGACAGCCCACGGATTACCGCCACGCTGGATCGGGTGGTCCGCGGGATCTGGCTATTCAAGGCGCGGGTCGACCTCAACGACCGGCTCGTCACGAGCGCGGGCATCCGCTGCACGATGGAGGCAGCGTGACGGACATCCATCCCACCGCGATCATCGATCCCGCTGCTGATGTGGCGCCGACTGCAACGGTGGGTCCCTACGCAGTGATCGGGCCGGGTGTGGAGATCGAGGCAGGTTGTACGATCGGCCCGCATGCCGTCATCAATGGTCCGACCCGGATCGGCGCCGGTACGCATATATTTCAGTTCGCCTCGGTGGGCGAGCAGCCGCAGGATAAGAAGTTCGAGGGTGAGGACAGCCGGCTGGACATCGGTTGTGACAACACCATCCGCGAGTTTGTCACGATCAATCGTGGTACTCAGGATGGTGGCGGTGTGACAACGATCGGTGATGGCAACTGGATCATGGCCTATGTCCACATCGCCCATGACTGTCAGATCGGGCAGGGCGTTGTGTTCGCCAACGGTGCGTCCCTGGCGGGGCATGTCAGTGTCGGCGATCGGGCGACACTGGGCGGATTTACGCTGGTTCACCAGTTCTGTCGGTTGGGTGAGGGCTGCTTTACCTCGATGGGGAGCTGCATTCGCCGTGATGTTCCACCATGGGTCATGGTGGCCGGCGATCCGGCGGCGCCGCATGGCACCAACAGCGAAGGGATGCGCCGTCGGGGCTTTGATGCCGATGGCCAACGCCGTTTTCGATCGGCCTATCGCACGCTCTATAAACGCGGTCTGCGGCTACAGGAAGCGATCGAGTCGATCAGCGCAGAGGCCACGGATGATCCCGCATTGCAGCGGTTCGTGGCGTTCCTGCAGGCCTCTCCCCGCGGCATCGTCCGCTGAACCGCCGGCGCTATGCGAATCGCGCTGGTTGCGGGTGAACTATCCGGTGATTTCCTTGGCGCCGGACTGATCCGATCCCTGGCAAAGCGCTATCCAACAGCCCGATTCGAGGGGATCGGCGGGCCGTCCATGCAATCGGCCGGCCTGCATAGCGACCACCCCCTGGAGGCGCTCTCGGTAATGGGACTGGTGGAAGTGCTGGGCCACCTGCCGCGTATTCTGGGCATCCGTCGGGACCTTCGGTGGCGCTGGCTCGACGATCCGCCGGATGTCTTCATTGGTATCGACGCGCCAGACTTCAATCTGGGGCTCGAGCAGGCGTTGCGCGCCGCAGGCGTCCCCACATTGCACTATGTCAGTCCCACGGTCTGGGCCTGGCGGGGTGGACGGATTCGACGGATCCGCAAGGCCGTCGATCGCATGCTCTGTATATTCCCGTTCGAGGAGCGCTTTCTCATCGATCAGGGCGTCGATGCATGGTTTGTGGGTCATCCGCTGGCCGATGCGATCGAGCCCATGACCGATCCCCGAGCCCCGCGCCGGGAGCTCGGCATCGCAGCGCACGAGACCGCCATCGCGATCCTTCCCGGCAGCCGTCGTAGCGAGGTGAACACACTGCTGCCGGTGTTCCTCGCGGTGGCGGCGCGGATTACCGAACGCTTTCCAGATGTCCGCTTCCTGGTCCCGGCCGCGACCCCCGCGCTGCATGCCCGCATCCGGGCGCGGATCGATGCGCGCGCCGAGCGGCTGCCGATCGAGGTGGTCGACGGCCAGGCGAGAACGATACTGGCGGCCGCCGACGCGGGTCTGATTGCATCCGGTACGGCAACGCTCGAGGCCATGCTGCTGCGTTGTCCATCAGTGATGGCCTACCGCGTTCATCGCATCACCGCGATGCTGGTACGACGCAGCCTGCGTATCTCGTATTTCGCCATGCCCAATCTAATGGCCAATGAGATGTTGATGCCGGAGTTCGTCCAGAACGAGGCCGACCCCGATCACCTCACCGACGCATTGGCGGGGTTGCTCGAGGCGCCGGATCAGCGTGCCGAAATCGCAGCCCGCTTTGCCAGTCTTCATGAATGCCTTCGCCGCGATGCCAGTGAGCGCGCCGCCGATGCGGTCACCGATCTCCTTGCCGGGCGGGGGATCGACCATGCGATCGGATGACATCGATCCGGCGGTGGCCGGCGTCGACGAGGTGGGGCGGGGCCCGCTGGCCGGTCCAGTCGTTGCCGCGGCGGTGATACTCGATGCGCGCACGGATTGGTCCATGCTGCGCGACTCCAAACGCCTGTCTGCGAAACGTCGCGAGGCGCTCGATCAGCGGATCCGGGCAGCGGCGCTGGCCTGGCGGATCGCGTCCGCGGACGTCGAGGAGATTGATCGGCTGAACATCCGCGAGGCCAGCCTGCTGGCGATGCAGCGTGCGGTGGAGGGGCTTGATCCAGCACCGGCGTCCGTCCGCGTCGACGGCCGTGACTGTCCGGTGGTGGCCTGTCCCGTGACAGCGGTGATCGGTGGCGACGATCAGGTTCCGGCGATCGCCGCGGCCTCGATCATCGCCAAGGTCTACCGCGATCAGTGCGCGCTCGAGCTGCACGCCCGATTCCCTGAATACGGCTTCGACCGGCACCGGGGTTACCCCACCGCCCTGCATCGTGAACGACTGCTGCGTCACGGCCCATGCGCCGCGCACCGACACAGCTTTGCACCGGTCCGTGCGGCGGATGGCACCTATCATCGGGAACACTCCGGGCGGTAACATACGGACACAGCTCCCCACGGGTCCGGATCAGGCAATGGCATCAGGTTTCGTTCATCTCCATCTGCACACGGAATTCTCCCTGATCGATGGCACGGTGCGGGTGAAGCCGCTGGTCGAGGCCGCCGCCCGACAGGGTATGCCGGCCGTGGCCGTCACCGATCAGGGCAATCTGTTCGGTATGGTGAAGTTCTATACCGCCGCGGTGGCGGCCGGGGTCAAGCCCCTGATCGGGGCCGATCTGCGCGTCGCTGACAGCGAGCGGGATGATCATCACACGATGACGTTCCTGTGCATGAACGACACGGGGTATGCCAACCTCACCCGGCTGATCACCGCCAGCTATCTCCAGGGGCAGGCACAGGGTCTGCCGCTGGTCGACCGGCAATGGCTTGATGAGTGGAACGCCGGGTTGATCGTTCTCTCCGGTGGGGCGCGTGGCGACGTCGGCGAGGCACTGGTCGCCGGCAATGGTGATCTTGCCCGCCGGCGGCTGGCATTCTGGCAGGCCCGCTTCGGTGATCGCTATTATCTCGAGCTCCAACGCACCGGCCGTCCCGGTGATGATGCCCATGTCCATGCCGCCGTCGCGCTGGCGGGTGAGGCCGATATGCCAGTGGTGGCCACGAATGATGTGCGCTTTCTCGAAGCGGCCGATTTCGAGGCTCATGAGGCGCGCGTGTGCATCCATGATGGTCGGGTGCTGCAGGACGACAGCCGTCCGCGCCACTACAGCGATTCGCAATTCCTGCGTAGCCCCGACGAGATGGCCGCACGGTTTGCTGATATCCCTGAGGCGCTCGACAATACCCTCGCCATTGCCCGCCGCTGCAACCTCTCGCTGACGCTCGACCAGAACGTCCTCCCGGATTTCCCGGTGCCGGCCGATCAGGGCATCGAGGATTATCTGCGTGATCAGGCGCGCGCTGGCCTCGATCAGCGACTCCAGCGGCTGGGGACGCCAGGCGGGCGCGAGGCGGACTATCGTGAACGGCTCGAGCACGAGCTGGGTGTCATCATCGAGATGGGCTTTCCCGGCTACTTCCTGATTGTTGCCGATTTCATCCGTTGGGCGAAGTCGCAGGACATTCCAGTCGGTCCCGGCCGCGGTTCCGGTGCCGGCTCGCTGGTCGCCTATGCGCTCGACATCACCGATCTCGATCCGCTGCGCTACGATCTTCTCTTCGAGCGGTTCCTCAACCCCGAGCGGGTCTCGATGCCCGACTTCGATGTCGACTTCTGCATGGAAAAGCGCGACCGCGTGATCGACTACGTCGCCGAGCGTTACGGGCGGGAGAAGGTCTCGCAGATCGCCACCCACGGTACAATGGCCGCTCGGGCGGTGGTGCGTGACGTGGGACGCGTCCTCGGGCATGCCTATGGCTATGTCGACCGGATCGCCAAGCTCATTCCCTTCGAGGTCGGCATGACGCTCGACAAGGCGCTGGCCCAGGAGGCGGATCTGCGCCAGCTCGGGGAGCAGGATGAGGATGTCCGCTTCCTGCTCGATCTGGCGCAGCGGCTCGAGGGACTGTCACGCAATGTCGGCAAGCACGCCGGCGGCGTGGTTATCGCTCCCAGCGATCTGACCGATTTCTCGCCACTGTTCTGCGAGCCGGGTGGCGGTGGGCTCGCCACTCAGCTCGACAAGGACGATGTTGAGGCGGTGGGACTGGTCAAGTTCGATTTCCTCGGCCTGCGTACCCTGACCATCATCGACTGGACGGTGCGCGCGGTGAATGCGCTGCGCGAACAGCAGGGCGAAACCCCACTCGATATCGCCACGATCCCGCTTGATGATCAGACGACCTTCAACCGCCTCAAGGATTGCCAGACCACGGCGGTGTTCCAGCTTGAGTCGCGGGGGATGAAGGACCTGATCCGCCGTCAGCGCCCCGACACCTTCGAGGACATCATCGCGTTGGTGGCGCTGTTCCGGCCCGGACCGCTGCAGTCGGGCATGGTCGAGGATTTCATCGATCGCAAACACGGCCGCAAGCCGGTTGCCTATCCCACGCCTGAGCTGCATCACGCCGATCTCAAGCCGATCCTCGAGCCCACCTATGGCGTTATCCTCTACCAGGAGCAGGTCATGCAGATCGCCCAGACTGTGGGCGGTTACAGTCTGGGCGAGGCGGATCTCCTGCGCCGGGCGATGGGGAAGAAAAAAGCCTCGGAGATGGCCAAGCAGCGGAGCATTTTCCTGGCCGGTGCACGCAATCAGGGACTGCCGCCGGAGCAGGCCGAGGGTCTGTTTGACCTGATGGAGAAATTCGCCGGTTATGGCTTCAATAAGTCGCACTCCGCGGCCTATGCACTGCTTTCCTATCAGACAGCGTGGCTGAAGGCGCACTATCCGGCAGCCTTCATGGCCGCCGTGCTGTCATCGGATATGGACAACACAGACAAGGTTGTCACGCTGATCGATGAATGTCGGGCGATGTCACTGGAGGTGGCGCCGCCGGATATCAATCGCTCCGACTGGATGTTCCAGGCGCCCGATCACGGCGGTGTGGTGTATGGCCTGGGGGCAGTCAAGGGCGTCGGGCATGCCGCGGTGGAGGCGATCATCGAGGCGCGCCGCGCCGGTGGCCCATTCACCGATCTTTATGATCTGTGCCGGCGGATCGATCTGCGCCGCGTCAACCGACGCGTGCTCGAGGCACTGATCCGCTCCGGCAGCCTGGATGCACTGAGTCCGAACCGCGCCTCGGCCATGGCGACACTGCCGGCCGCCCTTCAGGCGGCCGAGCAGCAGAGTCGCAACGCCGAAGTCGGTCAGAATGATCTGTTCGGGCTGGGTTCAACCGGGGACGCCGCGCCGAAGGGCGACGAGGCCGTACGGCATCGGTCGGAATGGGCAGAGCGTGACCGCCTGAGCGCGGAGAAGGAAACCCTGGGTCTCTATCTCACCGGGCATCCCATCGAGGAGCACGAGTCGGAGCTGTCCGGGTTTGTCACCTGTCGTCTCAATCAGGCGGCGGCAGGACTCGAGCGGGGCAGTGGGCGAGGCGACAGCGAGCCGCGCGTGATCCTCGCCGGGTTGGTCGTTGCCGTGCGCAGCCGCGTGACCCAAAGTGGTCGCCGGCTCGGATTTGTCACGCTGGATGATCGAACCGCGCGGATGGAGGTCATCCTCTTCGGTGATGTCTATCAGCGTCATCGCCACCTGCTTGAAAAGGATCAGTTGATTGTGGTCGAGGGCGATCTCGGCTATGACGAGTTCAGTGACGGCTATCGGGTCTCGGCCGAGCGCGTCCATGATCTGACGGGAGCCCGACTGCAGTTCGCACGCCGGCTGGTGTTGCGCGTTGGGGCGGCCGAGGCCGGTAATGGCTTTGTACCAGCCCTCCAACAGGCCCTCACGCCCTATCAAAAGGGTGACTGCCGGGTCTGCATCGATTACGAGACCGATGGTGCGCTGGCCCGGCTGCGACTGGGCGATGAATGGCGGGTTCGCCCCGAGCCGGAGTTGATTGATGCGCTGACCCGCCTTCTGGCGAGTGATCGGGTGGCCGTCGACTACCGGCGCTAGGCGCGTGATAATATCGCTGATCTTTGGTTAGGGGAGTGCAGCATTGGCGGCGAGTAATCTGAATTTCCTCGAATTCGAGCGTCCCATCGCCGAGCTCGAGGCGAAGATCGAAGAGCTGCACTACGTCAACGATGACGCTGAGATCAACATCAGTGACGAGCTTACACGCCTGCGTGCGAAGAGCCGGCAACTCACCGAGCAGATCTTCCGCAACCTCACACCCTGGCAGGTATCGCAACTCGCGCGGCATCCCCATCGGCCCTACGCGCTGGACTATATCGAATCGATCTTTACCGGTTTCGAGGAACTCCATGGTGACCGGGCGTTCGCCGATGATGCGGCGATCGTGGGTGGGCTCGCGCGCCTTGACGGCGTGCCGGTCATGGTCATCGGTGAGCAGAAGGGGCGCGATACGCGCGAGAAGATTGCCCGTAATTTCGGCATGCCAAGGCCCGAGGGGTATCGCAAGGCGAAACGGCTGATGGAGATGGCCGAGCGCTTCTCACTGCCGGTGTTCACCTTCATTGATACCCCCGGGGCCTATCCCGGTGTCGAGGCGGAAAAACGCGGTCAGAGCGAGGCCATTGCCCACAATCTGTTCGCGATGTCGCGCCTGCGTACACCGATCATCTGCACGGTGATCGGCGAGGGCGGGTCCGGTGGGGCCCTCGCCGTTGGTGTGGGTGACCGGCTGCTGATGCTCCAGTACAGCACCTATTCGGTGATCTCGCCCGAGGGCTGCGCGTCGATTCTCTGGAAGAGCGCCGATAAGGCGGCGGACGCCGCGGACGCCATGGGCATCACGGCGACGCGGCTGGCCGAGCTGGGGCTGACTGACGAGGTGATCGAAGAACCCCTCGGCGGGGCGCATCGGGACTGGGCCGACACTGCCCAGCGACTCGGTGAGGCACTCAGACGACACTGGGCGGAGCTGAGCGAACTGGCTACCGATCGTCTCTGCGCCGAGCGTTATGAGCGACTGATGGCGCTTGGTGAGTTCAAGGAGTAACCCGCGATCCGCCGACGGGCTGAGTGCCCGCGTGATCGAGCCCGCCCTGCCGGTGAGCACCACGGGACTGGTGGTCGCGTTCAGTGGCGGGGTCGATTCCACGGTGCTCCTGCATCTCGCCGTGCAGAGCCGATGGCCCGTCCGCGCGGTGCATGTCCACCATGGCCTCCATGAAAATGCCGATCGCTGGGCGGATCACTGTCGGCGGACCGGTGACCGGCTCGGCGTCAGTGTTGATACACGGTCGATCAGCAGCATCAATGGTGACGGAGAGGGGCTTGAGGCGGCGGCCCGGGCCGAGCGTTATCGTGTTCTCGGCGATGCGCTGCAGGGCGATGAGTGCCTGCTCACTGCACATCATGCCGACGATCAGTTCGAGACCCTGCTCTATCGTTTGCTGCGAGGGACTGGACCGTCCGGGATGGGCGGTATTCAGCCGCGCATGCCGTTCGGGCACGGTTGGCTGATCCGGCCGCTGTTGGCGACACCCCGCGCGCAGCTTGAGGCTCATGCCCGAGCCAACGATCTGCACTGGATCGATGATCCCAGCAACGCCTCGCTCGATCATGATCGAAACTATCTCCGACACCGCGTCATTCCCTCGATTGAGGCGCGCTGGCCCAGGGCGAATGCCGCCGCCGCGCGTCTGGCGACTCATGCCCGGGAGCAGTGCGGGCTGACCGATGATCTGCTCAGGGATCGCCGCCAGTCCGCTGCAGCAGCGATCAATGGTCCGCTGGCCGTGGCGGATTGTGCGTCCGGCGATGAGCCCTTCGATCGGGCCATGCTCAGGATGTGGATCCGCGATGGCGGCCATCGACCGCCGGGGGCGCGTCGTCTCGCCGTTGGAAGGGCGGCGTTAGTGAATGCCGCCCGGGACCGCGACCCGACTATGACGGGCCTCGATTTCGCGATCCGGCGACACCGGGGCTGGCTGTTCCGTCTGCCCCGCCCGCTCCCCGAGGTGCCGGTGCCCGTGCCGGTGCCGTCGGGAGCGGATCGAGCGAGTTGGGGCGCTCTGGGCGAGGTCTCCTGGCCACCCGCCCTCGGCGGGCCGCTCTGGCTGCGCGCGCCTCATCCCGGGGAGCGGATCGCCCTACCAGGACGGCGGACCCGGCCGATCCGCGAATTGTACCGTGAGCGGGGGATTACGCCGTGGTGGCGCGATCGCCTGCCGGCGCTGGTGGACGCGCGCGATGAGTGCCTGGCCGTGGCGGGCCTCGGTCTGACGCGGTCTGGTGTTGAGCGTGCACCGCAGGCTTTAGCGATGGGGCTCGAGTTCACGCCCTCGCCATCGGCCACTGGTGCAGACTGGGCGTGGTTGTCAGCGCCGCCGCAATGAACCGGCAGCATGGCACTCAGATTGTGCCGATCCGGTCCTTCTGCTAAGTTCCCTATCCATTCCGAGTGGTCTCCCGCCACCACGTTTCGCCACCAAACCGACGGTATCATGACGCGTTTTATCTTCATTACCGGCGGTGTCGTGTCCTCTCTGGGCAAGGGCATCGCCGCCGCCTCATTGGGCAGCATCCTCCAGGCGCGGGGGCTGAGCGTGACCATGGTCAAGCTCGATCCCTATATCAACGTCGATCCGGGGACCATGAGCCCCTTCCAGCACGGTGAGGTGTTTGTCACCGACGATGGTGCCGAGACCGATCTCGATCTGGGTCATTATGAGCGTTTCGTGCGGATGCGCGCCGCCCAGGCGAATAACCACACCACCGGGCGGATCTATGAGAGCGTTATCCGCAAAGAGCGCCGTGGCGACTACCTGGGCGGCACGGTTCAGGTCATCCCGCATATCACCGACGAGATCAAGCGCTGCATTGAGCATGGCGCCGGCGATGCGGATGTGGCGCTGATCGAGATCGGAGGAACCGTGGGCGACATCGAGTCACTGCCGTTTCTCGGGGCGATCCGCCAAATGGGCACGGAACTCGGTCGCGAACGCTGCCTTTTCATCCACCTGACGCTGCTGCCCTGGATCGGTGCCGCTGGCGAGATGAAGACCAAGCCGACCCAGCATTCCGTCAAGGAACTGCGCAGCATTGGTATTCAGCCGGATATCCTGGTCTGCCGTGCATCCATGCCGATCCCGGCGGAGGAGCGGCGAAAGATCGCGCTTTTCACCAATGTCGAGCCGCAGGCGGTGATCTCGGCGCTGGATGTCGACAATATCTACAAGGTCCCGGCAATGCTCCACGAGCAGGCGCTGGATGGGATTGTGGCCGAGAAACTGGGATTGACCCTCCCGCCAGCCACGCTGAACGACTGGGCCCATGTCGTGGAGGCGATGGAATCGCCTGAGGGCGAGGTCACCGTGGCGATGGTGGGTAAGTACGTTGACCTGGCGGACGCCTACATGTCCCTCAACGAGGCACTTCGCCATGCCGGCATCCAAAAGCGTCAGACTGTGCACATCCGTTATGTCGACTCCGAGGAGATCGAGCGTGAGGGCACCTCGCTGCTCAACGATGTCGATGCGATCCTGGTGCCCGGTGGCTTCGGCGAGCGCGGTATCGAGGGCAAGATCGCTGCGGCGGGCTATGCCCGGCGTGAAGGGGTTCCATTCCTTGGCATCTGTTTGGGGTTGCAGGTGGCGGTGATCGAGTTCGCGCGGCATGTCGCCGGCCTGGAGGGCGCTCACAGTACCGAGTTCGTGACCCATCCGCGCCATCCGGCCATTGCATTGATCACCGAATGGATGAACGCCGAGGGGCTTCGTGAGTACCGCGATTCCGACTCCGACATGGGCGGCACCATGCGGCTCGGGGCCCAGGCCTCGACACTGGTGCGCGGGACCCGATTCCATCGCGTTTATGGCAAAGACGTCATCCGTGAGCGCCACCGCCATCGCTACGAATTCAATAATGGCTACGCGGACCGACTCACCGGGGCCGGTCTGGTGATTGCCGGCTGGTCGGGCGATACCCACCTGGTCGAGGCCGTGGAGCTCTCAGATCATCCATGGTTCCTTGCCTGCCAGTTCCATCCGGAATTCACCTCAACGCCGCGGGATGGCCATCCGCTGTTCACCGATTTCATCGCCGCCGCCACCGTCCAGCGTGACCAGCGGCGGGACGGCGAGTCGTGACGATCCGCGTGCAGGGCCACGAACTGGGGCTCGATCAGCGGCTCTGCCTGATCGCCGGCCCCTGTGTGGTCGAATCGCATTCCGCCACCCTGGCGATCGCCGAGCGACTGACGGAGATCACGGCACGACGGGGTATCCCGTTCATCTTCAAGGCATCCTACGACAAGGCCAACCGGTCGTCCTCGCGTAGCTATCGCGGACCGGGGCGGTCACAAGGGCTGGAGACACTGGCTGCGGTACGGGCACGATTCGGCATTCCCATCCTCACCGATGTTCACGAATATACGCCGCTCGATGAGGTCGCGGATGTCGTCGACTGGCTGCAGACGCCGGCGTTTCTCTGCCGCCAGACCGACTTCATACAGTCGGTCGCCGCCTGCGGCCTTCCAGTCAATATCAAGAAGGGACAGTTTCTGGCGCCCTGGGATATGTCGCATGTGGTCGATAAGGCAAAGGCGACCGGTAACACCCGGATCGCGGTCTGCGAACGGGGAGTAAGCTTTGGCTATAACAACCTGGTCGCGGATATGCGCTCGCTGGCGGTGATGCGGACAACGGGTGCGCCGGTGATCTTCGATGCCACGCATTCCGTCCAGCTACCCGGTGGACAGGGCAGCGCATCCGGCGGGCAGCGCGAACATGTCCCGGTGCTGGCCCGTGCCGCGGTCGCGGCGGGTATCAGCGGTCTTTTCATGGAAACCCACCCGGATCCGGCGAACGCGCTGAGTGATGGTCCGAACAGCTGGCCACTCGATCAGCTGCCCGCATTACTCGATGCGCTGCTGGCAATGGATAACGTGGTCAAGCAGCACGGCTTCGCCGAAAACGAACTTTAAAAGGAGGCAGCATGCCCAGTATCACCCGCATTCATGCCCGCGAGATCCTTGATTCGCGCGGCAACCCCACCCTCGAGGCCGAGGCGACGCTCAGCGATGGCAGTATCGGTCGGGCGGCGGTACCTTCGGGGGCCTCCACCGGTGCCCGCGAGGCCGTGGAGCTGCGCGACGGGGACAAGTCGCGGTACCTGGGCAAAGGCGTTCTGCAGGCTGTGGCCAACGTCAATGGCGAGATCAATGATGCGCTGAACGGTCAGGTGGCGGAAGACCAGCGGGCCATTGACCAGCGGTTGATCGAGCTCGATGGCTCCGAGAACAAGGGCCGTCTTGGTGCGAATGCACTGCTGGGGGCGTCACTGGCTGTTGCCCAGGCCGCCGCTCAGTCGGCCGGACAGTCGCTGTTCGCCTACCTCGCACCGGCGGAGGAATACACGCTGCCGGTGCCGATGATGAATATCCTCAACGGCGGGGCACACGCCAGCAACAGCGTCGATATCCAGGAATTCATGGTCATGCCGATCGGCTTTGATCGGTTCAGCGATGCATTGCGCTGTGGTACCGAGATTTTCCACGCATTGAAAAAAGTGCTCGCGGGCCGCGGCCTCTCCACGGCGGTGGGCGATGAGGGCGGTTTCGCACCGGATCTACCCTCCAACGAGGCGGCCATCGAGGTCATTCTCGAGGCCGTCCGTGCGGCCGGATACACGCCGGGTGAGCAGGTCTGGCTCGCGCTGGATGCGGCGAGCTCGGAATTCTGCGAGAACGGCCAGTATTATCTCGCCTCCGAGGATCGCCGCTTCGATGCGGATGGATTCGCCGCGGTGCTCGCGGACTGGGTGGCGCGTTATCCGATCATCTCCATCGAGGATGGCATGGGCGAGGATGACTGGGCCGGCTGGGCGACCCTCACCCGCCAGATCAGCGAGGGCGTGCAACTGGTTGGCGACGACCTGTTTGTCACCAATACCCGGATCTTCCAGTCCGGTATTTACAAGGGCATCGGCAACTCAATCCTGATCAAATTCAATCAGATCGGCACACTGACTGAGACGCTGGATGCCATCAGCATGGCCGATCAGGCCGGCTACTCCGCCGTTGTCTCGCACCGCTCGGGGGAGACCGAGGATACGATTATCGCTGATCTGTCAGTCGCCAGTACGGCCACGCAGATCAAGACCGGATCACTGTGTCGCTCGGATCGGGTTGCCAAGTACAACCAGCTGCTGCGGATTGAAGAGGCGCTGGGTGATCGGGCGCGCTACGCCGGTCGCACGGCCTTCCCCAATCTGCGTCGCATGGGTGCCTGAAGCCGGTCATGCGCTGGATCGCGGTCGGCCTGGTGCTATTGATACTGGTGCTGCAGTCGCAACTGTGGCTGGGCGAGGGCAGTATCCCGGCGATGCGTCGGATGCAGGCCGCTGTCGCCGAGCAGCGTGCCGAGAATGAACGCCTCGATGAGCGGAATCGTGCGCTGGCGGCTGATGTCGCGGATCTACGCGGTGGCCTGCAGAGTGTCGAGGAACGGGCGCGTCGCGACATGGGCATGATCGGCACCGACGAGCAATTCTATCGGGTCGTCATTCCACGTGACTGATTACCGGCTCTGGGGATTGATCGCGGCGGCTGGCGTCGGTCAGCGGATGGACTCGGAGGGTCCGAAGCAGTATCACCGAATCGCCGGGCGCCCGGTGCTTGGCTGGTCGATCGATGCTCTGCTTGGCATGCCGGATGTCACTGGTGTCATGGTCGTGCGCAACGCTGATGACCGGTATTTCGAAACGGTCCTGCCATCAGGCGATTCGCGGTGCAGCGATTGTGTCGGCGGGGCCCAGCGCCAGGCGTCAGTCCGGGCCGGGCTGGCAGCGCTGCGCCATTGGGGGGCTGATGCCGACGACCGGGTGCTCGTGCACGATGCCGCTCGCCCTGCGGTGCGCCGGGATGATATCCGTCGGCTGATCGAGCAGGTGGCGGACGACCCGGATGGCGGGCTCCTCGCCGCGCCGGTCCGTGACACGCTAAAGCGCGCGGATCGTGACCGGCGCGTCGCATCAACGCCCTCAAGGGAGGGGCTGTGGCAGGCGATGACCCCACAACTCTTTCCCCTGGGTCGGCTTGAGTCGGCGCTCGCCATGGTGGCGGATGATGCGGTCACCGATGAAGCACAGGCCATGGAGCGGCTGGGCGCCAGGCCCCGCCTGGTGGCCGGTGATCCGGGCAATATCAAATATACCTATCCGCAGGACGCGTACTGGCTTGCCTGGGCGCTCGACCGGAAATGGACAGGAGAGGGCGCATGATACGAATCGGTCAGGGCGTCGATGCCCATCGACTGGTCACCGGGCGGCCGCTGGTGCTGGGCGGCGTCGAGATTGCTTTCGATTACGGGCTTGACGCCCATTCCGATGGCGACGCACTGCTTCATGCCATCTGTGATGCATTGCTCGGTGCCGCCGGCATGGGGGATATCGGCCATCATTTCCCTGACACTGACCCGGCCTTCACGGATATCGACAGTCGCTTGCTCCTCCGCCGCGTGCAGTCCACGCTCGCCGATCGCGGCTGGGACGTCAGTCATATCGATGCCACGATCATCGCCCAGCGCCCTAAACTCGCGGGCTATCTGCCGGCGATGATCGATCATATCGCTGCGGATCTTCGAGTCGACGCGACGGCGGTCAATCTCAAGGCGACAACGCTTGAGTGGATGGGATTCACCGGCCGCGGCGAGGGCATCGCCACCACCGCCGTTGCAATGATCGAGCGCGCATGAACGCCACCGACCGATTGCCCCGTGCTTGGGGGCCGGCCCTGGGGGCGGCGACCGTGGCTGCGGCCCCCGAGGATTTCCAGGTCGATGAGCGCCTCGGCTTTGCCGCCGAGGGGGCCGGCCCCCATCTACTGGTGCACATTCGTAAATGCGGTCTGACGACGCTGCGCGCGATCCAGATGCTTGCCGACCAATGGCAGGTGGATCGTCGTGGCATGGGCTATGCCGGCCGAAAGGATCGGGTTGCGGTGACCACTCAGTGGCTGTCCGTACCCTGGCCGGTGAATGCGCCCACCCCGGCGGGCGGTAGGGTGTTCGATGACGGGGCAGCATGGCTCGAGGTTCTCAGTGTCGAGCGTCATCGACGTAAGCTGCCGGTCGGCGCGCTGAGCGGCAATCAGTTCACACTCACCCTGCGCGACGTCGAGCTCCCACCCGAGGCGATGGCGAGCCGGGTAGTGACCTTGGCCCGCCACGGCGTCCCCAACTACTTCGGTGGCCAGCGGTTCGGGCATGACGAGCAGAATCTCACTCGAGCCCGCGACTGGTTTGCCGGGACGATCCGACCGCGGTCGCGCAATGATCGCAGCATGCTGATTTCAGCCGCGCGTTCAGCGATGTTCAATGCCGTTCTGGCGCAGCGGGTCGAGGACGGTGACTGGCGCTGGCCACAGACCGGCGATGCGCTGACCCTTGATGGACGCGGCAGCCTCTTTACGGCCGAGGTGGAGGAAGCTGCCTTCAACCGCCGCCGTGCGGCCGGTCTGCGCATCCATCCCACCGGTCCGCTGCCAGGTGCGCTCAACCGCCGCCAGGCGCTCTCGGATCGACTCACGGCGCGCGAGGCGGGTCTGCTGGGGGACTGGGCTTCCTGGATCGAATCGCTGGAGGCACGCCGGGTGGTGGCGGACCGGCGTGCGCTACGCCTCAGTGTCCACGGCCTTGCGGCCCGGCAGCTCGATGGATCGACCTGGCGACTTCGGTTCTGGTTGACGCGCGGCGCCTATGCAACGGTTGTGCTCCGCGAGCTGGTGGCCGCACGTGAACGCTGATCAACGCCTCAGCAGGACGTAGAGCGCACCGGTGCCGCCGTCCACCGGCCGGGCGGAGCAGAACGCAAGGATGTCGTCGCGCTGTCGGAGCCAGCGATCGACCTGGCCCTTGAGCACCGGTCCCGCGTTCGATGAGCGGCGTCCCTTGCCATGGATGACACGGACGCACCCCATGTGGCGGCGATGGCATTCATTGAGGAAGTCGTGCATCAGCCGGCGCGCGGAATCAGCGGTGTGGCCATGTAGATCAAGCTCGGCCATCACGCTGAACTCACCGCGCCGCAGCCGTCGCAGCGTCTTGCGATGCAGGCCCGCCCGCGACCAGGCCAGTGCCTCGCCAAGCTCGGCACCCAGCTCCGAGCCGTCGCGCTCACCCTCGGCGAGTTCACGCAGGACCGCGCGGTCATCGGCACGCCGCTGTCCCGGGACGGGCGGTGGGCGGCGACGGCGCAGATCCGGCGCGTCGTCGCGGTCGAGCGGATTGACATCCTCCATGGCCGCCCGGAAAAGCGCGGTATCTGAATCATGATCTTCCATGGCTGTCTCCCGCAGCGCCTCCGGATCGGTATAGTACACGGGCAAAAGCACAAGGCGAAAAGGACCTTACATGAGAATCCTGGTGAGTAACGACGACGGCTATGAGTCCACCGGTATCGGGACGCTCGCCGCGGGGCTGGCGGAGCAGGGCACGGTGACCGTGGTGGCACCGGTGCGTGACCGCAGCGGGGCCAGCAATTCCCTGACACTGGATCAGCCGATCCGGGTCGAGGAGATCCGCACCGGTGTATTCCGCGTTGACGGTACACCCACTGACTGCGTGCATCTAGCGACCACGGGTCTGCTCGAGGCATTGCCGGACATGGTGGTGTCCGGCATCAATGCCGGGGGCAATCTTGGTGACGATGTCCTCTACAGCGGTACTGTCGCGGCCGCTGTCGAGGGACGCACGCTCGGCCTGCCCGCCATTGCCATCTCGCTGGTGGGTGATATGCCCGAGCATTATGAAACCGCGGCGATCATCGCCCGGCGGTTGATCGACCAGCTCCATCATGACCCGCTACCGGCGGATACGATCCTCAACGTCAATGTGCCAGATGTGCCCTGGGCGGCGATCAGCGGTATCGAGGCGACGCGTCTTGGCAGCCGCCACCGGGCCGAGGCGGCCATCCGCGACCGCGATCCAAAAGGTCGTACGATCTATTGGATCGGTCCACCCGGGGCAAGACAGGACGCCGGACCCGGCACCGATTTCGATGCCATCGAGCGCAACGCCATTTCCATCACGCCGATGCAGGTCGACCTGACCCGGTATCAGGCACTGGACTCGGTGGCTGGATGGATCGAGGGGCTGCGTTAATGGATACCCAGCGGATGCAGGGGATCGGCATGACCTCCCGCCGCACCCGCGAGCGACTCGCAGCGCGGCTCGAGAGCGCCGGTGTTCAGGATTCCCGGGTGCTCAACGTCATTCGTCAGCTCCCGCGTCACCTATTCGTGGACGAGGCGCTCGCATCGCGCGCCTACGAAGACACAGCGCTGCCGATCGGGCACGGACAGACCCTCTCCCAGCCGTTCGTGGTGGCCCGGATGACCGAGGTGCTGATCCGCGACGGTATACCGCGACATGTCCTCGAGGTCGGCACCGGATCGGGCTATCAGGCGGCGGTGCTTGCCGCGCTGGTGGATCGGGTCAATACCATCGAGCGCATCGGCGCCCTGCACGAGCGCAGTCGGCGGCTGTTCCGCCAATTGGGCATCCACAATGTCCGGCAGCGACTGGGCGATGGTTACGCGGGCTGGAGCGCCGCGGCGCCGTTCGATGCGATCGTTCTTACCGCCGCCCCTGAGGCGGTTCCCGCGGCGCTGTTCGACCAGCTCGCCGATGAGGGTCGGCTGATCGCGCCGGTGGGCGGGGGTGGCGCACAGGAGCTGCGCGTCTGGCACCGACAGGACGGGGCGCTGGTCGAGGAGACAATCGAGTCGGTGAGTTTCGTGCCGATGCGTGGTGGGATCGAGTAATGGCGCTTTTCACCTCGCTATACGACCGTGTGCTTGGATGGGCGCGTCACCGACGAGCGCCATGGCTGCTGGCTGGACTGAGCTTCGCGGAGTCGTCATTCTTCCCCATACCCCCCGATGTCATGCTGGCACCGATGTGCGTGGCTCGACCGCAGCGTGCGCTGCGGCTCGCTGCGCTGACAACGATCGCCTCCGTTGTCGGCGGGATTCTCGGCTATCTGATCGGACTCGTCGGCCTCGAGGTTGTGCTGCCGCTTATTCAGGAGGCGGGCTATGAGCCGGCCTATGAGCAGGCACGCCGCTGGTTCACCGACTGGGGGTTCTGGGTGGTACTGGTGGCCGGCTTCTCGCCCATTCCCTACAAGGTCTTCACGATCGCCGCTGGGGCGATGGCGGTGGCCTGGCTGCCGTTCGTGCTGGCGTCACTGCTGGGTCGTGGTGCGCGGTTTTTCCTCGTCGCGGTTGTGATCAGCTGGGGCGGGGCGCGGGTTGAACCCTGGTTGCGACGTTATATGGAGCGGATCGGTTGGTGCAGCGTCATCGTGCTGCTCGGGATCGTCGCCTACCTGTCGCTGTAAGGCGGCTGCTGGCGGGGTGGGGGCTGCTTTTACTCGCGCTCGCCGGTTGCAGCGAGTTCGACTATCCCGCTGACCGTGCGTTGCGTGAACTGGGCGTGAGCGCGGGCACGCCGGCGAGCTACACCGTTCGCGACGGCGACACGCTCTACCAGATCGCGTTCGCGGTCGGCCTCGACTTCCGGGACGTCGCCCGCTGGAACGGTATCGATCCGCCGTATGTCATCTATCCCGGTCAGCGCCTGCGTCTGCGCCCGCCGACCGGGAAGGATGCAGGCGATCGGCGTGTGGCGGCGAATCCGCGGCGCGACCCGACGCCCACACCCACGCCCGAACGAGCCCCTGATCGAGACGACCCGGATCGCTGGCAATGGCCGCTGGAAGGACGGATCGTCCGTGAATACAACGCCAACGCGCCAGGCAAACAGGGCATCGGCATCGCGGCGGAAGCGGGTAGCGCGGTCAGCGCATCCGCGGGCGGCCATGTCGTCTACAGCGGGGATGGTCTACCCGGTTACGGTAACCTGATCATCATCAAGCACAACGAGCGCTTCCTGACCGCATACGGTTACAACCGCGAGTTGCTGGTGGGAGAGGGCGATGCCGTCGACCGCGGCGAGTCCATCGCCCGGGTGGGCGCCAGCGATGACTACCCGGGCGAGCTACACTTCGAGCTGCGCGAGCGTGGCCAGCCCGTGAATCCGACAGCCTATCTACCCTGATCGATGATCAGCGCCGCGACGACCCGCCGGCCCTCTGACATCAGGACATTATAGGTGCGACAGGCCGATGCCGTGTCCATGACCTCCAGGCCGATGCCGCTCTCGAACATGCCGAGCATGAGTTCGCGGCTGGGGAAAATCTGCCGCGCACCGGTTCCCAGCAGCACCACCTCGGGATCGAGCTCGTGGACTGGCTTGAAATCGGTCCTCCCGACCGCCTCCAGTGAGGTGGGCCCCCATTCGGTGATGAGGGTGTCAGGCGCGACCAGCAGGCTCTGTCCATAACGGACGTCGTTGATACGGATTTCGCCATCGGCGTATCCCTGGATGCGGTAAGTGCCGTCGGCACCGTCAAGACTCATTTTCATGCCGGAACGATAGCGACTGAGTGACCCCGCCGGCAAGCCACAGCGCTGGTGGATGGAAAATCCCCGATTTGACAGTCCCGGGAGGCAATTTTAGCGTTCAGGGGTTATCATTCGGCCTTTCGGGAAATGATCCCGATCGTGATTGGACGAACGGCCCGAGGGGATCGCTTTGAACGAGGAATTCCAGCGCATCAAGCGCCTGCCGCCCTATGTGTTCAACATCGTCAATGAACTCAAGGCGGAGGCGCGGGCCCGCGGTGAGGACATCGTCGACTTCGGCATGGGCAATCCGGATCAGCCGACGCCGCGGCACATCGTCGATAAACTCGCCGAGGCGGCCCAACGGCCGGACACCCACCGCTACTCCGTTTCGCGGGGCATCCCTCGACTGAGGCAGGCGATCGCGCGCTGGTACGAGACCCGCTATAGCGTGCCAATCGATCCGGAGACGGAGGCGATCGTCACCATCGGATCAAAGGAAGGCCTGGCGCATCTGGCGCTGGCGACCCTGGGTCCAGGCGATGCGGTGCTGGTCCCCAACCCCGCCTATCCAATCCATCCCTACGGCATCGTGATCGCCGGAGCGGATATCCGCCATGTGCCGCTGATCGAGGATGGTGATTTCTTCACCGAGCTCGAGAAGGCGATCAAGGACACCTGGCCAAAGCCGAAGATGCTGATCCTCAACTTCCCGGCCAATCCAACAGCCCAGTGTGTGGATCTGGCGTTCTTCGAGCGGGTGGTGGATATCTGTCGGGAGCACGGGATCTGGATCGTTCACGATCTTGCCTACGCCGACCTGGTCTACGATGGCTACCGCGCGCCGTCGATCCTCGAGGTGCCTGGCGCCCGCGAGGTTGCAGTGGAATCATTCTCGCTGTCCAAGAGCTACAACATGCCCGGCTGGCGGGTCGGGTTCATGTGCGGCAATGACAAGCTGATCGCCGCACTGGCGCGCATGAAATCCTACCTCGACTACGGAATGTTCACCCCGATACAGGTGGCCGCCATCCATGCCCTGGAGGGCCCCCAGGACTGCGTGACGGACATCCGCGACACTTATCAGGGTCGGCGCGACGTGCTCTGCGACGGGCTTGAGGCGGCCGGGTGGCCGATCAATCGCCCCCAGGCCACCATGTTCGCCTGGGCGCGCATCCCTGAGCCCTATCAGGCGATGGGTTCGCTGGAATTCGCCAAGAAATTGATCAGCGATGCCGGCGTGGCGGTGTCACCGGGCGTGGGCTTTGGCGAATATGGCGATACCCATGTGCGCTTCGGGCTCATCGAGAATCAGCACAGGACACGACAGGCCGTGCGGGGGATCAAACAGATGTTCCGGCGGGATGGTTATGGGCAGTAATAACAGGGGAGAAAGCGACTTGGAGCCGGTAAAGGTCGGGGTACTTGGGCTGGGTACGGTTGGCGGTGGGACCGTCAATCTGCTCGAGCGCAATCGAGACGAGATCACACGACGGGCCGGTCGGCCGGTGGATGTGATCCGGGCTGCGGCGAGGCATCCCGATCGCCCGCGGACCTGCAGCACTGAGGGGATCCAGCTCGATTATGACGCCCAGGCGGTGGTCGACGATCCGGATATACAGATCATCGTTGAGCTGATCGGCGGCGAGACCCTCGCGAAGGACCTCATGCTGCGTGCCATCGACAATGGCAAGCATGTGGTAACCGCGAACAAGGCGCTCATCGCGCTGCATGGCAACGAAATCTTCGCGCGGGCGCGGGCGAACGGCGTGACGGTTGGTTTCGAGGCCGCCGTGGCCGGTGGCATCCCCATCATCAAGGCAGTCCGTGAGGGACTGGTCGGCAATCGCATCGAATGGCTCGCTGGCATCATCAATGGCACTGGCAATTTCATCCTCACCGAGATGTGCTATGCCGGTCGCGCTTTCGGTGATGTGCTCGCCGAGGCCCAGCGGCTCGGCTACGCCGAGGCCGATCCGACCTTTGATGTCGATGGGATCGATGCGGCCCACAAGCTCACCATCCTCGCCTCGATTGCGTTCGGCATCCCGCTACAGTTCGACAAGGTCTACACTGAGGGCATCGGTCAGGTCAGTACTGACGACGTCGCCTATGCGGCGGAACTCGGCTTTCGTATCAAGCACCTCGGTATCTGCCGCCGCGAGGGTGAGGGTATCGCCCTGCGGGTCCACCCCACGCTGCTGCCCGAACGCCAGCTCTTGGCCAATGTCGACGGTGTCATGAACGCGGTGATGGTGAACGCCGACCCGCTCGGACCGACGCTCTACTATGGCGCGGGGGCGGGCGCCGAGCCCACCGCCTCTGCCGTGGTCGCCGATCTGGTGGACGTGGTCCGCGAGTTCACACTCGAACCAGAGAACCGGGTGCCCTATCTGGCCTTCCAGTCGCACTCCCTCTCCGATGAGCCGGTTGTCGGGATGCAGTCAGTGGAGACCGCGTACTACCTTCGGGTCGAGGCTCAGGACCAGCCCGGCGTGCTCGCCGACATCACCGGTATTCTGAGTACCGCCGGTATCAGCATCGAGGCGGTCATCCAGAAACAGCCCGCGCCCGCCGCCGAGACCGTCCCGGTCATCCTGCTCACCCACCGGGTCCAGGAGGCGCGCATGGATGAGGCCTGCGACCGAATCGAGGCCATGGAAGCGATTCACGGTCATGTGACGCGGATCCGCGTGGAGGCGCTACTCTGATGAAAGGCAATCGTTACACCGGGCTCATTGGCGCGTACGGGTCAAGACTGCCGCTGGATGCCGGGGCCCGCCCGATCAGTCTGGGCGAGGGCAACACACCGCTGATCCGGCTCGATAACCTGCCGCTGGCTCGAGAGCGGGATATCGAGTTGTATGTGAAATACGAGGGGCTCAACCCCACCGGCTCGTTCAAGGATCGGGGCATGACGGTCGCGGTGACCCAGGCAGTGGCCGAGGGCAGTGAGGCGATCATCTGCGCTTCAACGGGTAACACGTCGGCCTCGGCGGCGGCCTATGCCGCCCGCGCCGGGATCAAGGCATTCGTGCTCATCCCGGATGGCAAGATTGCGATGGGCAAGCTCGCCCAGGCGATCATGCATGGTGCCGATGTGCTGCAGATCCGCGGCAACTTCGACGACGGCATGCGGATCGTCAAGGAAATGGCGCAGCAGGCACCGGTCAGCCTCGTCAATTCAGTCAATCCCTACCGCCTGCAGGGTCAGAAAACCGCAGCGTTCGAGATCTGCGAGGCACTCGGCGAGGCACCGGACTATCACTGCCTGCCAGTGGGGAACGCTGGCAACATTACCGCCTACTGGATGGGCTATAGCGAGATGGCACTCTCCCCGGGGGATCCGGGTACCGAAGCCTGCGGGTTCTGCGGCGGCGACTGCGCTTTCCATGAGGGCCTCGTCCGCAACCGCCCGGTCATGCTGGGCTATCAGGCGAGCGGCTCGGCGCCGTTCCTGCGTGGCGGACCGGTCAGTCACCCCGAAACCCTGGCCACCGCGATCCGCATCGGCGCACCGCAGAGCTGGGACTATGCGCGCACCGCCTCGCAGGAGTCGGGCGGCTGGTTCGACGAGTTCACCGACGAGGCGATCCTCGATGCGCAGTTCCAACTGGCGAGTCACGAGGGGATTTTCTGCGAACCCGCCTCAATCGTCTCCGTTGCCGGTGCGATGCAGGACATCGAGCAGGGCAGGATCCCACCGGGGAGCCGGGTGGTATGCACACTGACCGGTCACGGCCTGAAAGATACTGATGTCGCCCAGCGCCATGCCGGTTCCGCGGTGACCACGGTGGATGCGGACGGCTCCTCCGTCCGCCAGGCGATCCTCGGCAAGATGGGCTAGGCCGGTGACGGCTCGCACCGGGATCCAATGCCTGGCGCCAGCCCTACTGGGGCCAGTGCCAGCGACGCTCGCCGAGGCGGCCGGTTCAGCGGGACCGTTTCCGGCGCTGGAGTACGTTCTCGGTAAATCCCGTCGCCAGGGGGCCTCGCGGGCTGATGGCGAGGCGCTGATCCGGCGCATCGCTGGAAGCGATGTGCCGCCGGGGGGGATGCTTGCGAGTGGTTTCGGGATTGAGCCGGGTCGGATCGGCTACCGGGCCGCCCCCGCGCATATGCGCCCCGACCGTGACCGACTGCTGCTCTTCGCCGGTGATGCGGTTCGTCCAAGCGCCGATGACGCCGCCTCGATCTGCACGGACTTCAATCGTGCCTTCGCCGACGACGGACTCGAGCTCCACAGCCGGGACGGCGAATGGCTGCTGGTCGCCGATACACCGCTGGGTCCGGATCTTCCATCGCTCTCTGCGGTGGCTGGTCGCTATCTGGATACTGTGATTCCGGATGATGCAGCGACCCGGCCGTGGCGGAAGCTGCTCAATGAAGCGCAGATGTTTCTCTATGACCATCCAGTCAATCGGGCCCGTGAAACACGCGGCGAGCTGCCCGTCAACGGACTGTGGTTCTGGGGTGGCGGTGAGGTCTCACATGGCCCGATCCACGCTGGCCGCAATGGTACTCCCTGGATCATCAGCGACGATCCGCTGGCGCTTGGCGTCGGCCGAGCGCTGAATGCCGAGGTCAGCGCCCCGGATGCCGTTAATCAACAGATGCTCGCGGGTGCGGATACCGCCGTGATCGTCTGGACGGATGCGGAGCGGGCGTTGCTCGGTGGCGATGTCGAGGGTTGGCTCGCGGCCCTTCAGCGCTTCGAGGCTATCTGGGCCCCGGTGCTCCATGATCTTGCACTTGAATCCGGCCGGGCGGTGCGTCTACAGGTCGGTGGCGATCATGAATTCACGTTTGGATCGGGCGCTCGGCGGCGGTTCTGGCAATCGGTCCGGCCCCTGAGCGCCTGGATCGAGCGCGAATGATTGATACGCCCGGCCCGCGGATCCGCCAGCGTCAGCCGGCGGACGCAGCCGATGGGCTGCCGGATACACTCCCCACCATTCTGCGGGATCTGTACCGGGCGCGGGGTGTCACATCAGCGCAGGCGCTCGAGTATGGGCTCGGCTCGATGCCGTCACCAACCGCACTCACGGGCACTGATCGGGCGGCGCAGACACTGGCCACGGCCATCATGGCCGGTCAGCGGGTTCTGGTGGTCGGTGACTTCGATGCTGATGGGGCGACCAGCACGGCACTGGCGGTCAAGGGCCTGCAGTCCATGGGCGCCGGTCATGTCGACTACCTTGTGCCCAATCGCTTTGAATTCGGCTATGGGCTCTCGCCCGAGCTGGTGGCGGTTGCCCGGGAGCGCCGGCCCGATCTCATCCTTACGGTGGATAACGGCATCAGTGCCAACGATGGCGTGGAGGCGGCCGCGGCGGCGGGCATCGGTGTGGTGGTGACCGATCACCATCTACCCGGCGAGACACTGCCCCCAGCGCTTGCCATCGTTAATCCACAGGTCGGGTCGAAGGGCTTTGAAGGTCATCATCTCGCCGGTGTTGGTGTCTGTTTCTACGTCCTCCTCGCGACCCGGGCCAGGCTCAGGGCTGCGGCATGGTTCAGCGACGGGCGCCCCGAGCCCAACCTCGCTGAGCACCTGGATCTGGTCGCCCTCGGGACGGTGGCCGATGTGGTGCCACTTGACCGTGTCAATCGTCTGCTGGTCGAACAGGGGTTGCGCCGGATTCGCTCGGGGCGCGGTACCCCCGGTATTCAGGCACTGCTCGACGCCGCCGGTCGCGAGCCCGCCCGCGCCAACGCCACCGACCTGGGATTCGGTGCGGCGCCACGGCTGAATGCAGCGGGGCGGCTGGATGACATGAGTCTGGGTATCGAGACGTTGATCGCCGCCGATGCCACGACGGCGCAGCAATGCGCCGGGCATCTCGAACGTCTTAATCGTGAGCGTCGCCATCTGGAACGGGAGATGCGGGATACGGCCGTGGCCGATGTCGAGGCGGAATCACTGAAAGCGGACGGGGAGGTTGCGCCGATCCTGTGTCTGTTCAACCCGCGCTGGCACCAGGGTGTGGTTGGAATTGTCGCTTCACGACTGAAGGACCGGTTCCGTCGGCCGGTGGTCGCCTTCGCACCCGGCGAATCCGGTGAGATCAAGGGCTCCGCCCGTTCGGTGCCAGGACTGCACATGCGGGACCTGCTCGATGCCGTGAACACCCGCAGTCAAGGCCGATTGGTCCAGCGCTTCGGCGGCCATGCGATGGCCGCGGGGCTGACGCTGAAGGGTGATTCCTTTGAGGCCTTCAAGACGCTACTTGTCGAATGTGCCCGCGAGCGAGTGGGAGATGAGCCGGATGCCGAGGTATTCTGGACCGATGGGGCGCCACCTGCCGATGCCTACACGCTCGAGACGGCATCGCTGATCCGTTACGCCGGTCCCTGGGGGGCAGCGTTTCCAGAGCCCCAGTTCCACGACTGGTTCCGGGTCCAGAGTCAACGGACTGTCGGCGAGTATCATCTCAAGCTCTCGCTGAGCCCGCTTGAGGCCCCTGCAACGGCCATTGACGCCATTGCATTCAACGCTGCGGCGGACATCGCGTTGGCCCCGGGCCAGATGATCGAGGCGGTCTTCCGGCTCGAGGTCAACCAGTTCCGTGGTGTCGAACGCCCTCAGTTGATCATCGACCACCTCGCGCCGCGCTGAGCGCCGGTTACCGCCCGGCGATGCGGGCACCGTCATCCGCCCTGAGCTCGGCGAGATCCGCAATCACCGCTGCGCTCTCGTCGAGGAGTACGTCGGGCACCGAATCGGCGGTCATGGCGGATAGATCTTCAATGGGCGCCAGATCGTACGCCGCTCGCTGTGAATTGATCGCCTCCAGACGCTTCTCAGCGGCTGCATCCATTGATGCCTCGCGCTCGTCTTCATTGAGTGAGACCGTGGTCTGTTCACGTGCTTCTCGCAGGCGGCTGGCCTCGTCGGAAACCGCTGTCAGAGCAGGGTCCCGGCGGAGTCGACGCTCGTGGCGGTGGCGTAGTTCGCCCATCAATCCGTCCAGCCGATCCAGTCGCCGATAATCGGCAGTCTGAATCGTGTCCCAGGGAAGGGCATTATCTGCAGCGCGCTCACTCATCGCGTCATTGCCGTGGGGATAGGGCATCTCCAGATCGGGCGTTACGCCTTGCAGCTGCGTGCTATTGCCGTTGATGCGATAGAACTTGGCGATGGTCAGCTTGAGACGGCCACTGGGGTTGTCTTCGTTGCCCACCCCGAATCGATCCAGATTGATGAGCGTCTGCACGGTTCCCTTGCCAAATGTCTGATCCCCCATCACTACGCCGCGGCCATAGTCCTGCATGGCGGCGGCGAATATCTCCGATGCCGAGGCGCTGCGACCGTCAACGAGAACGCCCAGCGGGCCGTCGTACATCGCATCCTCCGCTTCCTGATCGTTGAGGACGCGACGCTCACCATTACGCCGATGGACCTGCACGATTGGACCTTCGTCGATGAATAGACCACTGAGACGGACGGCTTCATCCAGCGAGCCTCCCGCGTTACCGCGCAGATCGATGATAAGACCATCGATCCCTTCAAGCTGATCACTGTTGATCAGCTCACGCACGTCGCGGGTGGTGCTTCGATAGTCGGCGTCACCGGCGTTGGCGGCCTCGATATCGGCATAGAATGTCGGGATCTCGATCACACCGATGCGACGGTTGTCCTCGTCGCGCTTCACCTCGCGGATCTCGGCCTGGGCTGCCTGCTCCTCAAGCTCAATGGTGTTGCGCGTCAGGGAGACGACATCCTGTGTGCTGTCGCCAGCGCCACTCGGTGGCAGGATTTCCAGGTACACCTCTGACCCCTTGGGACCACGGATCAGGTCAACGACATCGGCAAGCCGCCGGCCTACTACGTCCTCGATGGCGTCCGGTGTCTGCCCGACACCCACGATCCGGTCGCCCGCGCTGAGCTCGCCGCTGCCCTCAGCCGGGCCGCCGGGGATAAGCTCGACGATCTCGACGAAGTTCCCCTCACTCCCGAGTAGCGCACCGATGCCCTCGAGCGAGAGGCGCATATTAATGTCGAAATTCTCCGAACGACGTGGCGACATGTAGCTGCTGTGAGGGTCGTATTCACCGGCCCATGCACTCATGAACGTCTGAAAGACATCTTCCGGCTCATACTGCGATAGCGTTCGCGGGAGGCGTTCATATCGGCCGCGGAGCGATTCCTTGATCGCGGACATATCACGGCCGCTGAGCTTTTGCTTGAGCGCATCGTTGGTCACGCGCTTGCGCCAGATGGCATCGAGTCCTGACGTTGATGTCGCCCAGTCGGCATCCGAGCGGTCGACTTCAAATTCCTCGTCACGGTCAAAGACAAGACCATCGTCGAGCATTTCCAGGGCGAATTCACTGCGCTCGCGCACCCGCTGGCGATAGCGCTGGAAGATCGCGTAGGCGGTATCGAGCTCACCATTGCTGACCTGGTCATCAAGCTCGCGGCGCTCATCAGCGAATGCACGGATATCGTCGCGGGTGAAGTAGACGCGCTGCGGATCGAGGGCGTCGAAGTAGGCATCGAAGACGGCCCGTGAGAGCCCATCGCCGGCATCGCGGTCATTGTAGTGGTAGCGCGACAATAACTCACCGACCACCTGCGCGGATTCCTCCTGTATCGCATCCGGCTCGATGGAGGTTGCCGCGAGCAGCCCTGGTGCGCTGATGAGCAAGACCAGGAAGCCGAGAAGGCGCGTCATTCTGTTGGCTTTTCTCAATGTTCCACCTTGATCCAATCGTTGGCGACTGATTCTCAGACACGCTACGACACAGGAAAATTCATTACTCGTTCTGTTAGCGTATCGGCTTCACGAAATAGGGGAAACCAATGTTTGCGCATTTCCATTGGCCGAATTGGGTGCAATCCAGCGATCCGGCGCTCGAGATCCTGACATCGCAGCCCCCGGCTGCACGCGCCGCCCGAAGGACGCCGATCGTGTTCGTGCATGGGGCCTTCATGGGCGCATGGTCGTGGCAGCCAAACTTTCTCGATTACTTCGCCAGTCAGGGCTTTCATGCGATCGCGCCGAGTCTGCGTGGGCATGGCGGCAGCGAGGGGATCGAGCGTCTCGACAGCGCCAGCATCAACGACTACGTCAACGATCTTGCGACAGTGGTGGGTGAGCTGAACGGCCCGCCGCCCATATTGGTCGGCCATTCAATGGGCGCACTGGTCGTGCAGCGTTATATGGAACGGGCGACAGTCTCAGCCGCGGTGCTGATGGCGCCGGTGCCACCACATGGTCTCATGCCATCGACCCTGCGGATGATGACCACCGATCCGATGCTTTACTGGCAGTTCGGGATGATGCAGTTCTTCGGCGCAGGCACCGTGGATAGCAGTGTCGCCCAGCGCGCGGTCTTCTCCGAGACCACGCCGCGCGAAGACCTTGAAAGCTATGCTGAGCTCGTCCAGCGCGAGTCGCAGCGGGCGCTCTGGGATATGAATGTCCATGCCCGTGGCCGACCCCGGTTGGTGAGCGGTGATGTCCCAATGCATGTCATCGCCGGCGCCGAAGACGCACTGTTCAATGCCCGCGAGACGAAGGCGGTCGCCAATGTCTGGGACGCGACGTGGGAGGCACTCCCGGGCCTTGCCCATGCGATGATGATCGAGCCGGGCTGGGAGCGATCAGCGGATGCCATTATTGAGTGGCTCGACTCAAGGAATATTGACTGAGGCCTACCAACGATACCGGTCCCAGAGTTCGGGGTTCGCCCAGTGTCTGGCATTGAGCCAATCCGGCGTGACCTTGTAATCGGCGAGGCTGAATTCGTACCAGCGGCGGCGATCGTCGCCCTCGCCGGTGGTCTCCCAGCGACGGAATCCCAGCCCGATCAGTTGCTGGCGACCGAGCAACGCACCGGATTGCGGCGCGCCGATCACCAGGACCCGACTTGCACAGACGTCGCGCAGGCGGCTGACGAGCTGGATGGCTGCGGCTTCGTCGGCGAACGCCGCGGCGCCGTCCACCACGGCGAGTTCCACCTGGGGCAGGTTCTCGAGTCCTGCCTGCGCCTCGCGCGCAGCGACGATCGCCACAGTCTCCGCGGACAGGGGCGTCGAGAGCGCGTCATCATCGGTAATGACCAGCGCGCCGTTGTCCTGCGCAGCCGCCACGGCGTCGCGAAGTCGGTCGAGGGTGTCCACGGAGTGCTCGCTCATTGCGCCTCCAGACGATCATGCAGTTCCTTGAACGCGGCCGTCAGCTTGTGCCGGGGCGCTAGATCAATCAGCGGTCGTGCCGCCTGATGGGATTCGCGGACCTTGACCGACGATGGCAGGAACGGTTCGGCGACGGGGCGCCCCTGATCCCGCAAACCATCCACTAACTCTCCCGGCAGCCGTGCCCGCGACTGGAACTGATTGATGATGATTGCCTCGACCGTGAGCTCGGGGTTGTGATCCACTCTGAGCTCGTCGACCGCGGCGATCAGTTCATCGAGTGCCTGTTGCGCGAAGGCGTCGCAGTCAAACGGGACCAGGCAGCGATCGGCGGCGATCAGCGCCGAGCGGGTGTAGAAATTGAGCGCCGGCGGCGTGTCAATATAAATCCGGTCATAACCCTCAAGCGCGGTCAGTGACTCACGGAGTTTGTAGATCTTATAGCGGGATTCGAGCCGTCCCTGAAGTGTTTCAAGCGCCGGATGGGCGGGTACCACCGCCAGATTTTTATACCCCGTCGGTTGGGCAATGCGATGAATATCGCGCGGATAGATGCGAAAACTCAATGTATCTTCAAAATAACCGGCGATGGTGTCGGCGGGCTCACTGGGTGACTCACCCAGCAGGTACTGGGTGGCATTCGCCTGCGTGTCCAGATCAATCACCAGCGTGCGCAGCCCCCGATGGGCGGCGACGGCCGCCAGGTTGCAGGTGATCGTCGATTTCCCGACGCCGCCTTTCTGGTTGAAGATGACCCGACGCATGCACGAACTCCTGCTACAATTTTCAGCCTGACATCAGTCTAGGCACGTCCACCATCCGGGTCGAGGGTTCCTATGTTCAGTGCTGCCAGGCGCCTGCTCTTCACGCTACCCCCCGAGCGCGCGCATGACGTTACCTTTGGGTCACTGGACTGGCTGGTCAGGGCCGGCGGCGGCCGGCTTTTCCCGAAACGCATCGAGGCACCGCGTGAGGTCCTCGGGCTGCGCTTTCCGAACGCCGTGGGAGTGTCTGCGGGACTCGACAAGAACGGTGACCATATCCGCAGCCTGGCGGCTCTGGGCTTTGGGTTCCTTGAACTGGGCACTGTTACACCCGTGGCCCAGCCCGGTAATCCGACGCCACGACTGTTCCGTCTGCCAGCGCATCAGGCACTCATCAACCGCCTCGGCTTTAATAACGAAGGGCTCAGCCACCTATGCAGCGCGGTGCGCGATGCGAGTCCCGGCATTGACGTTCCGATTGGCGTGAACATCGGCAAAAACCGTGACACCCCACTCGAGCGCGCGGCCGACGACTATCAGGCCTGTCTCGAGGCCGTGCACGGCATCGCCGACTATATCGCCGTCAATCTCTCCTCACCCAATACGCCGGGGCTGCGTGCCCTCCAGGCGGGGGACGATCTGACTGGCCTGATTCATCGACTGCGTGGGCGCTGTGACGAACTCCAGGCCGAGAGCGGGCGTCACGTTCCCTTAGTCGTCAAAATCGCCCCCGACCTCGATGACGACGCCATACGCTGGCTGGTGGATGCCCTCCAGGAAGCGGGTATCGACGGCATAACCGCGACCAATACCACCATCGATCACACCCTGGTCGAGGGCGCCCGCCATGCCGATGAGAACGGCGGTCTCAGCGGTCGTCCGCTGCGGGCCCGAGCCACCGACGTTGTCGCGCGAATCAGGGAACACGCTGGCCCGGACCTGCCCATCATTGCCGTTGGTGGCATCATGAGCGGCGAAGACGCCGTCGAGAAAATAGACGCAGGCGCCGACCTGATACAGATCTACACCGGCCTCATCTACGAAGGCCCAGGCCTCATCCGCGACGCCGCCCGGTCCATCCACGATCAATGTGACCGCCGATAGGTCTTGCCCTCAGCGCCAACCGGATGGACAATTCATTCCTCTGGAGAGGTGGCAGAGTGGTCGATTGCGGCGGACTTGAAATCCGCTGAGTCCGAAAGGGCTCCGGGGGTTCGAATCCCTCCCTCTCCGCCAGACACAGAACAGGGGCCGTAGGCCCCTTTTTTGTGTCTGACTGACGGGGTTCGAACCCCCGGAGCCAGACAGATGGGGTTCGACCAATCGCCGGCTGGCGATTGGGACGCGTCGCGGAGCGATGCGCCCGAAGGGTGAGGCCCGGAGGGCCGAATCAATCCCTCCCTCTCCGCCAGACACAGAACAGGGGCCGTAGGCCCCTTTTTTGTGTCTGACTGACGGGGTTCGAACCCCCGGAGCCAGGCAGATGGGGTTCGACCAATCGCCGGCTGGCGATTGGGACGCGTCGCGCAGCGATGCGCCCGAAGGGTGAGGCCCGGAGGGCCGAATCAATCCCTCCCTCGGAACCGACGGGGGCGATTATCGATCAGAAGCGGTATTCAAGTCCCGCCGAGACGCTCGGCGTATATCGAAGGCTCTCGAATGTGCTTCCGAGTCCCGAGTCATCGGTGAGCATGGCGCCGGCCTCCGGGTCGACATTATCTGGATCGGCCACACTCTCGAACGACAGTCCCATATCCAGCGATAGACCCAGGCGCCCATCGTTACTGATCCCGTTATCCCAACCAACGCCGACGTATGTCTGGATCTTCTCGCGCTCGATGGCCGAGAAGCTCCAGGATTGGACGTCAGGCCGTGTGTCGCCGTAGCGCGCGCCACCCCGCATCCGCAATCCGTTGTCGTTGAACGACCAGTCCACCAGCGCCGAGAAAGCGAGTTCCTCGCCCATCAGGCTGAAGGTGGAGTGCGGGAGCGCGGCCCGGCTTTCCCGGCGATCCGGGACGCCGAAACGTATGTCCAGTCGGTC
Source organism: Spiribacter curvatus (assembly GCF_000485905.1). NCBI lineage: Bacteria > Pseudomonadati > Pseudomonadota > Gammaproteobacteria > Chromatiales > Ectothiorhodospiraceae > Spiribacter > Spiribacter curvatus. The sequence continues at coordinate 958,825 of NC_022664.1, read as the reverse complement.
GTTGAGATGGGCGGTGAGTTCAAGCTCTGACGCGCCGGTCGGCTGCCAGTCGGCCGGCTGCGCATGGACATACGATGCCGCTGCAATGGCGGTCACCAATGCCAGTAACGGTCGTGCTGTCATGCGTTTACGCCTCATAGGCATATTATTACTCAAACCCCATTGAAAGCGAAGCCCCCTGATCGAAAAACCTGCGGTACAGTAGCGGCGTTGGCAGGTCGCACTGAGCGGCTTTATTACGGACAGCAGGGTTGCGGGAATGCTTACGCGGAAAGGTCGCTCAATCATCAATATCGGTTGGCTTATCGGGTGGCTTCTGCTCTCACCGCCGGTCGCTGCACTGAGTTTCCCGCTGCCGCCTCCCGGCGTCGATGTCGTCGGTCAGATCAAGCGCGTGGAGGCCGAGCGCGAGGAAACGCTGCTCGCACTCGGGCGCCAACACGGTATTGGCTATGAGGAAATGCGTCGCGCGAATCCATCAGTTGATGTCTGGTTGCCCGGCGCGGGTACCGAGATTGTTATTCCCAGTCGTTATGTCCTTCCTGATGCCCCACGCGAGGGCGTTGTCGTGAATATCGCCGAAATGCGGCTGTACTACTATCCGGATGCCGCAGACGGGGAGGTACGACAGGTGGAAACCTACCCAATCAGTGTCGGCCGTATGGACTGGAGCACCCCCCTCGGAGAATCACGTATTACCGAGAAGACCGAGGATCCATACTGGTTCCCACCACAGTCGATTCTCACTGAGCGCGCTCAGCAGGGTCGGCCGTTGCCGGATGCGGTCCCGCCCGGGCCTCAGAACCCGCTGGGGCGGCACAAGATGCGCCTGAGTATCCCCGGGGGTGCCTATCTCATTCACGGTACCAATGAGCCGCGCGGTATTGGCATGCGGGTGACCCATGGCTGCATTCGCATGTTTCCCGAAGACGTCGAGTCGTTGTTCAATCGGGTGCCCTCAGGCGCCCAGGTGAGCATCGTCAATCAACCGGTCAAGGCGGGATGGGCAACGGGGCGGCTGCTGATCGAGGCGCATCCAGTGCTCCCCCCGGAGGCCGAGAACGCCTACGACCCGATGAAACCACCGCCAATGCGCGACGCTGTCAAGGCGATTGCCGCTATGATCGACCGTGGTCCGGCGCGGGTTGATCATCAGCAGCTGGCGCAGGTGGTCGATACGGCGAGCGGGATGCCTGCCGTCATCTCACGGGATGCGCGACCAAGCCGGATCGGGCTGGCGCAATAACCCACTGGACATAAAAAAACCCCGCAAAAGCGGGGTTTGGGTCTGACCTTTCGACAGGGTCTTACTTGTACATCGACTCCTCGAACATGCGATCGATCTTCTCGCTGTTCTCGTCGGCCTTGCGGTTGGCGTTGGCGGCAGATGTTTCCGCGCCTTCGGCCGTCATCATGGCAGTGCTCGCCTCATCCATCGCGGAATCGGCAAGGCCACGGACGTCGTCGATCTCGGCCTGCAGGTCCTGCATCGAGGTCTGCGAGGCACAGCCAACCAGCAGGCCCATGGAGGCCGCTGCGGCACTGAGTTTAAGCATGGATTTAAGTGTCTGGCTCATAATGAAACTCCTTGATTTCTTATATGACGTTCTTTCCTGACCTGACATTATCAGCGATCCAACGCCATAAATGTCGTCAGTATGATTGCGCGCCGCTGGACGTCTTTCAACCCCTGTGACCCTACTCGACCACGACCGGCGTTCCCACACCAACCAGCGATTGCAGGGTCTCAATCTGTGCATTCGTCATTGCGATACAGCCTTCGGTCCAGTGAAAGGCTGCGTGGATATCAGGATCACCGTCGCCAATGCCGTGGAATCCGATATACCCCCCAAGAATCCCATCCTGCGGGAATCGGCCATCCCTCAGTCCATCATCCAGCATTGCACGGTATTGGCTTTCCGTTAGCGCACCGCGCTGTCTTGCCCGATCGAGATGATCGAGTGTCGGGTAGTTGATTCCGATAAATCGGTGGAAACGGCTCTCCTCATTGACGTGAGTGATCCGATATTCGCCCCGCGGTGTGGTCTGATCGCCCTTGAGGTGCAGATCCGAAATGCCGCCGCGTCCAAAGGCAATATCATCGAGCCGTAGCAGTCGTTCATCGCCTCGCCAGACCTCCGTTATCTCGCTGCCGGTATCCACCCGCACCCAGACATCCGCGGACGGCGCTGACGAGGCAGCAGTCTGAACCCCCATCAGCCCCGTTACGCAGAGAGCCGCAACAATCGCGAGGAGCCCGTCGACCCGACGCCGCAAGCTCATGGCAGGTACCGGTAGAGCGATGCGGTATCGAATGGCCAGCGCAGCGCTTCAGCCCGGCCCTCACACTCAACCACAGGGATCGATTCGGCGTAGGCCGCTTCCGCCCGCGGATCGTCCATGATGTCGACCCGCTCAATGCTGTGTCCGCGTCGCTGAGCGACCGGTACGAGCATGGCATACGCCTCATCGCAGAGATGACAGCCGGAAGTGGTGTAAAATCGTATTGATGACATTGCAGACTCAACAATATGAGGACACCACTGAGGGTAGCGCGATTTCCGAGCGTATGAGTATGGCAGGACACCGGCGCCTCAGCGTGGCACCGATGATGGACTGGACCGATCCGGCGTGTCGGTATCTGCTGCGCCTGATCAGTCGGCACACGCAGCTCTACACCGAGATGGTACCGGCCCAGGCGCTCTGGCACGGCCACGCAGCGCGTTTTCTCAAAGGGCACCCGAGCGAGGCCCCGGTTGCGATCCAACTCGGGGGTAGTGACCCGGCACAACTCGCCTATGGCGCCGAACTGGCCGAGGCCTGGGGCTATGATGAGATCAATCTCAATGTCGGCTGCCCCAGCGACCGTGTCCAGTCGGGACGCTTTGGCGCCTGTCTGATGCGCGAGCCCGCGCTCGTCAGCGAACTCGTCGCAGCAATGCGAGCGGCGACGCGACTGCCCGTGACCGTAAAGTCGCGGATTGGCGTCGATGATCACGATTCCTACGATGCGCTGTGTCGTTTCACACAGGCGATGATCGATGGCGGCGCGCATGCGCTCGTCGTCCACGCCCGAAAGGCCTGGCTGCAGGGACTCTCACCCAAGCAGAACCGTGATGTCCCGCCGCTTCGCTACGACCGCGTCGCGGCGCTGAAGGGTGACTTTCCTGGCATACCGATCATACTCAACGGCGGTATCCGGGATCTGGATACCGCGAAGTCGTGGCTCGATACCCTGGATGGCACCATGATCGGCCGCGAGGCCTACCACAACCCTTGGCTGCTGGCCGAGGCCGACCACCGCATCTTCGGTGCGTCGCCGGATTCCAGGCCTGAGCGCGAGGCGGTTGTTCATGCCTACCGCGATTACGTCGTGGATCACTGGCGATCGGGTGTTCCCATTACCCGCTTCACACGGCATCTCTCGGGTCTGTTCCAGGGGCTGCCGGGTGCCCGGATATGGCGTCGTACGCTGAGCGAGCGAGGTGCCGTACGCGGCGCCGGCCCCGAGGTGATCGACCAGGCCCTCGAGGCCCGTCACGCGGCGATCCCGTCGGGGGCTGAGACATCAACCGCCTGATCGGGCCTTGCCGGTCAGACGGAAGAAAGAGCGACTGGTCGCGGCCGTGGACTCGGCCAGACGAGTGGCTGATTCATCGTGGAGCGCCGCGACGGCCTCCAGAACATGGGGCAGGAATGCCGGTTCATTACGCCGTTTCGCCGGCGGATCGGGCAGGTTGCGGGGCAGCAGGAAAGGTGCATCGGTCTCGATCATCAGCCGGTCGGCCGGGATGCGAGGCACACAGCGCCGGAGCTCGGCGCCGCGCCGTTCATCCGCGACCCAGCCGGTAATGCCGATATGCACATCGAGCGCTAGACAGGCCTCGAGCAGTGCCTGATCACCGGTAAAGCAATGCAGAACGACTGCGGGCAGGGCAGCGCGATGCTCACGCAGGATGGCAAGAAAATCAGCATCGGCATCGCGCTGGTGGAGGAATACCGGAGACTGCGTGGTAGCGGCGATTTCAAGCTGTGCGACGAACGCAGCACGCTGGTCGGAACGTGGTGAAAAGTCGCGGTTATAATCAAGGCCTGTCTCGCCAACAGCGACGGTTGATGGCTGCTCGATCAGCGCCTCGAGTGATTTGGCGGCGGTATTCGACCACTGGTCGGCGTGATGGGGGTGGACGCCGGCGGTCGCAACCATGACGTTGGGCCAGGCGTTTGCCAGCGCGATGGCGGATTCCGACTCCGCAATGTTGACGCCGGTGAGGACCATGCCCGCTACGCCGGCGGCCGACGCCCGCTCGATAACCGCATCGCGGTCGCCATTGAAGCGCGCATGGGTGAGGTTGACGCCAATGTCGATGAGATCGTTGTACTGCATGCAGCCAGTCTGCTGGAATTTCGCATCATGATGCATATGGATGAATCCGGGGATCAACGCCCGATGAACTGGGTCGGCGACTGGAGTGGCCGCCGACGGTCGCTCACTCCGGAACGGACAGCGCTTATCGATCCGGCAACGGATCAACGCCTCACCTACCAGGCCCTGGATGACCGGGCGCGGCGCTGGGCCCACTGGATCGTTGATGAGGCCGAGCTGGTGCCCGGCCAGGCCATCGCAGTGATTACCGGTAATCGCCTCGAGGCCGTTGAGCTATTTCTAGCGGCGGGCAAGACCGGCGTTGTCATTGCGCCGGTCAGCCATCGGCTCACGGCCACCGAGGCGCGTGCGCTCATCGAGCGGATCGCGCCGGAGTGGCTGGTGGTCGATGAGAGTTTGAATGACTTTGTCGACGCCATGGCGATGGACGCTACAGCGATCCCGAGACTCGGTTTTGGTACGCGCGACAGCGCCGCCGAGCAGGCGCTGGCGCGTCAGACGACAGATCCCATCAATCGGGCGCTTGCCCTGGCCGATCCCTGCCTTCTTGTCCATACCGGCGGCAGTACCGGTCTGCCCAAGATCTGCCGAATCAGCCACCGGCAGATGCTCTGGAATGCAATCGAGCTTCTAGTGGCTGCTGATGGTGCGCTGGCGCAGCGCCGTGAGCTGGTGCTGTTCCCGCTTTTCCATATAGGCGGCTGGAACACGCTGGTACCGATCCTCTATGCCGGCGGGTGCGCGGTGATCCCCGCGGCATTCGAGCCAGATGCGGTACTGCGCGCGATCGATCGCTATGGCATCAACCACCTCGGCGCGGTCGAGGCCATGCTGCAGGCGCTCGCGGCCAGCCCGGCTTTCGCGACCCATTCGCTGCGATCGCTCGAGGCCATCACCACCGCCGGCGCTCCCTGTGCCGAGGCGAGCATGGCGCCATTTCTGGCACGCGGCATCAATGTGCGCCAGTCATATGGCCTGACCGAGGCGGGGCCATCGAACTTCATCAATGCCGCAGCGAGAGCGGATGAGGACGCGGAGACGCCCGATCGTGCCAGTGTGGGTACCAGTTTTTTCCATACCGACTACCGCATCGTCAATCCAGATTCCCTGCAGCCAGTGGCCGTTGACGAGCCCGGTGAGCTACAGATGCGCAGCCCCCATGATTTTGACGGCTACCTCGATGATCCGGTGCGCACGGCGGCGCGCTGGACCGACGATGGCTGGATCCGCAGCGGCGATCTCGCCCGTGAGGATCGCGCCGGGCAGGTGTTTATCGTCGGCCGGCTCGATAATGTCATTGTCAGTGGTGGCGAGAACATCGCCGCCGAAGAGGTAGAGACCGTCCTGCGTGAGCATCCCGACGTCACTGGGGCGATCGTTTTCGGGGTGTCTGATCCGCACTGGGGCGCCAGGCCGGTTGCCTGGCTCACCGGCCCGGCGCATGATGCGGTGGCCACGCTGGCGGGCTGGCTCGAGGGGCGCCTCGCACGCTTCAAACACCCGGCGATGATTGAGGTGGTAGATACCCTGCCACTCACCGGTGCCGGCAAACCTGACCGGCGTCAGGCCCGCCGCGTCCATGAGCAGACCCATCAGGGAGGGCCGTCATGAGCCCCGCACGTATCCTTATCATCGCCGGTTCCGACTCCGGTGGTGGGGCCGGCATACAGGCCGATATCAAGACAGTCACCGCACTGGGTGGATATGCGATGACCGCCGTCACCGCATTGACGGCGCAGAATACCGAGGGTGTCCAGGGCGTTGTGGGCATCGAGCCCGGGTTTATCCGTGAGCAGATCCGCTCGGTAGTCGATGATCTGGGTGTCGACTGCGTTAAAACCGGCATGCTTCATGACCGAGCAGTGATCGATGCCGTTGCCGATGAGCTCGAGCGCTTCGCGGGCCACGTTCCGTGGGTGATCGATCCGGTGATGGTCGCGCAGAGCGGCGCCCGCCTGGTGGCGGACGATGGCATGGCGTATCTGCGCGATCGGCTCATCCCCAACGCCCGACTGATCACGCCGAACATTCCCGAGGCGCAGGCGCTGCTGGGTCGGCCGATCGAGTCACCTGCCGCCATGGACGAGGCGGCCCGGGCACTGCTCGCGCTTGGCTGTGAGGCGGTACTGCTTAAAGGGGGGCATCTAGACGGCGACACCCTGATTGACGTTCTCGCCACCGCCGGTGGTAATCAGCGCTTCGAGCATCCACGTATTGCCACCACCAGCGATCATGGCACGGGCTGTACGCTGGCCTCGGCGATCGCCGAGGGGCTGGGCCGGGAACTCCCGCTCGATGCGGCCGTCCACCGTGGCAGGGACTATCTGCACGAGGCGCTTGTCACTGCCTCGTCGCTGGGCCACGGACATGGGCCGGTCAACCATACCCATACGGTGTCGCCGTACCGATTGACGGCCACCGATCAGTACCGGACGTGATAACGCGATGATCAGACTGTCTGCGAAAAGCCGCTACGCCGTCAGCGCCCTTCTGCACCTGGCGGTTCACAATCAGGCGGGGGCGGTACCGCTTGCAGAGATCTCGGTCTGCCAGGGGATTTCGATGTCCTACATTGACCAGATCTTCTGGAAGCTGCGGCGGGCAGGGCTCGTTCGGGGTACCCCGGGCCCTGGCGGGGGATACCGGCTTGGCCGTCCCCCTGAGGCCATTTCCATGGGAGAGGTTATTACGCTCATGGACGGGCAGGGTGGACCGCGACGCGCAACTTCGGCCCTTGACGGTGAACTGTGGGCGGGGCTCGCCCATCGCATCGAGGCGTTCCTGCGGGGGATAACCCTGGCGGATTTCGCGGCTCGGCCAGAGGTCCGCGAAGCCCTGGTCGACCAGTACACCGGCGGTGGCTGGCGCTGCGATATCTGCGGTGCCCTGTCCACGCGCCAGCAGCCCGCGGCGGGGGCGTCGCGCGCATGACCTACGTCGTCACCGAATCCTGTGTGCGCTGCCGCTATACCGACTGCGTGGAAGTCTGTCCCGTGGACTGTTTCCATGCTGGCCCCACGATGCTGGTGATCGACCCGGTGGAGTGCATCGACTGCGCGGTCTGCGTTTCGGAATGCCCGGTGGATGCAATCTACCCGGATGATGAGGTTCCGGCCGATCAGCAGGACTTCATCGCGCTCAACGCGCGGCTCGCCCAGCAGTGGCCGGTACTCAGCACCCGTCAGGCGCCGCCCGACGACGCGGAGGCGTGGGAGTCAGTCACCGACAAGCGCGATCAGATCGAGGAATGATGCCGCGCCGATTCAGCGATCGGCCCCGCCGGTCCCGTAGCGGCGCTCCACGTATTCCTCAACGATCGTCTTGAACTCGCCGGCGATGTTCTCACCCTTGAGTGTCACCGTCTTCTCGCCATCCACATAGACCGGTGCCACCGGCTTTTCGCCGGTGCCCGGCAGGCTGATGCCAATGTCCGCCTGGCGGCTCTCACCCGGGCCATTCACCACGCAGCCCATGACCGCCAGGCTCATCGACTCCACCCCGGGGTAGTGTTCGCGCCACTCTGGCATGCGCTCTCGGACGTGGCTCTGGATCTCGTCGGCGAGCTCCTGGAAGAAAGTACTGGTGGTTCGTCCACATCCGGGGCAGGCGGCTACGAGGGGTGTGAAGCTGCGAAGCCCCATGGTCTGGAGGATCTCCTGCGCGACCACGACCTCCTGCGTCCGCTCACCGCCCGGCTCCGGCGTCAGAGAGATGCGGATGGTGTCGCCGATTCCCTGCTGGAGGAGGACCGACAGTGCGGCCGTGGAGGCAACAATGCCCTTTGATCCCATGCCCGCTTCGGTGAGACCTAAATGCAGCGGATGATCACAGCGTGCGCCCAGATCCTGGTAGACGCTGATCAGATCCTGGACCCGGCTCATCTTGCAGGAGATGATGATCGCATCATGCGGCAGTCCGATCTCCTCCGCGCGCTCGGCGCTCTCAAGCGAAGAGACCACCACCGCCTCGTGCATCACGCCATCGGGTGATTTCGGTTCGGCCCGTTTGGCGTTCTCGTCCATCAGACGTGACAGCAGGTCCTGATCGAGGCTGCCCCAGTTCACGCCGATACGAACCGGGCGGTTCATGTCACGGGCGAGCTCGATGATCTCGGTGAACTGCGGATCACGGCGACTGCCCTTGCCGACATTACCAGGGTTGATCCGCCACTTGCCGAGTGCCTCCCCGCACTCGGGCACGGCCTTCAGCAGGCGATGGCCATTAAAGTGGAAATCACCCACTAGCGGTACATCAACGCCCATATCATCCAGGCGCTGCCGGATCCGCGGGACCGCACGTGCCGCCTCCTCGTTGTTAACGGTGATGCGGACCAGCTCGGATCCGGCGCGGGCCAGATCGGCGACCTGAATCGCAGTGCGTATCTCATCCACCGTGTCGGTGTTGGTCATGGACTGCACGATCACCGGGGCGTCACCGCCCACCGTGACGTAGCCCACCTTCACCGGCACACTGGGGCGTCTCTGATAACCGGGTATTTCATTCATACCCTCATCATAAAGGATGGAATCCGCATGATCGACGTTTACACATGGCCGACACCGAATGGTCACAAAGTCCACATCGCGCTCGAAGAGCTGGGCCTCGATTACAGCGCGCACGGCATCAACATCGGTCAGGGGGACCAGTTCGGCGAGGCATTCCTGGGCATCAGCCCGAATAATAAGATCCCCGCGATAGTGGATGCGGATGGTCCCGATGGCGAGCCGATTTCAGTCTTCGAGTCGGGGGCCATCCTGCTCTATCTCGCCGAGAAGACCGGCTCACTCTTGCCGAGCGACGCAAGACAACGCTACAACACGCTGGAATGGTTGATGTTTCAAATGGGTGGGCTGGGACCGATGCTGGGTCAGGCACATCACTTCCGCCAGTACGCGCCCGAGCGCATTGAATATGGCATCAACCGCTATACCAATGAGGCGAGCCGGCTGTATGCGGTGATGGACCGTCGCCTCGCTGATCAGGAATGGCTCGCCGCCGATACCTATACCATCGCGGATATCGCTAGCTATCCCTGGATCCGCCCGCATGATGACCAGGGTCAGTCGCTCGATGACTATCCGCATCTCAAACGCTGGTACGAGGCAATAACCGAGCGGCCAGCCGTTCAGCGCGGTTTGGCGGTGCTCGCCGATGCCCGCCCGCCCGCGCTCGATGATGCGGCTAAAGAGCAGCTATTCGGCAACAGCCAGTATCAGCGGCGATGACAGCAATGGAGGAACTGCTAGCGGTGATGGCGCGGCTGCGCGACCCAGAGCAGGGTTGTGCGTGGGATCGTGCGCAGGGTTTCCGCAGCCTTGTCCCCCATACGCTCGAGGAGGCCTACGAGGTCGCGGATGCGATCGAGCGCGATGATCGGCCGGCGATGCGTGACGAGCTCGGTGATCTGCTCTTTCAGGTGGTGTTCTATGCCGAGATCGCTCGCGAGGCAGGAAGCTTCGATTTCGACTCGATCGCCCAGGGCGTCACCGACAAGCTGATCCGTCGTCATCCGCATGTCTTCGGGGATCATCCACCGCTCAGTGCCGAGTCGCAGCGCGAGACCTGGGAAGCCATCAAGGCCGAGGAGCGCGCCGAACGCGCATCCGATGATACCGCACCCAGCGCCCTCGATGATGTCCCACTGGCGCTGCCGGCGCTTACACGCAGTCGCAAGCTTCAGTCGCGGGCGGCGCGGGTTGGTTTTGACTGGCCAGAACCCCATCAGGTCATCGACAAGGTCCGGGAGGAACTTGGCGAACTGGAAGAGGCGTTGAGCGACGTACCGCGGGATCAGGCACATATCCACGAGGAGCTGGGTGATCTATTGCTCGCCTGCGTCAATCTATCGCGCAGGATCGGCGTCGATGCCGATCAGGCACTCCGTGATGGCAATGCCAAATTCGAGCGGCGTTTCAGAGGGCTGGAAGCGATTCTTGCGGATGCGGGTGAACACCCCCAAGCAGCGGCGTTCGATCGGCTTGAGGCCGCCTACCAGCAGGCCAAGGAGCGTGACCAGGAACAACTGCGCTTGAACATCGAACCGAATCAGTGATTGGGTGACCAACATTGAAAGGCGATCCAACCCCGGCGGAGACGCCGGGCATAGCGAAGGAGTAATCATGAGCTTGACCGAGAAGCACTGCACGCCCTGCCAGGGCGGCATTGACCCGATGACCCGCGAGACGGCGGAGCGCTACCTCGAGGATGTCCCGGGCTGGGTGCTCAACGACGATGCAACGGGCATCAGCCGCTTATTCAAGACGGGTGACTTCGCCAAGGCTCAGGCGGTCGCCAACAAGGCGGGCGACGTTGCTGAGCAGGAGGACCATCACTCGGATATCCGGTTCGGCTATGGCTGGTGTGAGGTTGAGATCCACACCCATGCGATCGGTGGTCTGCATGAAAACGACTTCATCTACGCTGCCAAGGTCAACGAGGCCGTGGACGGCTAGCGCCGCCATTCGCCGGAGCGGCCGCCGCGTTTGTGGATGAGCCGCACGCCCTCGATGGTCATGCCACGATCGAGGGCTTTACACATGTCATAGACCGTGATCAGGGCGACCTGCACCGCGGTCAGCGCCTCCATCTCGACCCCGGTCGCGCCGCGGGTCGCTGCCATGACCTCAGCGCGGACCGCCGTTGCATCGGCGTCCACGCTCAATGACACCTCCACGTTCGAGAGCGGGATTGGATGGCACAGCGGAATGAGATCCGCCGCGCGCTTGGCGCCCATGATGCCAGCAACGCGAGCGGTGCCGAGAGCGTCGCCTTTCTTGAGTTCGCCGCGCTCGAGCGCTGCAAGGGTACTCGCGGTCATCACCAGCCAGCCCTCCGCGATCGCGACTCGTTCGCTGTCGGGCTTCTCGCCAACATCCACCATATGCGCCTCACCCGCGGCGTTCAGGTGGGGTAGCTCGCTCAAGCCTTTTCCCTCAGCGAGTACTGGCGCTCGACGCTGAGATCATCACCGAGTTCGTAGACCAACGGATCGCCAGTGGCGATCTCAACGCCGGTGATGGCGTCATCGTTGATCCCCTCAAGATGCTTGACCAAGGCCCGTAGGCTATTGCCGTGGGCGGCGATCAGCAGCGTTGGATAACGCTCCAGTGCCGGTACCAGATCACTCTCCCAGTAGGGCAGCACACGTGCGAGCGTGTCCTTGAGCGATTCAGTGGCAGGCAGCTGCCCGGGCTCCAGGCCGGCATAACGCGGATCATGACGGGGATGGCGGGCGTCGTCGTCGCTGAGTGCCGGCGGCGGGGTGGCGAAGCTGCGCCGCCAGATATGAACCTGCTCATCGCCGTACTGGTCCGCCGTCTCGGCCTTGTCGAGGCCGGTCAGCGCGCCATAGTGACGCTCATTGAGGCGCCAGTCCTTGATCATCGGCACCCACAACCGATCGAGGACATCGAGTCCCATGAACCCGGTACGGATGGCACGGGTGAGCACCGAGGTATAGAGGGCATCAGGCGCAATGCCAGCGGCGCGCATCAGCTCGCCGGCGGCGGTGGCCTCCTCGCGGCCCCTGTCGCTGAGATCGACATCGTGCCAGCCGGTAAACCGGTTCTCGAGATTCCAGATGCTCTGGCCGTGGCGCAGCAGGATCAATCGCTTCATCGGTGGAGTGCCCCCTTCGTGGTGTTTGAGTCGCCGGCTAGGATAGCATTCGACCGACAGGCCACCAGAGATAGCGGATGGATGACTGGATATCGATCTCCCTTCCCGAACAACGGCTGGTCATACACCAGCGAAACCGGCCGATACAGAGCTGGTCGGTGTCGACGGCCGCCGCTGGCGCCGGTGAGCGCAACGGCAGCGGCGGTACGCCGCGCGGGTGGCATCGGGTCCGCGCGATGATCGGCGCCACGGCGCCAACGGGTAGCGTATTCGTGGCGCGGCGTCCGACCGGTGAAATCCACTCCGCCACGCTGGCCGCCGCGCACCCCGAGCGTGACTGGATTCTCACCCGGATTCTCTGGCTCTGCGGCGACGAGCCGGGTCTGAACCGCGGCGGGGCGGTGGATAGTCAGCGCCGCTTTATCTATATCCATGGCACGCCCGACACCGAGCCCATGGGGGTGCCTCGCTCGCATGGCTGCATTCGCCTGCACAGTGCCGACATGATCGCGCTGTTCAACGCCTGCCGGCCCGGTATGCCGGTGTGGATCGGAGCGCCGGACTGATGCTGGGACCGCTGATGATCGGTATCGAGGGTCTGGAGCTGCTCGGCGAGGAGTGTCGGCGGCTGCGGCATCCGGCCGTGGGGGGCGTGATACTGTTCAGCCGCAACTTCGAGACACCCGCTCAACTGCTTGCCCTGACCCGCTCGATCAAGGCGCTGCGCCAGCCCCCGCTACTGATCGCCGTGGATCAGGAGGGTGGGCGGGTCCAACGCTTTCAGGCAGGTCTGACGAGGTTGCCGCCGATGGGGGCGATCGGGCGTGCGGCCACCGCGGATCCGGCACTGGCGCGGGAGGCCGCTCAGACGGCTGGCTGGATAATGGCCGCAGAGCTCCGGGCGCTGGGAGTGGATTTCAGCTTTGCGCCAGTGCTTGATCTCGATCGGGGAATCAGTCAAGTCATTGGTGATCGGGCCTTCAGCGGCGATCCGCCGACGGTCGCAACGCTGGGCCTTGCCTGGCAGCGGGGCGTCCGTGCGGCCGGTTCGGTCGCCATCGGTAAGCATTTCCCCGGTCACGGCGGGACCGCCCCGGATTCGCATCAACAGGCCGTCGTGGACAATCGCCTGCTGCCGGATCTGGTCCATCAGGATCTGGTGCCGTTTCGACGGCTGATCGATAACGGCCTCGCCGGAATGATGATGGCCCATGTCAGTTTTGCATCGGTGGATCCCCGACCGGCCGGATTCGCACCGCCCTGGATCGATTATCTGCGCCGTTCGCTGGGCTTTCAGGGCGCGATCTTCAGTGATGATCTCGAAATGGCGGCGGCAGCCACTCAGGGCGATCCGGGGCAACGCGCCGATAGGGCGCTGGCGGCCGGCTGTGACATGGTGTTATTCGGCAATGCGGGCCGCCGTATCGATCCGTTTCTCGATCAATGGGTCGAGCCCGATCCCCTGGCGGCGTTCCGCCTCGCCCGGCTGCACGGTCGCGATGGCGCCGATCTCGATGCACTGCACGCCAGCGATGACTATCGTAGCGCCTGTTCGTTACTGGCTGGCCTCTAGGGCGATCGCTATACTGCGCCGCTACACACAACGGAGCGATGACTATGACCCAGGGCGTGGAACTGACCGCCGAACAGCTGGCGGGGGTGCTCGAGCGGGCAGAGTGTCTGCATGATGCCAGCGCCATCGAAGACGCGCTGGATCGACTGGGCGAGCAGATCACGGCGGTGATGGCGGATAACCGACCGCTGGTGCTGGGCGTGATGACCGGGGCGATTGTGCCCATGGGGCGACTGCTCAACCGGCTTGATTTCCCACTGGAGATCGATTACATCCATGCCACCCGCTATCACAAGACCACGACCGGGCGGGAGCTGGTGTGGCTGGCAAGGCCGCAGACGCCGCTGCGTGACCGCCATATCCTGATCGTTGATGACATTCTCGACGAAGGCCACACGTTCCGCGGTCTGATCGATGAGTGCCTTGAGCATGGCGCGGCGTCGGTCCATACCGCCGTCCTCGCGGACAAGCCCAATCCCGCCCGGGTGCCCGGTCTCTCGGCGGATTTCGTCGGCCTGACGGTCCCGGAGCGGTATGTATTCGGCGCCGGCATGGATTACAAGGGCTATCTCCGCAACGTCGATGCGATCTACGCCGCCGATCCAGCGGACGAGGATTAATCAACCGTCAGCGGGTCGACTCGAATCACAACGCCAAGGACCGGGTGGTCGAAGTAATGGGGCGCCTCGCCACGCAGGCGGCGACTGGCACTCAGCGTCCAATGGGCATCCGCTGACTCGGCGTATCGAAGCTCCACGCGGGCATGCCGATAGCGCTCGCGGGAAATCTGGATGGTGCCCTCCAGCGATGGGATCGAATCGATGGCCGGCAGCACCAGCGGCTGAGCCTGACCACGGCTCACACCGGGCTGCTCCCAGGCGGCGTGCCAGCGGACATCAAACCCCGCCTGAGCGTCGATTCGACGGGCCGTGCCGGTCAGCTGGTGACTGGAGGCAGGAAGGCGGTCGTAGCCAAGCAGCCCGTCGTCGGGCTCGCCCAAGGGCCACGCGAGACGACGCGGTAGCGGTGTGGGTTCGGTTGCGGGGGCCTCCTGACGGCGCTCGCCAATGGGGGGCTGAGTGAACACAACCACCTCCACCTGATAGCGCGGTGGCCCATCCGCTCCGTCGGTTGTCTGACCCACGGATCGGCCCGCGGTCAGTAGCAGTGCGACGGCCAGCGCCGCGATGATTGCCCGACCTGTCATGCCGCCTCCCGCAGCGCCATCGATTCCAGCAACCGATCGACCAGAGCGATACGCGCCTCGGCGGTCTCCGTCTCGCGCTTGATGCGCAGCCGCTCCTGACCCTCCAGTCGGTAGACCGCGGGCTGCTCCTGCACCAGCCGGACCAACGCACTCGCGTCGACCTGGGGCGACGCGCCGAACTGCACGACGCCACCGCCGGGGCCGACTTCAAAGCGACTGATGCCCATCGCCTGGACCTGCTGGCGGATCCGGGCGATCTCGAGGAGATTACGCGCCGGCTCGGGCAGGAGGCCGAAACGATCGATCATCTCCACCTGCAGTTCGCGCAGCGCCGCGGCGTTGGGCGCGTTGGCGATGCGCTTGTACATGACCAGCCGCGTGTGGACATCCGGTAGATAGTCCTCTGGCAGCAGGGCGGAGATGTGCAGATCAACGTCAGCGCTCTGCTCCAGGGGTTGTTCGAGGGCCGGCTCCTTGCCCGCCTTGAGTGACTGCACCGCGCGGTCGAGCAGATCGCTGTAGAGATTGAATCCCACCTCGTGGATCTGGCCGCTCTGTCCTTCACCGAGCAGCTCACCGGCACCGCGGATCTCAAGGTCGTGACTCGCCAGCGCAAAACCAATGCCCAGATCTTCCAGCGAGGAGATGGCATCCAGCCGCTTGACGGCATCCGCGGTCTGGCTGCGCCGTGGCGGCGCAATCAAGTAGGCATAGGCGCGGTGATGCGAGCGGCCCACGCGGCCACGGAGCTGGTGGAGCTGGGCAAGGCCCAGTCGATCGGCACGGTTGATGATGATGGTGTTCGCCGTGGGCACATCGATACCGCTTTCGATGATGGTGGTGCAGACCAGGATATTGAATCGCTGGTGGTAGAAATCGAGCATCACCCGCTCAAGCTCCCGCTCTGGCATCTGGCCATGGGCGGTACCGACGCGGGCTTCGGGGATCAGGGTCGCGAGCGCCTCGGCGGTGCGCTGGATGCTATCGACGTCGTTATGCAGGAAGTACACCTGGCCGCCGCGATGGAGTTCGCGCAGGCATGCCTCGCGAATGGTCGTCTCGTCCCACTCGTTGACGAACGTCTTGACCGCAAGCCGCCGCGCTGGCGGTGTCGCGATGATCGATAGGTCACGCAGCCCGGCGAGCGACATGTTCAGCGTGCGTGGAATGGGCGTGGCGGTCAGGGTAAGCACATCGACGTTCGCACGCAGGCGCTTGAGCGCCTCTTTCTGCCGCACCCCGAATCGATGCTCCTCATCAATGATCATCAGCCCGAGGCGTTTGAAGCGGACCGACTGCTGGAGGAGCTTATGGGTGCCAATGACGACATCCACCTTGCCCTCAGTGATTGCCTCGAGGGTTTTGGACTGGTCCCTGGCGGACTGAAAGCGCGACAGTTGCTCGATCCGCACTGGCCAGTCCGCGAACCGATCCTTGAAGTTCTGATAATGCTGCTGGCAGAGCAGCGTGGTGGGGACGAGCACCGCCACCTGACGTCCGGACTGGATGCCGGCGAACGCCGCCCGCATGGCGACCTCGGTCTTGCCGAAGCCCACATCACCGCAGACCACACGATCCATCGGGCGGATCTGCTGGAGATCCTGGAGCACGGCGTGAATGGCGGTCTGTTGATCGGGCGTCTCCTCGAACGGGAACTGATTCGCGAAGTGGGCGTAGTCTTCTGCCGGAACGATATGCGGTTCGCCCTGCTGGGCCTCGCGACGGGCATAGATATCGAGCAATTCAGCAGCGACGTCGCGGGCCTTCTGAGCCGCGCGTTTACGCGCTTTTTCCCACTGGCCACTGCCGAGCCGGTGCATCGGCGCACCGTCATCGTCAGCGCCGGTATAGCGGCTGATCAGATGCAGCGAGGCGACCGGTACATAAAGCTTATCGCCCGCCGCGTACTCGAGGGTGAGAAACTCCGTCTCGATGCCATCCACCGCCAGTGTCTGCAGGCCCTGATAGCGGCCGATGCCGTGCTGCTCATGGACGACCGGCGCACCGATGGACAGATCGGTGAGATCGCGGATGATCGCATCCGGATCGCGATCGGGTGATGACTTGCGCCGCCGGCGCTGTTCCGCACGCTCGCCGAGCAGCGCCGACTCCGGGACGACCGCCAGCCCTGCCTGCTCGAGCCGGAACCCGACGTCCAATGGCGCGACCGTCAGTGCGAGCGCTGGCGGATCGGCGACAAAAGCGGCCCAGTCACTGACATCGCGGACGCGGATCCCGGCCGCCTGCAGTCGCTCTCGGAAGGCCTCCCGGCGTCCGGCGGTCTCAGCGGTGAGCAGCACCTGTCCCTCGAAGCCGTCGATGAATGACTGCAGCGATGCCACACCCGTGTCATCTCCGGGAGCGGTGCGCAGATCTGGCAGGGGACGGGCCGATAGGGCGCGATCGCGATTGCGCGATGGCTCACGATGGGTGTCGGTGGGCAGATCGACCTGCCCGCCGGCATGCAGGCCATGGCGCACGGCATCGGGATCGAGATAGAGCGTTTCAGGCGGCAACAGCGGCCGCTCGCGATCGTGCCGGCGCTGCTCGTAACGCTCGCCAATCTGCGACCATTCCGCGGCCAGCTGCTCGTCCACCGCCCCCACGCGGATCGCCAGTGTGCCCGCTGGCAGATAATCAAACAGCGTCGCCGTTGCCTCGAAAAACAGCGGCAGATAGGCCTCAATACCGTTGGGGATATGCCCGTCACTCACGGCTTGATAGACCGGACTCGCGGTCGGATCGCCCTCAAAGCGCGCCCGATACTGACGCCGGAAGCGTTTGATGCCCGCCTCGTCGGTCGGGAATTCGTGGGCAGGCAGCAGTTCGACTGATTCCAGTCGATCAATGCTGCGCTGGGTTTCCGGATCGAAGCTGCGAATGGTGTCGATCTCGTCATCGAACAGATCGATGCGGAACGGCGCCTCGGCGCCCATTGGGTAGAGATCGAGGATCGCCCCACGGACCGCGAATTCGCCATGCTCGAGCACCTCGGAGACGCAGCGGTAGCCGCTGGCCTGCAGGGCGGTGCGCATTGCCTCCAGATCCAGGCGCTGACCACTGGCGAGACGGATCACCGTCCCCTCAAGGAACGACGGCGGCGCAATGCGTTGCATGAGCGTCGCCGCCGGTACGATCACCACCCCACGCTGTTTGCGGGGCAGGCGGTGGAGTGCGCGCAACCGCTCGGAGGTGATGTCCTGGTGGGGTGAGAAGACATCGTAGGGCAGCACCTCCCAGTCGGGCATCAGCTCGATGTCCTCAACGCCGAAAAAGCGTAGCCCGCGACGCAGTTCTTCCGCCTCGGCGGTCCCGGTGGTGATCAGCAACAGCGGCCCATCATGGCGCGCCGCCGTCTCGGCAATCGCCAGTGCGCCTGCATCGCCGGCCAGACCAAGCCAGTCCTGGCGGGTCCCGGCCCGGGTGGGCAGATCATGGTGGATAAGCAGCGGATTGGTATTCGGCATGAACCCGGTAATCAATGGAAGTCAGAGCCGAAGTCTACCCAATGCAACGGGTGCGGGAAACGGGATGAACGCCTCTGCCGCAGCGGTTAGACTGAGCTGATGGAATATGAAGCGCCGCTCACCACCGGGATTCTGCACCGCCGCTATAAGCGATTCCTCGCCGATGTGGTGCTGGATAGCGGCGAGACGATCACTGTGCATTGCCCCAACACCGGCTCGATGGTGGGCTGTGCCGAACCGGGGATGCGTGTCTGGCTCTCACACAGCGATCGACCGAGCCGTCAGTACGCCCACACCTGGGAGCAGGTCGAGGTAGCGCGCGGCATCCGGGTCGGCATCCACACCGGGCGGACCAACCGCCTTGTCGCCGAGGCGCTCACCGACCCGGCGCTGATCCCGGAGGTTAGCGGCGGCGGTGCGCCGCGGGCCGAGGTCAAGGTGCCGGATGAGCCGATGCGGGCCGATTTCCAGCTCGAGGGCGATGGCCGTTTCATCGAGGTCAAGAATGTCACCGCCGCCGTTGATGCGGGCGTGGCGGTGTTCCCCGACGCTCCGAGCAGCCGTGGTGTGCGCCACCTTGAGGTCCTGCAGCGGCTCGTGGAACGTGGACAGGGTGCGATGCTGGTCTTTTGCGCCCAACGCCCTGACGTTGACGAGATCCGGCCGGCCGATCAGATTGATCCCGCCTATGGGTCTGCGCTGCGGGCGTCACGCAGCGCGGGCGTCGACGTGATCGGCGTCGGTGCGACCCCGAACGGCGACGGGATCCGGGTCGACCGGCGCATTCCGGTGACAACATGATTCGTCCGCTGCCGCTTTTCATTGGATTGCGCTATACCCGTGCCCGGCGTCGCAACGGTTTTGTCTCGTTCATTTCCGCAAGCTCGATGCTTGGTATCGCGGTGGGCGTCATGGCGCTCATCACGGTGCTTTCGGTCATGAACGGTTTCGAGAAGGAACTTCGTGAACGCATTCTCGGCATGGTATCCCACGCAACGGTGCAGGGCGGCGATGGCGGGCTCGAGGACTGGCAGACGCTCCTGCCCCAGCTCAGTGAACGCTCGGCGGTGATCGGCGCGGCGCCATTCGTCAACGGCGAGGTCATGCTCACCCGCGGCTCAGCCGTCACCGGGGCGCTGGTGCGCGGCATCGATCCCGCCCGTGAGGCGTCGGTCTCGCGGATCGCCAACAACCTCGTCGCCGGTCGTCTCGATGATCTCGAGGATGGCGCCTACCGCATCATCCTGGGCCAACGTCTGGCCGCGGAGCTGGGCGTGGGGCGGGGGGATGCGATCAGTCTGATCACGCCCGAGGTGCGTGCCTCGGCCGCCGGGATCCTCCCGCGCCTGCGTCGGTTTGAGGTAGCGGGCATATTCGAGGTGGATATGGCGCAGTATGACAGTTCCCTGGCACTGATCCATCTCGCCGACGCGCAGCGCCTCCAGCGCATGGGGAGCGCAGTGACCGGCATACGGCTCGAGTTCACAGACCTGATGGCCGCGCCAGAGCGTGTGCGCACGATCGCCAGCGAGCTACCCGGGCGCTATCGCGTCAGCGACTGGACGATGCAGCATCGCAATTTCTTCCGCGCAGTGGCGATGGAGAAAACGGTGATGTTCATCATCCTGATGCTGATTGTGGGTGTCGCCGCTTTCAATATCGTCTCAACGCTGGTCATGGCTGTGCAGGATAAACGCTCGGATATCGCGATCCTGCGCACCCTTGGTGCCCGACCCGCAACGGTCATGGGCATCTTCATCATTCAGGGCAGCCTGCTTGGAATCGTCGGGACACTGATCGGCACCGCGGCCGGTGTCGCCCTGGCACTCAACGTCGAAACGATCGTGCCGGCCATCGAGCAGCTTTTTAACGTCCAGTTCCTCTCGGGTGATATCTATCTGATCAGTGAGCTGCCCTCCGATCTGCGCGCCGCCGATGTCTGGCGGATCAGCCTCTCGGCGGTGGGATTGAGTCTACTCGCCACGCTCTATCCCGCCTGGCGTGCGGCACGGACGGCACCGGCGGAGGCGCTGCGCCATGAGTGATCGGGCACCGGTTCTCGAATGCCGAAACGTTGGCAAGGGCTTTCACGAGGGTGGCCTGGCCGTTGATGTGCTGCGCCAGCTGGATTTCGAGGTGGCACCTGGCGAGCAGATCGCCATCCTCGGTCGCTCGGGGTCCGGCAAGAGCACACTGCTGCAATTGCTGGGCGGACTCGAGGATCCCGATGCCGGCGAAGTGCGAATCTGCGATCAGCCGGTGCAACACCTGGGAGCGGCGGCCCGCGGGCGGCTGCGTAACCGCGCGCTCGGATTCGTCTACCAGTTCCACCATCTGCTCGGTGAATTCAGCGCCCTCGAGAATGTCGCCATGCCGCTGCTCATCCGCGGTGAGACCATCCGCGATGCGCGCGCGGCGGCCGCGGCGATGCTCGAGTCGGTCGGGCTCGATCATCGCTTGCGGCATAAGCCCGGCGAGCTCTCCGGTGGTGAACGCCAGCGGGTCGCGATCGCCCGGGCACTGGTGACCCAGCCTGCCTGTCTGCTGGCCGATGAACCCACGGGTAATCTTGATGATCAGACCGCCGAGTCGGTGCTGGCGCTGTTCCAGTCACTCAATCGCGCCAATGAGACCAGTGTCGTACTGGTGACTCATGATCTGGAGGTTGCGGCGCGGATGGACCGGCGGATGAATCTCGCCGACGGATGGCTGCAGAC
This sequence comes from Spiribacter curvatus, assembly GCF_000485905.1. Lineage (NCBI taxonomy): Bacteria > Pseudomonadati > Pseudomonadota > Gammaproteobacteria > Chromatiales > Ectothiorhodospiraceae > Spiribacter > Spiribacter curvatus. The sequence goes on along the minus strand of NC_022664.1, from coordinate 937,857 downwards.
CGTCTGAGCGTCGCTGCTAGTCTGGCGCCTCTGAACGATGGCAGGGGCGATATGTGGCTGTGGGGAGTATTGGCGACACCCTTGCGGCACTGCTTGCCGGACTGATCCTCGCCGTCCTCAGCCCCATGTGGCTGGCGCCCGGGCTGCTCGTCATCGCGACCCTGCTTCCGTCTCTGGCGCTCTCGGGTGGCTGGCGGCTGCCCGGCTGGCTTGCCGTTGGTGTCATCATCGCGCTCGTCGGGCAGGCCAGCGCCCTTGAACGACGCCCGATGATCGCTCCTGACGAGGCCGTCCCGGTGACCGGTCGTGTGATCTCACTGCCCGAGCAATCCGATGGCCGCCAGCGTTTCATTGTCCGTCCCGAGGCAGTCGACGGCCGTCGCCAGGGGATACCGCGACGCATCCGGATCAGTCTGTATGCCGATGAACCAGTCGTTGCGGCCGGTGAGCGCTGGCGGTTGCCGCTACGTCTACGCCGACCGCGCGGGTTCATGAACCCGGTGCGATTCGACTACGAGCGCTGGCTTGCCAGTGAGCATATCGACGCTACAGCCTATGTCACCGACCCGGCCCGGGCCCGGCGACTCGAACCCGCGACCGGTCTTGTCCACTGGCGCGCTCGGCTCTCACGGCATATCCAGCATTTGAGTGCCAGCGCTGGATCGGGGAGCGCTCTGCTCAGAGGGCTGATCACCGGCGATCGGCGAGGGTTCAGTGACCGCACCTGGGCGATTCTCCGCGCCAGTGGCACCAGCCATCTGATGGCGATTTCGGGGCTGCACATCGGTCTGGTGGCGGCGTTTGGTTATGGCGTCGGGCGCTGGCTTTGGATGTACGGCCGGCTCCCCGGGTGGCGCCGCCTGAGCGCCTCGCTCGTGGCAGTCCTGGCGGCGCTCAGCTATGCCGCGATGGCCGGATTCGCGCTGCCAACGATTCGTGCGCTGATGATGTTTGCGGTGCTCGCGCTGGCGGCACTGCTCGGACGTTGGGTGACGCCCTGGCGGGTCCTGCTGATTGCTGCGACTGCGGTCCTGTCGATCGACCCGGCGGCTGCACTGGGTGCCGGATTCTGGTTATCTTTCCTCGCCGTCGCCATCATTCTGACCGCGCTTCGGGGGCGGCGCTCTGGCCCGATCATTGGCCTCTGGCGGATCCAGGTCGCGCTGCTGATCGGGCTCGCGCCGCTGTCGGGGCTTTTCTTCGGCAGCTGGAGCCCCGCGGGCCTGCTGGTCAATCTTCTGGTGCTGCCGCTGTTCTCGTTTTTCATCGTACCTGTTGCACTGACCGCGGCGCTTCTCAGTCTCGTCCTGCCCGACGTGGGCGGCCCAATCCTCGCGTTGCTTGCGCGACTGCTCGACGCGTTGATGGCCGCCGGTGGCGCGATGCTTGATGCCGGCGTCGCGGACTGGCCACTCAATCCCGCCGGCGCAGTCACGATCGTGGCACTGGTGCTGGGACTGATCCTGCTGATCCTGCCGCGCGCGACACCCCTACGCGCGTTGGCGCTGCCCCTGATCGCGGTCTTTTTCCTGGCGCGCCCCGATGCACTCAAGCCCGGTGCGGCCACGATCACCTGGCTGGAGGTGGGGCAGGGCAATGCGGCGGTGATCGAGACCCGGCGCCATACCCTGGTGATTGATACTGGACCGGCCTGGTCAGGGGGTGCCAATGCGGCGGCATTCTCGTTGATTCCGTTCCTTGAGGCGCAGGGGATCGAGCGAATCGACCGGTTGATCGTCACCCACGCCGATCGGGATCATCGCGGTGGTGTCGCCGCGCTGGATGATGCGGTGGCAATCGATCGGGTTGACGTTGGTGAGCCACTCAAGCGGTTCCCGGAAGCGCGGCGCTGCCGTGCCGGCCAGCACTGGCGCGTGGACGGCGTCCGGTTTGACTATCTCTGGCCCGATGACCCTGCGCTCAGGCAGGGCAACGCGGCCTCCTGCGTTCTGCGGCTGCGCTCGGTGGCGGGTGATGTGCTTTTTACCGGTGATATCGACCATGCCATCGAGCGTCGCATTGCGGCCAGGATCGAGACGCCGGTGGTCGCGCTGGAGGCCCCTCACCATGGCAGTCGGACTGCGAGCGGTCCGGTACTCCTGGCGGCCGCCGCGCCCCAGCGGACCATTATCTCGGCGGGTTATCGCAATGCCTATGGCATGCCGCACACGGCAGTGATTGAGCGTCTGCGCTGTCGCAACATCCCGATCCACGACACCGGTCTGCAGGGGGCGCTGCGACTCGAGCTCGTGGGCGGTCGGTCGCCACGCTGGCAGGCAGCACGGGGACCAGGGCGCGGCCTGCTCCATGCATACCCCCGGCGTGGACGCTTTCAGGACGGCCCGGGAATCCATTATGATCAACGACCTTATCCTGGGGCATCCATGGAGTCGCGCCAACCAACGTGTGGGAACTGATCGGTACCGGTGGTTGGGTTATGGCCCCCATCATTCTCTGCTCCATCCTCGCCATCGCGATCATCATCGAACGGGCGTGGATACTGCGCAGCCGTCGCGTGGCACCGGCGGACCTCGTCCCCGAGGTCTGGCGACTGGTGGCCACCGATGCGCTGGGCCCGGTCAATCTACGCCGCCTGCGCGCGGGCTCGCCACTGGGGCGGGTGATCGCGGCCGGGGTGAGCCACGCGAACGGCCCGCGTTCGGCGATGCTCGAGCGCATCGAAGAGGTCGGCCGTGTCGAGGCCATGCAGCTCGAGCGGCACCTCAATACACTGGGGACCATCGCAGCGGTGACTCCGCTATTGGGCCTACTGGGGACGGTCATCGGCATGATCGATGTATTCAGCGCCATTGATGCTCAAGGCCTTGGTGACAATCGTGCGCTCGCAGGAGGCATCGGCGAGGCGCTCATCACCACTGGAGCTGGGTTGAGTGTCGCGATCCCGAGCGTCGCGGCGCATCGCTACCTGCGCGGCCGCGCCAACCGCCTGGTCGTCGCCATCGAGCGTGAGGCACTGAAGCTCGCCGATGTGCTCACCCGGCATACGACTGCGATGGGACCGGCATGAGGCTGAGCACCCGCGAGCCTGAGGATCCCGAGATCAATCTCACGCCGCTCATCGATGTGGTGTTCCTGATGCTGGTCTTTTTCGTGGTCACCACGACGTTCACCGATCGCGAGGCGCTCGAGGTCACTCTGCCGAGCGCGCAGAGCGGTGCACCTGTACAGACCTCGCCGGTCGAGATCGTGATTGGTGCCGATGGAGATCTGCGCATTGACGGATCAGCCATTGGCAACACCGCAACAGCGCTTCGCCGAGCGCTTGCATCAGCCCGCGCTGAGCGAACGGCAGCGGCTGATCGTCTACTCATCCGCGCCGACCGGGCGGTGCCCCACGGTCGGGTACTGCGGGTGATGGATCAGGCGGGGCAGAGCGGCTTTGCAAGCGTGAGCATCGCGACGACCGGGCAGGGCGAAAGACCATGAGCGGATCGTCCAGCGGTACGCAGGTCGCCACGGGAATGCAGATCTACCGCCGACTGATCAGCTATGTCCTTGTCCACTGGCGGGTCGCGGTGGTGGCTGTGGTCGGTATGCTGATCACTGGGGCGAGCGAGGCGGGCTTCGCCTGGCTGATCAAACCCATGCTCGATGCCGGTTTCGTGGAGCGCGATCCGGCGGTGCTGCAGCTGATTCCCCTCGGGGTCCTTGGCATTTTCCTGGTTCGCGGCGTCAGCAGTTTCGCCGCGCAGTATGGGACGGCCTGGGTGAGTCGGCGGGTCATCGCGCAGCTGCGTGGCGAGGTGTTTGCGCGGGTGCTGACCCTGCCGCGGCGCTATTTCGACGACATCTCTTCGGGCATGCTGCTGTCACGCCTGACCTACAACGTCGAGCAGGTCGCCCAGGCCGGTACCAATGCCATGGTGATCATCATCCGTGACAGCGCGACGGTGATCTTCCTGCTCGCCTACATGGCCTGGCTCAGCTGGTCGCTGACGCTCACGTTCATGCTGCTCGGCCCGGTGGTGATCGGAGTGGTGCTCTACGTCAGCAAACGCTTCCGGCGCCTGAGTCACACTATCCAGCAATCGGTGGGCAGCATCGCCTACGTCGCCGAGGAGGCGATCGAGGGCAGTGACGAGGTGCGCATGCACGGCGCGCAGGCGGTTGAGCGGACACGTTTTGAGGCCGCGAACCAGCGCAATACCGATCAGTTCATGAAATTCGCGAGCACACAGGCTCTGAGTACGCCGGTTGTGCAGTTCTGCGCGGCACTGGCGTTATCCATCGTGGTCTGGCTGGCGACGGCGCAGGGCAGCGTGACAACCGTCAGCGTGGGTACGTTCGTGTCTTTCATCACTGCGATGATGTTGCTGCTCCAGCCACTCAAGCGACTCACCCGGGTTCACGCTGAAATACAGCGTGGTATTGCCGCCGGCGAGAGTATTTTCGAGATCATCGATGAGCCGCCCGAGGTCGATCATGGTGATTACGCGCCGGATCGCGTTGATGGGCAGATCACGTTCCGGCACGTGAGTTTCGCCTACGGCGCGGGGGCGACCACAGTGCTCGATGCCATTGACCTGGAGATCCCCGCCGGCGAGACGGTTGCCATTGTCGGCCGCTCGGGGAGCGGCAAGACAACGCTCGTCAACCTGCTGCCTCGATTCTATGAGCCCACGGACGGCGAGATCCGCCTCGATGGCGTAGCGCTATCGGATTATCGGCTGGATGCGCTGCGGCGGCAGCTCGCACTGGTGGGACAACAGGTGGTGCTATTCAACACCACCATCGCTGAGAATATCGCCTATGGCCAGGATCCGCTGCCGCCGCGCTCGGCCATCGTTGCCGCGGCCGAGGCGGCCAATGCCCGTGGCTTCATCGAGGAGCTGCCGGCCGGATTCGACACCTTGATCGGTGCCGATGGCGTTCAGCTCTCCGGTGGCCAGCGCCAGCGACTGGCGATCGCCCGGGCGCTGCTCAAGGACGCACCGGTACTGATCCTCGACGAGGCCACCTCGGCACTGGACTCCGAGTCGGAACAGCATATCCAGTCGGCCCTCGAGCGACTGATCCGTGGCCGTACGACGCTGGTGATCGCCCATCGCCTGTCGACGATTGAGCGCGCCGACCGCATTGTTGTCCTTGATGCCGGTCGGGTGGTGGAGCAGGGCACGCATGCCGAACTCATCGCGAGCCGCGGGCATTACGCGGCACTGCATCGGCTGCAGTTCCGCAGTGAGTGGTCGCAGGCGGACGATGACTAGGCACTGGCCCGGCTTCTGGGCCCGTCATGGTCTGATCGCCAGGCTGCTCAGACCGCTGGAATGGCTCTTCTGTCATGTCGCTGCACGCCGGCGCCGCCGACTTGAACCGATCGCCCGCCCCCTCTCGGCGCCGGTCGTGGTGGTCGGCAATCTCGCGGTGGGCGGAACCGGTAAGACGCCATTAGTAATCTGGCTGGTGTCAGCGGCTGCCGCCCGGGGCTGGCGACCCGGTGTGGTGCTGCGTGGCTACGGAGGCCGTGCGGCAGACATCACACCGGTCACCGCCGAGAGTGATCCCGGGCAAGTGGGCGATGAGGCCGTCCTGATCGCGCGCCGCACCGGCTCTCCGGTCATGATTGGGCGTGACCGCGCCGCAGCGGCCGAGGCCCTGATCGCCGGCGGCGGTGTCGATCTGGTCATCAGCGATGACGGTCTGCAGCACTACCGGCTGGCGCGCGATGTCGAGATTGTCGTGGTCGATGCCCGACGCGGTCACGGCAATGCCCGCTGTCTGCCCGCCGGCCCGTTGCGCGAGCCCCTAGCGCGGCTCCGCGAGGTGGACGATGTCATCGGCCAGGGTGGGCCGGTGGATGGGATCGGACACTGTTTCGCGCTCATGGCGAATGAGCTCGAACCCATCGGCCCCACTCACGCAGCGCCGCCGGTCAGCGGCGATCGCGTGCATGGCGTAGCGGGAATCGGCCATCCGGCGCGCTTTTTCGACACCCTGCGGGCGATGGGATTCGACGTCGTCGCGCACGCATTCGACGATCATCACCGATACCGGGCTTCTGATCTGCGGTTGGCCGATGATGCAGCGCTGATCATGACCGAAAAAGATGCCGTTAAATGCCGGGCGATCGCGCCGCCAGCCAGCTGGTATCTTCCGGTTGCCGCTCGACCGGACGATGCATCCGCAGCCTTTCTCGTGCGGCTTCTGGACCGGGCGCAACAGCGATTCAATGATCGACAGAGGATGCCATGACCGACTTCACCGTAGTGATCCCAGCACGCTCCGCATCCGTCCGGCTGCCGGGTAAGCCGCTGCTGCCCCTGGGCGGGCGGCCAGTGATTGAGCATGTCTGGCGGCGGGCGATCGAAAGCGGTGCTGAGCGGGTCATCGTGGCAACCGATGATGATGCGATCGCCGAGCGGGTCACCGCTCTCGGCGCTGACTGCTGCATGACGGCTGCAGATCATACGAGTGGTACCGAGCGCATCGCCGAGGTAGTGGGGCAGCGTGGATTCGCCGCTGACACCATCGTCGTCAATCTTCAGGGTGACGAACCCCTCATGCCCCCTGTGCTGCTGGCCCAGGTGGCCACGACACTGGCATCGACACCAGTAGCGGCCATGGCAACGCTCGCGACCGCGGTCGTGGACAGTGATGAGATGCATGATCCGCATGCGGTCAAGCTGGTGGCCGACCATAACGGGCGGGCGCTGTACTTCAGTCGCGCCGCCATTCCCTGGGATCGTCATGGAGATGCTGAAGCGCTCTACGCGGTCGCGCGGCGGCATCTGGGGATTTATGCCTATCGGGCGGGGTTTCTGCGCGATTATCCGGCCCTGCCGCCCAGCCCACTGGAAGGGATCGAACAGCTCGAGCAGTTGCGTGTGCTCCAGGCCGGTATCCACATTCAGGTAGCCGATGCCAGGGAGCGCCCCGGTCCGGGTATTGATACCGCTGCCGACCTTGCGATGGCGGAAGCCGCCATCGGTCCCAAACCGACAACTGGAGAGTAATCAATGTCGCGGGTACTGTTTGTATGTATGGGCAATATCTGTCGCTCACCGATCGCCGAGGGGATTGTCCGGGAGCGACTGCGTGTTGAGGGTCTGACCGGTCAGATCGCCACCGATTCCGCCGGTACCCACAGCTATCACCTCGGAAAGGCACCGGATCGACGCGCACAGGCGCTGATGGCAGAGCAGGGTATCGACATCAGCGATCTGCGCGCCCGGCAGGTGGATGGCTTCGATTTCGAGTTCTTCGATGTCGTCCTGGCGATGGACGAGGGCAATTATGAGTGGCTGCGGGCTGAGGCACCCAGTGCCCAACGGGCGAAGATCCGGCCGATGCTGAGCTACGCGGAATCGGCGCAGCAGGTCGACTGGGTGCCGGATCCCTATTTCGGCGGTGATTCAGGCTTTCGCCGCGTCTACGAGCTCATCGACAACGCGGCGAATGGCCTGATGGATCACCTGAGAGCCTCGGCCGACGACTAATCGCCCGTCTCTGAGGGCAGACGCGGGCGACCCGACCAGCGGCGCGGATCTCCCGCCGGCGCTGCCGGCCCGGCACTCGCCGGTGTCTCGGCGGTTGTCTCTGCCTTGCGGGGACGGCCGCTGCCTGACCGGGAGCGACGCCGCTTGGGCTTATCCTGCGCCAGCTCGTCCGCTGACCCTGACTGCGGCTCCGACTTTGGCTCCGACTTTGGCTCCGGCTCCGGCTTCGACTCTGGCTCCGGCTCGGACGGCTGCCTGACGTCCGCCGGCGCCGGATCGGCGGACGCGGACTCCGAATCCAGTGCCTGCTCTGCGCCATTGTCGTCACTGCCGTTACCGCTGCTACCGCCGCGCCGCCGACGACGACCGCCCCGACGACCCCGTCGGCTGCGGTTGCCATTACCGGCGCTCTCGCCGTTTGCCTCGTCCCGATCATCGGCAGACTCGACGACCCCGGCAGTCGCACCGCTAGCCGTCGGGCTGGTCTCATCAGCAGGCTTTGGCTCTGGGGCTGCCTGCTCCCTGGCTTGTGTCTTCCCCTTGTTCTTCTCTTTGTCCTTGTCCTTATCCTTGTCTTTGTCTTTGTCTTTGTCTTTGTCTGACGACTTCGAACCGCCGCTACGCTTCGCCTTGGGCTTGCTCTCCGCGTCGGAATCCTTTTTCTTCCCCGCCGACTTGGGCTTGCTCTTCTTCTGCTCGCTCTCACCGATAGGGTCGGCCGATTCATTACTCGGCGCCGCATCGGGCCCAGCCTCGCTCTCGTCGGCATTGGCGGCGCGGTTGCGGCGCTGTCCGCCACGGCGATTGGCCTGGCCGGCGTTGCCATTCCCGCTGCGCCGGCGGCGGCCGTTACCACTGCGCGATCGCGTCGAGGAGGCCTCGGTCGAGTCATGATCGGCCGTGCCGGTACCCGCGTCCGACGCCGTCCGGGTCGTCGACGAATGCATTGGCGAGTCGCGTGTTGCATCGTCATCGCCGCTGACCAGGCGCTTGAGCCAGCCAATCAGCCCGGGAGCCCGGGGCACACCCCGATCCGTCTCGGCCGGTGTCTCCGCTTCAGGCGTCGGCGCGGGCGTCGTTGCTGATACCGGCGGCTGACTGGGGGCTGGGGCGGGGCGGCCGGCACTCACGCCACTAACGGCTGGCCGTTCGGCCTGTGGTCGTTCCGCCGTCAGTAGTTCCTCGGCGCGACTCGGGGCGGCTTCCTCTGTCCCCATCTGATAACTGTTGGCGGGTTCCGTCTCCTCATCGCTGCGCACCCGCTGGAGCTCGTAATGCGGCGTCTCCAGGCTGCGATTGGGGATCAGGATCACTCCGATGCCGTTACGCGTCTCGATGGTTTCGAGGATGCCGCGTTTCTCATTGAGCAGGAACGTTGCGACGTCCACAGGCAGCTGTGCGACCACCTTGCCCGTCTTATCCTTCATCGCCTCTTCTTCGATGATCCGGAGCACTGACAGGGCGAGTGATTCGACACTGCGCACGGTGCCCTGACCGCTGCACCGGCTGCAGACCTCGAGCGCCGATTCGCCCAGTGAGGAGCGTAGACGCTGGCGGGACATCTCCAGCAGGCCAAAGCGTGAGATGCGACCCAGCTGGACGCGTGCGCGATCCTGCTTCACGGCATCGCGCACGCGGTTTTCCACCTCGCGCTGATTCCGATTGGGCCCCATGTCGATGAAGTCGATCACGATCAGCCCGCCGAGGTCACGCAGCCGCAGTTGGCGGGCGATCTCGTCGGCGGCTTCGACGTTGGTTTTGAGGGCCGTCTCTTCGATGTCGGCGCCTTTGGTCGCTCGGGCCGAGTTGATGTCGATGGAGACCAGCGCCTCGGTGTGGTCGATCACGATCACGCCGCCGCTGGGCAGCCGGACCTCCCGCTGGAAGGCCGACTCGATCTGGCTCTCAATCTGGTAGCGATTGAACAGCGGGACCTTGTCGTCGTAGAACTTGAGCTTCTGCAGGTTGTGGGGCATAACCTGCTCGACGAACTCCCGCGCCCGCTCGTAGACCTCGCGGTCATCAATGAGAATTTCGCCGATGTCCGCGCGCAGATAATCCCGGAGGGCGCGGATGATGACGTTGCTCTCCTGATAGATCAGAAAGGGGGCCGATTTGGTCTCCGCCGCCTTCTGCACCGCTGACCAGAGATTGCGCAGGTAATCGAGGTCCCACTGCAGTTCTTCGGCGTTACGTCCGACCCCGGCTGTGCGAACAATCAACCCCATGCCGTCCGGCACCTCGAGGGTTTTCAGCGCATCACGGATCTCATTGCGCTCATTACCCTCAATCCGCCGTGAAACACCGCCAGCCCGCGGGTTGTTGGGCATGAGCACAAGATAGCGGCCGGCAAGGCTGACGAATGTGGTCAGTGCCGCGCCCTTGGTCCCGCGCTCTTCCTTTTCGACCTGGACGACGACTTCACGCCCCTCGGTGATGACATCCGCAATCGAGGCATTGTCGGGGTCGATATCCCCATCGCCATCAAAGTATTCGCGGGCGATCTCCTTGAACGGCAGAAAGCCGTGCCGCTCGGCGCCATACTGAACGAACGCCGCTTCGAGACTCGGCTCGACCCGGGTGATCCGCCCCTTGTAGATATTGGCTTTCTTACGCTCCCGTGCCGGTGTCTCGATGTCGAGGTCGTAGAGGGACTGGCCATCGACCAGTGCAACCCGCAGCTCTTCGGGCTGGGTTGCATTGACGAGCATTCTTTTCATGCCGTATCTGTCTCCGGCGCCCATCCGTGGCGTCCGCACACGCGCCAGGCTGGCCGGCGCAGCGCCAGAGGAAACTGGCGAGCGTCAACGGCAGACAGCTGATACGCGGGATTAATAGACCCATCAAGGGGGTGTCCATTTGCGGGCGCCCGGTGAGGCGCGTTGTTAGGTTGATTGGTATATTCCGTCGGACGTCAGCCTGCGACCGCCGCCCACTCAGCATTCTTTTCCACCTCGCGGGGAGCGCACCATTTCGCGCCTCTCTCACCCGCCGAAGCTGTAACACTATAGCAATCCGCCGCCAAGGCGTCCAAAAACGCCCGGGATCTGTGGCAATCTTGCAGCCTGTTGAACAACGGAGTGCACCCCATTGGCGGGACCGACCATCCATACGGTAGCGGCGGAAATCGCGGGGCAACGCGTCGACAACTTCCTCCTCCGCCAGCTCAAGGGCGTGCCGAGAACCCGCGTCTATCGGCTGTTGCGCCGGGGCGAGGTGCGTGTGAATGGCGGTCGGATACGTCCCACCTACCGGCTCGCTGAGGGTGATCGGGTGCGGATTCCGCCAGTGAGACAGGCGGCTGGCGGTGAGACGATGGCGCCATCGGCGCAGATCATCCAGCGCCTCGAATCCGCGGTCCTCTACGAGGACGATCGCCTTCTGATCCTTGATAAGCCCTCCGGGATGGCGGTCCATGGTGGCTCGGGCATCGCCTATGGCGTTATTGAGGCGCTGCGGATCATGCGTCCCCGGGCAGCGTTCCTTGATCTCGCCCACCGCCTGGACCGCGACACCAGTGGCTGCCTGGTCCTTGCCAAACGTCGCTCGACCCTCCGTGCCCTGCATGCAGCATTCCGCGACAATGCGGTCGACAAGCACTACCTCGCTCTGATGGGTGGGGCCGTGGCGCCGGGTCGTCAGCGGGTGGACGCGCGGCTGCGGGCTGAAGCCGGCAAAGGCGGTGAGCGGGTCATGCGGGTCCATCCCCAGGGCCAATCGGCGCGAACCGATTTCACTCTGCTGACGTCCTACGAAGGGTGGAGCCTGGTCCGGGCAACGCTTCATACCGGTCGGACCCATCAGATCCGAGCACATGCCGCGTCCATCGGTCACCCGGTGGCAATGGATCGTCGCTATGGCGACGGGCAGGCGGATCAGGCATTGCGATCAAGGGGGCTCAAGCGCCTTTTTCTGCATGCCGAGCACCTGGCTTTCGACCTGCCCGGGCATGGACGGGTCGAGGCGAGCGCACCGCTGCCCGCTGAATTACAGAGCGTGCTGACGGTCCTCCACGAGCGATAACCAGCCGTTAGGCCACCTGATACTGGGAGTGAAATAATGAGTGATGATGATTCCTGGGCCCGCGAGACATTACGTGAGGTCGCCCTCGAAGGCATTCGCGAGCGCCGCCGGTCCCGGCGCTGGACTATCTTTCTGCGCCTCCTTTTGCTGGCGCTGATCGCTGTCGCGGTATTCTCATCGCTGAGAAGCGCGCTGCCGATCGGACAGGGCAGCGAGCCTGGCGCACACACTGCCGTGGTACAGGTGAACGGGCCGATCATGGCGGGTCGTCCTGCCAATGCCGCGCGGATCATTGAAGGGCTGGAGCGCGCGTTCGAGGCAGACAACGCACAGGGCGTCATGCTCCAGATCAATAGCCCCGGCGGGTCACCCGTCGCCTCGAGTCGGATCTACCAGGCCATTGATCGACTCAGTGCAGCTCATCCGGATAAACCAGTGCATGCGGTGGCCGGCGATGTCATGGCATCAGGGGCCTATTATATCGCCGCCGCGGCGGACGATATCCACGTCAACGGCGCGTCGATCGTCGGATCAATCGGCGTCATCAACCGCGGGTTCGGATTCTCTGATGCCATCGAGCGGCTGGGCATCGATCGACGGGTCTATACAGCGGGGGAGCAAAAGTCCGGCCTTGATCCGTTCATGCCGCCGGATGGCGACCAGGTGGCGGCCATGCAGCGGATGCTCGATGACATCCACCAACAGTTCATTCAGGCGGTCCGTGATGGCCGGGGTGATCGGCTCACGGGTAACCCGGATAGTCTGTTCTCAGGGCGCGCCTGGACTGGCGGCGAAGGCATCGATCTAGGCCTTGCGGACGCGCATGGCAGCCCAGAGAGCGTTGCAAGGACGGTTATCGGCGCGTCGAAGCGCGTCGACTACACGCCGCGGCGTCGGCTCTTCGACCAGGCGCTGGAGCGGATCGGCAGTGCCGCAGCCACCACCTGGCTACGACTGCAGGATCCGATGATGATGCGCTGATCAGGGACGGATCACACCGATCCGACCCAGCAACCGATTGAGCGCGATCAACGGCAGGCCAATCAGGGCGTTCGGATCGTCGGTCTGTATCGATTCGAACAGACTGATGCCCAGGCCCTCGGCCCGAAACGCACCGGCGCAGTCGAGGGGCTGGTCGGTGTTCACGTAGCGTTCGATGGCACTGCGCCCGAGACGTCGGAACTGCACATGAGTGGCGACGGTTTCAACGGCGGTATGCCCGCTGGCGGGATCATGCACCGCGACGGCGGTGAAAAGGGTGACGCGCTGGCCGGAGGCATTGAGGAGCTGCTCAATGGCGCGCTCAGCGCTACCGGGTTTGCCGAGAATCTCGCCCTGGCACTCACTGCATTGATCCGAGCCAATGATGATGGCCTCCGGGTGATCGCCGGCGACCGCATCCGCCTTGCCGCAGGCCAGTCGTCGGACGTACGCCTCGGCGGCTTCGTCAGCCTGCCGGCGCTCATCGATTGCGGGCGCAACCGGCTTGAAGTCGATCTGCAGACGGCGCAGCAGTTCTGCCCGGTAGGGTGAGCTGGAAGCGAGTATGATTGAAGTCATTGCGGATCCTTGTGCCACATCGGTGATTAGATATGGTCAGCGACCGCGCCGCCTGACGCAATCACGACGGGGCTGGATGGACTTTTTGACAGCACTGGAGCGCTCGCCTAAGATCCGGCGGTTATGCACAACGATGAGTTGCCGGCATCAATTGGCATGGAACGACTCGCGCCGGGCGAGCATTCCTGGGCGGGCGCGCTCGTCGGGCAACCGCTTCCGCGGATCCGCGATCTCGGCGGCAGCGCGGACGAAGTGACCGGCTCGCTGACGCTGTCGGTCGGCGATCAACGACCGAGGCTGCAGGGCGAGTGCCAGGCGGTTGTGACCATTGACTGCGAACGTTGTCTGGCGCCGGTATCAATACCGGTCCATGGCCATTTCGATCTGATCGTTGTGGATCGAATCGAACAGGCGGACGCCTACGGCGCCGAAGCGCCCGTGGTGGTCGCCCCGAAAGGGCAATTGGATGTCGTTGCGATGCTTGAAGATGAGATCATCCTCGCATTGCCGCTCATTCCGATGCACGACGACACGAACTGTGACGGCGGACAGCGGCACTTCGGGCCGGCGGATGAACCGGCCCCGGTACGCGAGAACCCGTTCCAGGCGCTCGAATCGCTCAAGCGTGACGATTCGGGTGAGACACACTGACCGATTCAGCAAAACGCAGGACAATACAATGGCTGTACAGAAATCGAAGAAGTCACCGTCACGTCGCGGCATGCGCCGGAGCCACGATGCACTCAAAAACCCGAGCCTGAGTGTCGAGCCAACCACCGGTGAGACCCATCGCCGCCATCATATCTCTGCGGATGGCTATTACCGTGGCCGCAAGGTGACCACCGGCAAGGACGACTAGTCCCTTGGGCGGTGGGTCAATGCGTTTGAGCGGGGCACAGCGGCGCGAATGACTCAATCCTGCACGCTGGCCATCGATGCAATGGGGGGTGACTACGGACCGTCAGTGACCGTCCCGGCCGCTGCCGCGGCACTCGGCCGGCACCCGTCGCTGACGATTATCCTGGTCGGCGACGGTGCTCGCCTCGAGCGCCAGATCGAATCGCTTGATCCCCCGATTCGCGCACGCCTGCGTATTCGTTCCGCAACCCAGGTGGTCGACATGGATGAGTCGCCCTCCCAGGCGCTTCGCTTCAAGCGGGACTCATCCATGCGTGTTGCGATTGATCTGGTCCGCTCGGGCGAGGCGGATGCCTGCGTGAGCGCGGGCAATACCGGTGCGCTGATGGCTACAGCACGCTATCGGCTGAAGACACTGCCGGGCATTGATCGCCCAGCGATCTGTACGACCATTCCCTGTCGCGGCGGCCGCTTCCGGATGCTGGATCTGGGCGCCAACGTCGACTGTACCGCCGAGCATCTGTTCCAGTTCGCGGTGATGGGCTCGGTGCTGGTGGAAGCAGCGGGTGACAGTCATCACCCACGAATCGGCCTGCTCAACCTCGGTGAGGAAGAGATCAAGGGTAACGATCAGGTCAAGCATGCCGCCCAACTGCTGCAGGAAAGCGACCTCCAGTATGTCGGCTATGTGGAGGGTGATCGGATGTTCCGTAACGTGGCCGATCTGGTTGTCTGTGATGGCTTCACCGGCAATGTCGCACTCAAAAGCAGTGAAGGGGTGGCGGCGATGATTTCCCAGTATCTGCGCGATGAGTTCCGCCGCAACCTGTTGACGCGGTTGGCGGGGCTCGTCGCAATGCCGGTCCTCCGGGCCTTGCGTCGCCGTCTCGACCATCGTCAGTACAACGGCGCCAGCCTGCTGGGGCTGCGCGGTGTCGTGGTCAAAAGCCATGGCAGCGCCGATGCATGGGCATTTGAGCAGGCGATCGAGACGGGCTTTGTCGAGGCTGTTGAGGCGATTCCCAGTCGTATCGATGCCCGGCTCGGTGAGATCTTCCAGGCGGAGCCTCAGCAATGACCCGATCGCGCATTCGCGGCACTGGGAGCTACCTGCCGGATCGGGTGGTGACCAACGCCGAACTCGAGACAATGGTGGATACCACCGACCGCTGGATCCTTGAGCGCACTGGCATTGCCCAGCGTCATATCGCCGCGCCCGATCAGATCTGCTCGGATCTTGCCGAGGCAGCGGCCCGGCGTGCCCTGACTCACGCCGCGCTCACTGCCGATGATATCGATCTGGTGGTGGTGGCGACGTCTACCCCCGATCACATCTTTCCGAGCACGGCCTGTCGGCTCGTCGAGCGGCTGGGTATCGCACCCGGCGCAATCGCCTTCGATATCGGGGCGGCCTGTTCCGGATTCGTCTATGGGCTTGATGTGGCCGACCGGTTCATCCGGACCAACGGTGCGCAGCGCGCCCTTGTCATTGGTGCTGAGGTATTCTCGCGAATCCTCGACTGGGAGGATCGCAGCACCTGCGTTCTGTTCGGTGATGGCGCCGGCGCCGTCGTGCTCGAGGCCAGCGAAAAACCGGGGATACTCTCCACTCACCTGCACGCGGATGGCCGTCAGACCCCGCTGCTCAATGTCCCCTGGGGCGTATCACAAGGCTATGAACGGCTCGAGGGCAGCCATGGCAAGGTGAGCATGCGTGGTAACGAGGTTTTCCGGGTCGCCGTGCGCACGCTCGGTGCACTGGTCGACGAAACGCTGAGCGCCAATGGGCTCGAGCGGGGCGATGTGGACTGGCTGGTTCCCCATCAAGCCAATATCCGCATCATGACCGCAACCGCGCGCAAGCTCGGGTTGCCGCCATCGCGAATGGTGAGCACGGTGGCTGATCACGGCAATACCTCCGCCGCCTCTATCCCACTGGCGCTGGACACAGCGGTGCGCGATGGCCGCATCCAGCGCGATGAATTGCTGCTGCTCGAGGCCTTTGGTGCAGGATTCACCTGGGGTTCGGCACTGATTCGCTACTGAACGGAATCCAATATGCCAACGCGTAACGACCTTGCATTCGTATTCCCCGGTCAAGGCTCTCAGTCACTGGGGATGCTCGCCGAGCTCGCCGATCGCCATGCGGTGGTGCAGAAAACCTTCATCGAGGCGTCTACCGCGATGGGCGAGGACCTTTGGGCCCTTGCCAGTGAGGGGCCGACGTCGATGCTGAATCGAACCGACCATACCCAGCCGCTGATGCTCACCGCTGGCATCGCTGTCTGGCGGGCCTGGCGTGAGGGTGGTGGGGCCTTGCCGGCGCTGATGGCCGGCCACAGCCTGGGTGAGTACACGGCGCTGGTCGCCGCCGGCGCACTCGACTTCCCGACGGCGGTGGAACTGGTTCGCGACCGGGGGCGCTTCATGCAGGCGGCGGTTCCGGAGGGCGAGGGCGCCATCGCCGCGGTGATCGGGCTGGAGGAGACGACACTCGCGGCCCTCTGTGCCGAGGTCACGGACGGTGTGGTCGAGCCGGTCAACTATAACGCCCCGGGGCAGACGGTCATTGCCGGTCATCGCCAGGCCGTTGAACGCACCCTCGAGGCCGCCCGTGATGCCGGCGCCAAGCGGGCGGTCATGTTACCGATGAGCGTGCCTGCACACTGCTCGCTGATGGCGCCAGCCGCCGACCGGCTGGCTGATCGCCTCAGTGGTGTCACACTGCAGGCCCCGACGATCCCGGTGATGCACAATGTGGATCTGAGCCTGACCACGACGCCGGAGGCGATCCGTGAGCGACTCGTGGAGCAACTGCGCTCGCCCGTCCGATGGACCGAGTGCATCCAGCGCCTTGGTGAGCGCGGCATTGAGCAAGTGGTCGAATGCGGTCCCGGCAAGGTGCTGGCGGGACTCAACCGGCGCATTGACCGGGGGATGGGGGTACAGGCGATCCACGACCCGGACTCGCTGGCCAAGGCACTGAACACACTGGAGGTGACATGAATCTGCAGCTCGATGGTGAGGTCGCATTGGTGACCGGCGCCAGTCGTGGAATAGGCGCGGCCATTGCCGAGCAGCTAGCACGCAGCGGCGCGACAGTGATCGGTACCGCAACGCGGGATGTCGGCGCGGAGCGAATCAGCGCCCATCTCGAATCGCTGGGCCTCAGCGGGCGCGGTATCACGCTTGACGTCGGGAATCGCGAGCGCATCACGGCCTGCGTCAGCGAGATCGCGGCGCGCGAGGGCACGCCCGGGATTCTCGTCAACAATGCCGGCATCACCCGGGATAATCTCGCCATGCGGATGAGCGACGAGGACTGGGACAGCGTGATCGAGACCAACCTCAACGCCGTTTTCCGCGTCTCCCGTGCGGTCCTCCGCGGCATGATGAAGGCGCGCCGTGGTCGGATCATTAACATCGGCTCGGTGGTGGGACTCATGGGGAATGCAGGCCAGGCCAACTACGCCGCCGCCAAGGCCGGATTGCTGGGGTTGACCCGATCACTGGCGCGCGAGGTGGGAACGCGCAACATTACCGTGAACGCCATCGCACCCGGCTTTATCGAGACCGATATGACCGATGCGCTTGATGATGATCAACGCGCGGCACTCACCGCCCAGACGCCGTTGCAGCGCCTGGGCCAGCCGGCGGACATCGCCGCCGCCGCCTGTTTCCTGGCATCACCCGCGGGTGGCTATATCACCGGCGAAACCCTTAACGTCAACGGCGGGCTGTTAATGCCATAGCCGGTCGCTGGCGCATTGTCACCGTATTCCATAGAATACGCCCCGGTTCGGGCCATAGCCCCACAATTGCAATCCGAGAGGTAGGAGCGAGATGAGTAGCATCGAGGAAAGAGTCAAGAAGATCGTGGTCGAGCAGCTCGGCGTCAAGGAAGACGAGGTGACCGCTGAGGCCTCCTTCGTCGACGACCTGGGCGCCGATTCGCTGGATACGGTCGAGCTGGTAATGGCGCTCGAGGAAGAGTTCGAGTGCGAGATCCCGGACGAGGAAGCCGAGAAGATCACGACGGTCCGGCACGCGTTCGACTACATCAACCGGCATCTCGAAGAGTAATCGCAGGGGGTTCGCGGGTGATAGGACGCAGGGTCGTAGTCACCGGGCTGGGCATCGTTTCACCGGTGGGTAACACCGTCGATGAAGCCTGGCAGAGCATTCGGGAAGGGCGCAGCGGCATCGGGCCGATCGAGCGCTTTGATACCGAACCGTTCGCCGTCCGTTTCGGCGGCGAGGTCCGGGGCTTTGAGGTGACCGACTATCTGAGTCGCAAGGAAGCCCGCAAAATGGACCCCTTCATCCATTACGGGATCGCTGCAGCGGTGGATGCGCTGCGGGATTCCGGCCTCACAATCGATTCGGAGAATGCCGACCGGGTCGGTGTCTCCGTAGGCTCGGGGATCGGTGGTATCCACTCCATCGAGGAGGGGCACAAAACTTTCCTCGAATCCGGGCCGCGGCGGATCTCGCCGTTCTTCATCCCCAGTGCCATCATCAACATGGTGTCCGGCAATCTCTCGATCCTGCTGGGTGCGAAGGGCCCCAACGTTGCGACGGTAACGGCCTGCACCAGTGCCACGCATAACATCGGTCAGAGCGCGCGGATGATCGCCTACGGTGATGCTGACGCAATGATCGCGGGTGGCGCCGAGTTCTCCACAACGCCGACGGGTCTCGGGGGGTTCGCAGCGGCGCGGGCCCTGTCCACCCGCAATGACGACCCGCAGGCGGCCAGCCGCCCCTGGGATCAGGGCCGCGATGGGTTCGTTCTCGGTGACGGTGCTGCCGTGCTGATCCTCGAGGAATACGAGCAGGCGCGGCAACGGGGAGCACCCATCTATGCGGAGATCGCTGGCTTTGGCATGAGTGGTGACGCCCACCACATGACCCTGCCGGCAGAGACCGGCGAGGGGGCAGAGCGGTGCATGAACCGGGCGCTCGAGGATGCCGGCATGACGCCGCAGCAGATCGATTACGTCAATGCCCATGGCACATCCACTCAGGCCGGCGATCGGGCCGAGATCCGTGCCGTTCAGGGCACCTTCGGAGAACACGCGAAGCAACTGCCGATCAGTTCCACGAAGTCGATGACCGGGCACCTGCTCGGCGCCGCAGGTGGTGTGGAGGCGGTATTCACCCTATTGGCGATGCGCGATGGCATCCTGCCGCCAACCATCAACCTCGACGCGCCGGATGATGATCTGGATATGGATCTGGTGCCCAACATCGCCCGCGAACAGCCGATCCGGGCGGCCCTGTCGAACTCCTTCGGCTTTGGCGGGACCAACGGCACAGTGATCTTCCGCGCCCTGGACGCGTGACCGCCGACACCGGCTCCACTCTGGTCAACGGCGCACCGGCACACTCGATTGATGCGGCGGATCGCGGCCTGAGTTATGGCGACGGGGTCTTCGAGACAATCGCCGTGGTTGAGCACCAACCGCGGTTGTGGGATGGTCATTTACAAAGGCTGACTGTCGGATGCGAGCGATTGGGCTTTGAGGCACCAGCCCGCCACGAATGGCTCGACGACCTCAGCCTGCTGGCATTGCCACGCTTTGGTGTCCTGCGTATCAGCGTGACGCGGGGAATGGGCGGGAGAGGCTATGCCCCGCCGCCATCCCCCCGACCGACGCGTATCGTCCGCTGTCTGGACGCCCCCACGCATCCCACTGAATGGTGGTCCCCGGGGGTTGCAGTGCGTTTCTGCAGGATGCGTCTGGCGATTCAGCCCGCACTGGCGGGGATCAAGCATCTCAATCGGCTCGAGCAGGTCATGGCGCGGCAGGAATGGCAGACACCCGACATTGCCGAGGGCCTGATGGAGACCACGGATGGACGCGTTATCGAAGCCACCGCGAGCAACCTGATCGTTGATCAGGGGGATCGTCTCAGCGTGCCCGCAACGCATGACGGTGGCGTTGATGGCGTCATGCAGACATGGCTCCTCGACCGGGCTGCGGCCCTGGGCGCAACGGTCGAGCGAGCGGCCATGCGGCGCGACGATCTGCTTACCGCTCGCGGCGTGATGCTCACCAACAGCCTGATCGGCCTGTGGCCGGTCCGTACCATTGCCGAGCGTTCGATGCCGCACTCGCCCTGGGCCGATCAGCTCCAGAGTGAGATCACGCGTTCGCAGGCCGCACTGATGCCGACGGTAACGGAACCATGACGGTGCGCCGTGTCCTCTTCGTCGGGGCGGTGCTGTCCGCCATACTGCTCGTCGTGGTCGCGATCGGGATCGGCCAGGGCATCCGGCAGATTGAGCAGACCCCACTCAGCGAAACCGATCGCCCGCCCATCACGGTCCCGTCGGGTGCGAGCTTTGCAACGGTCACCTCAATGCTGGCCGATCGCGGCCTCATTGATCATCCGCTCGCGCTGCAGGTCTATGCCCGCTGGCAGGGCGTCGCGGCACGGATACAGGCGGGCGAATACGCCATCACGGCCGGCCTCACCGCCGCGGGATTGATCCAGCGCATGGTGAATGGCGATGTCATGCGCTATCGACTCACGATCATCGAGGGGTGGCGGGTCGATGAGCTGCTTGGCGCAATCCGTCGGCATCCGGCGATCGACCATACGCTGCCGGCGGATGCTGATCATGCGAGCGTGATGGCGGCGATCGGCCGACCCAATGATGCCGCCGAGGGTCGCTTTCTTCCGGAGACCTACCGATTCCCGCGCGGCACGAGCGATGTCACTTTATTACGGCGGGCCAACCGCAATCTTGAGTCGACGCTGGCATCAATCTGGGCGGAACGCGCCGATGACCTGCCACTCGCGGATGCGGATGAGGCACTGACGCTTGCCTCGATTATTGAGAAAGAGACCGGGCAGGCGGGCGAGCGCCGCCGCATCGCGGGCGTTTTTGTCCGGCGACTGAAACGTGGCATGCGGCTGCAGACCGATCCGACGGTGATCTACGGACTCGGCGAGCGCTTTGATGGGGATTTGTTAAGCCGTCATCTGCGCGACGACACGCCTTACAACACCTATACCCGTCATGGCCTGCCCCCCACCCCCATCGCACTCCCCGGTCGTGCCGCCATCGAGGCCGCTGTGGATCCGGCCGCCGGCGATAGCCTCTACTTCGTCAGTCGAGGCGATGGCAGCCATGTCTTCTCGACGACACTCGAGGCCCATAATCGTGCCGTGCGCCGCTACCAGCTCGGAGAAGGGGAGTAGTGCATGGATACGCGGCGTTTCATCACCATTGAGGGCACCGAGGGCGCCGGCAAGACATCAGCGCTGACAACACTGCGGGACTGGATCGCCGCGCGCGGCGACGAGCCGCTGATCACGCGGGAGCCCGGCGGTACTGGGCTGGGCGAGGAACTGCGCCGTGTCCTTCTTGGCCATCGTGAGCGGGGCATGACAGCGGAGGCTGAGGTGCTGCTGATGTTCGCGGCTCGGGCGGAGCACTTCGAGACCGTTATCCGACCGGCGCTGCAGGCGGGCCGTTGGGTGATCTGTGATCGATTCACGGATGCAAGTCTCGCCTACCAGGGAGGCGGGCGAGGGCTCGGGGTGGAGCGTGTGCGCGAGCTTGCCGACTGGCTGCTCGGGGATCTGACACCGGGGCTGACGCTGTGGCTTGATCTGCCGGTCGAGCTCGGACTGGCCCGTGCCGCCGGGCGCAGTACGCCGGATCGGTTCGAATCGGAGCAGCAGCGCTTTTTTGAATGGGTCCGATCGGCTTATGCGCAGATAGCCCGCGCTGAGCCCGAGCGGGTCTGTCGAGTGGATGCGGCCCAACCGCTGGATCGCGTGCAGCGCGCAATCACGGCGATACTCGCGGCGCGATTCAATGACTGAGACCCAGACACCGATCGACGCGACGCCATTGCCCTGGCAGGCGTTGGCCTGGGCGCGCTTTCAGTCCAGTGCCGAGGCCGGGCGCATTCCCCATGCGCTGCTGCTCGGCGGGCCAGCCGGGATCGGTAAGACGGTGCTGGCTCGCGCGATGGTCGCCCGGCTGCTGTGTCAGCAACCGGCTGAGGGAGCGGCGTGTGGCGTCTGTCGGGATTGTCGGCTGCGTCTGGCCGGTAGCCATCCGGATCTGCAGATGATCGAGCCGGCCGCTGGTGGCAGCGGCATTCTCAAGATCGAATCAGCCCGTGAACTGACCGAGTTCAGTCACCGCACGAGCCAGCATGACAGCCTTCGAATCGCGGTTCTCAGCCCTGCCGAGGCCATGAACCGGCATACCGCCAACGCGCTCCTGAAAACGCTCGAGGAACCGCCTGAGGGTATGATTCTGATTCTGGTCAGCCATCAGCCGGGCCGCCTCAGTGCCACCATCCGCAGCCGATGCCAGCATTACCGCCTGGGAGTCCCGCCGCAGTCCGAGGCGGTGGCCTGGCTCCGGATGCAGGGGGTTACAGCGCCCGAGGCATTGCTTGAGTTTGCCGGTGGCAGCCCGTTGACCGCGCGGGATCTGGCCAATGATTCGGGTGTGGGACGCTTCGATGCACTCGCCGATGATCTGGCGGCGATCATCGGACAGCGTCGGAGTCCGGTTGAGGTGGCAATGGAATGGCGGCCGGTGGGTGCACTCGAGACTACGCGACTCATGCAGCGCCTCGCCATCCAGCTGATGCGGGGCAGTATCGATGCCCGCCGTCGGCTGAGCGGCTATCCCGGATACGAGCGGTTGCAGACCCAACTCACCGTTGAGCGGCTGAGCCGTATTCAGACCGATCTGTTGGCACTGCGCGACGCCGCTGAACAGCCCCTTAGCCGTGAACTCTCCATCGAAGCCCTGTTCCTGATCTGGAGCCGTCCATGATTGTTGACTCTCACTGCCATTTCCATCTTCTTGAGCGACCCGACAGCGCCGATGATGCCCTCATCGAGGCGCGTGCCGCCGGTGTCGATGCGTTCTTGAACGTCGCTGTGGGTGTGGAGGAGCGCGAACGGCTGATCGCCTTCAGCGAACGCTATGACAACGTCTTCACCTCGGTGGGCGTCCATCCCTGTGGCGAGGGCGAGGATCCGGATGCCGACACGCTGGCCGCCATGGCCGACCATCCACGCGTTGTGGCGATCGGTGAGACCGGGCTCGACTATGGCGCTGGACCCGGAGACTATCGCTGGCAGCAGGATCGGTTCCGACGCCATATCGAGGCAGCCCGGCAGTCACAGCGGCCGATCATCGTTCACAGCCGTATGGCGCCCGACGACACGCTGGCAATCCTTCAAGAGACGCGGGCCGAGGCGGTCGGCGGGGTCATTCATTGCTTTGTCGAGGACGCCACCATCGCCCGCGGTATGCTCGATCTGGGGTTTTACCTGTCACTGTCAGGAATACTGACCTTCCGCCGCGCGGAAGCGCTGCGGGAGACGGTTCGCGGACTGCCCATGGATCGGCTTTTGGTCGAGACCGACAGTCCCTATCTGGCGCCGGTACCCCACCGCGGGCAGGAAAACCGCCCCGGCTGGGTCCTGGAGGTGATCGATTGCCTTGCAGACCTGCAGGACCTCAGCGCTGAGGCAGTGGCTGAACAGACCACCGAGAACTTCTTCGCCTGCTTTAAACGAGCTGACCGATGATCCGGAAGCCGGCGAGGTAGGTCCCGGCCGCGGAGCCGAGGGTCGCGAATAGAAACACCAGAAGGGTCCGTGCGACCCGATTGCGCCACCAGCCGCGCCAGTCGGCCACGGCGTCGCGCAGGCCTCGGAAGTCCTCTACCCGGGGCCGACGGCTCATCAATTCGATGGCGGCCGCGACGAACCCGGCGCCGATGGTCGGGTTGAGAGAGGTGAGTGGTGCGGCAAGGAACGAGCCGATCACTGTGAAGGGGTGGCCGCGGGCGAGGGCGGCGCCCAGCGCGCAGAGGCTTCCATTGATCAGTACCCAGTCGGTGACCAGCTGCCAGCCAAGCTCGCTACTGCGGCTGAATCCAATGGCGAATCCGGTCAGTATGATCGCAACCACCGCCCAGGGAATAAGCTTCGGCCAACGTGACCGCGACGGGAGTTCCTCCAGTCGGGCGGATTCCGCGCCCGGGTCTTCGAAGCCGGACTCGAGCGCCTGCTTCAGACCACTCAGATGACCCGCTCCCACAACGACCAGGACCGACCGCGGCGGTGTTGCGGCGTCGTTGGCACTCGCCAGCAGACGGGCGGCCATGTAGCGGTCGCGTTCACTGATGAGTGGCTCGAAGAGCCGTGCCGAACCGGCGGCGAATTCACTGAAGGTCGACTCCAGCATGTCGCCCTGCTTGAGGCGTTCGATATCCTCGCCGCTCACTCTGTCACGTGACAACAGACTCCCCAGCAGCCCCATCAACAGCGTGGGCCGCTGCCACCACGGCACGTTCCGATAGACCCGCTTGAGGGTGATGCCGATGTCGCGATCGACCAGCCAGACCGGCAGCAGCCTGCGCCGCCCTCCGTGAACCGCCGCCTCCAGTTCGGCGCCGGGCCGAATATCGAACTGATCGGCGAGGCGTTGCTGATACGCTCCAAGGGCCAGGCTCGCGCTGATCATCCCGGCCTTGCCACTGCGCAGGATCTCGAACAGATCGAGCCGCTCGACCGCCTGCGGATCCATCAGATTCTGGTATCGGCTGTCACACAGTTCGACTGCAATCGCATCATAGGCACCCTCATCCACCTCACGACGCACATCGGCGACGCTCTGTGGCGAGACATGCGCCGTACCGAGCAGAGTGAAAGTCGTCGGACCAACCGTAACCGTCCGGATCAGCGAGGCATCGTCGTTTGTGGCCATGGGTATCTTCAGGCTGCGTGGAGCCGCATTATCGCGGGGTCACGGCGTGTTGGCCACCCACATTGATCGGTGAGCCGGATTTGCAGCGTATCGGCGTTCCGCCGTAAACTTTCATTCCTATATACGCATATCGACATATACACGTTAGCGGAGCTTTTATGAGTGCTGATCCGTCCACGGTCCAGCAGCGCAATGAGGGGCCTGATATCCGCGAGGGCATGGGCTTTTTTGAGCGCTATCTGTCAGTGTGGGTCGCGCTGGCGATCGCTGCCGGCGTGGCGCTCGGGCAGTTTGCGCCGGGCGTTCCGGCCACTCTGTCGCAGTTCGAGTATGCGCAGGTCTCGATACCGGTCGCGATACTGATCTGGGCGATGATCTTTCCGATGATGGTGCAGATCGATTTCTCATCAATCCTCGGTGTGCGCCGCCAGCCCAAAGGCCTGATCATCACGACAACAGTCAACTGGCTGATCAAGCCGTTCACCATGTTCGGAATCGCCTGGCTGTTTCTCATCGTACTGTTCAAGCCGTTGATCGCGCCTGATCTGGCCAGGGAGTATCTCGCCGGCGCGATCCTGCTGGGCGCCGCGCCCTGCACGGCGATGGTGTTCGTCTGGAGCTACCTGACCCGTGGCGACCCGGCCTATACGCTGGTACAGGTGTCGCTGAACGACTTGATCATGCTCTTCGCGTTCGCACCCATCGTTATGTTGCTGCTGGGGCTCTCGAGCATCTCGGTGCCCTGGGCGACAATGCTCCTGTCGGTGTTCATGTATATCGTCATTCCGCTGGGCGCTGGGTATCTCACTCGGGTCGCGGTCATCAGGCGTCGGGGCCGGAGCTGGTTTGACGAGCGGTTAATGCGCCGGATCGGCCCAATCACGCCGATTGGCCTGATCCTCACGCTGATACTGCTGTTTGCCTTCCAGGGCGAGGTCATCCTGAACAATCCGCTGCATATCGTGCTGATCGCGATCCCGCTGATCGTGCAGACGGTACTGATATTCGCCATCGCCTACGGCTGGGCGCAGCGCTGGGGCGTACCGCATTCGATCGCCGCGCCGGGAGCGATGATCGGCGCAAGCAATTTCTTCGAGCTGGCCGTTGCCGCCGCGATCGGGCTGTTCGGCGTCCACTCGGGCGCCGCGCTGGCGACGGTGGTCGGTGTACTGGTTGAGGTGCCGCT
Organism: Spiribacter curvatus; assembly: GCF_000485905.1. Lineage (NCBI taxonomy): Bacteria > Pseudomonadati > Pseudomonadota > Gammaproteobacteria > Chromatiales > Ectothiorhodospiraceae > Spiribacter > Spiribacter curvatus. The sequence continues at coordinate 912,011 of NC_022664.1, read as the reverse complement.
GATGCTGGCACTCGTCAAGATCGCCAATCGCACCCGCTCCCGATTCGCGGCGGTCGCCGAGCGCCCGGCAACGGCCTGATCGATGGCTGACCTGTCGCTGACCATCGACCCGGCGGCGCGTCGCTGGATCCGCGACCGGGGGAGTGTGGTGACGCTTCGCGCCGCCCCCCGTCACGGCTGCTGCGGCGGAATGGCGCGGCTGCCCGAGGCTGCGCCGGGGGCGTCGCGGGACGCCGCAGACTGGGAGACATTAACGGTCGATGCGGTCGTCATTCACATCGATCCCATGCTCAGCGATGCGGGCCAGGTCCTGACCATCCGGGTAGAGGGCTTTCTGGGCTGGCGGCGACTGTTCGTGGAGGCGGACGATCCGGTCGAGGGATCAATGTCGAATCAGTCGATGTAGAAATCGGGCAGGGTCCTGGAGACCTGTTCGATCACCTCATTGCGCTTGGCATTGTCCCGGAACTCGGGATTGAGCGATGACCATTCCGGATGCTGACGGGCCTTGCGCAGCAGTTCAACCCGCTCGGTGTTCTCAAACAGTGCCGCCTGCTCGCCCTCCAGCGTTTCTGTGGTGGCATGACCGCGATGATTGAGGGCATTGATGAGATGCAGCTGACGCGCTGTCAGGCGCTCCAGCGTCTCGTCACTGACACAGACCGGCTGCTGCCCATAGGTTCGTTTCCACAGCGGCGGTATCAGGGCGCGCGCTGCACCTGTCCCCGTACCCACCAGCAGACCGAGTAGGGCGCCCGTCCCGAGTGACAGGCCGCCCGTGGCGACATCAAACGCAGCGCCGGCACCCACTCCCGCGCCGGCATAACCGGCGGCCTGCCGGCCATAGTGTTTGAGTGCATCGGCGCTGAACACGTCCGCTGGCCAGTAGCCGCTCGCCAATGGCCAGTCATCGTCTTCATAGTCCTCGTCGGCAAAGGCGTAGAGGGCCAGCAATGTCTCGCTGCATACCTGCTCTCGCTCTCGGATCGCCTCGCGAAGCGCCTCGAGTGACGGATCAGGACCGTTTCGATCGGTTTTTTTCAGGCTTCGCTGCGCAGCGGCGGCGTCCACCAGCAGGGTAGCGATGGTCGAACGCGCCGCCTCGCGACACTGCCGCTCTTCACCGCGCCGATACCTGATCCATGCCTCAATCGCTGGTTCGAAATCATTAAGTTGGCTGGCGATCTTCTTGTAGAGCTGGAGCTCAGTCTCAAAGCTCCGTACACGGGCATCAAAGGCGACGACCGTGTGCAGGGTGACGCGGGCGAGGGCATCACGCCATTCCGACTCGCGACTGTCATCGGCCGCAACGAAGTTGAGAACCGCGATAATCGGCCGTGCACTGCTCGCGAGCACTGCCAGTTCATCCTTGTATTTCTCCAGTACCGGCTCGCGCACGTCGATGACATAGAGCAGCACATCGCAGCCAAGGGCGAGCTCGAGCACGCGGGTTTCTTCCGGGAACTGTCAGGTGATACGCGCATCATCAAGCAGCCGGCGCAGCGCGGCCAGGCCGTCATGGCGTTGTGTGCTGGTCTCATCGAGATGCTCCAGCAGCGTCGGCGCATTCTCCAGCCCGGGGGAATCCCAGAGCCTCAGGCAGGTTGCATCGCCATCGTCGAGGGTCGCCGCGGAGACACGGCGTGTCGTCCCACCGCGATCCTCAACCTCGCCAAAGGTGCGGTTACGGGTGAGGGTTCGAACCAGTGACGTCTTGCCGGCGTTGGTATGCCCGACAATACCGACATCCAGGATGGGTGCGTCGGTCATGTTGTCTCCGCCTCGTCGGTCCATTGGCGAATCGACGCGATCGCCGCTGGATCCGGTTGTTGATGATCAAAAACGACGTAATCGGCGCCGATCGAATCCGCCAGCCGATCCCAGTCGGCGATACGCGCCTGCGGGTCACCGCCCCGCGCCGCGAGCTCTGTGGCATCGTGCAGCACCAGAATAAGCGGGGCCGCTGCTGTTTCCGCCACGTCGCCCAGGATATGCGCAGTGCCGGTGTCCGGCGTGCGCAGGAGTGAACAGGTCGCGAGCAGGCCGGTCGGTGGCGCGGCCTGCGCCTGCAGCGCGGCGATCAGCTGCCGGCGCGCGGCGCGCGTATCAACCGCCCCGACCACAGGCGCGCTGAGATCGGGGATTGCGGCAAGCAGATCATCGGTGGTGCGCTCCGCGCCGATGACCAGGACCGGCCCCGCAGCGGTTTCAGTCGCCTGACGCGGCGCGCGGGGGAGGGTGGCCATGGGCGCCTCAGACTGATTCGCCGGTGCCGAGGCCGGATGGACGAGTTCGCGGAGGCGCAGATAGCCAGGCAGACCAACGTCGAGGGCGAGTCGTTGCCCCTGAAAACGCCCGAGCAGGGCGTAAGTCAGTACCAGCACGAGCCGCGGCAGTGCCCCATAGACGGCCACCGCGCTCATCAGAAGCGCGGCCCAGGCTGCCCGATGCGGCGCCGTCGCGGTGCCATCCCGAGCCGCCAGCACCCACTCGGACTGGACGTCGGGCATGAGTCCCAGCGCCGCGGGAAAAGTGGCCAGGGCGCTGACAAGCGCGACGATGACCTCGGCATCAAGGATCGTCGTACCCCAGCTCAACGTGTACTCGACCACGCTGAAGTAGACCGCCATCGCGGTCACAGCTGCGGTCGTATAGGCCAGCCAGCCACCATGGATGAGGGTCGCGATCCGTGACTGTCCTGCGGCGGTGCGCATCAGGTAGACACACGCGCGGGCCAGATCAGGCGCCAGCTCGCTGCGCAGGAAGCGCGGTGCAAGCACCTCAAGAAAACCCCGCAGCAGCCGGCCGCCCAGCAGGCCATCGGCGCGCGGCCCGGGACGGAGCACCATAACGATCAGCCAGCCGATCAGCGCCAGGCTCGGCAACCCCAACAGCGCAGTCAGGACGACCAGCGCATCAACGTCACGCATTTCGAGCGCGGTGCGCGCCGCGAACCAACCGGCGAGCGCGGCCCCCGTCAGGACCAGCGCAACGATCAGCTCAAAGGCCTGTCGGAGGCGTTTGAGGTCTGTCGCCGCTGCAGCGGCTTCTGGTAGCGCGAGCGCACGCGCCGCCAGCTGATCGCTCAGCGAGCCGTTCGTTGAACGCGCGATGGCGTTCGCCGTGTCATCGTCATGACTACGACCATGTTGTTGTTCGTGCAGACGGACGGCTTCAGTGAGCAGCCAGTCGCGGATGGATAGCGCCATAGCCCGACAGGTTACCAAGGTCGGCGATCGGCCAGAAGCGGTTGCGGGCTTTTCCTGGCGTCCATATTGATGCGTATAATATATATTATGTTAAATAAAGGATGGCAGTGGGTGGGTGTCTGCCTCAGGACGTCCCACGCATCATCCGCCAATAACAGTCTCCCAATGCTCACGGATATCCCATTCCCCCGCGCTGTAGCGCTCCGCTGGCAGGCTCAGAACCGCCTCAATGAATCGCGCTACCCGGTCGGGTGATGTCAGTGCATCGTTTTCCTTCAGCGCGCGGAAATTCTCCACCGCCGGGAAATCTTCAACCGACTGTGACCGGATCAGCGACTGCATCGGCGTATCGACAACGCCGGGCCGCAGGCTCCCGACACTGATCGACGAACCGTTCAGCTCCTGATGGAGAACCGCATAAGCCATGTGCAGGGCGGCCTTACTGATGCAATAAGCCCCCCAGCCAGGCAAGGCACGATGCGCGGCCCCCGAGGAGATATGCAGGATCCGTGCGTCAGAGGCCATCATTGGCTGAAGCATGCCACTCAGGGCTATCGGTGCCTCCAGATTGATCGCAAGGTGCTGGCGGATGGCGTCACTCGACTGCTCCAGTAACGGCCCGACCGGCTCCAGCACACCCGCATTATGGACCAGCGCCCGGATGGTCGACCCGCCGATCGCCGATCGGATGGCGGCCTGACCCCCCGCAGTGCTTACATCCGCCGCACAGTGGCGAATGGATGGCTGCGCCGATGCCAGTGCCTCCAGCGGTGCGGCACGTCGTCCAATCGCCAGCACGTTGCAGCCCCGATCGGCATAGCGCGACGCGAGCGCCTGCCCAATACCACTCCCAGCGCCGGTAATGACGATGATTGGCTCGGTCATGGCCGCTCTCCCCTATCTATGTCACACAGCGCGTGGGCGTACCGCGCTGCCACGCGCTGATATTCTCCACCGTCTGCTCAATGATGCGTTGGCGTGCCGGGCGGCTGCCCCAGGCGCTGTGCGGTGTCACGATCAGGTTGGGTATCCCCGGCGCGAGCAACGGATTGCCGGCCACCGGCGGCTCCACCGACAGGCCGTCCAGCCCCGCGCCACCGATTTCGCCCGTTCGCAGGGCCTGTGCCAGCGCGGGCTCGTCAATCAGTCCTCCGCGAGCGGTATTGATCAGAAACGCGGTTGACTTCATGCGCTGCAGAACATCCGGTCCAATCATCGCCTGCGTCGACTCGGTCAGCGGGCAGTGCAGTGTCAGGATATCCGCACGCTCGATACCTTCAGCGAAGGTCACCCGCCCTGCCCTTGGTGTCTCGATACCGGGCCGCTCGGCAACCAGGACCTGCATCCCCATTGCCTGTGCCTTGTCGACCACTGCACGCCCCAGATCACCATATCCAACCACCACCAGGGTCTGCGCGGCGAGCTCCCGGATCGGATAGTCCAGCAGGCAGAAGTCCGGTGACTGTGCCCATCGCCCGGCCTGAACGGCCTGATGGTAGTCGATCAGACGTGTGCAGAGCGCGAGCATCAATGCGATCGCATGCTGGCTGACCGCCTCAGTGCCATAACCCTGACAGTTGGTGACCGTTATCCCGCGCTCGCGGGCGGCATCGATATCGATGTTGTTCACACCGGTTGCCACGACGTTGATCAACGCCAGCTGTGGGCAGGCATCAAGGATTTTGGCTCCGATCACGCATTTATTGGTGATCACCACGTCCGAGTGACCGATCCGGTCAGCGAGCGACTCTGGGGGCGTCCGCCCGAAGCTGTGCCACCGTCCGCAGACCGTGGACAGCGCGTCCATATCGAGATCGCCCTGATCCAGTGTGTCACGGTCGAGAAACGTCGTTTGCATTATGTCTCGTCCTCGTTCGGTTGGGTTATGCACAGTTTCGGGGCAGCGTCATAGGGCCAATACCCGTCCAGCGGAACTCGGGGGTTTGCGCGAATGTGACGATAATAATTAACAGATAAACTGTTTAAGTAATTGTTTTTCATGGAAAGACTTATGATGGTGAATAATCGAACAATTTGTCCAGACACCGCATCAGATAAGGGGTTCACTCCACTTATCGAGAAACCATCCACAGTCTTATCCACAGCTTTTGTGGACAACCTTCAGCGCATCAACCGACGCTGTGGCTTGATCGGCAGACGCCCGCGCCAGTAGGTGATGATCAGAAAGCCGAAAGCCATTCCGCCGAGGTGGGCAAAGTGCGCAACACCCGACATCGATCCGGTGAACCCGGCATAGAGTTCGAATGCACCGTAGAAGATCACGAAGTACTTGGCCTTGATGGGGATCGGCGGGAATAACAGCATCAGGCGCTGATCGGGAAACATCATCGCGAACCCCAGCAGGATCCCGAACACAGCGCCGGACGCGCCGATCGTCGGATAGACGCTGCCACTATCCGCCGCCATGGTGGCCACGAACAGCTGGATCACCCCCGCTCCGACCAGACACACCAGATAGAACGTCAAAAATGGGCGGGACCCCCAGAAACGCTCCAGCGATGTCCCGAACATCCAGAGCGCGAACATGTTCACGAACAGATGCAGCATGCCGCCGTGCAGAAACCCATAGGTCAGTAGCTGCCAGACTGAAAAGCCCGGGATACCGCCGCCATACTGGGCGCTGAGCGCTGCCGTGCCGAGGGGCCAGAGCCCGAATCCTGCAATCATCGCCGGACCGATCAGCAGATAGGCGACGAACCCAAGCCCGTTGGCCACGAGCATCGTGAGCACAACCGGGTTATCATCTAAGTTTATTGGTCCCATGCGGCAAGGATACGTCGCGCGTCGGGGCCGACGCTACTTGCTTGCGAATCCGCTCGGCGCTAGCGTGCGCCCACCTGCGAAAAAGGCCGCCATCCCCATGGTCAGTAAAACCGGCATCACCACCCACACGCTCCGGGAAACACTGCTCAGGGAGGCGCATGCGCGCCCCTTTGAGAGCCTCTCGACACCGCTACGCGTCTCGCATCTGGTCATGCATACCGGCACCAGCGGGCGCAGCGCCGAGGTCGCGCACATGGCCTCGCTCTGTGAGCGCCTGCAGATTGACCCGCCTGACGCCGAGGCCGGTCACTTCACGCTCGAGGCACGGGGTTTCCGGCTACGCTGGGAGCGTCATACCGAATTCTCCACTTACACGGTTTTTGTTGATGGTGCTGAGCCGGCTCCGTTCGACGACCCGGCGATCAGCAGTCTGCCCAGCCAGTGGCTGCCCGGCCTGCCCGGCGAACTGCTCGCCGCCATGCATGTGACACTGGCGGACGCGGCGAGCGTTGATACCGATATCGACTCGCTCGGTCAGTACTTCCAGCCGGATAGCCTTGCCGGCAGTGACTGCAGTGGCGGTGCGGCCTCGGTATGGACCGACTTTATGGCCGACAGCGATGGATTCCTGCGTTTTCTGGTGGTCGATAAGAGCCTCAATGCCATGCAGGCCGGGCGACTGGTCCAGCGTCTGCTCGAGCTCGAGACCTACCGGTTCATGGCCCTGCTCGGATTCCCGCTGGCCCGCCAGCTCTCCAGTGATATCACCGAGATGGAAACGCAGCTCGGGACACTCATGGATGAGCTCTCAACCGTCTCGGATCTATCGGATGAGCGCGAGCTGCTGACTTCATTGTCGGATCTATCGGCCCGCGTCGAGCGACTGATGGCGCGCACCAATTTCCGTTTCAGTGCCACCGAGGCCTACGGAACACTGGTGAGGCGACGGCTACGTGTGCTCCGTGAGCAACGCATTGAGGGCGTCAGCACGCTTGATGAGTTCATGGAGCGGCGCCTGGCGCCGGCCCTCGATACCTGTGTCTACATCGGCGATCGACTGGAGCGCATCTCCAAGCGCGTCAGTCGCGGCGCGAACCTGCTGCGTACCCGGGTGGACGTGGCGCTGGAGGCACAGAATGGGGATCTCCTCGATTCCATGAACCGCCGCGCTCGGCTGCAGTTGCGACTGCAGGAGACGGTCGAGGGCCTCTCAGTGGTCATCCTGAGTTACTACACCGTCTCGCTGATCGCCTACGCCTTCGATGGTCTCGATCGCGGCGGGATCGTTCCCAACGGCGATATCGCCACCGCATTGAGTATCCCCGTGGTCATTGCCAGCGTTGCCATCGGCATCCGTCGGGTCCGAGGCCGCATCCTACGCGACGATGCCGACAGAGTCTGAGTGGCGGGCGGCGATCCGTCGGCGCTGGCCACTGCTCTGGCGGGCGCTGGTCGCGGTCACGCTCATTATCGGTATGGGCACGCTCTGGGAGCTCTATAACCTCAACGCCTATACCGAGCTTGACCGGCTGCTGGTCCTCGGCGCCCGTCTGCGTGCCGAACCCTGGGCGGTACCGGCCATCATCCTGCTCTATATCGGCGCGGGTATCGCGTTCGTTCCCCTCACCGTGATGGTGGTGGCGACCATACTCATCTATGGGCCGCTGGGCGGGTTCGGACTGGCCAGCGCCGGCACACTGGCCGCAGCCCTTTTCAGTTATCTACTCGGCCACCTGCTTGGCGCGGAGCCAATGCACCGTCTCGGCGGGCGGACACTCAAACGCCTGAATGCCCAGGCGGGTCGGCACGGCACCATGATCGTCATCGCCCTGCGGGTGCTGCCGGTTGCGCATTTCCACGCGGTGAGCCTGATCGCCGGCGCGTCTTCCATCGGCTTCTGGCCGTATGTGAACGGGACACTGATCGGCACCGTCCCGGGCATCGCGGCGATCGCCGCAGTCGGTAACCAGACCAAGCGCCTGCTGCTCGATCCCGACATCACTGGATTGATCGTGCTCGCGGGAATCGGCGCGTTTACACTGCTCATGTTCGCGATCATGCGTCGCTGGATGCGGCGTTATGCGAACATGGATAACGATCATGACCCCTTAAATAAATGACCAGCGAAGGAGGATTGAGACCATGGACCGAATCGGACAGATGCAACAGACCATTGAACGTCTGACCCGCCCCGGCCGCGGCATTCTTGCCGCCGATGAAAGCTATCCCACCATCACCAAGCGACTGTCCGACTTCGGCATCGAGTCCACCGAGGAGACCCGACGCTTCTATCGCGGTCTCCTGGCGACAACGCCGGGGATCGGCGAGTCCATCGGCGGTGTCATCTTCTTCGAAGAGACCCTCGGCCAGCGCACCGATGACGGGATGGCGATCCCGGCGGCCTGTGAGGCACAAGATATCGTGCCGGGTATCAAGGTCGACAAGGGCACCGTTGAGCTCGCCGGCAGCAGCGGTGAGAAGGTCACCCAGGGTCTCGACAACCTCGGCGACCGGCTCGATGGTTATCTCGAGCAGGGAGCGTTATTCACCAAGTGGCGTAACCTCTATGCCGTCACCGAAACGCTGCCAAGCCGCCAGGCCCTTGACGCCAATGCCGAGGTACTCGCGCGCTACGCCGCCATCGCCCAGTCGCGGGGCATGGTCCCCATCGTCGAACCTGAGGTACTGATGGACGGCGATCATGACCTCGAGCGCTGTGCAGCAGTGACCGAAGCCGCACAGGTCGCCCTTTTCGACGCCCTGCGCCGGCATAACGTAGCGCTCGAATACATCGTCCTCAAACCCAACATGGTGTTGCCCGGCAAGCGCCATGCCCGGCCCAGCGCAGCGGTCTGCGCGGAGGCGACACTGGGCGTTCTTCGCCGGACGGTGCCGGCAGCGGTGCCGAGCATCAATTTCCTCTCCGGTGGCCAGACCAGTGAGGAGGCGACCGCCAACCTCAATGCGATCAATCAGGCTGAGGGCGCCAAGCCATGGGTACTCAGTTTCTCATTCAGTCGGGCGCTGCAGAATCCGGTGCAGGCCGCCTGGTCCGGTGACAACGCGAACAAGCAGGCCGCGCAGCAGGCGTTCATACACCGGGCGAGGATGAACTCGCTGGCCCGGGCGGGTCGCTACGACCCGTCGATGGAAACGGCCTAGGATGGATCGCCCGACCGGCCAGTACCGGTCGGGCGATCCGCTCAGCGAACCAGCACAAAGAATGCGCCATTATCGCGACGGATGTTGAGCAGCAGCCGCTCGGTGTCTTCCGTGCGGGCACGGAAATCCTCCATCGACTCGACGGTCTGGCGGTTCACGGAAGTGATGACATCGCCCGACTGAAGATACTCAGCGGCCCGGCTGCCCTGTGACACATCAGTCACAAGCACGCCTTCGACTTTGCCAAAAAGCGGGGAGCGCTCATCAAGCTCGCTGAAAGTGGCGCCCGCGAGCGCCGGATGCAGCGCATCGGCATCCACCTGACCCACCGCTGGATCGGCAACCGTCGCCGTGGCGGTCTGCGACTCACCGTTGCGGACAAACGTGATATCCACCTCGTCACCGATCTTGAGCAGGCCGATGGCGTTGGCCATGGCACTGGCATCGGCAATAGCGGTGCCATTGACGGCAGTGACGATGTCGCCGGCCTCGAGTCCAGCCTCCGCCGCGGGCGAATTCGGTGTGACCTGCGCGATCAATGCGCCATCATTGCGCTCGATATCGAAGGCCTCGGCTATCTCTGCGGTCAGATCCTGCACGCGCACGCCCAGAACGCCCCGCTGCACCTCGCCATATTCGATGATCTGGTCCATGACCTGGCGGGCCATATTCATGGGCACCGCAAATCCGATCCCGATGTTGCCGCCACTGCGCGAGAGGATCGCGGTATTGATACCCACCAGTTCGCCATTGAGATTGACCAGGGCACCGCCGGAGTTACCCGGGTTGATTGAGGCATCGGTCTGGATAAAGCTCTGCAGGCGGGCGCCATTGTTACCCGGAAGTGTGCGGTCGAGGCCGCTGACAACGCCGGTGGTCACGGTATGATCGAGCCCGAAGGGATTACCGATCGCCATGGTGTAGTCACCGACGCGCAATTCGTCGGAGTCGGCCAGCGGCAGTGCCGTGAGCGTATCGGAATCGACCTGTAGCACCGCAATATCGGTCTCCGGGTCGGAGCCGACGATCTCAGCGGATATTTCACGACCGTCATTGAAGGCGACGGTGATCTCATCGGCCTGGGCAATGACATGATGGTTGGTCAGGACATAGCCCGCCTCGGCATCGACAACGACTCCGGAGCCCAGCGACTGCACCTCACGCTGGCGCGGCTCGTCGGGCACATCGAAAAAGCGCCGGAAAAACGGGTCGTTGAGCAATGGATTTGATTCCGTTTCGACGGTACCCGAGGTCGCGATGTTGACCACCGCCGGCGAGACACGCTGGACGAGTGGTGCGAGCGTCGGTACATCGCCGTTTTCATCAACGATCTGCGCGGGAGCGGCGAGCGGCAGCGCCAACAGGCAGAAAGCGAGTATCGATCGAATCATTCCAGGTCTCCAGTCTGCGAGTCGTAAGGCAGACATGGCGACGCGGCGGCCGCTTTTTCAAGGGCTTAGTGCTCACGGGTGGCACGGAACTCAATGTCCGGCCAGCGCTCCTCGGTGAGTTGCAGATTGACTCGCGACGGGGCGATATAGGCAAGCGCGCCGGAGACATCTTCGGCGAGGTGCTCTTGCTGACGCTCCTCAAAGCGGGCCAGCTGGCGCGGGTCGTCGCTGTATACCCATCGCGCCGTTGAGACGTTCACCGGTTCGAACTGGCAGTCGACGCCATACTCGGTACGCAATCGGTGGGCGACGACGTCGAACTGGAGCGCGCCGACCGCACCCACGATCAGGTCATTACTCACCCGCGGCCGGAACAACTGCGACGCGCCCTCCTCGCAGAGCTCAACCAGCCCTTTCTGCAGCGCTTTCATGCGCATCGGATCCTTGAGCACGGCGCGGCGGAAGAGCTCCGGGGCGAAATTGGGGATCCCCGCGAATTTAAGCGACTCGCCCTGACTGAAGGTATCGCCGATGCGGATCGTGCCGTGGTTATGCAGACCGATGATGTCACCGGGATACGCGGTTTCTACATGCTCCCGGTCGGAGGCGAGGAAGGTGATCGCATTGGCGATCTTCACATCCTTGCCAATCCGCGCGTGGTGGATTTTCATGCCGCGCTCGAAGGCCCCGGAGCAGACCCGCATAAAGGCGATCCGATCCCGGTGATTGGGATCCATGTTCGCCTGGATCTTGAACACGAACCCGGTCAGTGCTTTTTCCTGCGGGACGACCTCGCGACCCTCCGCCTCCCGTGGCTGCGGCGGCGGCGCATGCTCGACAAACCGGTTGAGAAGCTCCTCAAGCCCGAAGTTGTTCACCGCAGAGCCAAAGAAGACGGGCGTCAGCTCGCCGGCCAGATACGCCTGTTGATCGAATGTATTCCCCGCCTCGCGGACCAGCTCGACCTCGTCACGTAATTCCTGCGCCTGATCGCCCAGGACTTCATCGAGTCGCGGATTGTCGATCCCATCGATGGTTTCACCGGCCTGGATACGCCCCGCGTGGTGGGAGCCAAACAGATGCACCCGATCATCGAGCAGGTTGAACACGCCCTGGAAGCGCTTTCCCATACCGATTGGCCAGGTCACCGGCGCGCAGCGGATGTGCAGGATGCGCTCGACCTCGTCCATCAGATCCATCGGGTCACGACCCTCGCGATCGAGCTTGTTCATGAACGTCATGATCGGTGTGGTGCGAAGCCGACATACCTCCATGAGCTTGATCGTGCGATCCTCAACGCCCTTGGCCGCATCGATGACCATCAGCGCCGAGTCGACGGCGGTTAGCGTGCGGTAGGTGTCTTCGGAAAAGTCGGCGTGACCGGGCGTGTCGAGCAGATTGACCATACAGTCGTGATACTCGAACTGCATCACCGAGGAGGTCACGGAAATACCGCGCTCTTTTTCCATCTCCATCCAGTCGGAGGTGGCATGGCGATCGGACTTCCGCCCTTTCACCGTGCCCGCAAGCTGGATCGCACCGCCAAACAGGAGCAGTTTCTCTGTCACTGTTGTCTTGCCGGCGTCGGGATGGGAGATGATGGCGAATGTGCGGCGACGGGCCGCCTGGGTAGCGATAGTGTGGTCCGACATGCGATTACGACTGAAAGGCTGCAAAAGCGCTCGATTATACAGGATGTGAGTACGGTGAATGGGCGGTATGATAGGGATATGATGTTTGATGATCGTCCGTTTTGGCAGCGCAAGCGCCTCGCCGACCTCTCCTGGCCGGAGTGGGAAGCACTCTGCGACGGCTGCGGCCAGTGCTGCCGCCACAAACTTGAGGACGCCGACAGCGGCGAGGTTTTCCCGACCCGCATCGGCTGCCAGCTGCTGGATACCGAGTCCTGTCAGTGCAGCGATTACAACAATCGGCATGCGAGCGTCCCCGACTGCATCCAGCTGACGGTCGAGAAGGTCGCCCAGTACCACTGGCTTCCGCACAGCTGTGCGTATCGCCGCCTCTATGAGGGAACATCCCTCGAGTGGTGGCATCCGCTCGTCTCGGGAGATCCAGACACCGTCCATCAAGCGGGGATCTCGGTGCGGGGTCAGCTGGTCAACGAAAGGACACTCGGGCCCGATGAGGCGCTCGAGGATTACGTGGAGGAGACGTCATGGACATGAGTGCCTACCCGCTTCTGGAGGGCATCGACGAGCCGGCCCACCTGCGTGAGCTGCCGCAGAGTCAGCTGCCCCGACTGACCGAACAGCTCCGCGATTTTCTGCTCAACAGTGTGGCGCGCTCGGGCGGTCATCTGGCGGCGGGACTGGGCTCGGTGGAGCTCACCGTCGCGCTGCACTACGTGCTTGAAACGCCATTCGACCGGCTGGTCTGGGATGTCGGTCATCAGTGCTATCCGCACAAGATCCTCACCGGCCGGCGCCAGGAGATCAGCCGTGTCCGTAAGATCGACGGACCGGCAGGCTTTCCGGTCCGTGACGAAAGCCCCTACGACACGTTCGGTGTCGGCCACTCGAGCACCTCGATCAGTGCCGCCCTCGGGATGGCGCTCGCCAGCCGCAACCGCAACGAAGGCCGCAGGACCTGTGCGGTGATCGGCGATGGCGGATTAACGGCGGGCGAGGCGTTCGAGGCCCTCAATCACGCCGGTGATGTGCGCCCGGATCTACTGGTGGTGCTCAACGACAACGAGATGTCCATCTCGGAAAACGTCGGGGCGCTCAACAAGACGTTCGCCCGACTGCTCGCCGGTGGCGTCTACGGCAATGTCCGCGCCGAGGCCAAGCAGATGCTCGAATACATGCCCGGCCCCATGCGCGAGTTCGCCAAACTCGCCGAGGAGCACGTCAAGGGCATGCTCGTCCCGGGCACCTTCTTCGAAGAGCTGGGCTTTCAGTACTTTGGCCCCGTGGATGGCCACGATGTCGACGAGCTGGTCACTGTGCTCGAGCGCCTGCGTGAAATGGACGGGCCGCGCATCCTTCACTGCGTGACCCGTAAAGGAAAGGGTTATGCCAAGGCCGAAGCCAATCCAATCGCCTATCATGGCGTGAAGGCATTCGACCCGGCCGCGGGGATCAAGGCGGCCAGCGGCACGGCGCCACTCACCTACACCGATGTCTTCAGTCAGTGGCTCTGCGATATGGCCGAGCGCGAGCCCAGGCTCTGGGGGATCACGCCGGCCATGCGTGAGGGATCCGGGCTGGTGGCGTTCGCGGAACGCTTTCCGGATCGCTACCTCGACACCGCCATTGCCGAACAACATGCGGTGACCCTGGCCGGCGGACTCGCCTGCGAGGGCGAAAAGCCAGTCCTGGCGATTTACTCGACCTTCCTGCAGCGCGGCTACGATCAACTCATCCATGATATCGCCCTGCAGAACCTGCCTGTGGTGTTTGCCCTCGACCGCGCGGGTCTGGTGGGTGCCGATGGCGCGACACACCATGGCATGTTCGATTTCAGCTACATGCGCTGCCTGCCCAACCTGACCGTCATGGCGCCGGCAGACGAGCGCGAATGCCGGCAGATGCTGTCGACGGCGCTGGCGGTGGATGGACCGGCCTCGGTGCGATATCCGCGTGGCCGGGGTCCGGGTGTCGTGCCCGACACATCGCTCGAGACCCTGCCGGTCGGCCGGGCCGAGATCCGCCGCCGTGGCCAGGGTGTTGCCCTTCTCGCCTTCGGGACGATGCTGGCGGCGGCGGAGACGATCGGCGATGAGATTGACGCCACGGTAGTCAACATGCGCTTTGTCAAACCCATTGACGAGGATTGCATTTCTGAGATGGCACAGGCTCACGACACGATCATCACCCTCGAGGAGAATATGATCGCGGGCGGTGCCGGTTCCGCGGTTGTCGAGACACTAGCGGCGCAGCATCAACAGCCGGCGATCCTGCAGATTGGACTCGCCGATCGTTTTGTCGATCACGGTGAGCGTGACGAACAGCTCGAGCTGGTTGGGCTCGACACCGATGGTGTCCGTCGGCGGATCAATGAATGGCTGGGACGAACGGTTGCGAGTCCGGTCACCAGTGAGTAGTGTCGCTCGGTCGAACAAGCCCTTCCCTCAATGCCGCCGCGCTTCGACATGCCAGGGCCATGTCACCGAAGCGCTGGCCTGCGGATATTCATGAATCAGCAATCCAGTTACACCTATGACGAACTCATCGCCTGCGGCCATGGCGAGCTTTTCGGGCCGGGCAATCCCCAGTTGCCCGTGCCGAATATGCTCATGTTCGATGCGATCACCCATATCGACGATCACACCGGTGAGCATGAAAAGGGTCGCGTTGAGGCCGAACTCGCCGTTCAACCCGATCTATGGTTCTTTGGCTGCCATTTCCCCGGGGACCCGGTCATGCCTGGCTGCCTGGGACTGGATGCACTCTGGCAGCTGCTGGGTTTCTACCTGGGCTGGACCGGCGGCGAAGGAAAGGGACGCGCGCTGGGGTGCGGCGAGGTGAAATTCACCGGCCAGATCCTGCCGGATAATGCCCTCGTCCACTACCGGCTCGACGTCAAGCGCGTGATCCGTCGGCGGCTCAACATGGGGATCGCCGATGGGTTCGTCACCGTGGATGGCAACGAAATCTATCGGGCCATGGACCTGCGGGTCGGTCTGTTTCAGAATCCACAGAGCAATCTCTAAGGGAGTCGACACGTGCGGCGAGTGGTAGTCACTGGCATGGGCATCGTTTCCTGCCTCGGCAACGATACGGCCTCAGTCACCGACGCCCTGCGCAACGGGCGCTCGGGTATCCGCTTCAACGACGAGTATGCCGAGCGTGGCCTGCGCAGCCAGATCTCGGGTCGGCCGGACATCGATCTCGAGGCGGCGGTCCCCCGGCGCGCCCGTCGTTTCATGGGGGATGCCGCGGCCTATGCCTACGTAGCGATGCAACAGGCGATCGATCAGGCGGAACTGCCGCCGGCGGTGGTCTCCGATCCACGAACGGGCTTGATCGCAGGCTCTGGCGGCGCATCGACTGAAAACGTGGTGCGCTCCGCAGACATCCTGCGAGAGCGCGGCGTACGCAGGATCGGCGCCTTCGCGGTGCCGAAGGTCATGGGCAGCACGGTCTCGGCCTGCCTTGCCACCCCCTTCGCGATCAAGGGCATCAACTACAGCATCTCCTCAGCCTGCGCGACCAGTGCGCACTGCATTGGCGCCGCCATGGAGCAGATCCAGCTCGGTAAGCAGGATGTCATGTTCGCCGGTGGTGGCGAGGAAGAGCACTGGAGCCTGACCATGCTCTTTGATGCCATGGGGGCGCTTTCCACCGGCTATAACCAGACCCCGGAGCGGGCCTCGAGACCGTTCGACCAGGATCGTGACGGATTCATCATCGCCGGCGGTGGCGGCATGATGGTGCTTGAGTCACTCGAGCACGCCGAGGCTCGCGGCGCGACCATCCTCGCCGAACTCGTCGGTTATGCCGCCACTTCCGATGGCTATGACATGGTGGCGCCCTCCGGTGAGGGAGCGCAGCGTTGTCTTACACAGACGCTGGAGATGGCCGGCGTTGATGCCGACCATCCGGTGGACTACGTGAATGCCCACGGCACCAGCACCCCGGCCGGTGACATCACTGAGCTACGGGCGCTCGAGTCGGTCTTCGGTGAGGCCCGTCCCCCCGTGAGTTCCACCAAGTCCATGACCGGTCACTCCCTCGGAGCGGCTGGCGTGCAGGAGGCGATTTACTCACTGCTGATGATGCAGGAGAGATTCATCGCCGGCACGCTCAATGTCGATCACCTCGATCCGGCCGCCGGCGACTATCCGATCGTCACTGAGACACGGGCCGAGCCAGCGCTCGACCTGGTGGTCAGCAACAGCTTCGGATTCGGTGGCACCAACGCCACGCTCGCCTTCCGTCGTCACGACTCATGATCGCCGGGACAGCCGACGCGACAGCGTGCTTCGGCTGATCCCCAGCCGTCGGCTGGCGGCGGTCTGGTTGCCGCCGCACTGATCGAGCACCCGTCGGATACGGGCCATCTCGGCGGTCTGATCTGGTGGGTCGGTTGTATATGACGCCTGATCGGCCCCTTTCTCGAAAAGCTCCGGGACGAGTCGATGCAGGCGGTCGCCGTCCATCGCCCCCCGTTCGAACTCGCCGGCAAAGATCGCCAGCCGTTCAATGACATTCTCCAGCTCGCGGATGTTGCCGGGCCAGTGGTAGGCAAGAAAACCGGGCATGATCTGTTCACGGATCGCCCCGGCGCAGTGGCCTGCCCCCTGACGCTCGAGCGCCCTCGCCAGAACGGTGTCCGCGAGATCATGGATGTCCTCGATGCGGGCACGCAGCGGCGGCACCTCCAGGCGCAGAATATTGATCCGGTAGTAGAGATCCTGCCGGAATGTTCCATCACCAACGGCGGCGGCAAGATCGCGGTGCGTGGCGGCGATCACCCGCACGTCCACCGGCGTCGGCTGAGTCGCGCCCAGGCGGATCACCTCGTGCTCCTGGAGCACGCGCAGTAACCGGGTCTGCAGGGTCAGCGACATCTCTCCGATCTCGTCGAGGAAGATCGTGCCGGTATGCGCCGATTCGAAGAGCCCCGGTTTGCCGCCCCGGCGTGATCCCGTGAATGCGCCCTCCTCGAAGCCGAACAGCTCGCTCTCGAGCAGCGACTCGGGAAATGCCCCGCAGTTCAGCGCCACAAAGGCATGCCCGCGGCGGTTGCTGGCGTTATGGATGCCCTGCGCGAGCAGCTCCTTGCCGGTCCCGCTCTCGCCAAGGATCAGGACCGTGGTGTCCGTCGCCGCGTACTTCGCGGCAAGCGCGCGGGCATCACGGATGGGACGCGATCCGCCGATGATCTGATCGAGCTCATAGCGCGCGGCAAACTGACGGGGTTTGTTGGTCGAGCGCAGACTGCGATCCACGCGCTGGATAGTGGCCGAATCCTGCAGGGTCATGACCGCACCGGTCTGAACACCCTGCTCTCGGATCGGGATGCGATTGGTCACCAGCGTGCGGCTGCCAATCCGCTGCACACCGCCCAGCTCCGTGGCGCCACTGGCAAGCGTATCGCGCAGACCCAGCTGAGTGGCGATCTGACTCAGCCGCCGGCCCTCGACGCGGTCCGCAGCGATGCCGAGCAGGCGTTCCATGGCCGGATTGAACGACTGCACCCGCTCTTCCATATCCACCGCGACCACGCCTTCATCGAGTTGCTGGAGGATTGTATCGAGCCGCTCCCGCCGCGCCGCCTCGATACGACCGATCCGACTGATCTCGATCGCACTGTCGAGCGCCTGCTCGACGGAGCCGCGGGAGTAGAGGAATACTCCGGTCACTCCCGCCTGTTCCGCCAGATCGGTAACCAGCCCTGGACCGATGATCGCCCGGACGCCGCGGGCGGCGAGATCACTCACCCGGCGCTGCGCATCCGCCGCGCTCTCATAGGCGAAATGCTCCACTTCCAGACCAAAATGCTGCTGGAACTCAAGCAGCTCCGGATGCGTGGTGCCATGGGTAATGATCCCGATCCGCCGGGACTGCCGCCGAGCGGTCGCCAGCGCTTTCAAAACGTCGAAACCGGTCAGCGTCACAAGAATGACGGGAAGTGCGAGATGGCGTCGCAGGAACGCACCGTTGGAACCGGCAGCGACCACGGCATCCACGCCCTGCGCCCGTTCATAGTCGCGGATCGCGGCTAGCGCATCATCAAAGCCCCGATCGACGATGTGAACATCGGCATCAGCGGCATAGCTCGGGACAATGGCCCGGAAGACCTCTTTAAGCCGGCTGAAGCCAACCGCGAGGATAATCGGCCGCTGCTGACCTCTGCTTGACGGATCCGGCATCCCGCCTCCCTGAGCGTTGGCCCGACGTGTTTCAAGTAGTGTTTCAATGTAAGCCACACCAAACGTACATGAAACAGCCGGCGCTGATGCGAGTGTCGAGGAAAATCGAGCGCTCCGTTTCATATCAGCGCCTTACGCCCTTCATGCGATCATTTTCGGGCGACTGGCACGTCGCTTGCAGTCAACGGGGTAGACACCGTGGTTAACGAGGAGAGACGCCATGCACACCCCACCCGATTCCCCCGGGAAGCGATTCCGGGCGGCCATCGAGGCCGAACAACCCCTGCAGGTAATGGGCGCGATCAATGCCTATCATGCCGTGATGGCCACCGAGGTCGGCTATAACGCGCTCTATGTCTCCGGCGGAGGCGTCGCCGCCGGTTCAATGGGCCTGCCGGATCTGGGCATCACCACGCTTGATGACGTCGTGACCGACGTCAATCGGATCACCGATGCCGTCGATACACCGGTTCTGGTCGATGCTGATACCGGATTTGGTGGCGCCTTCAACATTGCCCGTACGGTGCGCTCACTGACCAAGGCCAGGGCCGCCGCCTGTCATATCGAGGATCAGGTCCAGACCAAGCGCTGCGGTCACCGACCGGGTAAGGCAATTGTCTCCAAACAGGAGATGGTTGACCGAATCAAGGCCGCTGTCGACGCACGGACCGATCCCGAGTTCGTGATCATGGCAAGAACCGATGCACTCGCGGTGGAGGGGCTGCAGGCCGCTGTCGATCGCGCTGGCGCTTACATCGAGGCCGGCGCCGATATGCTGTTCCCGGAAGCCATCACCGAGCTTGAGATGTATCGCGCTTTCACACAGGCGGTGGAGGTCCCCGTGCTCGCCAATATCACCGAGTTCGGCGCCACGCCCCTATTCGATCGCGAATCACTGGGCAGCGCCGGTGTTGGCATGGTGCTCTATCCGCTCTCGGCATTCCGGGCGATGAATGCCGCCGCCCTGAGCGTCTACCGAACCGTACGGGCCGAGGGCAGCCAGGCCAGCGTCGTCGATCAAATGCAGACGCGCGCCGAGCTCTATGATTTTCTCGACTATCACGCCTATGAAGACAAGCTCGATGAACTGTTCAGCACGGAGACCCCAAAATGAGTGAACAGACCCCAACACCCAGGCCCAAGAAGTCGGTCGCCCTGTCTGGCGTCACCGCTGGTAACACAGCACTGTGCACCGTTGGCCTCACCGGCAATGATCTGCACTACCGCGGCTATGACATTCTCGATCTGGCCGAGGGGTGCGATTTCGAGGAGACCGCACACCTGCTGGTCCACGGTCGGCTGCCGACTACCAATGAACTGCGCCGCTATAAGGCCGAACTCAAGCGCCTGCGTGGTCTGCCCGATCCCGTCAAAAAAGCACTCGAGCAGCTACCCGCGTCAGCCCATCCGATGGATGTCATGCGAACCGGCGTCTCACTGCTCGGCTGCACACTGCCCGAGAAAGATGACCACAACGAGGCCGGTGCCCGCGGCATCGCGGATCGACTGCTGGCCTCGCTCGGCTCGATGCTCCTGTACTGGTATCACTTCAGCCACAACGGCCGGCGGATCGAGGTCGAGACTGGGGATGAGTCCATTGGCGCGCACTTCCTGCATCTACTCCACGGAGAGGCGCCATCAAAAGACTGGGAACGCGCCATGCACACCGCGCTCACGCTCTATGCCGAGCATGAGTTCAACGCCTCTACCTTCAGCGCGCGGGTCATTGCCGGCACCGGATCGGACATGTACTCGGCAGTGACCGGGGCTATCGGTGCCCTGCGCGGCCCCAAGCACGGCGGCGCCAATGAAGCCGCCTTCGCGATCCAGCAGCGCTACGGTGGCGCCGATGAGGCGGAAACCGATATCCGCGAGCGGATCGGGAACAAAGAGGTCGTCATCGGCTTCGGTCATCCGGTCTATACCATCAGTGATCCGCGCAACGAGGTGATCAAGCGGGTCGCCCGTGAGCTCGCCGACAATAATGGCAATACCCGCATGTTCCAGATTGCCGAGCGGATCGAGTCGGTCATGTGGGATTCGAAGAAGATGTTCCCTAACCTCGACTGGTTCTCGGCCGTCGCATTCAACGCGATGGACATCCCAACCGCTCTTTTCACGCCCCTGTTCGTGATCTCGAGGACCTCCGGCTGGGCCGCGCATATCATCGAGCAGCGCCAGGACAACAAGATCATCCGCCCCAGCGCCAACTACATCGGCCCCGACAACCTGACATTCGTGCCGCTCCATGAGCGCGACTGATCAACGAGCAAGAGGAGCACCGCTCATGAGCAATACCGACCAGGTCCTGATCGACATCGTCGACTATGTCCGGGACTATCCCATTGATCGCGCCATTGCGCTCGAAACCGCCCGCAATTGCCTGATCGACACGCTGGGGTGTGGCCTTGAGGCACTGGAGTATCCGGCCTGCACGAAGCTGCTCGGTCCGGTGATCCAGGGCACGACCGTGCCCAACGGCACCAAGGTGCCGGGCACGCAGTTCCAGCTTGATCCGGTTCAGGGCGCCTTCAACATCGGCGCTATGATCCGTTGGCTCGATTTCAACGACACCTGGCTTGCCGCGGAATGGGGCCATCCCTCCGACAACCTCGGCGGCATCCTCGCCGCGGCAGACTGGCTGTCACGAACGGCCGTTGCCGAAGGCCGCTCGCCCCTGACCATGCGCGAGGTATTGATCGGCATGGTGAAGGCCCACGAGATTCAGGGTGTGATCGCATTGGATAACTCGTTCAATCGGGTCGGGCTGGATCATGTGGTGCTGGTGAAAGTCGCGACCACCGCAGTGGTTGCCGAGATGCTCGGTCTGTCCCGCGACGAGATCATCAATGCGGTATCGCTCGCCTGGGTGGATGGCCAGTCATTGCGCACCTACCGTCACTATCCCAATGCCGGCAGTCGTAAGTCCTGGGCGGCCGGCGACGCCACCGCCCGGGGTGTACGGCTGGCGCTGATGGCGAAGACCGGTGAGATGGGGTATCCAACCGTCCTGACCGCGCCAACCTGGGGCTTCTACGATGTGCTCTTCAATGGCGAGGCGTTCAGCTTCCAGCGGCCCTATGGCAGCTATGTGATGGAGAACGTCCTGTTCAAGATCAGCTACCCGGCGGAATTCCATTCCCAGACAGCGGTGGAAGCGGCGGTGACGCTGCACCGTCGGCTCGCCGAGGCCGGTCGGTCATCGGACGACATCAGGCACATCAACATCCGCACCCATGAGGCCTGCATCCGCATCATCGACAAACAGGGTCCGCTCAACAATCCCGCCGACCGGGATCACTGCGTACAGTATATGGTCGCCGTGCCGCTGATCTTCGGGCGTCTCACGGCGCGGGACTACGAAGACAGTGCCGCCGCCGATCCGCGCATCGATGCCCTGCGCGAGAAGATTGTCTGTGTCGAGGATCCGGCGTTCACCGCCGACTATCACGACCCGCAGAAACGCTCCATTCCCAACGCGCTGACCATCGAACTCAACGACGGCACGGTGCTCGACGAGGAAATCGTGGAGTACCCGATCGGCCACAAGCGCCGGCGCGAAGAAGGCATCCCGCTGTTGGAGGACAAATTCCGGACCAACCTCGCGCGTCGCTTCCCGCCACGGCAGCAGCGCGCCATCCTTGATGTCTCACTCGAGCAGGCGAGACTCGAGGCAATGCCGGTCAATGAGTACGTCGACCTCTATGTGATCTGATCGGAACAAAAAAATGCTGGAGGAGAGAACCCATGCACTATCAGGATATCTACGAGCGTTCCATCAGCGATCCAGAGGGGTTCTGGCGCCAGGAGGCCGCCAGGCTGGACTGGTTCAAGGCGCCCGAGACCATTCTCAGTCGCGATGATCAGGGCTTTGACCGGTGGTTCGCCGGCGGTCAGCTCAACATGGCCCACCTGGCCCTCGATCATCATATCGACCATGGCCGCGGCGAACAGACCGCGGTCATCCACGACTCGCCGGTCACCGGCCGGCAGCGCCATATCACTTACCGCGAACTCCGTGACGAGGTCGCGCGGTTCGCTGGCGGGCTGCGCGCGCTGGGCGTGGAATGCGGTGATCGCGTCGTGATCTACATGCCGATGGTCCCCGAGACATTGGTCGCCATGCTCGCCTGCGCACGCCTCGGGGCCATCCACTCGGTGGTCTTCGGTGGTTTCCAGCCCCATGAGCTCGCCGTGCGTATTGACGATGCCAGGCCCAGGGCGCTGATAACCGCGAGCTGCGGGATTGAGGTCTCGCGGATCCTGCCCTACAAACCGCTGGTCGATGAGGCACTGCAGGCCTGCGACTGTCCACCCGCCGCCACAGTGGTGCTACAGCGACCCGAGTGCGAGGCGGCGATGCAGGTGAATAACGCGACAACGCGTGATTTCGACTGGCATCGCGTGATGGCCGACGCCTCACCCGTCGATCCAGTCGCGGTGGACGCCACCCATCCGCTCTACATCCTCTACACATCGGGCACCACCGGAAAACCCAAGGGCGTTGTCCGCGATACCGGCGGTTATGCCGTCGCCCTCAACTTCAGCATGGATGCGGTGTACAACCTCGATCCCGGAGATGTTTTCTGGACGGCCTCCGATGTTGGCTGGGTAGTGGGCCACTCCTATATCGTCTACGCGCCGCTCATCCATGGCTGCACCACTGTGGTCTATGAGGGCAAACCCGTGCGCACGCCAGACGCCGGGGCTTTCTGGCGAGTGATCGCCGAGCATCGGGTAAAAACCTTCTTCACCGCTCCGACGGCTTTCCGGGCAGTCCGCAAGGAAGATCCCGATGCCGCCATGATGGCGGGTTACGACCTATCATGCCTGAAGGCCGTCTACCTGGCCGGTGAGCGGCTCGATCCGCCCACTTATGGATGGATCAAGGCGATTACCGGCCTGCCGGTCATCGATCATTGGTGGCAGACCGAAACGGGTTGGGCCATCGCCGCTAATCCCATGGGCATTGAACCGCATCGCGAGAAAAGCGGTTCCGCGGCGCTGCCTGTACCGGGCTACCAAATTGCGATCCTCGACAGCGATGGCTCCCCACAGCCTGCCGGTACCCAGGGCAACATCGCTTTGAGACTCCCCCTGCCTCCCGGCTGCCTGCCGACGCTCTGGGAGGACGATGATCGATTCCGGTACTCTTATCTCAACGCCTTCCCGGGCTATTACGACACATCAGATGGAGGCTATATCGACGAAGATGGCTACCTTTTCGTGATGGGCCGTATGGATGACGTCATCAACGTCGCTGGCCATCGCCTGTCCACCGGTGAAATGGAGGAGCTGATCGGCCATCATCCGGCGGTCGCAGAATGTGCCGTGATTGGCATTGCCGATGAACTCAAGGGCGAGGTGCCCATGGGGTTTGTCGTACTCAAGGAAGGGCAGACCATCGACCCGGCGGTGCTCGAGAACGCGGTCATGGACGTCATTCGAACGCAGATCGGGGCAATCGCCAACCTCCAGGCGGTCGCGGTGGTCGATAAACTTCCCAAGACCCGCTCCGGCAAGATCCTGCGCAAATCGATCCGTCAGCTCAGTCAGGAGCGTGATGTGGCTGTACCTGCCACGATCGAGGACCCGTCCAGCCTCGAGGAGATCCGAGAGGCGTTAGAGACGGTCAGGGTGAGTCGATACGCGCGGTAGATTGAAAGCACCGGAAACGGATGGTGCAGGGCCCATCGGGCCTCGCACCATTACAACTGGCGGATTTCCCGGCAGCCTAGTCCTCGTCAACAGAGAGTATCTCGATGGTGCCGGACGGCGCGGCATTAATACTCTCCACAGGACCAACGTTCCCGGAGACAACGGTCCCTTCGTTGCCGAACTGATCGACCACAATGGCGCGCGCACGGATCTGCCGGTCAACCAATCGGTTACCGAGTGTCAGCTGCCGGTCCGCGGATTCGGCTGCCCGACGCCAGGTGCGCCCGTCATTCGATGATTCCCAGATCACGGTGATCTTCGCGATCCCGTCACGATCGCTGATCGCATCGGTCTCCGCCTGCAGCGTCTGACCCACGAGGGTATCACCGCGTAATGTCAGATCGCCCCGGACTGGATCGTTCACGTTACGTATCGGGTCGGTCGCGGCACTCGTGACCTGTTCGTTGGCTCCGAATCCATCGTTATAACGAATGCCGGCGCGGATGTAGCGCCCCACCTCGTCCTGAGAAAGGACCACCGTATCGCCCCGCCATTCGTCTTCCCGATAGCGCTGCCAGGTTCGCCCGTCAGAAGAGATCTCCCAGTAATACCGAATGGTTCCGATGCCATCCTCGTCCCGGATCTCGCTGATATCTGCCTTGAGCGTTTCGTACTCGGCTTGCGTACCGATCAACTGAAGCTCGCCGATCGGCGCATCATTGACGTTGCGCACAGGCGGGGTCGGGACTGTGACAATCGATTCGAGATTCCCCCGACCGTCGATATACTCAATGCTGACGCGCAGCTGGTTACCGACATGGCGCTGCCTGGGGGTGAATCCCTGCGACGTGGCCCCGTCTATCTTCGTCCAACGCCCTCGACTGTCGTCAAATTCCTGCCACTGGATCGAGGGGTTGCCCAGCCCGTCGTCGTCACGCAGATCGGACAGATCAATGACCAGCGGCACATTCTGAAGCGGGCCATCAGCCTCGGAGTCGCTCACCTGCCCTGCTCCCGATTCAGCCGGCGCCGCCGATTCTGCAGGGATTGGTTCACTGCGTTCACGAAACCCGGCGTCGTTCTCGGGGGCCGATCCGGAGCCACCTGCCGTGGCCTCCGATGCCTGTTCTGAAGACCCTTGCGGATCAGCGATATCGTCCGGATTCCCACCGGCGAATGTCGCACATGCAGTCAAAAGCGGCGCAAGTGCGAGCACTCTCGCCGCTGTATTTAATGCCCTCATAAATCCCACCACGTCACCCATTGACAATGCCGGTTGGTCAACCTTCCTCGATGAGGATAATGGGATTAACGGTCAGAGGCTACCCCCACCCCGCGGGTGGCGGGGCCGTAAGCTGAGCTTTCCAACATTCGCGATTCCCTATAGCGATACGACATGGTACTTCGCATCGACGCGATCGATCGCTGCAACGTTTCCGGCTGACCGGCCCTGCGGATCGAAGCGGCAGGCCAGAAAGGCATCAACAATAGCCTTCGCGAGTTCTGTCCCAACCACCCGCGCACCCATTGTGATGACCTGTGCGTTATTGGATAGAGCAGCGCGCTCTGCGGAATAGGTATCGTGACATTGAGCGGCCCGAATACCCGGAACCTTGTTCGCCGACATGGCAACACCTATCCCCGTTCCGCACATTAGGATCGCCCGATCGTATGTACCATCGAGTAGCACCTTCGCGACACGATCAGCGAGCAAAGCGTAATAACGATCAGGCCCGTCGGGTGTATGTGATATATCAGCCACTTCATGGTGCTGCGAGAGATGCTCCGCCACAACAGCGGCGAGTCCTTCTCCTGCGCTGTCACCAGCTACTGCAATTTTCATTCTCTCCTCCTCGTCGATGCGCTATACACGATTGGCGGCCTCGGCACATAAGCCAAGGATTTCGAGATAACCCTCGACTGACCATGCTGACCGACCGATAAAAAGACCATCTATATGGGGTTTGTAGAGATAGTCGCGACAATTGGCCGAGTCGACCGATCCTCCGTACAGGCATGGCACAGAGCGGCCGAGAACTGAATTGGCAACGTCCGCTATATGCGCTTGCCGGTCCTCGGCATAGCCCGTTGTCGCGGGCACACCTTGCTCGCCAATTGACCATACAGGCTCGTAGGCCAAAAGCAGTGATGGGCTGCCGTCGCACTCGCCGATTCGGCTCAGCGCGGTGCGTACCTGAGTTTCGAGGTGCTCATCCGCCCGACCGGCAATCTTCTGTTCGTGACTCTCTCCGATGCAGACCAACGGAATGAGTCCATGACGGACAGCGGCTTCAACCTTAAGCCCCACTTGTTCATTGGTCTCGCCAAAGTGGATCCGACGCTCAGAGTGTCCGAGCTCAACAAGCATCGCGCCGACGTCTCGAACCATCAGGGGTGATATCTCTCCAGTCCAAGCACCTGCATCGGCCCAGTGCATGTTTTGCGCACCAACCATCACAGACGTATCGCGCAGCACTTCATGAACGGGCGCAATGCTGGTGTAAGGCGGAATCACGAATGGCTGCAGGCCTCCTGGAAGCCTCGCGGCGGCGAGTCGTCGCGCCCAGGCAACCGACTCCAAACGGCTTTTGTTCATCTTCCAGCTGGTACCGATCCAGAGCGTTTGATCACTCATCACAGATGTACTCATCGGCTTGTTATGGTGTTTATAACACGAATATACTATTTTATAACATATTTTGTTGTTAGATTATCGGCTCAACTGTGACATTTGGGGATTAGCCGCTATGGCCAGCGACCACGCAACCCTTGCCAACTGCATTCGTGCGCTGGCGGTAGACGCCGTAGAGGAGGCTCAGTCCGGTCATCCCGGGGCGCCGATGGGCATGGCTGACGCCATCACCGTTCTGGCGCGGCACCACCTACGATTTGATGCATCGACGCCCGACTGGCCGGATCGTGATCGGCTGGTCGTATCCAATGGCCATGCCTCGATGCTCCTCTATGCGCTGCTCCACCTGACGGGTATTGAAGACGTTTCGATGGCGTATCTACGCCAGTTCCGGCAAATCGGCTCCCCGACCGCGGGCCATCCTGAATACGGCCACCTACCCGGCATTGAAACGACCACGGGGCCGCTTGGTCAGGGCCTCGCGGCGGCCGTTGGAATGGCAATGGCTGAGCGAATGCTGCGCGGGGAGTTCAGCGCCAATGCGATGAACCATCACACTTATGTCCTGGCGGGCGATGGCTGCTTGCAGGAGGGCGTTGGCCAGGAGGCCATTTCACTGGCAGGACACCTTGGCCTTGGGCGACTCATCGTTCTCTATGACGATAACGGCATCACTATTGACGGCGACACCAGCATTTCATTCTCGGAGGATATCCCTGGGCGGTTCGCAGCCTGTCACTGGCACGTCCAGCGCTGCGACGGGCACGATGCAACAGCGCTCGACGCTGCCATCACCGCAGCACGAGAGGAGAGCGAAAAACCGTCATTGATCGCAATGAGAACAACCATTGGTTATGGGGCACCAACGAAGTCCGGAACCGCGGCATCACACGGCGCACCACTTGGCACAGTGGAGGCGGAGGCCGCTCGCGAAGCCCTCGGATGGACCGAGCCACCATTTGTGATTCCGCCCTCAGCCGCACAGGAATGGCATGAGATCGGTCGGCGCGGAGTGACTGCACGGAAAGACTGGGAGGCGAGAATTGACGCATTGCCGAGATCGCGTCGGGACGCGTTCATGCGGCGCATGCGTCGGCAGCTTCCGGAGGGGCTTAGCGAGGTCGTGGCAACAGCACGCTCAGCACTGTTTGCAGATCCGAAGAAGGTGGCGACCCGCAGGGCGAGCCAGATGGCTCTGGAAGTGATTGCTGACTGCGTGCCCGAGCTCGTGGGCGGATCGGCTGATCTGACCGGTTCCAACCTCACGCGAGTACCGGCTCTTGAGCCGCTTTTCTCACGCGCATCACCTGGTCGATACATCGGCTATGGTGTTCGTGAGTTCGCCATGGCGGCCGCAATGAATGGCATGAACAACCATGGCGGGATCATCCCCTTCGGGGGCACCTTTCTCGTTTTCTCGGATTATGCCCGCAATGCCATCCGACTCGCCGCGCTCATGCGAATTGGGACGATCTTCGTGATGACCCATGATTCGATTGGTCTCGGCGAGGACGGTCCCACTCATCAGCCGATCGAGCATCTGGCTGCATTGCGCGCGATACCCGGTCTGCATGTCTATCGCCCGGCCGACGCCATAGAGACGCTGGAGTGCTGGGAGCTCGCCCTACGCAGCCGTGACGCACCCTCACTACTCGCCCTCTCCAGACAGGGAACACCACAACTACGAGTAACCGATCGTGGAGAGAATATGACTGCGCGAGGAGCCTACGTCATTTTCAGGCTCGGCGATGTCGAAGCCCTGACACTGCTGGGCACAGGGACTGAAGTGGCGATTGCCGTTGAGGCCGCCAAGGTCCTGCACCGAGAGTACGGCATTAATGTGAATGTGGTCTCGATGCCCTGTTGGGAGCAGTTTGAAATACAACCGGCCGATTATCGCGCCAAGGTGCTGGGTGAAGCACCCCGCATTGCCATCGAAGCAGCTGGGAAGTTTGGCTGGACACGTTACGTCGACTCAGAAGCTGACGTGATTGGCATGGACGGTTTTGGCGCATCGGGTCCCGGCCCAGCTCTCTATGAGCACTTCGGCATTACGGCCAATGCCATCGTCAAGCGCGCCGAGCATCGACTTGACCTTCAATAACCCAAGGAGCACCGACCATGAAATTCTTTGTTGATACCGCAATCGCCGAGGATATTAGCGAGCTCAACGATTACGGACTACTCAATGGTGTGACGACCAATCCATCACTCATTGCCAAGTCAGGACGTGACTTCAAGGAAGTAGTCGCCGAAATCTGTGAAATCGTAAACGGCCCCGTGTCCGCGGAAGTAGCCGCTCTGGATTACGAAGGCATGATGAAAGAAGGACGGATCCTTGCTGATATCGCCGATAACGTTGTGGTGAAATTGCCACTCACGCTCAACGGACTCAAGGCCTGCCGACAGATGCGCTCCCGTGGCATCCAAACCAACGTCACCTTATGTTTTTCGGCGAATCAGGCCCTTCTGGCAGCAAAGGCGGGAGCCAGCTACATTTCACCTTTCCTGGGTCGGCTTGACGATATCAATCTCGACAGTATGGCGCTTATCCGCGATATCCGGGCGATCTATGATAATTATGGGTTTGATACAGAGATCCTCGCGGCATCGATCCGCAGCGGCAATCATGTGAAAGAGGCGGCCCTGGCCGGCGCCGATGTGGCGACAATCCCACCTGCGATCATTCGCGGGCTGGCGAGTCACGTCCTCACCAATAAGGGTATCGATCAGTTCGTCAGTGACTGGGAGGCAACAGGCCAGACGATAATTTGAATGATCCGGTTACCGGGCATCGCCACGTTGCAGGACCTCCCGCGCCGTGCTCTCGTCGATGATCAGCCCGGTGAGAGAACCGCTCTGGAGCACCGCAGCAATGCTCTCTGTCTTGTCGATGCCGCCCGCGATTGCCACAAGCTGGTCATCCCCGCATTCCGCCAGTGAAACGGCCAGCGTCCGACCATCAAGCGCGGTGGCAATCCGGCCACCGTGCACATCGAAAAAATGCCCAAGAAGCTCGCCAACGGCGCCGGCATCGATGATCTCGGCCAGGTCCGCGTCCTCAATCATCCCCGCACGGAGGAGCTGCGCGTCGTCATCGACCGTTCCAATGCCGACAAGCTTGATCGGTGCGGTTTGTGCCATTGCGAACACCTCACTCACTCCGTGCTGGGAAAGGAGCACCGACCGATCATCCGGACTGTTCGCGCAGAAAGGCACCGGCATGACGTGTGCGGGCGCATCTGTGCGCTGGGCGATCCGGTGCATGACATCATGGGGATTGGCCGCGTAATGACGGGTAAGGCCACCAAGCAGCGAGACGAAACGCACGTTAGAGGCGGTGCGTTGCGCCAACTCGTTAACGACTGCGGCCAATGTTCGCCCATGACCCAGACCGATCATGTGCCCCGCGGACCGGTCAATCAGACGGGCCAGATAACTGGCACCCGCAAGGCCGAGGGCGCGCAGTGGTAGCCCAGACTCGGCGAGGTCGGGTGTTACCTCACAAACGGACAATCCATAGCGCTTTGCGAGTGCGGCCTCCAGCTCCAGACACTCAACGATGTCGCCATCAATGCTGAACTTAACCGCTCCGTCAGCAACAGCCCGGGCAATCAGACGGTGTGTCTTGACGGAGGTGAGCTTTAGTTTGCGCGCGACAGCCGCCTGAGTGAGGCCGCCTACGTAGTGAAGCCACGCTGCTCGCAGCGCTAGGCTATGATCATCTGCTCCATATCCGTTGACGTTTCGCCTCAAACGTATCTCTCCCTTATCCGACGAGATCGTTAATCCCGGTCTCGATATGCGGGGCCCAAAAGGCGACGCTTTCCGCTATGTGTTCGATAACCCGCCGATCGTCCGGCTCACGTTCCTTGAACCCCAGCTCAAGACAGATCTCGTTGTCTTCGGCGCCGCCGCCAGCAAGTGCCGCCAGCAACGGCTCGGGTTGAATCCGTCCATACCGGTTATGCTCACTCGTAAAGGGTCGATGCCCGCCCTTATCCATGAGACTCTGCTTAATATGGATGATGGGAGAAACCGGCGGGAGCGCCCTCGCCCATGCATAGGGATCATAGTCATCGGGGTTATCGCTGGTGATGTCACCATGATCGATATCTCCCATCATCCACAGCGGCAGCGCGAGTGCTTCGCCGTCGATGCGTCGCTGCAACGCCATGGATCTTTCAATCGTTTCACCAAATTCCCGGCCGATGCTCATCGGCTCCCAGAATAGGAAATCGAGCCCGGCAGCGCGGGCATGCACAGCGACCTCCTCCCAACAGTCCAGAGCGATATTGATCAGTGCCTCGCGGCGATGCGGATCATCAAAGTCTCGATAAGTGAAAATCGCGAACTGCGTGCCCATCGACCGCCCGCCAAGTTCTGCGATGATGTCAGCAAAGCGCTTGAACCACCGCACATAATAGGCGCGAACATCCCGATCAGGATGACCGAAATGGTTGAGTCGACCATAAGGACCGGTCATTCCGGATGTCACTCGTACACCGGTTCGAGCAAGCGATCGTTGCATGGCTCGGGTCAGGCGTCGGATCGTTTCGTCTGGCCAGCAAGGGTTGATGAACTCGTGGGTAAGCTGAAGATCACGGATACGGATGTGGGATGCCACCGTGCTGATCAGATCATCCGGTTCGGCAAACCGATTCACAAGCGGGTTGGTGTTGAGTGATAGGGAAAGGGGCATATCAAGCAGCCTGGTAGTGGCCCTTTCGGAACCAGTCCGCGAATACATCCCGCTGTGCCTCGCTAAGATGAAGCCCATGCTTGGTACGCCGCCAAAGCACATCTTCCGGTGTTCGCGCCCACTCCTTATCAATCAAATAACGCGCCTCAGCTGCATATAACGTTCCACCAAAATGCTCCCCAAGCCCGTCAAGTGAGTGCGCATCGCGGATAATCGCAGCTGCTCGCGTGCCATAGAGACGTCCATAATGCTGACGCAACTCAACTGGCATCCACGGATAGTCGCTCTTCAGCGATTGCATAAAGGCTTCATAGTCGGCGTCGGGCAGATCCCCACCTGGCAGCGGCGCGCTGTCCGTCCATGCATCGCGCATGTTCGGGAAATAGTGGCGGATCTGTTTAAGACCTCGCTCGGCGAGCTCACGAAACGTGGTGATCTTGCCACCAAAAACATTCAATAACGGGGCGTCACCGGTTTCATCAAGATCGAAGACGTAGTCCCGGGTCACGGCTGAGGGATTACCCTGGCCATCATCAAACAGTGCGCGAACCCCTGAAAATGTCTCCAGGACATCACCACGCTGCAGCTGCTCTTTAAAGTAGCGGTTCACGGCTGCGATGAGGTACTCGATCTCCGCCTCCTCGGCCACTACGTCCTCTGCCCGACCCTCCCACGGGATATCGGTCGTCCCTATAAGCGCCTTATCCCCCTCGTAGGGATTGATGAAGATGACACGCTTGTCGTGATTCTGGACCAGGTAGGCATTGGCACCCTCCCAGAACTTCGGAACGATGATGTGGGACCCTTTGACAAGTCGGACGTTACGAGTAGATCGCGCATGGGCGACACGCGTAATAATGTCCGTCACCCAGGGACCGGCCGTATTAACCAGCATGCGGGCGCGGTATGCACTTTTCTCGCCAGTGAGTCGGTCGGTGGTCTCCACCCGCCAGTAATTGTCTTCACGCCAGGCGCCCGTGCAGGGGCTTCGAGTGAGCACTGTCGCGCCGTGCTCTGCCGCATCCAGGGCGTTCAACACGACCAATCTCGCATCGTCCACCCAGCAGTCCGAGTATTCAAAACCTCGTTTATATTGATCTTGAATTGCCGCTCCCTCAGGACTGCGACGCAGATCGAGCGTGCGGGTGCCCGGCAACCGCTTACGGCCGCCGAGATGGTCGTAGAGAAAAAGCCCAAGCCGTACCAACCAGGCTGGACGATCCTCAGGTGAGTGAGGCAGCACAAACCGCAGTGGCCAGATAATATGCGGGGCAGAATTCATGAGCACCTCTCGCTCAATGAGCGCCTCTCGCACCAGTCGGAATTCGTAATACTCGAGATAGCGCAATCCACCATGAACAAGTTTACCTGAGCGGGATGAGGTGCCCTCGGCGAGATCATCCTTCTCGCATAACACAACGCTCAGCCCCCGCCCTGCGGCATCACGCGCCATGCCGGCGCCATTGATGCCACCACCAATCACGAAGAGATCCACTGTCGGTAGATCAGTCACATTAAGCTCCTTTGTTATTGGCGAGCCGCGCCCAGACCGGAGGCATCGCTTCTCGCGCTTCCCGGTAGGCTGACAGTAATATTTGATAACGCTCCATGATCGACGAATCCGGCGGCTCCGCTTCGCCTAACAGCGGCACCACCCAATCAGCGACGCAGGCGTCCATATCGGGATAGGCACCGATGGAGACAGCGGCCATCATCGCGCAGCCCGCGGCGCCCGCCTCATCCCGGCTGCAAACCCGCACTGGCGCCCCAACCGCTGCAGCGAGCGAGGCCCGCAACATCGGGGAGCGCACCGCCCCACCGCTCAGACGCAGCTCTCTTGGCGTACCGCCCATGACCGCATAGCAATCCGCGGCGGCCAGCGCTATCCCGTCCACAACCCCACGGAGCATGTCTTTGAATCCGTGTCGCGCAGACAGACCAATAAAACCGGCGCGGGCTCGGGCGTTTAAAAATGGACCGCGCTCGCCCGCTTCAGAGATGTAGGGGTGGTAGAGGATTTCAGCGGGTGTCGTTTGCTGTAACCAGACATCAAGGTGAGTCATCAAGTCGCATCGCGTCGGCGACTGACCAAATTCCTCGAGCAACCCGGCCATTACGTCGAGCATCCAGTCGATGTTGAGCGTCGCCGCCATATTCGTCTGAACCTGGGCAACCTGTCCGGCGACAGGCAAACAGATCGAATACCCGGTACGTTCGCGATTCAGAACAACCTGATCGGTCGTGCGGCTTTGTAGATGTACGCCAGTGGACCCTATCGCGGAACAGGCGGTCCCAGCCTCACCTGTGTGAAGCCCCGCTCCTAGCGCGCTCATGACCATATCTACATAGCCAAGGCTGACTGGCGTTCCCGCGCGCATGCCTGTGGCATTAGCCGCTTCTCGGCTCAGTGGATGGCCAGCTGCTGTTCCTTCGAGTATTGGCGGTAGCAAAGAGCGGCGATGAGTCAGTCCCAAGGCGTTAATGACCGTACTGTCGTAGTCACGCGTACGAAAATTGCCGAAGGTAAAGCTCGCCTCAGATGGATCAGTGGCCAATACGCCGGTGAGCTGATAGTAGAGCCAATCCTTACAATGGAGCGCCGTGCGCGCGCGATCCAGTAACGCAGGGTCATGCTGATCCATGTAGGCCATCTGTGCGCCCTGTTGACACGTATTCAGCCCAGTGCCTGTCGCCGCGAATCGATCTGGGTCAGTCTCGGCATGAGACAGGCGCTCGGTCAGCAACGCAGCACGTGAGTCAAGCCATAGCCAGGCATTCCCGACTGGATCGCCTTGGCGGTCAACCAGCCAAGTCCCATCGCCTTGGCCGGTTACCCCAATCGCTGCGGTGCGAGATGCCAGTCCTTTCACGTTCTCTGCAAGCACTTGAAGTGCGCTCGCCGTGTCCGCCCAGGTCTGGGTCATCGACTGCTCAACGCGCCCGTCCTCACCAGTGACATATCGATTGGTTCGGGCCGCCGCGCCAATCTGATACCCACCGACCGTGAATGCTACTGCCTTAATGACTGATGTCCCGGCATCGATGCCAACGATCAGATCTTTGTTTGAATGTTCTTCCATTGCGTGTAATTTATTTCATCACGTGCTCGCCGTGTCAACTGGATGGAGCGTTGACCCTCGAGAGCGCACGGCCATCAACCGCTTGACATCTTGTGTGATAAATAACACGTTTAACCCACAAATATCGCATAGAGCCATTAAAGGCCGAGACGATGACAGGAGGAGAGGAGCATGGCGGCTACTACCGTCGACACACCTATAGTCCGGCGCAGGCCTTGGCGCTCACGACTCTATGCAGGCATCGGTGTCGCAATCCTGGGCGCCGCCATCGCGGTCGATACAACCGTTGTGCAGAGCGGTTCCGAGGCGGATCAACGCGAGATGGCCTTCAATCCAGCAGCGTACGGTGCCCGCGAATTTCCGCGGATCCGTGAATTTGTGATCGAAAACGCGGTTGAGGCAGCCACGCTGAGCGAAGCCATCCAAGCTGACCGCAGCGCGGCAAGCGACAAATACGGCGTCGATGCAGGCGTTGGGGCAATTATCCCAGTAAATTTCGTCGGGACAGTCGACGAGGGGAGATCCGGCGTCTTCACTGTTTCGATCACAAACTTGCAGGAAGATCGGACCGTCCGCGTGCAATTGGGTCCTGCCGTTAACGGTACAGATTTGCGGGACGCAACCGGTACTATCAGTTTCGGTGAGTTCACCAATCAAATCGAGTACCAGGATGCCGCCTCAGGCATTAACGATGCTATGAAAGCGGAGGTGCTCGATGGGCTGGCGCGTGACGCCCTCCCCGGTCAGCGAGTCGAGGTGACCGGTGTTTTCAAACTGATCAACCCCGATAACTGGTTTGTGACGCCGGTAGCGCTGGAGGTCCAGTGAACATGGCGGGAACCGAAACGGGTGACGTCATCCTCGCTGCCCGAAATATCGCCAAGTCTTTCGGCGGCGTTCACGCACTGAAAGGTGTCAACTTCGATGTACGCGCGGGACAGGTCACTACCCTGTTCGGCGAAAACGGAGCTGGCAAATCCACATTGATGAAGATCCTCTCGGGCGTTCTCCAGCCCAGTTCAGGCCAGATCCTGCTGGACGGTAATCCGGTGGAATTCAACTCGACGTCGGAAGCGGCGGCATATGGCGTCTCAATCATCCACCAAGAGCTCAGCCTCGCAACGAATCTGAACGTCCGCGATAACATTTTTCTCGGCCGGGAAATCCATAGTGCTAAAGGTGTGGACTATGCCGAAGAGACTCGGCAGACGCAGGCGATCATGGATGATCTTGAGGAGGCGATCGACCCACTGGTGCCGGTCGACTCACTGAGGCTCGGCCAACAGCAAATTGTCGAGATTGCGCGTGCCCTGTCCGTTAACTCCCGCATCTTGATAATGGACGAGCCAACATCGGCATTATCAGCCGCGGAAGTGACCGTGCTGTTCGGTGTTATCAACGAGCTCAAGACGCGCGGGGTTTCCATTGTCTACATCTCGCACCACCTCGAAGAGGCGCTCCAGGTCACTGATGAGGCGGTTGTCCTTCGTGACGGCAGCATGGTTGCAAGCGCCCCACGCGACGAGATCAATCTGGCATGGGTCGTACAGAAAATGGTGGGTCGTCATTTCGATCTCGGTACACCACCTGAGTTTGATCAAGATTGCGCGCCAGCGCTTGAGATCCGTGATCTGAGCATCCGCATGGTGGCGGCCGGCGGCAAAGCGGTGACTGATCTAAACCTGAGCGTACGCCCTGGCGAAATAACCTGTATTTATGGGCTGATGGGAGCCGGACGGACTGAGCTGCTTGAATGCCTCGCCGGCCGAATCCCGGCGGAAAGCGGGGAGATCCTCCTGCGTGGTCATGACATTAGCGATTTAGGCATCCCCGAACGGATTAGAAATGGTCTGGTATTGGTACCGGAAGATCGGCAACGGGATGGCTTGGTGCAAGCAATGAGTGTCGGCAGGAATCTATCGCTGGCCTCGATTCTCGACTTCTGTCGCGGACTTCTGGTCTCCGACCGACGGGAGCGTGAGATTGTCAACCGCGCTATCCGGGAGGTAACAGTCAAGACTGACGGGCCTGATGCGCCGGTTTCATCACTATCGGGTGGAAACCAGCAAAAAGTGGTTATCGGCAAGATGCTCGCTACCTCACCGTCGGTGATGGTACTGGACGAACCCAGTCGTGGCGTCGACGTTGGCGCGAAGGGTGAGGTGTTCCGGTTGCTCGCCGACCACGCAGAGAAAGGACTGGCAGTGATCTACTCCACCTCGGAAGTGGAGGAGTGTATCGCCATCGCACACCGCATCATTGTCATGCATCGCGGCCGTATCGTCGCCGAATTCAGCAACGACGCCACCAAGGAAGAGATCATGGCCGCCTCTGGCGAGGCGGTGATCGCGTGAACGCCATGGAGAAAGCATCCATCATGAGTCAAACCACTTTCCAGTCCCCAAACTGGCAGCGCTTCAACCCCGGAAGGATCCTTCTGGAGGGGCGAGCGTTTTTTGCGCTGATCGCCATTATCGCTGTGTTCTCGCTGCTCTCTCCTCACTACCTCACGATCAGCAACCTACTGACAATGTCTTCACATGTCGCGATTTTTGGGCTCCTTAGCATCGGCATGCTGATGGTCATCCTCACCGGTGGCATCGATCTATCGGTCGGTTCAGTGCTCGCGGTATCGGGCGTCTTCGCGGGCTTCCTGATGCAGGGCGTCGAAATCGAATCGGCGGGCGTTATTCTCTATCCCCCAGTCTGGGCGGTAGCCGTACTGACCGTAGGATTCGGTGCGTTCATCGGCGCGGTTAACGGGGTACTGGTCGCGGTGTTTAAAGTACCGGCTTTTGTTGCCACGCTCGGCATGCTGTACGTCGCGCGTGGGATCGCGCTGTTGATGACGAATGGCCTGACTTTCAACGATCTCAGCGGTAGTGCAGCGCTGGGAAACACTGGATTCGACTGGCTCGGCTTCAATCGCATTGCCGGTATGCCGGTTGGCGTCATTATCCTGATCCTGGTCAGCCTACTCGCCGCCACACTACTGTCGCGTACCGCTTTCGGCCGCTGGCTGTATGCAACGGGTGGTAATTACCGCGCTGCTGAGCTCTCGGGCGTGCCGACACGACGGGTAACCATCAGTGTCTACGTGTTTTCCGGCATGTGCGCAGCCATCGCCGGTATTGTCCTGAGCTCGCAGCTCACCTCAGCGGGGCCAACCGCCGGTTTCACCTATGAGTTGACGGCCATTGCCGGCGTCGTCATTGGCGGTGCAGCACTGGCGGGTGGACGCGGCACAGTTCGTGGCACCTTGCTCGGAGCTTTTGTCATTGGCTTTCTCGCCGATGGTCTAGTCATTATTGGCGTATCTGAGTATTGGCAACAGGTTTTTACCGGGGCCGTCATTGTCCTTGCCGTTCTGCTTAACTCACTTGAATACGGCGGAAGCAGGAAGACCTAGCGGACGCCCGACCAACTTCACCGCGAAAGAGAGGGGGTGACCCCGCAGCGGAGGAGAGCCGGCCGGATTAAACGGCCGGAAATTAGTATAAAAAGGAGACTCATCAAAATGTTCAATCCACTCAAGCATATCGGTCACGCCTTGCTGGCCGGCTCCATGCTCTTTGCGGGGACCGCATCCGCCGAAGGGCTGATTTCAATCATTGTTACCGATCCATCCAACCCTTACTGGTACACCGAAGGTGAAGTGGCTCGAGCCACGGCCGAAGAGCTTGGCTACGAGGCGAACGTAGCGGCACACAACGGCGACGCCAACGCGGAAAGTCGTCTCATCGATACAGCGATCACGAACGAGTCCGTTGCGATCATTCTGGATCCAGCCAATGCTGATGGCTCGGTCGGAGCTGTGCGCAAAGCGGTGGATGCGGACATACCCGTCTTTCTGGTCAACGCCGAGATCAATGAGTCAGGCCTGGCTATCGCTCAGCTGGTTTCCAACAATGCTCAAGGCGCCGCTGTTGGGGCCATGGAGTGGGTAGACCGACTGGGTGGCTCCGGGGACTACGTGGAGCTGTTCGGGAACCCGGCCGACAACAACGCCGCTACGCGCTCGAACGGGTATGAGACTGTGATCAGCCAATACCCGGAAATCGATCGTCTGGCAATGGAAGTGGCCAACTGGGACCGGACCGAGGGATACAACAAGATGGCGGCCATGTTGCAGTCGAACCCCGACATTGATGCGGTGATCTCGGGCAACGACGAAATGGCGCTCGGCGCTATTGCCGTACTCAAAGAGCGCGACATGCTCGATGAAGTCATGATTGGCGGCTTTGATGGTTCGCCAGACGCAGTCGAGGCCATCAAAGCGGGGGAGATGGCTTATACCGTCTTACAGCCTGTGGCGGTGTTCGCCGAAGAGGCTGTGCGCCAGGCGGATCACTACATCCGCACTGGCGAGCCCATGGTCGAGGATGAGAAGCAACTCTTTGACTGCATCCTGATCACTGCCGAGAACGTCGACCAGTACACGGCACCGTTCGTTCTCTCCAACTGATCGAAACCCCGGAGTATCGGTGCCTGATGACCGATGCTCCGCTCCCCTCCTTCGCCCCTCCTGACCCAAGGGAGCAACGAATGCCTTCTTTGCTGGGTATCGACAGCGGACTCACCGTCACCAAAGCCGTTATCTTCGATGAATGCGGCCGGTCACTGGCGGTAAGCCGTGAGCGCGTCCCCCAATCGCTTCCGCGCGCACATCATGTTGAGCGCGATATGGACGAACTCTGGCGCGCCACCGCTCGCGCGATCCGTGAAGCGATCAGGCAATCCGGTCGCGGCGCCGCGGATATTGCCGCCGTAGCCCCCACCGCCCACGGCGATGGGCTCTATTTGGTTGATCGCACCGCATCACCGCTCGGGCCAGGCATTCTGTCACTGGATAGCCGGGCGCGTCTGCTCCTGCGCGAGTGGCAAAACACTGGAGTAATGGAACCCGCGCTCAAAATCTCCGGGCAGCAACCACATGTCGCCGCTCCGTCCACCCTGCTTGCCTGGATTCGTGATCACCACCCAGAACGCTATACCCGCATCGGACACGTGCTCGGTTGCAAGGATTGGCTCAGACTGTGCCTGACTGGCGAGTTGGGTATGGATCGAACCGAGGCGAGCACAGCTTTCACCGATGTATCCACGCAGTCCTACAGCTCTGAGCTTCTGGAGCTATTTGGCCTGGGTGCGCTACAACGGGCATTGCCGCCGATGTATGAGCCCGTGGCAATCAGCGGTCAGGTGACCGCAGCCGCAGCGGCAGCAACCGGGCTTCTTGCGGGCACCCCCGTAGCGGCCGGACTCCATGATGTCACGGCGTCAGCGCTGGGCATTGGCGCTCATGCACCTGATATTCTCGGTATCGTCGCAGGGACGTACTCGATCAATGAAGTCGTTTCGAATACACCAGTGATTGACTCCCGCTGGTTTTGCCGCGGCGCGGTCCGTCCCGGACAGTGGAACAACATGGCAATCTCACCGGCATCGGCCACCAATTATGATTGGTTTATCGATACGCTCTGCGCGAGTGATCGCGATGCCGCGGCGGCCAGTGGTCTTTCCATACATGAGCAGCTCTCACCAGAGATTGCTGCTGGTCTGGCGAGGCCTGCATCGCCCTTTTACCACCCTTACCTCTATGGCTCGCCGGACGGTGCCATTGCCTCGGCGGGATTCCTCGGATTGCGGGGATGGCATCAACGCGGAGATATGCTGGCGGCTATCCTCGAGGGAATTGCTTTCAATCACCGCGTCCACGTTGATGCCCTGCGCGAGGCATTTCCCGCCACCGAGATTTATCTGACCGGTGGTATTTCCCGCAATCCGCTTATTGCGCAACTTTTCTCGGATGTCCTCGGATTGCCAGTCACGGTAACCGACACTGAAGAAGCAGCCGCCTGGGGAGCTGCACTCTGCGCGGGTGCGGCGGTCGGCCTCTTCAAGGACGTCGCGGCCGATCCTCGAGTAATGAGCGGCATGCGCACCAAGTTTTGGCCGGATCCGCAGGCGAGGGCCGTTCGTGACGAGCGCTACAAACTCCACCAACAGATTGCCCACCATCTCAGATCAGATTGGGAGGCCCTCTCCGCGCTCGAGCCATCGAAGCAGTTATGAACAGGAGCCAGTGCCCTATGCAGGACGAATATTTCGACGTGATCATCATTGGCGGAGGCATTAATGGAGCCGGCCTATTCCGCGATCTATGCGAGCAGGGCGTGCGCTGCCTCATTGTCGACAAGAGCGATTTCGGCGCCGGCACATCAGCCGCTCCCTCGCGCTTGATCCATGGTGGACTGAAATACCTTGAGACTGCGGAACTACGTCTCGTCGCTGAATCCACTCATGAACGTAATCGTTTGCTGCAGAATGCGCCGCACCTCGTCAAGCCACTGCCGTCGATGCTGCCGGCTTTCTCGTGGCTGCGAGGCAGTTGGGCCGCACTGCGCACGCTTTTCGGGTCAACCAGCGCACCACGCAGTCGAGGCGCACTACTGGTGAAAATCGGTTTAGCGCTTTATGACTTCTACGGTTCGCGCGATCGGATGATGCCGCGTCATAAGATGCTGCGTCATACAGCCGCACGGCAGATGGTTCCAGCGCTCACAGAGCGAATTACCGCCGCCGGGCTTTACTATGATGCAACCATCACTGCACCAGAGCGCCTGGTCCTGGAGCTGATCGAGGATGGGGTGGCCGCCAATCCTGATTCGATGGCTTGCAGCTGGACACCGTTACAGCCACGAGAGGGTAAGTATTTAACCTTCAAACGACCGGATGGAAGCACCCTCAATGCGACAACCCGCTATGTCGTCAATGCCGCTGGTCCGTGGATAGACACTGTGAACGGGCACCTCGGTGAAAAGACCACTTTCATCGGTGGCACCAAGGGCTCGCATATTCTTCTCGATCACGACGAACTCGTTCGCCAGCTTGATGGCAGAATGATCTATTTCGAGGCCGATGATGGCCGAATCTGTCTTGTATTCCCGTATGAAGGCCGCGTTCTAGTCGGCTCCTCAGACATTCCGGCCAATGACCCGGATAGTGTCAGCTGTGAGGCGGATGAGGTGGCATACTTTTTAGACAGTCTCTGACAGCTGCTCCCTGGCCTATCCTTCTCTCACGAGCAGATCATCTATCGATACAGCGGCATCAGACCGCTACCCAACAATCATTCGGAGATGCCCGGGCTGATTAGTCGTGATCACTCGACTCCAGTGCTGCCCGCAACGCAGGAACGTCCATTCCCGGTGCTCTCTCTCGTCGGGGGCAAATGGACGACATTCCGGGCCTTTGCAGCGGAGGTCAGTGATCAAATACTGATTGCCCTCGAACGACCTCGAGCGAATTCGACCGAAACCCTTCCCATAGGGGGCGGTAGAGGCTTCCCGGTCAGCCTCACGGCGCGTGAAAAGTGGGTCGATGACATTGAAAGCAGCAGCGGGCTTCAGCGTTCCCGTGTAGAGATGCTCCTGGGGCGATACGGCACACGAGCCGCGGACATCGCAGTCCACGAGGGCCAGCAGGATACCTCGGTCATCCACGGTGCCCCCGATTACACTGAGGCGGAGATCGAGTGGCTGGCGCAGAACGAGAGCGTGATACATCTCGAGGATCTGGTCCTTCGCCGCACACTGCTTGCAATTTCCGGGCGCCTGACACTGGAAGGCTTGAATCAAGTGGCTGAAACAACTGGAGCAGCGCTTGGTTGGGATGCGCAACGAAAGCACGCCGAGCGTGGGCAATTACTCCACCGACTCGCCGACAGTCATGGCGTGACGAGCCTACGCTGACCGTGCAACAGCCACCCGCACCGGCTATCCTGCCGAAAGGCAGACAGAGGGGACCCAACGCATGACCTTGGTCGGTTCGCAGTCCAATGATGCGCTCGATGCACTTTTAAGGGAAAAGACGCCGAGTGACAGTCGCCGCGCAAAGCAGCTCGAGCGTCGACAGGCAATAACCGAAGCGGTGATGACCGAGGGGTCGATACGCATTGAGGACATCACTGAACGGTTCGGCATCAGCCTGATGACCGCCCATCGTGATATCGATGAACTGGTCGCCCGTGATCTCTTACGCAAGTATCGAGGCGTGGTCTCGGCGGCACCGACTTCCCTGATAGAAGCGAGCGATGTCTACCGTGCCGGGCGCCAGAGAGATGAAAAACATGCGCTTGCCGAGCGCGCCATGGACTTCATCGAGTCCGGGCAGGCTCTCCTGATGGACGACAGCACTACCGTCCTACAGATGGCACCGATGCTCTGCGAAAGGACGCCGCTGACCGTTATCACTAATTCGCTCACCCTAATGAACACGCTGCACGAGGTTCGCGATCTCGAACTTATCGGCCTCGGTGGGCGTTTCCAGCATTGGTGTAATGCCTTCATCGGTCCGGTTACGCGAGATCAGATAGGAAAATTCATGGCCGATACCTATCTCTTATCCACCTCTGCCATCATCCGCGGGCATTTGTATCACCAATCGCCGGAGATGGTGGAGACCAAGCGGGCGATGTTTGAAGCCGCGCAACGGCGCATCCTGCTGGTAGACCACGCGAAGTTTGAGCAACGCGCCCTTTACCGTCTCGCAGATGTAACCGAATTCGACGTCATTATTGTCGATGATGGAGTGAGTGGTAGAGATTTGGCGACGTTACGCGACGCAGGCGTCGATCTTCACATCGCTCGAACCCATCCTTCGGAATAAACAACGTTAGCCGATAAGAATCAGGCGACACCAGCTATTCGGCAGAGAACGAAATCCTGCGCGGTAGGTGACGTGCAAGCGGGTAAGCTCTATCGGTGCCGGTACAACGCTTGAACGGCGTGGGTGTCTGTGTGTAGCTCGTACCCGGCCGACATAAAAGCAGCCTATACCAGCTTGTGTCGGGACAGCGGTACCTGGAAAAGCCGGCAGCGATGAATCAAATGAAATGGTACGGGAGGCGGGACTCGAACCCGCAAGCCATTCAATGGCGGTAGATTTTAAGTCTACTGCGTTTACCTTTTCGCCACTCCCGCTATGCAGTTTTCGCGACAGGCCATACCGCCTGCTGCAGTGATCGCCTCACTGCTTCACTCTAGCGTATCGACCTCCCAAGCGTCTCGTCATCCCAGCACAAGGTGCCGGATCAGACCAGATGCCGCCCGCCATCCAGTCCGATACTGCGGCCAGTGATATACGGGTTATCGAGCAGGAACTGCAGCGTCTCCACCGCAGCAACTTCGCCCGGTGCAATGCCCAGCAGGGATTTCTTCAGCGTTTTTTCCCGATATGCCTCGCTGTCACCCTCATTGAACATGATCAACGAGGGCGCGACACTATTCACCTTTACCCCGGGTGAGAGAAGCCGTGCGAAAGACCGCGTCAGGTTCTCCAGAGCG
This sequence comes from Spiribacter curvatus, assembly GCF_000485905.1. Taxonomy (NCBI): domain Bacteria; kingdom Pseudomonadati; phylum Pseudomonadota; class Gammaproteobacteria; order Chromatiales; family Ectothiorhodospiraceae; genus Spiribacter; species Spiribacter curvatus. The sequence goes on along the minus strand of NC_022664.1, from coordinate 868,209 downwards.
GCTTTACTGGCGGCGTAGGCGATGTGCTTCGCGCTGCCTTTCTCAACGACGTAGTCAGTCATGTGCACGATATCCGTCACGGCGTCGCTGTTTTCAAGTAAGTGCCTGCAGGCAAGGTTGATGCGATACGGCGTCGTGCTGTGAATCTGCATCATGGCCGCCATCACATCGGCGGGGTCTGTGTCTGGGCTTTCCGGCAGCCAGTCCGAGGCATTGTGGATAATGGCGCGCAGCGCAGAGGTCTCTTCCAGTAGCGCGTTGATGAACGAATCAATGCCCTGATTGGTGGCGAAGTCCGCGTGCAGGCATCGTGCGCCCGCCTGCTCGAGTGTATCCACCGCGGACCGATGGGTGCGGTAGGTCGCAATCACGGGTGTGCCCCGTTCCAGGCAGTGCATCGCGTAGGCAAGCCCGATACGCTGGCTGGCACCGGTAATCAGGATGGGTGCGGTCATTGAATGCTCCGATGAATGATCGTCTCGCGACACCTGGGATGCGCGAATCAACAGTCACTGACGGGTGTGGAAGGAAACAGGGACGTCGCGCGCCGGATAGGATTGGAGGCTAGGGCCGGAATCGAACCGGCGTTCACGGCTTTGCAGGCCGCTGCATCACCATTCTGCCACCTAGCCATAAAAAACCCCGACCGTCACCGGTCGGGGTCCCGTATCTGGAGCGGGAAACGAGATTCGAACTCGCGACCCCAACCTTGGCAAGGTTGTGCTCTACCGGCTGAGCTATTCCCGCGTTACAGAGCGACATTCTAATCCGAGCGCGTTTTGTGTCAACCCTGATCGACCTGATCCAGGGTTCGCATGGCCGCCGAAAGGTAGAGCACCATTGAGTATAGCGTCAGACCGGCGGCGGCGTAGAGCATTGCCAGTCCAACCGGCCAGGTCGGAATGCCGTAGAGCTCGTGACGGTAGAGTAGCAGCACGATAGCGATCATCTGTGCGGCGGTCTTGACCTTACCCGTGACACCGACCGCGACACTGGCCCGCTGACCCAGCTCCGCCATCCACTCGCGCAACGCCGACACCGCAATCTCGCGACCGATGATCACCGCCACCGGAATAGCCATCAGCGCCGTCGGAGATTCGACCAGCACGATGATCAGCGCGATCGCAACGATCAGCTTGTCGGCCACTGGATCGAGGAAAGCGCCGAACGGCGAGACCTGATTCCAGCGCCGGGCGAGGAATCCATCCAGCCAGTCGGTGATGCTCGCCAGCGCGAACACGATGGCCGCGGCCGCATTCGCCCACGGTGCCGGCAGCAGGAACAGCAGCCCCAGTACAGGGATCATCAGGATCCGCAGCCAGGTGAGGATGTTCGGAAGCGTCATTTCCATGTCTCAAACCCTACCATGCCGTTTCCTAGCCATTGAGATGCCCGTGGATCCGCTCAGCCAGCGCTGTGCTGATCCCCTGGACGCTCGAGAGATCCTCGACGCCCGCACGCTTGATGCCCTTGAGCCCACCAAACTGCTTCATCAGCGCTTGCCGACGCTTGGCGCCGAGCCCGGGGATCTCCTCAAGGCTGGACTGCTGGCGCGCCTTACCCCGGCGGTTGCGATGGCCGGTGATCGCGAACCGATGCGCCTCATCCCGTACCTGCTGAAGAAGATGCAGCCCCGGCGATTCCGGCGCAAGGCGAATCTCATCCGCTCGCCCCGAGACCAGCAGCACTTCCTCGCCGGGCTTGCGCCGTGGGCCCTTGGAGATACCGACCGGTAGGACCCCCTCAATCTGGAGATCCTCGAGAACCGTCTCGGCCTGCCGCAGCTGGCCCTGGCCACCATCAATGAGCAGCACATCCGGCGGCGTTCCCTCACCGTCGCTGAGCCGCTTGAAGCGCCGCTCCAGCGCCTGATGCATCGCCGCGTAGTCGTCTCCAGCGGTGACATCCTCAATGTTGAAGCGGCGATAGTCATCCTTGATCGGGCCCTCGCGCCCCATCACTACACAGGAGGCTACCGTCGCCTCGCCTCGAGTGTGACTGATATCGAAACACTCGATGCGCTCGGGGATTTCCTCGAGCGAGAGCGCCTGTTGGATATCCTCGAAGCGCCGCTCCATGAGTGCCTCACCGCTCATGCGTGCACTCAGGGCGTGATCGGCATTACGCTGCGCCATCTCCATCCAGCGCCGGCGTTCGCCGCGAAGCCGCGAGGCGATCCCCACCCGGTGACCGGCGTCCTTGCTCATCGCCTCCTCAAGCACCTCGCCATCGGTGAGCTCATGGCTGATCAGCAGCTCGCCCGGCGGGGACTCGCCCAGATAGTGACGGGCGATGAACGCATAGAGGACCTCCTCCGGCGTTGTCTCCGGCGGCGTACGCGGGAACCAGGTCTGATTGCCGAGATTCTGGCCATCCCGGATCACGAATACCTGCACACAGGCGATATTCTCGCGCAACCGACAGGCAATCACATCGACATCGCCCTTGGCACCGGAGACATACTGGCGCTCCTGTATGCGTCGCAGGCTGGTGATGCGATCCCGCAACCGGGCGGCAAGCTCGAAGTCCTGCGCCTCAGCGGCCGCCTCCATCCGGCGGACCAGCTCATCGACGACCTCACTGCTCTGACCGGAGAGGAACATCTCGACATGCCGGACGTCTTTGGCATATTCATTTTCGCTGATGTAACCGACGCAGGGCGCGGTGCAGCGGCCAATCTGATACTGCAGACAGGGCCGTGTGCGATGGCGGTAGAAGCTGTCGCGGCATTGCCGCACGGGGAAGACTTTCTGCAGGTGGTTGAGTGTCTCGCGGACCGCGCCAGAGGACGGGAAGGGGCCAAAATGCCGCCCTTCGCCCCGGCGCTGACCGCGGTGGAACCCCAGTCGCGGGAAGTCCTGCTGGGTTGAGAGATAGATGAATGGATAACTTTTATCGTCGCGCAGCAGGACGTTATAACGCGGCCGGTGCTCTTTGATGAGGTTATTCTCGAGGATCAGCGCCTCGGCCTCGGTGTGGGTCACGGTGACCTGGAGATCGGCGACCTGTCCCACCAGCGCCTGGGTCTTGGCGTTGTGGGCGCCCTTGCGGAAATAACTGCTGACGCGCCGCTTGAGATTGCGGGCCTTGCCGACATAGATCACGGTGCCATCGGCATCGAACATGCGATAGACGCCCGGCCCGGTGGGCAGGGTCTTGAGGACGGGATCGGGGTCGAAAACGTTGGTCTCGCTCATGCCCCCATTCTAGCGCGCCGAGCGCCATTGCCGTATGGTCCGGCGGCCATGAATGAAGGCATCATCTCCTGCTATCCCACCGCGGGTGCCGAACGCCCTCTGGCCGGTGTCTACCTCGATACCCCCCTGCCCGATCAGGGCCGCTGCGGGCCCTTTGTCTACGCCAACTACGTGACGAGTCTCGACGGCCGCATCAGCGTGCCGACCCCGGCGGGGGGTCAGACGGTGCCAGGCAATATCGCCAACCCACGCGACTGGCGCCTGCTCGAGGAGTTGGCCGGCCCTGCCGATCTATTGCTGAGCTCGGGACGCTATCTGCGCGAGCTCAACGCTGGGCAGACCAGCGACATACTGCCCGTCGGCACGGGCGAGGCGCTCAGTGATATCCGGGCATTCCGCGCCCGACGGGGTCTCGCGCCCCAGCCGGATGTGGCGGTACTCAGCGTGAGCCTCGACTTCGCCGTACCGGATCAGCTGCTCGAGCAGGGCCGGCGGGTGATCGTCATCACCGGATCCACCCCTGACGAACGACGCGTACAGGCCCTTGAGCGGACCGGCGTCAAGGTCATTGCCCTGCCCGGCACGCAACAGCCCGGTGGTGAGGCGCTGGCAGCGCTTCTGGGCAGGCTGGGGTACCGGCGTATCTATGCGATCACCGGCCCCTATGTCATGCATACGCTGATCACCGCCCGTGTTCTCGACACGCTCTACCTCACCACGGTTCATCGGATCATCGGCGGCAGCCCCTTCGCGAGCATCTGCGAAGGTGATCTGCTGAGCGGGACCGCTGACTTCAGCCTCGCGTCGCTCTACGTCGATGCCCACGGCCCGGACGGGTGCACACAGACCTTCGCCCGCTACGATCTGAAGTACTAATCCGCCCCGGGAATACCGCCCGCGGTGAGCGTCTTTGGATCCAGCAGCCGGGTGAGCTCATCGTCGGAGAGATCAGTCATCTCCCGGGCGAGCTCCATGAGCGGCCGGCCCTCGGCGTAGGCGCGCTTGGCGATCTTCGCCCCCAGCTCATAGCCAATCTCGGTATTAAGCGCGGTGACCAGGATCGGGTTCCGGCCAAGCGCCGCCTCAAGCCGATCGCGATTGACGCTGAACCCCGCCACCGCCCGATCGGCCAGCGCCTGTGCGCCGTTCGCCAGCAACGAGATACTCTGCAGAAGGTTATGCGCCACCACCGGTAGCATGACGTTGAGCTGGAAATTCCCGGACTGACCGGCGACGGTGATGGTGGTGTCATTGCCAATGACCTGCGCCGAAACCTGCGCCACCGCCTCGGGGATCACCGGATTGACCTTGCCGGGCATGATGCTGCTGCCGGGCTGCAGCGCCGGCAGAGCGATCTCTCCGAGCCCAGCGAGCGGGCCGGAATTCATCCAGCGCAGATCGTTGCTGATTTTCATCAGGCTGACCGCCACCGTTTTCAGCTGCCCGGAGAGCTCCACGGCGGCATCCTGACTGCTGAGGCTCTCGAAGCAGTTGCGGCTTTGCTCAAAGCGCACGCCGCTGCGTCGCGTCAGTGCGGCCGCCACCTCGCCGCCGAATGCCGGACGGGCGTTGATCCCGGTGCCCACTGCCGTGCCGCCCTGAGCCAGCGCCCGGATCCGCTCCATCGCCTCACGAACACGGACCTCGCCCTGGCGGACCTGGTAGGCCCAGCCGCCCACCTCCTGACCAAGCGTGACCGGCATCGCATCCATCAAATGCGTGCGGCCAGTCGTGGTGACATCGCTGAGTGCCTCGGCGCGCTCCTCGAGGGTCGCCGCGAGATGATTGAGCGCTGGCCGCAATTCCTCTGTACAGGCCACTGCGGCGGCAACGTGAATGGCCGTCGGAATGACGTCATTGCTGCTCTGGCTCATATTGACGTGGTCGTTGGGATGGACCGTCGCTCCCAGATCCTCGCTGGCGAGATGCGCGATCACCTCGTTGGCATTCATGTTGCTGCTGGTCCCCGAGCCGGTCTGGAACACATCCACCGGGAACTGCTCATCATGTGCGCCATCAGCGACCGACTCAGCCGCGCGGATGATCGCACCGGCGATGGTCGGGTCGAGATCACCCAGCGCCTGATTGGCCTCGGCGGTGGCCGCCTTGATCAGCCCCAGCGCCTGGATGAAGCGGCTTGGCATGGCGAGTCCGCTGATCGCGAAGTTCTCCACTGCCCGCTGGGTCTGGGCGCCATAGAGCGCATCCATTGCCACCTGCAGCTCGCCCATGCTGTCCGATTCGGTCCGGAATCCCTGTGCACTCATCATCGTCTCTCCGGTTCTTGTAAACTGGTGTTTTATTTTGCAGCGGGTTGGAGCCCATGGAACTCAGTCAGCTTACCGCCATTTCCCCCATCGACGGCCGCTACAGACGCAAGACCGAGGCCCTGCAGGGTCTTGTCAGCGAGTTCGGGCTGATCCGCCACCGCGTTCTCGTGGAGGTGGAATGGCTGAAGGCCCTCGCCGCCGAGGATGCCATTGTCGAGGTACCGCCACTGTCTGACAGCGCAGCCCGGGCTCTCACCACCATCGCCACCGGCTTTGATGAGGCCGATGCCGCGGAAATCAAGGCGATCGAGGCGACCACCAATCACGACGTCAAAGCCGTTGAGTATTTCATCAAAACGGCCATGGCTGATCACCCGGAGCTGGCGGCGATCACTGAATTCGTTCATTTCGCCTGCACCTCCGAGGACATCAACAATCTCGCTTACGCGTTGATGCTGCGTCGTGCCCGTAATGATGTATTGCTACCCAGTGCGGATCAAATCATCGAGCGACTCACCGCGCTTGCCCACGAGCATGCCGAGGTGGCGATGCTCGCCCGCACCCATGGCCAGCCCGCCTCCCCGACCACGCTGGGCAAGGAGTTCGCCAATGTTGCGGCACGGCTGCAACGCCAGCGCGACCAGCTCGCAGCGGTCCCGATTCTCGGTAAGATCAACGGCGCGGTGGGCAATTTCAATGCCCATCTGAGCGCCTACCCCTCGATCGACTGGCCTGCGTTTTCAAAGCGTTATGTAGAAAATCTCGGGCTGGACTACAATGCCTATACAACCCAGATCGAGCCCCATGACGGCATCGCCGAATTGTTCGATGCGATGGCGCGGTTCAACACCGTTGGTATCGACCTGGTGCGGGATCTGTGGGGTTATATCGCTTTCGGGTACTTCCGCCAGCGCACTGTTGAGGGCGAGGTCGGCTCATCGACCATGCCGCACAAGGTCAATCCCATCGATTTCGAGAACGCCGAAGGCAATTATGGCATCGCCAATGCCCTGCTCGAGCATCTCGCCCGCAAGCTGCCCGTTTCCCGCTGGCAGCGTGATCTGACCGATTCAACCGTCCTGCGCAATATTGGCGTCGGGCTGGCGCATACGGTGATCGGCCACGAGGCCATGATGCGGGGATTGGGCAAGATCGCGGTCAATCATGAACGCATCGCCGCCGATCTCAACGATAATTGGGAGGTGCTGGCAGAGGCTGTCCAGACCGTGATGCGCCGCTATGGCATCCCCGAGCCCTACGAAAAACTCAAGGCACTGACCCGCGGTAAACGAGTGGACACCGCCGCGCTGCAGGCCTTCGTCGACGATCTCGAGCTGCCGGAGGCCGTCCGCGAGGAATTGAAGGCGCTTACACCGGCCCGTTATACGGGGCTGGCGGCGCCGCTCGCCAGCGATCTCGGAGCATCCCGCGGTTGAGCGCAAGCCATTGCAGGGCGATGAATTGTCAATCGACCGCCCCCGGCAGCGACTCGAGTGGCAGATGACAGTGCACCACCCGACCCGGTGACGGTTCACGTGCCGGGGGCGGCGTTTCAGCGCAGTGCGGCATCACATAGGGACACCGGGCGGCAAACGGACAACCCGGCGGCCGCGCCTCCGCACCCGGATTCTCACGTCGCGGTTGGGCGACGGGTGGGCCATCACTCACCCCGGGGATCGCGGCCAGCAGCTGGTCGGTATAGGGATGACGCGGGCCCTGGAACACCCCTTCGACCGGTCCCGACTCCATGATGCGGCCGAGGTAGAGCACCGCAATGCGATCGGCGATATAGCGCACCACCGCCAGGTCATGGGAGATGAACAGATACGCCGTGCCACGGCGCTGCTGTAGGTCGATCAGCAGATCGAGGACTGCCGACTGCACCGAAACATCCAGCGCTGAAGTGGGCTCATCGAGGATGATCGCTCGCGGGTCACCGGCGAAGGCGCGGGCAATCGCGACCCGCTGGCGCTGCCCGCCCGACAACTGCCCGGGGCGGCGCTCGGCCGTATCGACCTCCAGCGCAACCTGACGCAGCCGGTCGGGCACCGCCGCCCGTGCCTCGACCCGACTCAGGCCACCCAGCCCCCGCATCGCCCGGGCAAGCGCCGGGCCAATGCGGTGACTCGCATTCAGGGTGTTCTCGGGTGACTGGAACACCATCTGCAGTGCGCGACGCGCATTCGGGTTGCGTTGGCGCTGCTGTCGCGAGAGCGGATCACCATCAAGCAGCGCTGTGCCATCCACCGGCGCGGTCAGTCCTGTCAGCCCCCTTGCCAGCGTGCTCTTGCCACTCCCTGATTCACCCACCAACGCCACCGTTTCCCCCTCGCGCACATCGAGGCTGACCCGATCGAGGATGCGAACGCCACCGTATTCCATCACCAGGTCTTCACACGCCAACACGGGCCCGCCGATGGATCGGGTAGTGACCTCCGCGGGCGGCCGGTTACCGCCCGGTGGCGCGGTTTCCTCCGGGAAAAGACAGCGGCTGCGATGCGTTTGATCAAGCATGCGCAGCGGAATGTCCTGACGCCGGCAGGCATCCCGGGCGATCGGGCAGCGGGGTGCAAAGGCACAACCCACGGGTCGATTCTCCAGGGCGGGCGGATTGCCCGGGATCCACGCCAACCGTCCGGCTTGCCAATGCGCCTCACCTGTCGGGATACAGTCCATCAGCGATGCCGTATACGGGTGTCGCGGTTGCTCAAACAACTGCCTGACCGGTGCCGACTCCACGATCTCACCGGCATACATCACCGCCACTCGATCACAGACCGAGCGGACAACGGCCAGATCATGACTGATCAGCAGCATGGCGAGCCCCAGTTCCGCACGCAGCGTCTCGAACAGCGCGAGAACCTCCGCCTGGATACTGGCATCAAGCGCCGTTGTCGGCTCATCGAGCACCAACAGGTCCGGCGAACCCGCCAGAGCCATCGCGATCACCACCCGCTGCTGCATGCCACCGGAGATCTGATAGGGGTAGGCATCGAGTAGCTGTGTCGGCTCGGCGATGCGCACCTGCTCGAGCAGGCGAACGCTGGCGCGCCGCGCCTCTTCCACGGATTGTCCTTGCTGGTATTCGAAAATCTCGGTCAGCTGGCGGCCAATCGTCAGTGCGGGGTTAAGCGCGGTTGCCGGGTTCTGATAGACCACTGCGATCCGGTTGCCGCGTCGATCCTGCAGCGCCGCCGGGGTCAGCTCGGCAAGATCCTCGCCCTCAAGGCAGACACGTCCTCTCGGTATCCGGGCATTTTCAGGCAGGTACCCCAGCGATGCCATGGCAAGAGTCGATTTACCGCACCCGGATTCGCCGACCAGGCCGACCGTCTCGCCGGCCCCGACGACCAGATCCACGCCGCTGACGGCCTCAAGCCACCGACCCTTGCGACGGAATGAGATACACAGGTCCTCAAAGGCCAGCAAGGGTGTGCTCATTGCGTTTCCATATCCCGCAGGCCGTCGGAAATCAGGGAAAACCCGATGACGACAAAGCCAATCGCCATCGCCGGCGCCAGCACCGCCCACGGTGCTGTCGTGAGCAGGGATCGACTACTCGCGACCATCAATCCCCAATCCGGCGCGGGCGGTTGGACACCCAGGCCCAGAAACCCGAGCGTCGCCGATGTAAATACCGCATAACCAAGACGAATGGTTCCCTCCACCATGAGCGGACCACGGATATTGGGCGCGATCTCGACCATGAGCACCCGAAAATAGCCCTCGCCCCGAAGCCTTGCCGCCTCGACATACTCCTTACGGACTTCAGTGAGTGCGGCGGCTCGGGCGGTCCGGGCGATCAGCGGTGCGAACACCAGTCCGATCACGAGGATGACGTTGAACGTCGAGCTACCCAGCGCTGTCAGCGCCAGCAACGCCAGCACCACGATCGGGAACGCCATGACCGCATCCAGAAGGCGCATGATGACCTCATCGAGCCAGCGGCCATTGTAGGCGGAGATCAGTCCCAACAGCGTCCCAATGGCAAGCCCGAGCAATGTTGATGCCGGTGCAATCGCAAGCACATAACGGCCGCCGTGAATGACGCGGCTGAGGATATCCCGTCCATACTCATCCGTGCCGAACCAGTGCGCGAGTGACGGTGCTGCGGTGGTTGGCCCGACGCCCATCGCGGTTGGCTCATGAGGGGCGACCCAGGGGGCCAGTGCCGCGGTCACGACCCAGACCCCCACCATGACGATCCCCACGGTGAGTCCTGGCGAGCGACGCCAGAGATTACTCAGCGACTGCATCGCGCACCCGCGGATTGAGCAGGCCATAGACCAGGTCGGCGGTCAGGTTGGCAAGCGAGAACACCAGTGTCACCAGCAGCGTGCAGCCTGCGAGCAACGGCACGTCCTTGTTGGAGGCCGCATTGTGGAGCAGGCTCCCGATGCCCGGGTAACGAAAGAGACTCTCGACAACAACCAGTCCACCCACCAGCCAGCCGAGCTGCGCGCCGATCACGGTCACCGTCGGCAGGAGCGCGTTCCGAAGGACATGACGTCGAAGCACGATCCGCTCGGGCAAACCCTTAAGCCGTGCCGTGCGAGTGTAATCCGCCTCGAGTGCGCCGATCATGCCGGCCCGGGTCATTCGAAAGAGATAGGCAAACAGCAGCAGCACCAGACACATCGCCGGTAGCACCAGGCCATGGAGGATCGCCCAGAACCCGGCACCGGAGCCTGTCACGGCCTGCACCGGGAACCACGGAAGAGCAATACCAAAGGCCACGATCAGCACAACGCCCGTGACGAACTCCGGCATGGCACCCAGCGCCAGACCCACGATGGAAGCCACCCGATCGAGCGCCCCACCGGGGCGGCGCCCGGCCGCAACCCCAACGCCAATGGCCAGCGGGATGAGAATGCCGATCGCCAGCGCGGCGAGCACCAACGAGCGTCCGAGCCGTTCCAATGCAAGCGGCAGCACCGGCGTATTCAACGACAGCGACCGACCCCAATCGCCCTGCAGCACGCCCCCTATCCACTGGAGATACCGCACGACGATGGGTTGATTCAGTCCCAACTCCTGATTCAACGCCTCAACGGCGCTGTCCTGGGCGAACGGACCCAGAATGATCCGACCGACGTCGCCCGGCAGCACCGTTGTCATCGTGAAGATGAGCACCGATGCAACCAGCAGCGTCAGGCCAAGCAGCATCAGCCGCCGGGCGGTATAGCGCACCATGGACGGGTTCAGGTCACCCAGGTGCGAGTCAGATCAAGGAAGTTCGACATATTACCGGGCAGATTCATCACCCGCTCATTGACCGGTCGGAAGCCGTCCTTGAAATAACCGATGACCGCCGGGACCTCTTCCTGCAGGATTGCAGCGAGTGAGTCGGCAATCTCGGCACGCGCCTCTGGATCCGGCTCGCGCTCGAAATCATCGAGCAGTGCGTCGAAACGCTCATTCGTCCACTTCGGTGCATTCCAATCAGCGCCGCCGCGGAATGCCGCATTGAGGATCTGCCCCGGCGTCGCCCGACTCGCCCAGTCAGTCACACCAAACGTCACCTCGGTCCAATGATCGTAATAGACGTTCAACGGCTCGATCTTCAGATCAACCTGAATACCGACCTGACTCAACATCTGCTGGAGCATCTCGGCGTACTGCGGGAGCTCGGCAAGACGACCGACATGGAGGTCGATCGGGAAGCCGTCGGGATAGCCCGCCTCGGCGAGTAGCGCCCTCGCCCGTTCAAGGTCTTGCTGGCGCTGATCCAGCTCCACACCGACTGGATAGATCGGCGCGAGCGGGTGGTCATTGCCGATCGCCGCATTGCCGCCCAGCAGGACCTCCATCGCCCTCGGTCGATCGACCGCCAGGGAGACGGCCTGCCGGACGCGCACGTCATCGAAGGGTTTCTGGTCCGTGCGCATGGTGACCTGCGCGTGCGTCGCGGTGGGCTGAGTCACCATGCGCACGTTGTCGGCCTCGAAAAGGGGCCGGATATCGATATAACCCGCCGAGAGCATGGCATCCGCCTCACCGCCCTGCATGGCCAGTACCTGCGGCTGTGAGCCGTCGTAGAAGTCCATCTCGACACTGTCAAGGTAGGGCAGCGGATCATTCCAGTAACGCGCATTACGCTCGAGACTGGCGCCTTCCTGTGGGCGATACTCGGTCAGCCGGAAAGGGCCGGTGCCAATCGGATTATTCGCGAAGTCACCATCGTAATCGGCCGGCAGGATCACTGCGTTGTAGACGTGTGTGTAGTACGGGAAAGCGCCCACTGGACGATCCAGCTCAAAGCGCACCCCATAGCGCCCATCCGCGGTGACATTTTCGGGCTTGAGGAAGTCGAGCTGTGCGGCACCGGATGAGCCACTATCAGGCTGGACCATGCGGCGGAAGCTGGCGACTACATCCGCGCTCGTCATCTCCTGGCCGTTGTGAAACTCAACGCCTTCCCGAAGCTTGAAGTGCCAGACTCGGGCGTTGTCTTCTGATGACCAGTCGGTCGCGAGCACCGGGCGCAGGCTGAGGTCATCCTCGGCCCAGACCAGATACTCCGCGACCTGCTGGACGATGGCGATGACACCGCCGCCACTCATGGTCACCGGCTCGAGATTCTCGGCGAGCGGCAGCGCCATGCGGAGTGTTCCGCCGCGACTCGGGTTCTGTGCATGACCGAGCATCGGCCAGGTCCCAGTCGCGGTCACCGCACCGGCAACCCCCAATCCCTGCATCAGTCGCCGACGGCGACGATCAATCAAATCCATAGCTCGACATTGCGGCCGGAACGGCGCCACTGTCGATCATGGCGATGGCCTGATCCGCTGGCACCACGTGCAGGCGGATATCCTCGCCCTCATCCGGGTGGCCATGGCCCTCGAGGCGCAGGTCGCGGCTGTCGACCTGGGCGCAGTAGAGCTTCGCCGTCTGTGAGCTGCCGCCGGGGCTGACCAGATAATGGGCCATCGGGACGAGTTCACCGAGCGCGCAGTCCGACTCCTCGCGGGTCTCGCGGTGGGCAACCGCCTCAGGCTGCTCGCCGGGCTCGATGATCCCGGCGACCGGCTCGAGCAGCCACGGTCCAAAACCACTATCGATCGCCCCCTGGCGAAACTGCTCCACCAGCACCACCCGATCGAGCCATGGGTCATAGGGCAGTACGGCCACCGCATTCCCGCGCTCAAGCCGCTCGCGCACCAGCGTCTCGCTCTGACCGCCGCCAAACAGCGCATGCCGAAGCGTCAGTCGACTGATTCTGAAGAAACCCTCATAGACGGTCTCGCGGCGAACGATCTCGTAGTCTCGGCTCATCGGTAGCACTCCATGGGGGGATCAGCGGCTGAACACCGCCATCGCCTCGGCGTGGCCGGTATGCGGAAACATATCCATCAACCCGGCCGCCTCCAGCCGGTAGCCATAGCGATGCACAAGCTCGCCGGCATCGCGGGCGAGGGTCGAGGGCCCGCAGGAGACATAGACGATGCGCGATGGCCCGAGGTCGGCAATGGCGGGCAGTACTTCCAGCGCGCCGGAGCGCGGCGGATCCAGCAGCACTCGATCGATCCCACCGCCCAGCCAGTCGGCATCGGGCCCCAGACGGGTGAGATCGGCCGCCTCGAAGCGGGCATTGTCGATGCCATTGAGCGCGGCGTTCTCGCGTCCCCGGCTCACCAGCGCCTCGGCTCCCTCGACACCGATCACCGACGCGGCATGCCGGGCGATGGGCAGCGTGAAATTCCCCAGCCCGCAGAACAGATCCAGCACCCGGCTTTCGGAATCGAGGGCAAGCTGTTCGATGGCCTGAGGGACCATCTGGCGATTGATCGCCGCATTGATCTGGGTGAAGTCAGTGGGCGCGAAGGCGAACGACAGACCGAAATCGTCCAATCGATAGTGGAGGCGCTCGGTACTGTGGCCAACCGGGGCGACCGTCGACTCATTGCCGGGCTGCTCGAAGATCAGCAGATCATGGGCATGACCGAAGGCGATCAGTGCCTCCCGGTCGACGGGGGCCAGCTCGCGAAGATTGCGGAACACGAGCCCCACGCTGTCATCGCCGGCCGCAACCTCGATCTGCGCGATTCGATCGGGAATGGTCAGCCCGCGCACCAGATCCGCCAGCGCGACGAGCAGATCCCCGACCCGCGCGTCGAGAACGTGGCAGGACTCGATATCGGCGACGAACGGACTGAAGCGCTCGCGAAAGCCGACCAGCACCCGGTCATCCTTGCGCGGGACGTACTTGACGCCAAGCCGGGCCCGCCGCCGGTACCCCGCGGGGGGGCCCGGTACCCGGCGGTGGGACCGGTCAGCGGTGCCAGCCAGCGATCCGGTACGACATCACCGCCATGGCGGAGCAGCTCCGCGAGCGTCGTTGCCTTGTGCCGGACCTGAGCCGCCGGATCCATGTGCTGGAGACTGCAGCCGCCGCAGACCCCGAAGAATTCGCAGGGCGGCGTGACCCGGTCGGCAGCAGGTTCCGCCACCACCGACAGCGCCTGACCTTCCTGCTGCCGGCGGCGCTGGCGGCGGATATCCACGCTGACACGCTCGCCCGGCAGCGCCCCCTGGACGAACACCGTCCGCCCGTCGTTATGACCGATCCCCCGGCCCTCGTGACTGATGCGATCGATATCCAGTTCGATCGGCGCCTGCGGCAATCGCCCGCTGCGTCGTCCACCCATGCGTATCAGCCCGTCCAGGCGTTGAGGAATTGATCGAGATGCGGCCTATCAGCCTCGGTCAGCGCGTCGCGGACCCGCTCACACTCGGTGGCATAACCACTGCCGTCGAGCTCACCGCGCAGAAGCCGAAAACGCAGCCAGAGCAGGTAGGTATTGAGCACATCGTGTTCGCAGTAGTCGCGCACGGCATCGAAGTGCCCGGCATCGATTTGATGGCGCACATCGGCCCCACTCATTCCCAGCTTGCCAGGCAGACCGCACAGCGTGGCAACCTGATCGAGCGGCGCCACAGCGCGCCCGGAGTAGCCCGCCAGCACATCCATCAGGTCGGTGTGACGGTCATGAAAGCGGTTCTGATAGTTATTGAACCGGAATGAGCGATCCTCATCCCCGGTCTCCCAGTAACGCGGCGCGCTGAGCCCATGGATCAGCCCGCGATAATGCAGTACCGGCAGATCAAAGCCACTGCCGTTCCAGCTGACGAGCCGCGGTACATAGCGCTCAATCCCATCGAAGAACCGGTCGATGAGGCGCGCCTCGTCATCACCGCCCTCGCCCAGCGAGAAAACCGTGAAGCGGTCCCCGATCAGCGCAGCGACCGAGATCACCACCACGCGATGAAGGGGTAGGCGCAGGAAATCCGAGCCGGTCTCCTCGCGCCGCATGGCGAGCATGGCCTCGGCGGCTTCGCCGTCCCCAAGCCCGTCGAGTCCATGCAGTCGTCGGCCACCGGCCACATCCGGCACGGTCTCGATATCGAACGCGAAGACGTTCATTGATCAGGAAACACGCCGCTCGAGAGATAACGGTCGCCGCGGTCGCAGACAATGCTGACGATGGTGGCGTTTTCCACCTCGCGGGCGATCTGTAGCGCGGCCCACAGTGTCCCGCCGCTGGAGATGCCCGCGAAGATCCCCTCCTCGGCCGCCAGCCGCCGGGTCATGTCCTCGGCCTCATCCTGGGCCACCTCGACCACCCGGTCGACCCGCTGCGCCTCGAAGATCGCCGGCAGGTAGGCTTCCGGCCATTTGCGGATGCCGGGGATGCTCGCCCCCTCGCGGGGCTGGGCACCGACAATCTGGACATCCGGATTCTGCGCTTTCAGATAGCGTGACACGCCCATCGTCGTGCCAGTCGTCCCCATCGAGGCGACGAAGTGTGTGACCGCACCATCGGTATCGCGCCAGACCTCAGGGCCCGTGCCCAGGTAGTGCGCCCCCCAATTGTCGGGATTGGCGAACTGATCGAGCACCCGACCCTTGCCCTCAGCCTGCATGCGCTGGGCGAGATCACGTGCGCCTTCCATGCCCTCTTCCTGGGTGACGAGCACCAGTTCGGCGCCATAGGCACGCATCGACGAGCGACGCTCCATGGTCATGTTCGCCGGCATGATCAGGATCATCCGATAGCCCTTCACCGCCGCCGCCATCGCCAGCGCGATGCCGGTGTTACCGCTGGTCGCCTCGATCAGCGTATCGCCGGGCTTGATCTCGCCACGATTCTCGGCCTGGACGATCATATTGAGCGCCGGACGGTCTTTCACCGACCCGGCCGGGTTATTGCCCTCGAGCTTGAGCACAACAGTGTTGGATCCGGTATCCGCCAGCCGCTGGAGTCGCACCAGCGGGGTGTTACCGACGCATTGATCGACGCTTGGATATGCCATATGGAAATTGTAACGCAGTATCATCCCCACATGGATATCCAACCGATTGCCACCGTTCGCAGTGACTTCGAGGGCCGCTTCGGCACCCCACGGCAACCGGGACTGGTGCCCGACGCTCGCGCCGAGGTTTTGCTCCACCCGCCATTCAACGACCCGGACGCGCTGCGCGGCCTCGCAGACAGCAGCCACTGCTGGCTGATATTCGGCTTTCATGCCAACGCCGACCACAGCTGGCGCCCAACGGTCCGGCCGCCACGGCTTGGCGGCAACCGGCGGCTGGGGGTGTTCGCGACCCGCTCGCCATTCCGCCCCAACGGCCTTGGACTCTCGCTGGTCCGACTCGCCGGCGTGCTGGATCCACCCGGTCGGGGGCTGGCCATCCGCGGAGCCGATGTAATGGACGGGACACCGGTGTTTGATATCAAGCCCTATCTACCCGCCATTGAGGCACCGGCGGATGGCCGCGCGCCGGAGGGGCTCGGCACCGCGTCACCGCAGCTCGGCGTTCGCTGGAGTGATGCGGCGCAGGCGGCGCTTACGGCCGCCCCGGCCCATCTCGGCCCACTGATCGAGCAGACCCTCGCCGCCGACCCACGCCCCGCCTATCACCACCGCGGCGGGCGGGAGTACGGCATGCGCCTGCTCGGCCACGAGGTGCACTGGGTGGCCAGAACCACCGAGGCGCGGGTCATCCGCATTACCCCGGTGGACGCCGCGCCAAGGCCTGGGTGCTAGATCCGGGAGCGCGGGATCCGACGAATCCAGTTGCGGGAGAACACCCGCTGATCGCCCTCCCAGGCATCGAGCTCCGCGGTGACATAGAAACCCGTTTCATCGGCCTCGAGTCGGGTTCGGGTGCGGGTTTCGACACGCCAGTCACCGCGGCGCAGGCCATAGCTCGATACCACCTCACCGGTCGCGCTCTGCGGATCACCATCGCTCAACCAGTAGCGCTCACAGGTGTGATCACTGAGGGTAAGATCGACCTCCTCCAGTGTCCGGGTGCCGTTATCCATGATCACCTCGAGCTCAGAGGTGGCATGCTCGAGATCGCGCTGTACCCGCCATCGATGATCGGCTGCACGCTGCTCGGTGACTGGCGCCAGCTGCAGATCATCCGGCGCGGCGAACACCGGCGCTGACTCCTCAGAGGGCTCGACGCGGCGCACCGGCAGATCCAGTGCGGTGGCCTCAGGGCTCACCGTCAGAGTCACTGGCTGCGGCGCCGGCCAGATCAGCGGCCAGTAAGAGCTCGACAGCGACAGCCGCAGGCGGTGACCGGTCGCAAAGCGATGACCCAGTTCATTGAGACGGATGGTGACATCGACATCGCTGCCCGGTTGTAGATCCTGCGGCTGCGCGTGCCCGTCGCGGTGGCAGAGATTGAGCACGCCATAGCTCACCCGCGTCGCCGCGCCGTCCGGGGCAATATCCGAAAGGCGTACCGCGACCTGGGCACTGGGCTGATCGGCACGGACCCGCAAGCGCAGCACCGGCGCGCCCAGCAGCTCGAGCGACTCAGCAAGCGCCGCGGTCTCGAAATTGAGTGCACCGCCGTCTTCCTCACGCTGGTCATAGGGCAGATCCGGCCCATCGGCATAACTGCACCACTTACCGGCGAAAAGCCCCAGGCTGAGTGGCGAGTGCAGGGGGACCGGCGCAGCGCCCGATGGCGCGGGTGTTGAATCCAGTTGCCCGGTCTCGCTGGGATAGAGCGTCTGGGTGTGGATGCGGGGAACCGGCCAGGTCGCCTCACTCACCCAGCGCCCGGGGCGCGCCCGGTAGCGGGTCGCCGGTGCGGCTGCATCCTGAATCCAGGCCCTGAGCATGGGCGCATGATCGACACCATTGTCCACTCCCTTGAGCCACCGGTCCCACCAGCCTTTAACGGTCTGCTGGAAGGCAATCGCCGGCCCCGGCACGCCCTGGTGGGGATAACGGTGGCTCCAGGGCCCGACGATGGCCTGCCGCGGCACGGTCAGCTTGTCCATGAGCCGGAATACCGCATTGGTATACCCATCCGCCCAGCCACTCACCGCCATGACCGGGCAGCGGATGGCCGTGTAGTCCTCACACACCGAGCCATGACGCCAGTAATCATCGCGACTGGGATGCTCGAGCCACTCCATCAGCCAAGGCTTGTCGGCCTCGAGGCGCTGATGCCATAGCGACCGCCAGTCCTCACCCCGCAGCGCGGGATCCGGTGGCAGACTGTTGAATGCAAACATCACCGACGACCATGACAGGTTGTCACCGAGCAGGCAGCCGCCCATGGTGTGGATGTCATCAGCGTAGCGGTCATCGGTCGAGCAGACCGTCACAACCGCCTTTAACGACGGCGGTTGCATCGCCGCGAGCTGCAGGCCGCTGAACCCGCCCCACGAGATCCCGATCATGCCCACACCCCCATCACACCAGGGCTGACGGGCGAGCCACTCGATCACCGTATAGCCGTCATCGAGTTCGCGCTGCAGGTACTCGTTCTCAAGCACCCCACCGGACTCGCCGCTGCCGCGGATATCCACGCGCACACTGGCGTAGCCGCGTTCAGCGAGCCAGCGATGCAGGGTCTCATCACGGCTGCGGGTGTGATCGCGTTTACGGTAGGGAATGTATTCGAGTATCGCCGGCAGTGGTGACGACTCGGCATCCGCCGGTCGCCAGATCCGCGCGGAGAGTGTCACACCATCCGACATGGGGATGCGCACATCCTCTTCGATCCGGATCGCCGTCATACGCCAGCCTCCGAACCACTCCGATCGGTCAGCGCCACCTGGGCCGGCGGCGCTCCGCCCTGCTTGTCCGCACCGAAATAAACGGTCATGTGCGGATAGGGGATCTCGATACCGACTTCGTCGAACAGATCCTTCACGCACCGGTTGTACGCCCGACCCACCGCATACTGCATACCGGCGGTCGTGAGAATGCGCACCCGGATATTCACCGAGCTGTCGGCGAGTGCTGTCACGCCATCCACCTCGAGCGGCCCGGTCACTTCGGCGCTGATATCGGGCATTTTCAGCAACCGCGCGTAGGCCTCGTGGAGATGATCGATGACCTCGCCCAGATTCTCGCGATAGGCGACCCCGTATTCACCCAGGTGATAACCGAAGTCGCGGGTGTAGTTCGAGACGGTGTCGACCGAGGAGAACGGCACCACATGCAGCGTCCCGGAGAGATCACGCAGCCCCAGCGAGCGGATGCTGAGCCGCTCCACCGTCCCGCTGATCCCGCCAGCGGTGATGAAGTCGTCCTTGTGGATCGCATCCTCGAGCTGGATGAACACGCCGGTGATGATGTCCTGGACCAGTGTCTGGGCGCCAAAACCGATCGCCAGGCCAATCACACCGGCGCCAGCGAGCAGCGGCCCGATATCAATGCCAATCTCCGAGAGCGCGATCATGCCCGCGAGAATCAGGATGGCGATTGCGATGACGTTGCGAAACAGTGCCAACAGCGTTTTCTCGCGGGCACCGGGTTCGCCCTCACCGGTATCAGGATTGAGTCGATCCTCGATCCAGCTTGCCGCCAGCAGCCAGCCGCCCAGCGACAGGATAGCGATGCCGAGCAGTGCAGCAATGGCACCGATGAGTCCCTGCCCCTCAGGCGTCCCCAGCCATGCGCGCACATCGGCAATGGCCCAGACATCGGCGACAGCCGCCACCAGGGTGACCACCAGCAACAGATTGATGACGCGCACGAGCTTGGGCAGCCAACCATCGAGGCGGGTTGGCAGCATGGGCAGGCGCTCGCGGACCGATGCGGGCAGATACTGACCGATACGGCGCAGATTGCCCGCGGAGGTGCCGATAAAGCCCACTGCGAGGATGATCAACAGACTGACCGCGCTGGCGCGGAGCATGAAAACGAACGCGCTCGGCGGCGCGACCACCACCAGTCCGGCGAAGATCGCGCTATAGGCGCCTGCCAGCAGATGCCAGATGCCCGCCAGCGGCCGCAGCATGGGTCGATAGAAGCTGTTCCTGCCATGGCCGCCACGCGTCAGCATCCACTCTCTGATCGGATGACGGACCGCGTGGATGGCGGCGAACACGCCGAGCAGCACGAAAAGCACCAGCACCGCCTCAACGAGCAAGGCGAACGCCGGGAAGTTGATGGCGACCACCGGGGCGATGAAAACAACGCTATAGACCCCCGTGCACGCAAGCCGTGACAGCCGCGCCTCCCATCGCTCGGCAACGGTGTCGTCCAGTGGCAGCAGGCGGGCGGCGCTGGTGCGCGGCTCGAGGAAGATGCAGATGACCAGACGCGCGATTTCGGCGATCACGAATGCCAACAGAAAGCGCCCGGCGGCGGCCGACCAATCCGGGGCCGCCACCGCCCCAAGCAGCAATGCGCCGTATCCAAGGGCCGCGATCACCGCCACCTTGCTACCCTGCACAGCGATCACCGCCGCCATGACACCAACGCCACGCAACGGCCCCAGACCCGGTGCGGCCCGGCGCTGCCACGTGGCGAGCCGGTTGATCAGAGGATCACCGCGATGGCGCAGGATCCGCTGTAACAGAAACACCAGCGCGATCAGCCCCGCCAGTCGGCCAGCGCTCACAGCAGTCTGCAGGTCCGCAAAGTCGATCACCGCGGCCGGCAGCGCCCGCGCCTCGTCGACGAGCTGCATGCCCCAGGCGGTCAGGGCCTCACGGGCTTCACCGATCCACCCGATCAGGGCCGATCCATTGTCACTCAGCATGTTTGATCCCTTTTTTCAGTCGGCGTATACCCTAGCAAATCCAGGGCAGGAAATTTTTTGTTGCATCGCACCAAACGCATTGCTATATTGCACTGCAACAAGGCACCAAAGCCTTGGATTTGATACCGCAGATAGAGGAACCAAGCGATGACGAACGAAAACTTTAACAAAGCCAACGAGCAGGCCGAGAAGATGTTCATGGGCCCGACCCGTGACTATGCCAAGCTCGCGATGGACTATGCCGAGAAGATGATCGACGCCCAGATGGAAGCGGCGAAGACCTATACGGACATCGGCATGCAGCAGGCGCGCGCCGCGCTGGAGGTCAAGGACACCGAGGCACTCAAGACCTATGCCGAAGAGCAGCAGAAGGTCGCCAAGGAAATGACCGAGCGGGTGAAGGGCGACGCCGAAAAGGTTGCCGCCATGAACCAGGACTTCGTCAACGAGGCGCGCAAGCTCGTGGAGACGAACGTCAAGAACGCATCCGAGACGGCGACCAAGTCGACGAAGTAAATCCGGTCTTGATCGGATGAGCGAGAAAGGCCGTCGGTGGCGAACCGGCGGCCTTTTTTCATGTCTCCCATTCGGTGTATCCGACACCGACACGCTATGCTTCCCGAATGACTCGACAACGATTGCGCTTCGCGCTGCTGATCACCGTCCTGGCCGTGACCGGGCTCGCCCGGGCACAGTCCGATGCCGCGCCGGTCCGCCTGAGCGGTGTCGAGACCGGCGAGGCCGTGACACGCCTGGAAGCGGTGGGTGAGTCGCGCGCCCAACGCTCGGTGACCCTCTACCCCGAGTCCACCGGCATCGTGACGGCGATCGAGTTCGATGCCGGTGACTCAGTCAACGCCGGTGAAACCCTGATCACGCTGGACGCCGAGGCGGAGCGCAATGAGGTCGCGCGCACCCGCGCGGAGCTGCGTGATGCACGTCGACGACTGGCACGCTATGAGCCGGGGATCGACGATGGGACATTCTCACCCACAACGATCGACGATGCCCGGCGCGCGGTTGAGCTGGCGCGACTGGCGCTGGAGCGGGCCCGCATCGAGCGCGATGACCGGCGTCGGCTTGCGCCTTTCGATGGTCATACCGGGATGACGGACATTGAGGTCGGCCAGCGGGTTGATCCGGATACCGCGATCACCACAATGGATGACCGCACCGCACTCACCGTGCGCTTCCGGCTCGCCGGCCAGTATCTCGGTCAGCTGGCGCCGGGCGATAACGTCACGCTGAGCGCCTGGGCGCACCCCCAGGCAGCGGTCACTGGCACGATTCAGCGCGTTGACAGCCGGATCGACACCGCAAGCGGGACTTTCCGCGTGGAGGCACGGATCGGTAATCAGCGCGATCGCTTCCGCCCCGGTATGCGCTTTCGCGTCAGCACCGAGCTGGCCGGGCCCACCTATCCCCGCATCCCGGCGACGAGTCTGCAGTGGGGCGATAATGGCCCCTATATCTGGGTGGTCCGTGATGGCCGTGCCGAGCGTCTGGGGGTGTCACTGATTGCCCGTCAAAGCGATCATGTCCTTGTGGAGGGTGAGCTCGACACCGATGATTCGGTGGTCAGCGAGGGCGCGCAGCGCATGCGCCCGGGCATTGAGGTACGCGTGATCGATCCGGCGGAACTGGATGATTACCCCGCCCTCGAGGCGACCCGGGACGCCCCCGCGCAATGATGGGCGCGCCACGCGGACTGCCAGCACTGGGCATCCGGCGGCCGGTACTGGTCGCTGTCATCAATCTGATCATCGCCATCGCCGGCATCGCGGCCCTGCGGGGTGTCGAGGTCCGTGAACTGCCCGATGTCGACCGCCCACGGATCACGGTGAGCGCGACCTTCCCCGGCGCGGCCCCCGAGACCATGGACGCAGCGGTCACCCGTGAGATCGAGGGCGCCGTCGCGCGGGTGGCCGGCGTGCGTCGGATCAGCGCCTCCAGCGAGGAAAGCAGCACTCGGGTGGTGGTGGAATTCAGCGCTGATGCGGATCTCGACAGCGCCGCTGCCGACGTCCGCGAGGCTGTCAGCCGGGTCGAGCGCAGCCTCCCGGACGATGTCGATCGGGTGAACGTCATCAAGGCCGATCAGGACGCGAGTCCGGTGGTGCGGGTGGCCGCCCGCGGCAGTGGGTTAAGCCTCGATGCCCTCACCCGCCGGGTCGAGACCGACATTATCCCGGCCCTGGTCTCACTCCCCGGCGTCGCCGATGTCCGGCTCTACGGTGATCGCCAGCGCCAGCTCCGGGTCGCCGTTGACCCCCTGCGACTGAGTGCCCACGGGCTGGCAGTGGCGGATCTGATCACCCGACTCGAGGATACCGATCTGGACATTCCGGCCGGCAGCTTCCGTGATTCGCCGCTGGAATTGCGGGTACGCGCCAATGCCACCGTCGGGACACCGGCCCGGATCGAGGCCCTGGAAGTCGAGCCTGGCCTGCGGCTCGGCGACGTCGCGCGGGTGTTTTTCTCTCCGGCCGATGCCCGCAGCCGGGTGCAGTTGAATGGCGAACCGATCCTCGGGCTGGGCATCGTCCGCCAGGCGCAGTCCAATACCCTCGAGATCAGCACTGCCGCCGAGGCGGCCATCGAGGAACTCAACCGGCGATACGACGATGTCGAGCTGGTCAAGACCTCGGATGATGCGGTGTTCATCCGTGGCGCGATCAGCGAGGTGCTGATCACGCTCATCGCCGCCACACTGATTGTGGTGGCAACGATCTGGCTTTTCATCGGCTCGGCGCGGGCGACGCTGATCCCCGCGATCACCATACCGCTGGCACTGACCGGCACCATTGCCGCGATCTGGCTGCTCGGTTTCTCGATCAATCTGCTCACCCTCCTTGCCCTGGTGCTCGCCACCGGGCTGGTGGTCGACGATGCCATTGTGGTGCTCGAGAACATTCAGCGCCGTCAGCGCATGGGGCTCAGCGCCGGCGCCGCGGCGCTACTCGGCACCCATCAGGTCTTCTTCGCCGTGATCGCCACCACCGCCGTGCTGGTGGCGGTGTTTGTCCCGATCTCGCTGCTGCCGAGCACCACCGGGCGGCTGTTTCGGGAATTCGGCGGAGTCCTTGCCGTGGCCGTCGGGCTATCGTCGTTCATCGCCCTGTCGCTGGTCCCCGCGCTTGCCGCGCGTATCCTGCGCCCGGCGGATGACATTGGTTCGGCGGCACCGTCCCGCGGACGGGTTACCGGCCTGCGGCGGATCGGCGGCGCGATCAGCCGGTTCTATGGCCGCAGTCTCGGCCACAGCATCGCCCACCCCTGGCTGATGGCACTGGTGGGGTTGCTGGTACTGGGACTGGCCGCCCAGCAGTTCACCCGAATCGACCAGACGCTGCTGCCGGAGGAGGACCGGGGATTGATCTATGTGGTCGGCAACGGCCCCGACGGTGCCGGCCTTCGCTACAGTCAGAATCAGGCCTGGCGCATGCAGGCCCGACTCCAGCCGCTGGTGGACAGTGGCGAGATCTCTCGGCTTTTCACCATCGCCGGTCGCTGGGATCCCAACCGCATCCTGATCGTCGCGCCGCTCGCGCCCTGGTCGGAGCGTGAGCGCGACGAGCGCGCGATCGCCGCCGACGTCCGCGCGGCGCTCGCCGATCTGCCGGGCGTCAACACTCGGGTGGGCAGCCCCAACAGCCTCGGCCTGCGCGGTGTGGGCAGCGGTCTCGAGGTGTCCCTGCTCGGCAATGACTACGACCGGCTGTATGCGAGCGCGCAGCGCTTGAGTCGCGCCATCGAGGACGATGTCGATGGGCTTGGAAGCGCGCGGATCGATTACTCACCCACGCAGCCCCAGCTGCGGGTGGACATCGATCGTCAGCGCGCCGAGGCGTTGAATGTGCCGATCGATGGTCTGGCGGAAACGCTTGAGACGATGATCAGTGGGCTCGACATCGTTGATCTGAACATCGATGACCGGGCGATCCCACTGCGGCTGGAATCCAGCAGCCGGCAGGTGAACAGCCCCGACGATCTCGCCAATCTGCGGATCCAATCCGATGACGGTGCCATGGTGCCGCTCTCAACCCTGGTCAGCCTGCGTGAGGAAGGCGTCGCCGCGGAGCTCGATCGCGAGGCGCAGCGCCGGGCAATCAGTATTGATCTGGCGGTGGATGATGGCTACCCGCTGCAGGCCGCGGTCGCCGATCTCCGCGCCCTGGCCGATGAGGATCTGCCAGACGGAGTGGGCCTGATCACTCGGGGCGAGGCGGAAACCCTGGAGGAGAGTCGCCAGGAGGTGTTTCTGACCTACGGGTTGGCCCTGCTGATCGTCCTGCTGGTCCTCGCCGCACAGTTCGAGAGCGTGATGAGCGCCATCGTGGTCATGCTCACGGTCCCGTTCGGGCTTGCCGCGGCGGTGTTCGCCCTTGCGCTCAGCGGCACCTCGATCAACATCTACTCACAGATCGGCCTGATCCTGCTGATCGGCCTGATGGCGAAAAACGGCATCCTGCTCGTGGAGTTCGCCAACCAGCTGCGCGACACCGGCCACTCCCTGCGCGAGGCCGCGCTGGAGAGCGCCCGGGTGAGGCTACGGCCGGTATCGATGACCATTATCGCAACCGTGTTCGGTGGGTTGCCGCTGATCCTTGGCAGCGGTGCCGGTGCGGAATCACGCGCGGCCATCGGCTGGGTCGTGTTCGGCGGATTGGGGATCGCGGCGCTTTTCACACTCTATTTCACGCCGGCGCTGTATCTACTGCTGGCCCGCTTCGCCCGGCCCCGCGCCGCCGCCCAGGCGGCCCTCGACCGCGAGCTCGATCAGCCGGTGAGTGACAGCACCAGCGCCATGGAGGGCAGCGCAAGCAAATAGCTGAGCACGATCGTCCCTGCCATCAGCGCCGCGTCGCCGTCCATTTCCTGCACCAGCACATAGGCGGCTGACGCGGTGGGACACACGAGAAAGATCAATGCCAACCGCATCTCGTCGGCCTGCAACCCGACCAGCACCGCCAACAGCCAGCCAATCAGCGGCGTTGCCACCGTCTTCAGCAAGGCCGCGGTGCCCGCCCAGCGGCGCTGGCCGCGCAGGCGCGTGGCATAGAGCCCGCCGCCGATACCAATGAGCGCCAACGGCAGCGCCATCTGCCCGACCGCGCCGAGGGTGCGATCCATGAACACGGGCAGCCGCCAGCCGGCGAGCGCGATCACCATCCCCAGCACCGTCGCGATCAGGATGGGGTTGCTGATCAGGCGGCGGCCAAGCCCTCGCATCGCCGGCCCGGGGCCCGACTGACCGGGAAGCTGCATGACGATGACAGCGACAATGTTGTAGACAATCACCAGCGGTACAAAGGCGATGAGCGCGGCCGACTCCACCGCCGACGCCTCGCGCCCACCGGCGAAGGCATAGATCACCACGGGTAGCCCGACGAAGGTCAGGTTACCGCGATAGCTGGCATGGACCAGGGTCGCCAGCGAGGCGCCCGGCAGCCGCCCGGCGCGGCCCAGCAGCGCGCTGATGGCGATCACGATTGCGGTCGTCCCCACCAGCACCAGCAGAATACTGCCGACCCGGTCGAATGCCGGCGTGGCGGTGGCGATGCGGCTCACCAGCAGCGCGGGCAGACCAATCCAATAGGTCAGCCGATTGAGCTCACCGAGCGTGTGAGCGGAGAGGAACCGGCCGCGCGCCAGCAGCCAGCCCAGGCCGATGACCAGGACGACCGGGGCAAGGATCTGGGCAATGGCAACCAGAGCGCGGCCCGCCGATCAGCGGCGGTCGTCGTCGCGACGCTCGTATTCACCCTCGATCACATCACGCTCGCGATCGCTGTCCCCGGGGCCTTGGCCCGGACCGGCGTCCTGACCGGGGCCTGGACCCGCCGGCCCCACCCGAACGGACATGCGCGCCAGCGCGAGGCGCACCAGCCAATGGCGGGTAAAGGGAATCAGGCATAGAAAACCAATCACGTCGGTCACAAGCCCCGGGGTCAGCAGCAGCGCGCCCCCGGCGATCAGCGCGACCCCCTCGAGCAGCTCCATCGCCGGGAGTGCGCCGCGATCGAGATTGTTCCGCGCCCGGGCAATGGTCTGCAGGCTTTGCTGACGGAGCAGCGCCGCGCCGAGCATGGCCGTTAAAAGGCACAGGCCAATGGTAGGCAGCGCGCCGATCCAGCCACCGACCTCGATCAGCAGGAACAGCTCCGCGAGCGGAATCGTTACGAAAAGCACAAGGAGAGTGGGCACGATCACTCCAGACTGGGATTCATTGGGCTAAGAGGTTAACATCCAATCAACGCGCCGGGCAGATCGGAGGGAGAACCGATGAGCCGATGCCGCAGGGCCTGTCTGACCATCGCCCTCATTGCTGGAATGCCGCTCACAGCGAGCGCCGCGACCGATTTCGCGGCGTGCCTTGATGGCATCCGCGATACCGCCCTCGAGCGCGATATCTCCGGGCAGACCGTCGATCGCCTGCTCACCGACGTCACGCCCAGCGAACGGGTCATTGAGCTCGACCGGCGGCAGCCGGAGTTCACGACCACGCTGCATGACTACCTCACCACCCGGGTCAATCGCCGCCGCATCGAGCGCGGCCGCGAACTGCTCCGTGAGCACGCCGATCTGCTTGGTCGCATCGAGCGTGAATACGGCGTCCCGGCCCGTTACCTGGTCGCATTCTGGGGGCTCGAGAGCAACTTCGGGCGCACCACCGGCGATATGTCCACGGTCCGCTCGCTGGCGACACTCGCCTGCGACCGGCGGCGCGGGGATTTCTTCCGCAGTCAGCTGATCGCCGCGCTCCAGCTGGTCGACGATCAGACACTCAGCGCCGGTCAGTTGCGGGGGTCCTGGGCCGGTGCACTGGGTAACTTCCAGTTCCTTCCAAGTATTTACCGCCGCCACGCCGTGGATGCCGACGGTGACGGGCGTACCGACCTCTGGGACAGCCTCCCCGACGCCGCCGAATCGGCGGCCAACTTCCTTCGTGCCCGGGGCTGGCAGCCCGCTGAGCGCTGGGGACGCGAGGTGCGCCTCCCTGACGGATTCGACTATGCCCTTGCCGAGACCGAGCGAACGGTCACCAGCTGGCGTGAACAGGGGCTGCGTCAGGCGAACGGCGCCCCCCTCCCCGCGGCCGATCTGACCGCGCGGCTGATCGTGCCCACCGGCGCCGAGGGTCCGGCGTTTCTCGTCTATCCGAATTTCGATGTGATCATGCGCTGGAACCCGTCGCGGTTCTATGCCCTATCGGTGGGCCGTCTCGCGGATCGACTCATCGGCGCCGCGCCGCTGCATCATCCGCCGCCGGATCACCCGGCACTGCGGTTTGACACGATCGAGGCACTCCAGACAGCGTTGAATAAGCGCGGCTTTGACGCGGGCGCTGTGGACGGACGTCTGGGTCCGCAGACCCGCGAGGCGATCCGGGGCTTTCAGACTCAACAGGGGATGACCGGCGACGGCTATCCCGACCCCGCGGTACTCGCCGCACTCGGCATTGATCAATCAGAGGGCTAGAACCATGTGGAATCATCTCATGCGCCGCTGGATGGAAATCGCGCTGTGGTGGCTGCCGAAGGCAGATGACGACCGCTCCGCGGACAGCACCGATCAGCCGGCGTCGGAGCCGGCAGCCGCTCCCCATCCACAAGCGCCGGCAGGCGCACCACAAGCGAGTGAATCGCCGGCCGCAACCGATGATCTGACGGCGATTCGTGGCATTGGGCCGGCCATGCAAAAGCGACTCGTCGCCATGGGAATCCACACCCATGCGGATCTCGCCGCTGCCGATGTGGATACGCTCACCGAGCGGCTGAAGGCAGACAAGGCGGTCGTCTCTCGTGACCAGGTCAGGCGCTGGGTCGACACCGCCGGCGGCTGACTGCAGGACTCGCCCCGGGGGCGATCGGGACGGTAGACTGCAGTGTTTGCAGTTTTGTACGAGAGGATCAGCCGGCCCATGTCCGCCACCGCCGCACCGACGACCGAACCGCTCAGCCGCTTCCATCACCAAGATGGCGACTGGCTCTGGGTGGGCGCAGACCAGGGCAGTGGCTTCGCCAAGCGCGTGGCGGGCGACCATAATCCGCTGCACGATGCCGACGCCCCGCGTTTTTGCGTACCCGGTGACCTGCTGTTCGCGCTCGTCGTGCATCGCTATGGTCTCGCGCAGCACTTCGCGCTCTCCTTTCGGGGCATGCTCCGCGCCGACACCCCGCTCCACTTCCCGCCGCGGCCCGGTCGCGAGTTCGCCATCGCGGATAACGATCAGCGCGAATACGTCCACATCACCCATGACGCACCGCTTCCCAGTGACGAGGCCGCGCGGCTCGCGCTGATCCGTGCCTACGTCGGCTGCTCCGGCGAGACGTTTCCGGATCGCCTCTGCCCCCTCCTGGCCGAGGCCGGGGTGATGTTCAACCCGCAGCGGCCGTTTGTGGTCTACGACAGCATGGCCCTTGATCTCGAGCGCGCCCCCGGCATGGATGTCGGCGTCACGCCGCTCGATGCATCGCTGACGGTGAACGGCAAGCGCGCTGATGTGCAGTTCAACTACCGCATCGAGGATGGCAACGGGGTGATCGGCCATGCCGTCAAGCAGATGGTGGTGAGTGGCCTGCGCGACTACGACGCCGAGGCGATGGACGCCGTCATCGAGGCCTATCAGGCCCGTCGCGGGTCATGAGTCGGGCATAGACATCTCCCGAGCCAGCCGCCCCGGCATGCTCGCTCAGCCATTCCCGTAAGCCACGGGCGTCCTGCCATTCGGCCAGGGCCATGCGCCGGCGCTCCCCCACGGTGACGTTGTAGTGGTAGTCACCAAGCGTCTCCAGACGCTGGATGCAGGCGAGCGCCTGGTCCACGCGCCCCGCCACATATTCAAATGACAGCGCCGGCAGGGCCTGCTCGAGCCCCTCCAGTACCGCCACCTCCGCACCCTCGACATCGATCTTGCAGAAACCGGGGAGACCATACCGGTCGATCAACGTCTCAAGAGTGATCAGCTGTACCGTCACCTCACGCTCCCACTGCACGTCGGCAAAGGACGCATTGCGCGCCCCGATACTCGCCCGCCAGTCGGCGTCGAGGCTGGCGAGCGTGGGATGCCGATCGCTGAGCGCGAGTCGAGCCTCGCCGCGGCTCGCGCCCACCGCATCGCCCAGCACCACTGCATCGGCGTAATGACGAAGCCGCCAGGCGAGGAATGGCCGTAGCGCAGGTTGGGGCTCGAGCGCCACCACCCGCCCTCCGAGCGCGGCGAACGCCTGACTGCGATCGCCTAAATGGGCGCCGATGTCGAATACCGGTCGACCGGATTCGATCAGCGGCCGATAGAAACGGCGAAGGGCGGGCTGGCGCCAGGGCGCGGCGTAGATCAGCATGGAGCGGCCGAGGCCGATGACCTGTCGGATGTTCATCGCCAGAGCGTTACCCCCGTCCAGATCGTACCCGCGACGATCACGCTGCCGAGCCCCGCGCCGACCAGCCAGCCCATGCGCCCCCGGGCGATTCCAACCGCCAGTCCCAGCTTGACTGCGGTATTGGCCATGGCCGCGATGATGATCCCCTGCTGCGCCACCGTTTCGCTCAGGCCATCCGAGGCCATGCGTGACAGCGACAGGGTAATCGCATCGACATCGGTCAACCCCGACACCAGGGACAGTAGATAGACGCCAACATCGCCGGCATAACGCCGCAGCCCCTCGCCGGCCACCATGACCACGGCCAACAGCAGTGCGAACCGAAGCGCCGTGCCGAGCTCGAAGGGTTTCTGCAGCGGCGGCTGGCCCGCACCCTCTGCTGCCGGCTGGGCGCGGAAGGCGAGTATCAGGGTCGCGGTCGCGCCGACGGCGGTAATGATCGCCACCGGCAGGTAGAGTCCCGCCAGCATGGCGGGCTGGATCGCGCCCACGAGCACCAGAATGCGCGGGAACATCGTCGTGCTGGCCATCACCACGGCCGCGGCGAACAGCGGTTGATAGTCCCGCTGATCGCGCGCCGCCCGCGACAGGGTGAGCGTCAGCGCGGTGGATGAGGCAAGCCCTGCGAACAGGCCGGTAAACAGGATCCCCCGGCGCGCACCGCCAAGGCGAAC
Source organism: Spiribacter curvatus (assembly GCF_000485905.1). Taxonomy (NCBI): domain Bacteria; kingdom Pseudomonadati; phylum Pseudomonadota; class Gammaproteobacteria; order Chromatiales; family Ectothiorhodospiraceae; genus Spiribacter; species Spiribacter curvatus. The sequence continues at coordinate 837,657 of NC_022664.1, read as the reverse complement.
GGCGAAGTGACCGACAAAGCCGATGGCACTGATCAGCACCACCATGACCCAGAGCGTGCGCGGGTTGAGTGTCCCCCAGGGGCCATAGCCCTGGTCGGGGAGCAACGGCAGGATCACCGCCGTGATCAGAGCGAGCTGGAGGATCGCCCGCAGCTCGGTGACATCCACACGCTGCAGTAATGCGTGGAGCGGCGGCTTGAACCCCAGCACCGCAGCGGTCAATACGCCGCCCGCCATCGCCAGCAGCGGTGCCTCGAGGCTCGCGAGAGCACCGAGCAGAAAGGTCACCAGCGCCGCCACCTCGGTGGTGATGCCACGATCGTCATCGATATTCAGGCGCCGGCGGTAGCCCATGAGCAGGAGCCCCGCCAGGGCGGCCAGCGCCACCGCGACCAGCACCGGCCCGAAACGCTCGCCGAACACGCCGGTCAGTCCGCCGGCAAAGCCGATGAGCGTAAACGTGCGGATACCGGCAACACGCCCGCCCTCGCTCACATCCCGCCGCTGCCAGCCCCGCTCAAGGCCAATCACGGCGCCGATGGCGAGGGCCACCGCGAGCGCCAGCCAATGCCCGCTGTCCGTCATTGCGTTAACCTGTCGACCTTTTCCACCTTGGATGCCCCTGATGCGACGACTCTGGCTGATTGATGCAAGCTACATCCATGCAAACAACCTTGCACTGCTGGGCAGTCAGCGGCGCATCGACTACCTGCGCCTGCGCGAACTCATCGAGCGCAAGCTCGGCCCGCTGTGGCGCAGCTATTTCCTCAATTCCGCGCAGGATGAACCCAACGACGGCCGCGACCGCTTTCACAACTGGCTGCAGACGGCCGCACCCCACGGCCCCAACCTGATCGTGAAGCTCTATGGACTGAAAAGCGAGCGCGTGCGCAATGCCTGGTGCACCGACTGTGGCTGCAAGGTGGATCTGCGCTGCCCCCATGGCAATGGCAGTCATCGGCTGTTCAATCAGCGCCAGATGGGCGTGGATGTGGGTCTCGCCTCGCTTGCACTGATCCACCGCGACCGCTACGACAGCCTGGTGCTGTCATCCGGTGACGGTGACCTGCTCGATGCCATCGAGCACCTTTCCGAGTATGGCAAGCGCATCGAGCTCGCCGTGTTCAGTACCGGCGTGGCCACCGACCTCCAGGCCCGGTCCGACCGGGTGCTCTGGCTCGATGATCATCTCCCGGCACTGACCGGCGAAGACGACCCGGCGGCGTCGACGCACTAGCGCCGACGCCGGCCCTGATCAGCCCGGATGGCGCTGCGGCGTGGCCTGATCGAGTCGCGGATGCTGGTTTCGGAAGCGCTCGGCGAGCGTTCCCGGCTCGGTCTCCTCGGCATCCAGCGCCTTCAACGTCTCCGCCACGGCATGGGTACAGGCCAGCACATCCCGGGTACAGCCGCTCTCGGAGATGGTGTGCATGTTGCGGATGGGCATGCCCACCGAGGTGGCGGCACAGTCAACGTTACCCAGCACACCGGCCATGCCGTCGGTACCGGTATCCGGGCCCACGGCATCGCGCTGGATGGGGATGTCGTTATCGCGGGCGACGGTCTCGACACGACGGTTGAGCTGCTCGCTCACGATCGCACCGACGCTCATGGTAAAGCCCTTGCCCATGGTCACCGGTGACATGCGCTTGTCACCAATCCCGGGCGCGGCCACGAAGTCATGATTGACGTCGACACCAATGACCGCATCGGGGCGCATTTCACTGACGAGCACACGACTGCCGAAGCGCCCGATCTCCTCATAGGTGGCGGCGGCGAAAAGCACGCGGATATTCGATGGACCACCCGCCTCGGCCACGAGCCGTGCCGATTCGGCGGCGACGAAGCAGCCCAGCCCATTGTCCAGATAGGCGCCATAGAAGGTATCGGGGCTGAAGCCGGGGCGGATCGGGCGGTTCATGAGGATACTGTCGCCCGGGCGGATACCGAGATCCTCAATCTGCTTTTTCTTCTCCTCGCCATGGACCTGCAGCTCGACGTAGAGCTGTTCCTTTTTCACGCCCTGATCGCCGGAGCGGACCTTGGGATCGGCGAAATGGATCGCGCCGAGCGCCTCCACCGTGCCGCCATCAAAGCGCCGGTACGATCCGGGCGCCGCTGGATCCTCACTGAAGATGCTCACCTCATGACCGATCAGCGTGGTGGGCAGGAACGAATCACTATTGATCCAGACCTTGCCGTCCTCGCCGATGCTGCGCACCTGCATGCGGATCTTATCGGCATGACCGATCACCATGACGGTGAATAGATCATCCCGCCCCGGATGGGTATCGAGCACCACCCCGGCGTGGCCCTTGAAGTTGCGCACCGCCGCGCCCGCCGGCGCAATGCGCTCCATATAGGGCCGCAGCACCCCCTGGGTCATGGCCGCTTCGAGGCCGATGGGACTCGGTGCGGCGAGGATATCGTGGATGAACTGAAACTGCTCGTCCGGCATGGACTCGGTCCACGGCTTGGCGTGATCGGCCATATAAAGGCTCCCTGTCGTCGTTTAACGCGGATTTTTCAGGCGTTAGCATAACGCTTTGAGCGCATCAGGAGCAGCCCGTGATCCCGCCCGCCGTCGAGATCGTCGCCGTCTCGCAACTGCCGGCCGCGCCGCACCGCGGCCTCTGGCACGGGCCATGGGGCGCATTGCTGCTGATCGGCGACGCCCATCGCCTGCAGCGCGCGCGGTTCCAGGGCCCGCAGCCGGCCGTTGCACCGCCCGCCACGCCGCTTCCGCCGCCCTGGGGCGCGCAGGATCCGCTGCGCCTCACCCTGCGCGGTACCGACTTCCAGCAATCGGTCTGGCAGGCACTTGCCGAACTCCGCCCGGGCGAGCGGGTCAATTACAGCGAGCTGGCCGCGCGAGTCGATCGCCGATCGGCCGTGCGCGCCGTCGCCAGTGCTGTCGCCGCCAATCCGGCGCCGGTTCTCTTGCCCTGCCACCGGGTGATCCGTCGCGATGGCACAGCCGGACAATACATCGGCGGCCGGGCGCGCAAGCATCGGCTGCTCGCCTGGGAAACGCCCACAGGAGTCACCCCGAATGTTCCCGACACCCCCCGATGCCAGTCATGAAGCGGGCCTTGCCCACCTGAACGCCTTCATTCCCCACGCCGGCGCCGACTACGCGCGCTGGCGCAACCACGATTTCGGCCCCGACGGCGACAATCGGGTATCGGGGCTCTCGCCCTGGCTGCGCCACCGTCTGCTGCTCGAGGAAACAGCGATCGACGCCGCCATCGATACCCATGGCCTCGAGGGCGCTGAGAAATACATCCAGGAGGTGTGCTGGCGGACCTACTGGAAGGGATTCATGGAGCGTCGGCCCGTGCACTGGCATGACTACCGCGCCGCCTGCGATGAGGCACACGGGCAGGTCGCCAGGGACGGCCGACTGGCCGCCGACCTGCAGACGGCACTTGATGGCGACACCGATATCGATGCCTTCAACTTCTGGGTCCATGAGCTCCGCGACACCGGGTATCTGCACAATCATGCGCGGATGTGGTTCGCAAGCATCTGGGTATTCACCCTCGAGCTGCCCTGGGCCCTTGGGGCGGATTTCTTCCTGCGCCATCTCCTCGACGGTGATCCCGCCTCGAACACGCTGTCCTGGCGCTGGGTGGCGGGACTGCATACGCCGGGCAAGCCCTACATCGCGCGCTCGTCGAACATCAACAAATACACCAATGGCCGTTTCAATCCCGGCTATCGGATCAACACCCAGGTGGCGGCGCCCGAGGGCATCGAACGCCCGCCGGTCGGTCCGTCACCGCTCGCGGTCGACTGGGCGGTCACACCCACGACCGGGCTGCTGATCACCGAGGATGATCTGTTGCCGGAGTCGCTGTTCGGCACCCGCGACTGGCCACTCGTGATCGCCGTGCAGAGTACCGACTGGCGCAGCAGCGGATCGGTCGCGGACCGGGTTCGGGATTTCGCCCATGCGGGGCTCGCCGATGCGCTGGCCCGCAACCCGGGCGGGCGCACCATCGGCCGCATCGACCTGGCAACCGCCGACGGCCTGACAGCCGTGCGCGAGGCCGCCACGGCGGCGGGCGTCGATCGGCTGCTGACGCCCTACGTGCCGACCGGTCCGACGGCTGATGCGATGGCCGCCCTGGATTCGGTCCTCGCCGCCGACGGGATCGAGCGCCAGGCGGTGCCGCGCGACTGGGATGTCCTCCACTGGCCGGCCGCCACGCATGGGTTCTTTCGTTTCTGGAAGGCGGCACGACCGCTCATCATCGAGCGACGCTCGACGCTCGCCTGACCACATCGGGGTCGATGGCACTGATCCGCTCGGGCGCCTTGCCGGTGTAAGGAAGTGTCTCAAGGACATGGCGCAGGGCATTGAGGCGGGCGCGTTTTTTCTCGTCCGTCCCAATCACTGTCCAGGGCGCCACGGGCGTATCGGTCGCCTCGAACATGCGGTTCATGGCCGCGGTGTAGTCATCCCAACGATTGAGCGCCTCGCGGTCGATTGGACTCAGCTTCCAGCGCTTGAGCGGATGGGCCGCCCGCGCCTCGATCCGCTGACGCTGCTCATCGCGGCTGATCGAAAACCACAGCTTGATCAACCAGGTATCCGCCTCTACCAGAAGCCGCTCGAAGACCGGCGCCTGGCGCAGAAACCGCTCATACTCAGTCTCCGTGCAAAAGCCCATCACCCGCTCGACGCCGGCGCGGTTGTACCAGGAGCGGTCGAACAGCACGATCTCACCCGCGCTGGGGAGCTGTTCGACGTAGCGTTGGAAATACCACTGCCCCCGCTCGGTTTCGGTGGGTTTTTCGAGGGCGACGACGCGGGCGCCGCGGGGGTTGAGATGCTCCATGAAACGCTTGATCGCACCCCCCTTGCCGGCGGCATCCCGGCCCTCGAAAACGATCACCACCCGCTGGCCGGTGGTCTTCACCCACCGCTGCAGGCTCAGCAGCTCGAGTTGCAGGTCGCGCTTGTCACGCTTGTAGGCGGCATCGCTCAGTGTCATGCGCGTCTCCGGCTGGTCGCTGTTTTCGGTGGGGTGATTATGAAAGAATATCGCCGATAAAAACGACTCGTAACGCAAGAGAGAGGCCCAATCATGAGCACCTATCAGGTCCCCGCCGGTGGCGCGCCGATCACGCTGGAAGACGGCGTTCTGAACGTCCCCGACAACCCCATCATCACCTACATTGAGGGGGACGGCATTGGCATCGACATCAATCCCGTCATGCAGCGCGTGGTGGACGCAGCGGTTGAGAAGGCCTATGGCGGGAAGCGCCAGATCCACTGGATGGAGGTCCTCGCCGGCGAGAAGGCCAACAACGAAGTGGGTGCCTGGCTGCCCGACGAGACCGTCGAGGCGATCCGCAAATACCTCATCTCCATCAAAGGGCCGATGACAACGCCGGTCGGCGGTGGCATCCGTTCACTCAACGTCGCGCTGCGCCAGGTGCTCGACCTGTATGTCTGCCAGCGCCCGGTGCGCTGGTTCAATGGCGTGCCCTCGCCGGTCAAGAATCCCGATCAGGTCGATATGGTGATCTTCCGCGAGAACACCGAGGATATCTACGCCGGGATCGAGTTCGAGGCCGGCTCCGAGGAGAACGAGCGCTTCAAGACGCTGCTTGCCGAGAACTTCCCGTCGGCCCATGCCAATATCCGCTTTCCCGAGGAATGCGGCTTCGGCATCAAGCCCATCTCCCGCGAGGGCACCGAGCGGCTGGTGCGCGCCGCGATCCGCTATGCCATTGATAACAAGCGCGAGTCGGTGACGATTGTCCACAAGGGCAACATCATGAAATACACCGAGGGCGCCTTCCGCAGCTGGGCCTACGCGCTCGCCGAGCGCGAGTTCGCGGCCGAGACCTACACCTGGGCCGAGTGGGAGCGCACGGTCGCGGAGAAGGGCCAGGAGGCCGCCAACGCCGAGCAGGACGCCGCCGTTGCGGCCGGCCGGATACTGGTGAAGGACTCCATCGCCGACATCACGCTCCAGCAGGTGCTGCTGCGGCCGACCGACTTCGAGGTCATCGCCACCATGAACCTCAATGGCGACTATCTCTCCGACGCGCTCGCCGCCCAGGTCGGCGGCATTGGTATCGCGCCGGGCGGCAATATCAACGAACAGACCGGTCATGCCGTGTTCGAGGCGACCCACGGCACGGCGCCCAAGTACGCCGGTCGCGACATGGTCAATCCCGGCTCGCTGATCCTCTCCGCGGAGATGATGCTGCGTCATCTGGGCTGGACCGATGCCGCCGACCTGATCCTCACCGGTATGGACGCGGCCATCGCGAGCAAGCATGTCACCTATGACTTCGCCCGACAGATGGACGGCGCCACCAAGGTGAGCTGCTCGCAGTTCGGCGAGGCGATGATCGAGCGCATGCGGGACTGACCCGCCGGCGATGTCCCATCACGGGCTGCGGAGCGCACCATGATCGATAGCCACCCCCGCTATCAGCAGGTCGCCACCGCGGCCCGCTGTATCCACGACGGTTTCCTCGAATACAACCGCGCCTTTCGCGAGATCACCGCGCGGGCCGGTCGGCGCTTCGAGGAGCGCGACTGGAAGGGCCAGATGGCGGACATCGGCGCACGGGTCGAGCTCTATGAGCTCTGGGCCCGGCGGACGGTCGAGACCCTGCACGAAGCACTCGGCGATGACCTCGCCGGTCGCCCGTTCTGGGCGGAGGTGCGTGACTGCTTCGGCCGTCGGGTCGAGGCGGTGCCCGATGCCGGCTTCATGAAGACCTTCTTTAACTCCATTACCCGGCGGGTGTTCGGCACCCGCGGCGTGGACGCGGCGGTGGAGTTCGTGCAGCCGCCGCCGGAGGAAGGCATTGAGTCGCTCACCATGCGGCGCTATCCGTGCTGGAACGACCTGGATCAGACCTGCCGCCGGGTGCTCGAGGACTTCCGGTTCGACCGGCCCTATGTCGCCATGGCGGGTGATGCCGAGGGCATGGCGACCACCATCCGCGAGCAGATCGGCCCGGATCAGGCGGATGCCGAGTGTCTGCGATTCGAGTTCATCGACTCGCACTTCTTCCAGGGGACCCGGGCCTATCTGGTTGGACGGATGCGCCTGAGCGACGGGATTCGGCCGATCGTCGTCGCGCTGCGCAATGACGATGAAGGCATCGCCGTGGATGCGGTGCTGCTCACCGCCGATCAGGTCGGGGTGGTGTTCTCCTACACCCGCTCGTACTACTTCGCCGATCCCACCTCGGTGGTGGCGGCGGTGCAGTTCCTCCATGGGCTGCTGCCCGACAAGCCGATCGACGAGCTCTATACCGTGCTCGGGCGACTGCGGCAGGGCAAGACCGAGCGCTATCGCCAGCTCATGCATCACCTGGATCGCACCGACGATGCGTTCGTGCATGCCGCCGGTGACGCCGGGCTGGTGATGATCGTTTTCACGCTGCCCTCGTTCAACCTGGTGTTCAAGATCATGCGTGATGTGTTCCGGCCGCCGAAGACCACCACCCAGGAGGATGTCCATCAGAGCTATCGGCTGGTGTCGCGCCATGACCACGCCGGTCGGCTCATCGACACGCAGTTCTTCCGCAACCTCGAGCTGCCCAGGGATCGCTTCTCCGAGGCGCTGGTCGAGGAACTGCGGTGCGAGGCGCCGCGCACCGTGGCGATCAACGGCGGGCAGCTGGTGTTCGGCCACGCCTATGTCGAGCGTCGGGTGCGACCGCTCAATCTCTACATCCGCGAAGTGGACGAGACCGAGGCGAAGCGCGTCATTCTCGACTATGGGCGGTGCCTCAAGGATCTCGCCGAGACCAATATCTTCGCCGGCGATCTATTGTTGAAGAACTTCGGCGTGACGAGCTCGGGCCGGGTGGTTTTCTATGACTACGATGAAGTAATGCGCGTCAGTGACTGCAGCTTCTTCGAACTCCCCGAACCCGACGAGGACTTCCCGCTCATGGAGCACGCGACGACGCGGTTTGTCGGCGCCCATGACATTTTCCCCGAGGAATTCATCCGCTTTCTGGCGATGCCGGCTTTCCTGCGCCAGACCTTTCTGAGCGAACACAGTGACCTGCTGACCGCTGAATACTGGCGCGACGTCAAGCGCCGGCGCGTGGCCGGCGAGGTGGCCGAGATCGTGCCCTATGTCCGCCAGAGCATCGCGCCGCATCAGATCGCGCTCTGATCAGGCCTCACCGGTGGCGGCCCTGGCCGCCTCCGGGGAGATCAGCCCCTGACGCTGGAGCTGGTTGATGGACTGCCCCATGGTCTGCATGCCGCTGGCCTGACCGGTCTGCAGCGCATTGGGAATCTGCGCCAGGTTGCTGTCGCGGATCAGATTCCGGATCGCGGGCACCGCCATCATGATCTCGAACCCGGCCACTCGGCCGCCGCCCTCGCGCTTGAGCAGCGTCTGCGAGATCACCGCGAGCAGCGACTCGGCGAGCATCGCCCGCACCTGCGCCTGCTCATCACCCGGGAAGGTATTGATGATCCGGTCAATGCTGCTGGCCGCGGTCCGCGTATGCAGCGTGCCAAAGACCAGATGCCCGGTCTCCGCGGCGGTCAGCGCCAGACGGATGGTATCGGGGTCACGCAGCTCACCGACCAGAATGACGTCGGGGTCTTCGCGCAGGGCCGCTCGCAGGGCGTGCTGGACGTCGACCGTATGGTGACCCACCTCGCGCTGGGTGATCAGCGCCTTGTTGGAGTGATGGACGAACTCCACCGGATCCTCAATGGTGAGGATGTGCTCCGGATACTGGCGATTACGGTGATCGACCATCGCCGCGAGGGTCGTTGACTTACCCGAGCCAGTTGGGCCGGTGACGAGCACCAGGCCGCGGGCGCGATCCGCGACCTGGTGAATGACCGGGGGCGCGCCGAGGTCATCGAGCGCCGGGATCTCCGCGGGGATCGCGCGCAGCACGACCCCCGGGCCGTTGATCTGCTCGTAGACGTTGACACGAAAGCGCCCCGCGTTCTCGACCTGCAGGGCGAAGTCCACCTCGCGGTGGTCGCGGTACTGAGCCTGCTGCGCCTCGTCCATGACCTCGAACAGCGCCTTCTCAAGCGCCTTGTGGCTGACCTGTTCGTCGCTGAGAGTGCTCAGGTCGCCATCCACACGAATGACGGGTGGGCCGCCGGCGGCGACATGAAGATCGGACGCGCCCAACTCCACGGCGCGAACGATCAGTGCTTTAAGATCCATATGTGAAGTCCTTTATGCGTTTGGTGGGCAGCCGGGGCGTATCGCAATGCGCCCCCATCGGCCTGATTGGCTGTGTGCCCGCATTCTGACACGAGGTGTATCCATGCCCCCAGTAACGGGCGCACGCAGACAACCGTGATACCGTTGACCGATCGATCGATGATCAGTGCAGCAGAGCAGTCCGGCGAGAGTTGAATTCAGTGTTCCATCGGCTAACGCGTCACCACTGGCTACCGGCTGCCTCGGTACTCGCCCTTACCCTGGCCGCGGCGGTCATCGATCAGGCCAATTACCAGCAGCATCTGATGTATATCGCCATGACGGTGATTGTGGCGCTGACCGGGCTGACGGTCGCCCTGGCACGCCGGCCGGCGGATGGGCGATGGCCGCTGGGGCCGGCGGGTGCGCTGTTTCTGGTACTGATCGCCTGGAGTGCGCTATCGGTCACATGGAGCCGGGTGCCCTACCTCACCCTGGTGGATCTCGCGGCGATGGGATCGGTGGCGTTCGCCTATGCCGCCTGGCGGATCATGACCGCACCCGATCATGCGGTCTACCGCCCGGCGATGGGCGTGGGAATCACGCTGGTCGCGGGTGGTCTTGCCGCATTCATGATCGGGCAATTCTTCACCGGGCATCGGCCAACCGCGTTCTTCGCCAATCCCAATTCGGCCGCAACGCTGATGAACGTGCTATGGCCCGCGGTGGCGCTGGCATGGCTCGCGGGTCCGGGTCGGCTGCTTGGATACGCACGGGGGCACCGGGCACTGCCCGGGGTATTATTCCTGCTGATCTTCGCGGTGGGCATCGATGGCAGCCGGGCGGCTTTTCTGGCGGCGTTGATCGTGCTGCTGGTCATCCTCGGCGGTGCCGCCTACGCGCTGGATGTCAGTCGCCGGCAGCTCGCCGCCATCGCGGTGATCTTCGTCGCGGCGCTGACGGCGGCCTGGCTCGCGAATGCCCTCGGGCTTGGGAGTGGCCGGCTGCTCGGCGATCGGATCGGCTCGCTGGCCGCGCCGGATCAGGCCGGCGCGGTGCGGTTTCTGCAGTGGGGCGCGACCTGGGAGCTGATCCGCGAGGCACCGTGGCTTGGCATCGGGCCCGATGTGTTCTGGCTCGCCTATGCCGCGATCCGCCCGGCCGGTGATGGCAGTGCCGGGCTCTATACGCACAACGATTATCTACAGTTCTGGGCCGAGCGCGGTCTGCCGGGACCGATCCTGTTACTCGCGATCAGCGCGGTCTGTGTCTATCTGTTCCTCCAATCGATGCGGGTAAGCCGCCGCGGCGATCAACCGGCGGCAACGACGGCGATGGTGATCGCGGCGTTCGCGGCGATCGGCGGGCTTGGGGTGCATGGGTTATTCAGCTACCAGCTGCAGATGCCGAGCGTGCTGATCCCCGCCTTTGTCTTGATCGCCGAGCTGGAGCGGCTGTCACCGGGCGGGACGCTGGCCAGCCTGCGGCTGCCGAATTGGCGTCGACCGCTCAGTCTGGTGGCCGGGGTCGGTGTGTTCGCGGTGATCGCGCTGAGCGTTGGACTCACGGGGGCGTCGCAGCGCCTGATGGACCAGGGAGTGGCGGCGATGAACCGGGGACAGTTCGAGGCGGCGGAGGCGGCATTTCAGACCGCCCAGCGGCGCTGGGGATCGGCGGATACGCCATGGCTGCATCATGCCATCCTCTATCAGCGGTTACTGCGCGTCGTGCCCGATGATCAGCCGGATCTGCGCGCAGAGTTGGCCGGTGAGGCCATGCGGATGCTCGACATCGCACAGGACCGCAATCCGCTGCGTGGGCGGACTTACGGGATCCGGGCGCAGCTGCGACGCGCGTATCCAGCGCTGACCGAAGGCAGTGCACGCTCGGCGTTTGAGCAGGCGCTGGATCGTAACCCACGACTTGTCTCGGCCCGCCTCAACTACGCCGCGCTTCTGCGCGAGGAAGACGGTGATGCCGCCGCACGATCGCTACTCGAGGCGGGCGTCGAGCTGAAATACGGTCACAAAGCGCGCCCCCTACCGCTCTATCAGGCCACCGCGGCCGCCCGCTCGTCCGCCGGTGACAGCGCCGGCGTGGCCGTCATGGAGGCCCGGATTGAGGCGATCCGGGCCGATCTCCGGCGGCTTCAGGAAGACCGCGACGCCTGAGGGTAAAAAGAGTCGCGAACCCATCCATCATGTCTAGGAGAAAACGGACTCAATCGTTGTCAATCCCCCGGACGGAGGGTATTCTTACGGAATGGGGTGACGGGTGGGGCAAAAATAGCTGCGATTGGACAGATTCCGTCAATCAGCAGGCCACTCAAGTTTTTGGAGGTTCTTTAATGAACGCAAATCACCCATCGCGCATTCAGCGCGGTTTCACCCTCATCGAACTCGTCATCGTCCTCGCCGTGCTTGGTGCATTGGCAGCAATCGCCGTGCCTCAGCTCACGGGGCTGCAGGATAGGGCAGAACTTGCTGGTACTGCGACGACAGTGTCCAGCGAGGCGGGGAATCTGTTCGCAAGGGAGCTTGCAAACGGCAACACGAACGGCAATTGGACAGATGCAAGCGCTGCATGCACTTATGTCGCATCCAATGCGGCGGCAACTAGTTCTTCGAGTTATAGTCTGCAGAATAGTGCCCCGGGAAATGATGACGATACCGTGGTCACGGTACCGACATATGACAGCAGCACCAACGAAGTTGGCTCTGCTGAGTGCTATTTGACGCGTTAATAAAGTTTATCGCGCGCGAACATTGAAAGTGGTATTGACGGTGACGTTTGCAAAAGCCCGACGCCACGCCTAGCGAACGATAAATAATAGATAAAGCGTTGAGAAACTTATTCCTCAACCGAAGAGTGCCGGTCCCGCAAAGGCGGGCCGGCATTCATTTTGCCCAGTCATCGATCACTCTGTCGGTGCTGTCGGTGGATCGGGCGTCGCTCGAGTTGTGTATCACTCGCCCCTGCGAGCGGTCCCAGGCGGGTCAGGTCCTCAGCGATCTGGTTGATGAGCACGATCTCAAGGGGATTCCAGCCTACGTCACGCTGAGCCGCAGCGATTACGACACCCAGTTTGTCGATCTCCCTGGCGTTGCCGATCATGAGATTCGTGAGGCCCTGTCCTGGCGGGTGACACCGCCGGGGGTGATGGGGAGTGATGAGATTGTCACGACTGGTGTGCGGCTCACCAATGATCGTGAAGCCAGCACCGAGGAGTCCTCGCTGGTGCGCGCGACGGTCATGTCGCGTCGGATGCTGGATGATCTGAGCAAGGCCGTCACCAGCGCCGGGCTGGATCTGCGGGCGATGTTCCCGCGCGAGACGGCATTGATTACGCTCGCCAAGCAGAGCGTCGCTGACGCCGTGCTCGATGAGCAGAGCAGTAACGACGCAACCCCGATCATGACGGTCTTTGTTGCATCTCGCAGCACCGGTGTGACGGTCGCGCGGGGCGACTATCTCTATCTCTCGCGCACCGTGACCATGGCGGTGGACAGAGACAATGGGCTGGACACCACCCAGACCGATCAATTGGTCAGCGAGTGTGTCCGCACCGCCACCAACTTCAACAAACGCCTGTCCGATACACCGCTCAGTCAGTGCCTGATCGGACCCAGCTTCGAGGGGCTTGAGAACGTCAGCGATGCGCTCGGCGAGAGCCTGGGGATTGACTGCCATATCCTCACACTCCCGCCCCATGTCGAGCCGGCGGATGCCCAGACGAAGGCCGCCAGTGCCACGCCCGAGGGGATGCTCGCGATCGCCGCGACGCTCAACGTCTCACTGCCCGAGGCCGATTCGATCTATCAGCCACCGGCCAAGGACCGATCAATCACCGCTCCGCGGAACCTCGCCGCGATCACCCTCGCCGGTGTGCTGGTGCTCGCGGCAATCAGTGGCGTGCAGACCTGGCGGATCGCCGATCATGCCGATGCCGTGGCGGCCGCCAGCGCGCAACGCGAACAGCTGAACAGCACGGTCGCGGATCTTCGCGAGCAGCTCGAGCAGGCCCAGGACGTTGAGCCATCGGCCCGGCTCGTCGAGCGCCGCGACCGATTGCAGCGGCAGTATAATGCCTATGACAGCCTCCTCGGTGCATTCGAGGGGGTCGACACGTCATTGCTCGATGGCTTCGCCGCGCCCATGGAGGCGCTGGGTGACGCCGTCGTGGAAGGCGTCTGGCTTGAGCGTATCAACATCGAGGCGGATGCCATCACGCTGCGTGGGCATACCCTGCAGGCGTTTCAGGCCGAGACCTTTGCCAGCCTTCTGACGGCCACCGCCCCGTTCGCTGAGTGGTCACCGAGCACGCTCGATATCGGCAACCGCAGCGAGCGGCCGAGTGGCCTGGTGGTCCACGATTTCACGATTGAAGGTGACGGGCTGTTGGCCGACACCGCCGCACGGCCCGACGATACAGGGACGGCAGGTATCCAGGGCACAGACTTCCCGTCGCTGTTGCGCGCACTGAAAGATACCGATGAGTAACGGCCTGCGCACACGCTGGAAACAGCGGCTCGGCGCGCTCCAGCAGATGGCCGCGGGTGCGGAGGACTGGCTGGCGGGACGGAGCCCGCGCGAGCGGGTGATGGTCTTCGCCGGTGGGTTCATGGCGGTTGCGCTCATCTGGCAGATGGCCCTGTTGTCCCCACAGTCAAGCCGTCTCACCAGCCTGCAGAGCGAACAGGAGACGCTCGAGTCACAGATGGACGGGCTGCGCTCCACGATCGCGGCGCTGGAAGAGCAGACCGAAGACGTTGAGGATCCCGATCAGACCGTGCGCGAGCGCATCGCATCGCTCGAATCACAGATCGAGGCGATCAGAGCCGGTGAATCGCGCCGTGATCTTGCATTCATCACCCTGATGCCAGCCGAGGAGGCGATCGATCGCATCGGTTCAGCCATCAAGAGCGAGCCGGCTCCGCGTATCATCGGCTTTGACCGCCAGCCCGGTGCGGGTATCGCCGTGGGATCGGATGACCGCACCACCAACGTCGCCATTGATCATCGCCGTATGCGCCTGACCGTCGAGGCGGATTACGCGCAGACAGTGGCGCTGCTGGCGCGACTGGAGGCATTGACTGTACCGTTGGTGTGGCGATCGATGGACTACGAGGTGAGCGACCATCCCATGGCGCGCGTCACCCTGAGGTTTGATATTTATGCAGCGGCCCAAGTCGACTAACGGCGCCGGCACAACCCGACTGGCGGTATTGATCGCCGTGATGGCCGCGCCGGTCGCCGCGCAACAGACAGCGCTCGATCCGACAGCGCCACCCGCGGTCCTGCAGGAGGCCATCCGGCAGGCCGAGCGGCAGATCGACGAAGCCGCCTCTGAGAACGCCGGTCCTTCAGCCGACGAGACGCAGGCACCGCCGCCCTCGCCCACTGAACTGACGTTGATCGTGGAGGAGGCCATTCACGGACAGTGGCGACGGCGCGCCGTGATCGGTGGTCGGGTTGTCACAGCGGACGCGGAGACCGAGGCGGGGGTGATCGAGCGGATCGGGCGCTCGAGTGTCGAGATCACCAATGAGTCGGGGACCGGGACGCGGTCAATCACCGGCGGCGATATTACCCGGGAAACCCCGGATCGCCGGATAAAGGAATAAAAGAACAATGGCTTACAGATCCGCCCTCAGTTACTGCCTGCTCGCGCTGTTTCTCAGCGGATGCGCCTATCAGGGCGGTATGACCGAGGCAGAGCGCAGTGCCGCGGTGACGCAGGCAATGACGCTCGCCGATCCGGCGTTTGAGATGATCGGCGATGCCGCCCCACCGCTGCCCTCCGCCGCCGAGGCAATGCTCCAGCCCAGGCCACTCGCGGCGACCGCGGAATCGCCGGTGACAGAACCACGATTTGATATCAGAGCCGATGCGGTCTCGGTACCCAACTTCTATCACGGGCTGGTTGAGGACTCCCCCTATAACGTCGTAGTGCACCCGGAAGTCACCGGTCAGATCTCGCTCCAGCTCAGCGACGTCTCCGTGCCCGAGGTCATGGAGATCCTGCGCGAGGGGTATGGCTATCACTACCGAAGGATGGAGGGCTCGTTCCTGATCCTGCCCTCGGCACTCGAAACACGCGTATTCAGTCTCAATTACATCAACGTCGAGCGCGAGGGGGTCTCGGGGACCAGCATCTCCGGGGGTGAAATCAGCTCCTCGGAAGAGGAAGACCAGGCAGACGCCAATGACGAAATCAGTGGCAGCAGCCTGACCACGCGCTCCGACTCGCAGCTCTGGCAGGACATCGAGTCCGCCATTGAGGAGATTATCGCCGGCCAGCAAGCCAGCGGGGACAACGCCACCGCGGAAGACGAAACCGCGACCGATACGGAAGATGACGCCGAGACCAGTGATGCCGACACCGGTGATGCCGCCCGCGTGGTCACAAGCCCCGAGGCGGGCGCGGTGGTTGTGCGGGCGACACCCGCCGTGCTCGATCAGGTCGAGACCTTCATCAGCGGCCTGCAGGCCACCATCAACCGCCAGGTCATCCTCGAGGCACGGATCGTCGAGGTAAGCCTGAACGATGAGTTCGAGGCGGGGATTGACTGGCGTTATGTCGGCAGCACCGCCGGCCGCGAGACGAGCGTCGATCTGACGCCAAGCGGCACCGACGCAAACACGGGCCTTTTCGATCTCGGCATCGTGCGCGGTACCTCGTTCGACGCCACCATCAGCGCCCTCGACCAGCAGGGCGACGTCATGGTGCTCTCCTCCCCGCGGGTCTCGACGCTCAACAATCAAAAGGCATTGATCAAGGTGGGGACCGACAGCTTCTTCCAGACCGGCGTCGAATTGGATACCACCATTACCGATGGCAACGCCCAGACCGAGATCAACCCGGAGTTCCGGTCCTTTTTCTCGGGGATTTCGCTCGATGTAACCCCCAATATCGATGCCGACGGTTACGTCACACTGCATGTCCAGCCATCCGTTTCCAATGTCACCGAGATCCCGCGGACCGTGCAGACCACCAATGACGGGGAGATCGAATTCCAGCTCGCCAGCAGTGATGTCCGCCAGTCCGATTCCATCGTCCGCGCCCGTGACAGTGACCTGATCGTGATCGGCGGGCTCATGGAGCAGCGCGAGCAGAGCACGGATTCCGCGGTCCCCGTGCTGGGTGCCATCCCCCCGCTCAAACCGCTGTTCAGCCGCCAGCAACAGTCCTCCGAGAAAGTCGAGCTGGTGATTCTGTTGCGACCGACGGTTGTGGATGAAGACACCTGGGCCCAGACCCTCGATCGGCAACTTGAGCAGATGCTATGACGATCCGACAGTGGGCATTCATCCCCCTCCTCGCAACGGCGGCAATGGCGGCAATGGCGGGCACGCCCGCCGTTCTGGCCCAGAACGACGGCATGGAGCGATCACCCCCGGATATTTCCACCGGCGAACGGGCCCTCGATCTCTACCATAAGGGGCAGCGTGCCCTCGACGAGGGTGATCTATCCACGGCCGCCAGGCGCTTTCGCGAGTCACTGTCGCTCGATCGGGACTTGATGAGCGCACGCCGCGGCTATGCCCGCATCCTTGTCGTCACGGGCCGGCCGCAGCGCGCCCAGGACGTCCTTGCGCAGGGGCTGGATATCATTCCCGATGATCTGGCCACCGCGCGGATGCTCGCCCGGATCGCCCGCGACAATGACGACGCCGAGACCGCCATCGAGGCGCTGGAGGCGATCCGCCCGCCCGCCGATTCCAACGAGACCCACCTGCGCTCGCACCTCGCCGATCTGTACCGGCGAACGGGTCAGTACGACGAAGCCGCGAGCGTCTATGCGCAATTGCGGCGCGCCGAGCCGGCCGCGGCTGAGTGGATCCTCGGCGAGGCCATTACCCAGGACCGGCGGGGTGCGCTCGACAGCGCCGATCAGGCCTGGGCGGCGCTGCTCGAGCATGACGATCTCGATGAGAGCGTCCGGACCTATGCCCGGAACCGTCGCAAAGCGCTCCGTGACGGTGAGGTGCCGTATGCGGACTGATCATCGTGGCGGCTGAACGGCCCGCCCCACCGCAGCGGCTGGGCGACCAGCTGATCGCTCGCGGGCTGATCACCGAGGCGGATCTCAAGGTCGCGCTCGACGAGCAGAAGCGCTCCGGCCTTGCCCTGGGTGAGGCACTGGTCCAGACCGGGCGCATGAGCGAGCGCGAGCTCAACAAAGTCCTCGCCGAGCACTACGGCATCCGTGTCGCCGACCCCAACCAGTACTGGGTGGATAACGAGACCGCCAAACAGCTGCCAGAGGATGCCGCCCGGCGCTTCGGTGCCATCATCCTCGAGGAGAGCGACGATCAGTTCGTGGTCGCCACGGATGACCCCGGCGATGTCATGGCCATGGACGAAGTCGAGCGGATCCTGCCTAAACCGGTCGAGTTCCGCCTTGCCGGCCGGCAGGACATCATCGACACCATCAACGTCGTCTACGGCCGTACCGACGAGCTTGAGAGCATCGCTGACGAGATCACCGAAGAGCTCGCCAGCACTGATGAAATCGACCTCACCAACCTCAACGTCGGCGCCGGGCGCGCAAGCTCGCCGGCGGTGCGGCTACTGAAAACGCTCATGGAGGACGCGGTGCAGCGCGGCGCCTCCGACATCCACATCGAGCCCGAAGAGAGACAGCTCCGCATCCGCACCCGCAAGGACGGGATCCTGCACGAGCGCCTGGTGCGTCAGGGCAACATGCAGAATGCGCTGGTCTCGCTGTTAAAGCTCATGAGTGGCCTCAACATTACTGAGCGCCGTCTCCCCCAGGACGGCCGCTTCCAGTCGCGGGTACAGGGCCGACGGATCGACGTGCGCCTGTCCACCCTGCCCCAGCAGTATGGCGAGAGCGTTGTGATGCGGCTGCTCGATCAAAGCGCCGTCGTCTCCTCGCTCGAGCAGACCGGCATGGCGCCGGCGCTGCTCAAGCGCTTCCGCCAGCTGATGAACATCCCCAATGGTCTGATCCTCGTGACTGGGCCGACCGGGTCGGGCAAGTCAACGACGCTCTACGGCGCCCTCAGCGAGATGAACACCCCAGAGGTGAAGATCATCACCGTCGAGGACCCGGTGGAGTATGCCCTGCCCCGGGTCACACAGGTGCAGGTCCACGAACAGATCGGGCTCGACTTTGCCCGGGTCCTGCGGACCGCCCTGCGCCAGGATCCGGATATCGTCATGGTCGGTGAGATCCGCGATGCCGAAACCGCCGAGATCGCAATGCGGGCGGCGATCACCGGCCACCGCGTGCTCTCGACGCTGCATACAAACGACGCCGTTTCCACGGCCAACCGCCTGCTCGATATGGGCGTCGAGCCGTTCATGCTCGCCGCCGCGCTGCGCGGCGTCATCGCTCAGCGACTGCTTCGCCGGGTCTGTCCGCAGTGCGCGAAAGGGCGCGCCCCTGACGATGAGGAAATCGCCTGGCTGACCCGCGCCGGCCATGAGGATCCGGCCAGCCCGACGATCCAGGTGGGCGAGGGCTGTCAGATCTGCGATCAGTCGGGCTACAGTGGCCGGATCGGGATGTTCGAGCTCGTCGAAATCGACGAGGCCATGCGCCGTGCCCTGCGACAGAGTGATTTCTCGACATTCGCCCGGCTTGCCCACGAGGCACCGGATTATGTTTCCCTCGGCACTACCGCGCTTCGGCTCATCGACGAGGGCTACACCAATGTCGCTGAAGTGGTCCGCGTTCTCGGCGAGATCATCGGCAGGGATCAGTAACCATGCCGCGCTATAACTACCGTGCCCGCACCAGTGAGGGCCAGCTCATCCAGGGCGAGGTCGACGCCGAGGATCAGCGCCGCGCCGCCGCCTATGTGCTCGACCTCGGCGCGACGCCGCTGTCACTGGAGCAGGCCGGTCACGAGAAGTTCAGCGCCAGCATGGATGTCGGCCAGCTGATCGGGCGGTATCTCAAACGCCCCATTCCGCTCAATGACCTCATTATTTTCGCCCGGCACTTCCGCTCTCTGCTGCATGCCGGTGTGCCCGTCATCCGGGCGATCCGTGGGCTTGCCGAGAACGCCCAGCAGGAGCGCCTGAAAGAGGCACTGCTCAGCATTGCCAACAACCTCGGGGGCGGCAGCGCCCTTGCCGAGAGCATGAACCAGCATCGCGACGTCTTCCCGCCGCTATTCATTCACATGATGCGTGTCGGTGAACAGTCCGGTCAGCTCGAGAACGCCCTCACGCAGATGGCGGACAATCTCGAACAGGAGCGCGTCACCCGCGAGCGCATCAAGTCCGCCCTGCGCTATCCCATGTTCGTGCTTATCGCGATTCTTGGCGCCTTCATCGTTGTCAACATCTTCGTCATCCCAACCTTCGCGGATCTTTTCGAGAACCTCGACACCGAGCTGCCGCTTGCCACCCGCGCATTGCTTGCCACCTCTGGATTCACCCAACGCTACGGCATTCTCATGCTGGCACTGACGGCCGGCGGCATCCTCCTGCTGCGCTACTATCTGCGAGGGGGTAGAGGCCGTCTGCAGTGGGATCGCTTCAAGCTCAACATCCCCATCGCCGGTGGGGTCATGCGCCGGGCGCTGCTCGCGCGGTTCACCCGCACCTTCGCGATGGCCCTGCGCGCGGGCGTGCCCCTGCTCACCGCGATCGATACCGTGGCGGATGCCACCGACAACCGCTATATCAGCCAGGGTATCCGCGGTCTGCGCAGCGGCATCGAGCGTGGCGAGAGCCTGCATAGCGTGTGCAAGCGCAGCGACTTATTCACCCCGATGGTGCTGCAGATGCTTGCCGTCGGTGAGGAGACCGGCCAGCTTGCCGATCTCATGGATCAGGTGGCCGACTTCTACGAACGCGAAGTGGATGAGGATCTGAAACGCCTGCCCTCCTACATCGAACCCATCATGATCGGATTCATCGGCCTGCTGGTGCTCGTACTGGCGGCGGGTATTTTCATGCCGATCTGGCAGATGAGCTCGGCTTTCTAATGCCAGCGCAGCGTGGCTTTACGCTCATCGAGATTGTTTTCGTGATCGCAGTGCTGGGCGTCCTGGCGACATTCGCGGTGCAGGGGCTGGGGGGCAGTGAAAAGATCACGGCTCTGATCGTCTCTTGTGAAGTTTTCATCATCATACTGACGAAGGCGCCAGGAAGGCGAGTCAGACGTGGACCGTACCTGAGCGATCAGATTCAGCGCACTCGCATCAGTAAGTGCTGCATAATATCAATGGACTGATTGTTGAACGACGTTGATGCCTGCAGCACGCTATGACCGACCTGGACAGCCCACAAGCCATCCACACACTCGTAAACGCCTTCTACGAGCGTCTACTCAACGACCCGCTGATGCGTCCGGTTTTCATGGAGACCGCGCAGATCCGCATCGAAGATCACCTGCCGACGATCGAGGCCTACTGGCGCAAGATGCTGCTCGGTGAACAGGGTGGCTACACCCGGCACATGGTGGCCCGGCATGCAGCGGTACACGCCAAAGGCCCCTTGCGCCATGAGCACTTCGAGCGCTGGGGCCAACACTTTCACCAGACGCTGGATGCGCACTTTCAGGGACCGATGACCGATCGCGCCCATGTATTGGCCGACCGTATCCTCGCCAATCTCGAGCGCTGGTTGACCCGGTCAACAACCAGCCCCGTACCGTGATTTTACGTGATCTGTTGCATCCCCGGCGCTCTGGCCTCGTGGCCAGCAGTCTGGGGAGTCTGGCGATCAAACTGAGCAGCGCGGGTCTGGTGCTCGCTCTAACGATTGTCCTTGCCCGCAGCCTGGGGCCATCCGGCTATGGGCTTTACGCCTACGTCTACGCCCTTGTCTGGCTGCTGGTCGTGCCGGCCGAGCTCGGCTTGCCGATGCTGGTTGTGCGGGAGACCGCTGCCGCGCGCGCCCATCAGGCGTGGGGCCGGATCCGGGGGGTCTGGCAATGGGCGACACGCCTCGCCCTGACGCTATCACTGACCATCACAATTCTCTCCGGGCTGGCGCTGGCGGTATTCGCACCGCACTTCAGCGATGAGCAACTCACCACCTTCGCCGCGGGTGTGGTCATGGCCACGCTCATGGTGCTTGGCAACCTCACCGGCGCCGCCCTGCGCGGGCTTCGTCATGTCCTGCAGGGCCAGTTCCCCGACCTGGTGATTCGCTATGCTCTGGCGCTCGCGTTCTGCACGGTGGCCGCGCTGCTACTCGGAGATGCCTTTACGGCCAGTCACGCAATGGCGCTGCATGCCCTCGCCGCTGGCATTGCCCTGGTCGCGGGCCGAGTGATGCTCGCGCGGGTCCGCCCGGTCGAGCTCGGATCCGCGCCACCGATCCGCGAACCGCGTGAATGGCTGCAGAGCACGATCCCCCTGGCGCTGGTCGCGGGGACCTTCCTGATGCATCAACAGACCGACATCGTAGTACTGGGGCTGTTCGTCGACGAGGCACAGATAGGCATCTATCGCGTTGCCGTCCAGACCGCCGGTTTCCTCGCCTTCGGGCTGCATGCAGTCAACATGGTCGCCGCTCCGCAGTTCGCTCGCCTGCATTCGCTGGGCGATCATGATCGGCTGCAACGGGTCGTCACCACATCGGCGCGGGTTACCCTCGCGCTCACAGCGCTCGCGGTTATCGGCCTCGTCAGCGTCGGCAGACCGGTGATCGACCTGGCTTTCGGCGTCGAATATGACGCGGCCTACTCCCCCATTCTGATTCTCGCGATCGGACAGATCTTCAACGCGGGGTCGGGGTCGGTCGTGTTCCTGCTCAACATGACTGGCCATGAGCGGCTGGTCGTCCGCGTCCTCGGCCTCGCCGTTGTTCTGAACATCGGTCTCAACGTAGGGCTCATCCCGCTGTTCGGACTCAATGGTGCAGCCGCCGCGACCGCCATCACACTCGCGCTCTGGAATCTGCGCCTCTGGTGGGCGGTGCGTCAGCAGCTCGGTATCGAGAGCACAGCCATCGGCCGACCGCTCGCGGGACGTCAGGTTGCCGCCGACGACGCCGGCGGCATGCCGACGAGCCGTCGATAGACCCGCTCGTGGCCTGTGCCCATCGCCACCTGTGAGAAGTGATCAAGCGCGGCCGCATGGGCATTTCGCCCCATGGCCATCCGACGCTCGGAGTCGCTCACGGCCGCCAGCGCATCCGTGAGCGCGCACGCATCGTCGGCGGGAATGACATGACCGCAGTCCCGATCCATAACGAGCGGCGCGAGCCCCACACCCTCCCCGACAATCACAGGACGGCCTGCAGCCATCGCCTCGGCAGCCGCGAATCCAAAATTCTCCGACCGGGAAGGCAGCACCAGGACATCGGTCTCCGGCCATAACCGCGCACGCTCCGCCGCATCGACATGGCCGAGCAACTGCACCCGATCATTGAGCCCACTCGAGGCGACCTGCCGGTCGAGTCGCCGGGCATAGCCGGGATCACCCCGACCGGCGATCATGAGCGTTGCCGGGATGCCGGCATCGGCCAGCGCCGCCAGCGCCTCAATAACCCGATGAACGCCCTTATGTGGGTGCAGACGACCGAGGTAGAGCACGCGAAGCCCTGACCCGGCCACCGGACGACGATCCGCAGCCAACGATGGCGGCGATGCCGGGACCTCAAGCCCGGGCATGATGCACTCGGTCCTGACCCCCTCAACGTGCCGGGCAACGATCTCACGCTCGGCGTCGGTGGTCACCAACACGGCTCCTGCCCCTCTTAGGACGCGACAGCCAAACAGTGCGAGGCAGAGCCTTTTGGCAAGGCGCCGCTCGCGGAGCGCATCGGGGTGGAGATGCCCGTGCAGCGTGATGACGTACGCTCGACCCATCCGCCGTGCAGCGAGGACACCGAGCAGTACGTGCCAGCCAAAAACGCCATGCACATGCAGGGCATCGGCATCCGCCAGCAGTGCGCGGATACGGCGGTGGAAGTCGATCGGCCGGCGGATGGCAAGCACCCGCCAGTGCCGAGCGGTGGGAAAGACTGCCTCGATGCCTGTCTGCACCGTATCGTCCCTCAGCCCCCGGCACAGGCTCTCGAGGAAAGTCACAATGCCGCCGCCGGCGGGATCGAGGGTCCGTACAGCGTGGACTACGTGCAGCAAACGCCGCGGCGGTTGATGATCGGTATCGGTCGGTACAGCCATGACTACCACAAGATGCCTCATAGACTGAATGAACGCCATCAACAAGGGCTGGACAGCGTGGTCCGGGCGCGCTGGAATATTCATGGTCTACACAACGCGGGAGCCTGCCATCAGAAAGCCGGATTTCTTTATCCTTGGCGCCCCAAAGGCGGCGACGACGGCGCTGGCTGAATGGCTCTCAGCGCATCCGCAGATCTATTTCAGCCCCCGCAAGGAGCCGCACTACTTTAATACCGACGGAATCGCCGGCACCGCCCGCCTCGCCGATTACGAGCGCCTGTTCGCTGAGGCCGACGATCGCCATGTCGCCGTCGGTGAGGGTTCGACGCATTATCTCTACTCAGCCACGGCCGTGCCGCGGATCCTTGAGTATCAGCCCGACGCCCGCTTTATCGTCTCGGTCCGTAATCCGCTGGAGATGGCCCCCGCCCTTCATGATGAGTGCCTGCGGCAGGGCTGGGAGACCGTGCGTCGATTCGAGCGTGCCTGGCGCCTGCAGGATGCACGTCGCCGTGGACAGTCCGTCCCCACTCCTGCCTGCGGGGATCCCGATCGATTGCTCTACGGCCCCTACGCCCGGCTCGGCGAACAGTTGGAGCGCCTCTATCAGAGGGTCGGGTCAGATCAGGTCAAGGTCATCCTTGTCGACGACCTGCGTCGCGATCCCGGTGCAGTCTATCGCGCCGTCCTTGAATTTCTCAATGTCGGGGATGACGGGCGCACGGCATTCCCTACCCTCAACTCCGCGCCCCACACCCGCTCGGTGCTGCTCTCGCAGCTCATCCGGCGCACCTCGATGCTCCGCGACGCGCTCTGGCGACCGGGCGACTGGGGGCTGGCCGCCGCTATCCGCCGGATCAACACCCGTGCTCGAGACCGTGCGGCGCTGGATGAGGCGATGCGGGCCGAACTGTGTGACTACTTCGCCGACGACGTTGACCGGCTCGGACGCCTACTCAATCGGGATCTGTCCGCCTGGCTCGATCAGCCGAGCGGTGAGTGATAACCGAATGCTTCGATGTCGCTGGCGTAGAGTCTCGCGATGACATCACAGGTATCGCGATCATAGTACGCCGCAAAGTCTGGGTAGCGGGTCAGCGGGCGTCCGCCGAAATTGCCGAATGCCGGGCTACCCGGCCATAGCGCCTTGAGGGTCCGCCGAATGGCTGGATAGACCGGCGACCGGCGGGCATCCGAACGATTCACAAAGGGCAGTTCCCGGGTCGGCAGATCGAGCTGTCCGGCAACATGCGTGAAATCCTCGGCCAGCGATTCGAAACGCCCCACGAAGTCGACGAGCAGTTTGCCATCCCGGTAGAGAAAGTCGGTCTGCGGCCGAACAAACCAATGCATCCTCGACCAGAGGCCATTCGGCAGGTGATGGAGCACGAAGTCACGAAAGGGGTACTCGGCCGGCGATCCGATGTATTTGTAGAATGAAACGATCCGATCCCACGGATTACGGACAAAAGAGAACCGGTAGAAAGTTGAAAAGGTGTCCAGATCGCAGTAGCCGAGATCAACATATTCGGATGCTCGCAGATGCGCGAGGCGTGGCGGGCCCTTTCGGGGATCCCGATTGCGCCGCAGCAGCAACGGGGCGCGCTGTTTCCACTCAAGGCGCAGTTGCGTGAGAAAAACCTGCTCAATGCTCTGACCGGCGGTCTTCGGGACATGCACGAAAATGCAGCGATGGGTCTGTGAGATCATTGCCGCCGACCTGACCGCCAGAAAGCCTTGAACGTCCATCCGCCATCGCCGCACAGTGACCAGACATGCGAATATAAATCCATGAAACGTTTTATCGCCCTATTCCTTGTGGTGGTCGTGATGCGTGCCCTGCTGGTGGCCGGCACAGGCATCCATCCCGCTCCGATTCCGGCAATTGGCGCCGATCTAATCGCGGCGGGCGTTCTCTACTGGGTTGCGCCGCTGCTCCCGGGACGGATC
Organism: Spiribacter curvatus; assembly: GCF_000485905.1. NCBI lineage: Bacteria > Pseudomonadati > Pseudomonadota > Gammaproteobacteria > Chromatiales > Ectothiorhodospiraceae > Spiribacter > Spiribacter curvatus. The sequence continues at coordinate 812,417 of NC_022664.1, read as the reverse complement.
ATGCGATTCGCTGCCGTGGCACTCATTGTGATGGGCTACGCCGCTGGCGCCGAGCACCTTGTCACGCATGGGACATTCTTTCGTATGGGGCACCTCGGGTATCTCACCGAGCCTGCATTCATCGTCACCAGCGCACAGGGCATCAGTCTGATCTGGCTGGCGGTCTTCAGTTTCGCCAGTCTGCCGCTTTTCTGGCTTCTGAAGAATACCAATAACCTGCCCCCACTGCGCAGTGCGGGGCTGGTCGGCGCACTGATCGCACTGGTCATCCTCTCAACCGACAGTCTGACAACACCCAACAACAATGTCGTCGTTGGATCGCTCGCACAGCTACCAAGCCTGGCGCTGAGCCATCCCGTCGCGCTCGAACCGCGTCAGTCCGACAATGCCGAGAATGCTTTCTATGAGGCAAGCCGTGGCCATGCAGCAGGCTCTGGGCAAGACCAGAATGTCCTCCTCATCATGGTCGAAGGGCTGTCAGGCGCCTATCTTCCAGCGATCGCCGACCACCATGGCTTTAACCCCGCCCTGTCTCTGCCGCGCCTGGAGCAGGCACTCAACGCGACGGGATTCCGCCTTTATTCGAACATGCTCACGCATCAGCGCCAGACCGATCGGGGCACCTACCCCCTGCTCTGCGCCGATTATCCACGGATGCGATTGATGCCCTCCGAGATGACCGAAGCCTCCAACGAAGGGGGTGAACTCGATTGCCTCCCCCAACGCCTTGATCAGGCCGGTTACAGAACCGCATACCTTCAGGCCGCCGACCTGGACTTTATGGCGAAGGATCAGTTCATGCCGCTGGCCGGTTTCGATCGCGTCATCGGCAACCTGGGCGCCCGAAAGACCGTCCCGGAAGGCAACACCGAGCAGTCGGGCTGGGGGGCGAGTGATCGACATTTCCTGCGTGCGGCGCTCTCTGAGGTTGAATCGCTGGATCAACGTCGACAGCGCTGGTTTGCGACACTGCTCAATGTCGGAACCCATCACCCGTTCGTCAACGGAGCGCAGCCGGCGGATTCGGCCGCAACGGAGCAGCCCAGGGATCGGCAGGATCGTCGAAGGCAAGCGTTCGCCGCCATGGAGCGAGCACTCGTCGATTTCCTCGCCGAGCTCGATGAGCGTGGTTTCCTCAGAGATACCACTGTGATTATCACATCGGATGAATCCACCGGATTCGTGCGTCAAACCGGGAGCGCTGAACCACTGGACAGCAACTTCGGCATGCTTGCGGTCAGAATCGCCGATACGGCCTCGAAGCGAATCGAGTTCCGGCCCGAGGATCAGCTGACCGCGCAGATCGATGTACCGATGACCATCTTGGATCTTACCGGTGCACGGCGCGGTGAGGAGATGATTGGCCGAAGCCTCCTCAACACCGACAACGCCGGGCGTCGGCGATTGATCGTCGGTGATACCTACAAGGGGCGTGTCCACTTTGTCCGCAGCGACGGCACCGCGCTTGGGTGTAACGAATCGACGCTGAACTGCACGAGTTATCGGTTCAAGCCGGCCCGTCTGTTCGGCTCACTTGAGCGCACCAATGATCCGCCTTTCGTGAAGAGGGTCAGCCGCCTGAAGCTTCTCGAGCGCACCGAGGAGATTCGAGCGATACAGAATCGCTGAGGATTGATGCGTGCCGCTCGCGACAACAAGCCCTACCCGGGTGGGCCTCTTCCGAATGAGGCGTTGTCGCGGATACCGGCGGCACACGCTGCGAGCGCTGGCGTGTTATTTTCAGCGCCATACATCACAGATCATGAAAGGGCACTGGCCCAAAGGACAGTATGAACGCAGCAGCGGGACAATATGTCGTCGATATGCTCGAGAGGCTCGTCATCCGCCATCAGTCAATCGCCGACTGACGACACCATCCGGCTGGGGCGTCCTTTTTGCTTCGTGGGTTCGAACCCCCGGTTCTGTCAGACATAAAAAAGGGGCCTGCGGCCCCTGTTTTTATGTCTGGCGGAGAGGGTGGGATTCGAACCCACGAAGGGCGATCAAGCCCTTACTCCCTTAGCAGGGGAGCGCCTTCAGCCGCTCGGCCACCTCTCCAATGTAAGCCCCTAGAATACGGGACTGATGGCGGTTACGTAAACCGCTCCGCGATACGGTCAGCGCTCGTCCTCAGAGGCGTTACCGTCGCCGGCCGCCTCATCCTCATCACGGATACGCTCGTAGATCTCTTCGCGATGAACCATGACATCCTTGGGCGCTTTAACGCCGATACGGACCTGATTGCCCTTGACGCCAAGCACTGTCACGGCGACGTCGTCGCCAATCATCAGGGTTTCACCAACCCTGCGGGTCAGAATAAGCATTCCGACATCTCCTCATTGTTATCGCGACCGCCTCCTATACAGACCGGCGTTCCCTCGCGTTAGATCCGTTATCGCCCATCCGCTTTCATCATTCTGTAATTGTATATTCTGACGCGGGGGCTGTCTCCCCTACATTCAACCCAATCATGGCTGGCTGACTAGTCCGACTGACCTTCCACGCTCACCGTCTTGCCGCTACGGTCGTCGAGCTCAAAGGCCTTGTGCAGCGCCCGAGTTCCAAGCTCGAGATATTTCTCGTCGGTCACAACAGAAATCTTGATCTCTGAGGTGGAGATCATCTGGATGTTGATCCCTTCCGCCGCCAGCGCCTTGAACATGCGACTGGCCACACCTGCATGCGAGCGCATTCCGACACCAACGAGCGAGAGCTTTCCGATGCTGCTGTCGCCGAACACCTCGCGCGCACCCAGCACCTTGGCCTGCTGGCTGAGGATATCCAGTGCCCGGTCATACTCAGTCTTGTTCACCGTGAACGTAAAATCAGTCAGTCCATCATTGCTGATGTTCTGAACGATCATGTCCACTTCGATGTTGGCGTCCGCCACCGGGCCAAGGATCTGAGTGGCGACACCGGGCGTATCCGGCACGCCGATCATGGTCAGTTTCGCCTCATCGCGTGTGAACGCGATACCGGCGATCAAGGGCTCTTCCATACTGCCCTGCTGCATATTCTGTCCCTCCGTTGTAATCAGTGTTCCGGGTCCGTCCTGAAAGGAGGACAACACCCGCAATGGCACCTGGTACTTGCCGGCGAACTCGACTGCGCGTATCTGGAGCACTTTCGAACCCAGACTCGCAAGCTCGAGCATCTCCTCGAAGGTGACCTGTTCAAGCCGCCGTGCGGTGGGGACCACGCGGGGATCGGTCGTGTAAACGCCATCCACATCGGTGTAGATCTGGCACTCATCGGCCTCAAGAGCAGCGGCCAGCGCAACCGCGGTGGTATCCGAGCCACCCCGTCCCAGCGTGGTGATCGAGCCGTTTTCATCAACGCCCTGAAATCCCGCCACCACGACAATACGCCCGGCTCCCAGGTCGCCGCGGATGGATTCAGCGTCAATGTCCTGGATACGCGCCTTGCTGAATGCGCTATCGGTGAGGATGCGCACCTGTGCCCCAGTGAGGCACCGTGCCGGCGAGCCCATTCGCTCGAGCACCATCGTCAGCAGCGCAATCGTGACGGTCTCGCCGGTGGAGAGCAGCAGATCATGCTCGCGCGGTCGTGGAGTCGTGTTCTGGGCAGCGCCATAGGCAAGCTCGTTAAGACGGTCGGTCTCGCCTTTCATGGCGGAGACGACCACCACCACATCATGCCCCGCCTCGCGCGAGGCGATGACCTTTCGGGCGACATTTTCGATGCGCTCGATATTGGCGACCGAGGAGCCGCCGAATTTCTGGACAACGAGTGACATGGATATCCCTTGCTACTGATTCAGTTGTTCCTGCACCCAGTCAGTCACGGACTCGAGCGCTGCGGGGAGTGCCGCCGCATCACTGCCACCCGCCTGGGCGAAATCGGGTCGGCCGCCGCCGCGTCCCCCTACCTGCCGGGCGACATGGTTGACCAGATCGCCAGCACGCAGACGATCGGTGAGATCGGTGGTCACGCCAGCGACCAGCCGCACCTTGCCGTCATCGTCCGCGGCGATCACGATCACCGCACTCCCCAGTTTGTTCTTGAGCTGATCCACGGTGTCGCGGAGCGATTCACCCGCTGACTCGACCCGCGCGGCGAGCACCCTGACGCCGTCAATGACTTGCGCTGAATCGGCCAGTTCAGTGCCCGCCTGGCTCGCGAGCCGCTGTTTCATCCGACCGAGCTCCCGCTCCAGCGAGCGGACCTTGTCGATATCCTGGTCAAGACGGACCAGCAGATTATCCGGGGCGACCCGCAGCTTTGCAGCCGCCTCCTCGAGCGTCTGCGCGTCGTTCTGGACCCGCTCGACGGCGGCTGCGCCGGTGATTGCCTCGATCCGGCGTACACCTGCCGACACGCCGCCCTCGGCGATCAGGCGGAACAGACCGATGCGACCGGTGGTGCTGACATGGCAGCCGCCACAGAGCTCGGTGGAGACATCACCAAAGCGCACGACCCGCACGCGGTCGCCATACTTTTCACCGAACAGCGCCATCGCGCCCATTTCAATGGCCTGGTCATACTCGGTCTCGAAGATTTCGCCCGCCTCGTCGCGCCGGATCCAGGCGTTGACCCGTGCCTCGATGGCACGGAGCTGATCGGCGGTTATCGGCTCGAAGTGGGCGAAATCGAAGCGCAGCCGTTCCGGCGCGACAAGCGAGCCCTTCTGATGGATATGCTCGCCAAGCACTTCGCGAAGCGCGGCATGCAGGAGATGCGTCGCGGTATGGTTGAGCGTGGTTCGATCACGCTTTGCGCCGTCAATGCGGGCATCAACCGCGTCGCCAAGGCGTAGCTCGCCGGTCACCATATGCCCGAGGTGACCACGCGCCTGAGCGTATTTCTGGGTGTCCTCCACCGAAAACTCGACGCCACTGGCCAGCAGATGGCCTGTATCGCCAACCTGACCGCCGGCCTCGGCATAGAAGGGCGTGCGATCAAGGATGACCATCCCGTGATCGCCGGGTGCGAGTGCGTCCACCGCCCCGCCGTCGCGATACAGACCGATCACCTGCGCGGCATCTTCTCTGACCTCATAACCACTGAACTCTGTGGTGCCGCCGAAATCCGCCGCGCCCCCGTATTCAGCGCGGAAAACGCTCGCGGCGCGGGCGCGCTCGCGCTGGGCACTCATCGCCGTCTCAAACCCGGCCATGTCCAGATGCAGTCCCTGCTCACGGACGACATCCGCGGTCAGATCCACCGGGAAGCCAAAGGTGTCGTAGAGCTTGAAAACCGTCTCGCCGGGGACCGTATCGCCCGTCAGATCCGCGAGATCGGTCTCCAGCAGCCGCAGCCCCTGCTCGAGGGTCTCCCGAAAGCGCGTCTCCTCAAGTCGCAGGACCCGCTCGACCAATTCACGATTGTTCGCCAGCTCTGGGTAGGCCTCACCCATCTCGCCGATCAGCGGCTCGACCAACCGCCAGAAGAACGGCTCGCTGACCCCGAGTTTGTAACCATGACGAACGGCACGGCGGATGATCCGGCGCAGCACATAGCCGCGGCCCTCATTGCTCGGCAGCACACCGTCCACCACCAGAAAGGCACAGGCCCGGATGTGATCGGCAATGACCCGCAGCGAGCTCCCCTCGCGATCATCGGTACCGATCAGCCGGGCGGTTGCATCGACCAGATGACGGAACAGATCAATGTCGTAATTGTTGGTCACACCCTGCGCAACCGCGGCGATCCGCTCGAGGCCCATGCCGGTATCGATGGATGGACTCGGCAGCGGTGTCAGTGCGCCATCGGCGCCCCGCTCGTACTGCATGAACACGAGGTTCCAGATCTCGACGTAGCGATCGCCATCCTCATCGGCACTGCCCGGTGGACCACCCGGCACCTCGGGCCCGTGGTCGTAGAAGATCTCGGAACAGGGGCCACAGGGGCCGGTATCACCCATTGACCAGAAGTTGTCCGCCGCACCGATGCGCGCAAAGCGTGCCGGATCAACACCCACTTCATCGAGCCAGATACCGGCGGCCTCGTCGTCGTCCTCATACACCGTCACCCAGAGCCGCTCGGCAGGCAGCCCGAGGGTCTCGGTGAGAAACGTCCAGGCATAGCTGATGGCATCGCGCTTGAAGTACTGACCAAAGCTGAAATTGCCGAGCATCTCGAAGAAGGTGTGATGCCGCGCGGTGTAGCCGACGTTTTCGAGGTCGTTATGCTTGCCGCCCGCCCGGACGCAACGCTGAGCGCTGACGGCGCGCTGGTAGGGGCGCTGCTCACGACCCAGGAAAACATCCTTGAATGGCACCATCCCGGCATTGGTGAAAAGCAGCGTCGGATCGTTGGGTGGCACCAGAGAGGCGCTGGGCACGATCGAATGGCCGCGTTCGGCAAAGAACTCATGGAAGGCCCGACGGATGGCTGCGCTGCTATTATTCATGCCGATTCGCTTTCAAATATCTGTGTTGTCTGCTTCGTTCGCCGTTTCGTCCAGCACCCGCCGAACCAATTCAGCACTGAACCCCCGACCGGCCAGAAACCGGGCCTGACGGGACCAGTCACGTCGATCCGCCGGGGCGACGCCGAAGCGCCGGCGCCATGCTGCGCGGCAATAATCAAGCCACGTATCGTCGACGAGTTCCAGAGAGCGGTCAATCTCTGCGCTATCGATGCCCCGGGCCTGAAGGTCGGCACGGATCTTCATCGGGCCCTGACCGTTCTCGCAGCGGGTACGTGCAAACATTTCGGCAAAACGCTGATCACTCAGGAGATTCTCCTCGGTCAGCGCGTCCAGCACGGCGGGGATTGCGGCACGCGGGAACTCGCGCGCCTCGAGCTTTCGCTGAAGCTCAAGACGCGAGTGCTCGCGTCGGGCAAGCAGGCGGATACAGCATTCGCGTATCGCCTCGGGGGAGGATTCCTCGGGTGCGTCGGCCATCGACGTCAGGCGTTCGCCCCACCCTCTTCCGCCTCGGCGGACGTCTCGTCATCAGCGGGCAGATCGAGGAGTTTCTGGCGCAGCGCCTGATCGATGGCGTCGGTCATCTCCGGATGCTCTTTGAGGAAGTTGCGGACATTGTCCTTGCCCTGACCGATACGATCGCCGTTGTAGCTGTACCACGCACCGGACTTATCGACGATACCGTTTTTCGCGCCGAGATCGATCAGCTCGCCCTCACGGGAGATGCCCTCGCCGTAGAGGATCTCGAACTCGGCCTGACGGAAAGGAGGTGCCATTTTGTTCTTGACGACCTTGACGCGGGTCTCGTTGCCGATGACCTCATCACCTTTCTTGATCGCCCCGATACGCCGAATGTCCATCCGCAGGGAGGAGTAGAACTTGAGCGCGTTGCCGCCCGTAGTGGTCTCGGGGCTGCCAAACATCACACCGATCTTCATGCGGATCTGGTTGATGAAAACGACCGTTGTGTTGGAGCGCTTGATGTTTGCCGTGAGCTTACGAAGGGCCTGGGACATGAGCCGTGCCTGCAGCCCGACGTGCGAGTCACCCATCTCGCCTTCGATTTCCGCCTTGGGCGTCAGGGCCGCTACTGAGTCGACCACGACGATATCCACCGCGCTCGAGCGCACCAGCATATCGGCGATTTCGAGCGCCTGCTCACCCGTGTCCGGCTGCGAGACCAGCAGCTCGTCGACATCGACTCCGAGTTTACCGGCGTACTCCGGATCGAGCGCATGCTCGGCGTCAACGAACGCGGCGGTTCCGCCCGCCCGCTGCGCTTCGGCGATCGCCTGCAGCGTGAGCGTGGTCTTGCCGGACGACTCTGGCCCATAGATTTCAACGACCCGGCCGCGGGGAATCCCGCCAATTCCCAACGCCACGTCGAGCGCCAGCGAGCCAGTGGAAATGACCGGTATATTGCCGACAGCCCGGGCGTCACCCATGCGCATGACCGCGCCCTTCCCGAACTGCTTTTCAATCTGGCCGAGGGCCGCGCCCAGTGCCTTCTTGCGATCTTCGTCCATGCTCAACCCCTGGGTCTGCAAACCGTCAATAATGCCTTGATTATCCCACAGTCCCGGGCAACCGCCCACCCCGGCGATCGGCCATCAGCCACCGTCAGGCGTCGGATCGCTCTGCCAGTACACCGCGAAGCGCATGGGCCACGCTCTCGCGGCGAATGGAGTCACGATCTCCGGCAAAGACGGCGGAATCGGTGATGATGTGACCGTCCGGCCAGGCCCAGGCAAACCAGACCAGACCCACGGGTTTGCGCTCGGATCCTCCGCCTGGACCCGCGATACCCGTCGTGGCCAGCGCGACCCGCTGATGGTCCTCGGCCCGTGCGCCGGCCGCCATCGCCGTGGCGGTCTCAGCGCTGACCGCCCCGAAGCCCTCGAGCGTCGACGCCGGCACCCCAAGACGCGACTGCTTGGCCGCATTGCTGTATGTCACGAGCCCGTCTTCGAACCAGCGCGAGCTGCCGGCCTGGTCGGTGCACACCTTGGCGATCCAGCCACCGGTGCAGGACTCTGCTGTCGTAAGCCGCCAGCCGGCCTCAGTCAGCCGGCTCGCGACCTGCCCGACCAGGACTTCGAGCCTGTCATCGCCCGCTATCGCCATCGAGCGATCAGCGGACCACGGTTACGGGGCAGCCAGCGTGGTGCAGCACCCGCTGGCTGACGCTCCCCAGAAGGAATTCCTTGAACCCACTGAGGCCGCGACGCCCGATGACGATCATCGGATCATCCTCGCCGGCGGCATGCCCGACGATGGCCTCGGCGGGGCTACCGGCAATGATCTGCTCCTGGATTTCAACCGGTGTCTCGCCGACCGCCTTGCGGGTCGCGGCGAATGCCTTTTCGGCGCTCTGGTCACGCAGTCGGTCGAAGGCCTCCGGCGCGAAATACTCGAGCTCCTCGGGACCGGGCGCCTCGGTGGGAATGCCGAACATGTCGACCGGATCCTTGGGAAAGGCATACAGCAGCCGGACGGGGGCGCCGAGCCCCTCGGCAAGACCCACAGCATAGCGGGCCGCCTCGCCGGCGCCTTCGGACCCGTCCACAGGGACAATCAGGATATTGGGTTGACGCGACATTGGTCTCTCCTCGTTCAAATCATTTCGAGATGGCCAATCCCATCTCGGTCATCATCGGTTCAAAGACACCCCCCACAAGGTAGGCGATGATTGCCGCACCGCCGCCCATCAGCAATGTCTCCAGACCGGACCGGAATTGGCCCTCGCCCAGCATAACGCCCTTGACGAATCCAATGCCGAAAAAGGTGAGCGCAGTCAGCACACTGCTCACTGCGAAGGCCAGATCAACACCGACAATCGGCAGCACGAATGGGACCAGCGGGATCGCGCCCACCAGCACGAACGCGCCAAAGGTCCACAGCGCCGCGCGGACCGGTTCCGCCCCCTCAAGATCGAGACCGTGTTCCTCACGCAGCATCGTATCGACCCACAGCGACTCATCCGCCGAAATGGTATCGACGATCTCCTCGAGCACATCACCCTCGAAGCCCTTGCGGGCGAATATCTGGCGGATCTCCTCACGCTCGCCATCAGGGACGTGACGGATGTGACTGTTCTCCGTCTCCCGGGCCTGTTCGAGGGCGTCGCGATCGCTTTTCACGCCCTGATAGTTACTCACGCCCATGCTGAAGCCATCGGCGATCAGGCTCGAGAGCCCCAGGCTGAACGCAATGAGCCCGGGCAATCCGGCTCCGGCCACACTGGCGACCACGGCGAAAGTGGTCACGCAGCCATCGATACCGCCAAGAATCGCGTCGCGCAGATAACTCGTGCTGCGACCCGCCTCAAGCCGGTTGCGGATATCTTCGGGATGGTGACTGTGTTCGAGCTCTGGCATTGGGGATTCCCTTCCAGGTTATTGGGGGTGACCGAGTGGATGGACACGAAGGCTCCAGACCTCCGGGCCCTCGTCGACGGGGCTGATCTCAAAGCGCGCCGGGTACCGCGAGTGGATATGCCCGGGTAAGTGGGCCGGGCGCTCACGAAAGACCAGCAGGATGTCCTCATTCGGCCTGAGCGCGGCCAGCGTCTGCTCGACGAGCATCAACCGTGTCTGCGGTCGATGGAGCCGGAGGTCAATGACGCCGCCGGGATAGTCCGCGCCCATGACGCTAGAACCCCAGCGGCGAGGTGGCATCGAAGTCGGTGGCGTCGGCCAGCGCATGCCCGAGCGCCACATCGTCCATCGCCCCGAGCTGGGCCACGGCTTGCTGCTGGGTATCGGCGCCGATGGCCAGCTTTCGCACCTGACCGCTGGCCTCGCCGGGACCGGCACTGAAGATGAGGTAGTAGGTCCCATAGGAACCGAACAGCACATCAACACTCCACTGGATGCCGTCTGAATCGATTAATCGTCGCATAGGCTCCCTCCGCTAGTGCTAGAGTCTAGCGTTTCACGCCCGGGGATTGCATGGATACCAAGACACCGAAAACGCCATCAACGCCTGTCGTCATGCTATTGCTCTGGCTGACCGGGTTGTATCTGCGTTTAACGGTGCTTATCGCCCCGCCACTGGCCCCGCGGATCGCCCGCAATCTCGATCTGGGACAAGCCGCGACCGGTGCGCTCACCACGCTGCCAATCCTGATGCTCGCTGTCGCCGGTCTTGCAGCGTCGTGGTTGATCAGCCGGATCGGTGCCCGCCGCACCCTTATTACAGCGCTGCTGCTGGTGGTCATCAGTTCATCGGCACGCGGGCTCGGTGATGCACCGATGCTGTTTGTCGCCACCGCGGTCATGGGCATCGCGATCGCCGGCATCCAGCCAGCGCTGCCCACCCTGCTCACCGAGTGGTGGCCATCGCGTATCGCCATGGGGACCGCGATCTATATGAACGGAATGCTCATCGGCGAGGTGATCGGATCAACGTTAACGCTACCGGTGATGCTCCCACTCGCCAACGGCGACTGGCGTCTGGCACTCCTGTACTGGTCGCTACCTGCTCTGATTCCGGCGCTGAGCATTCGACTGCTGAGCCCGGTATCACGCGCGTTTGAGAATGACACCGGCCACTGGCTCCCCGACTGGCGTCGACCGCTGGTTTGGAAACTGGGCATCCTGCTCGGTGCCAGCGGCTCAATCTTCTTTGGCATTAACGCCTACATGGGCAGTGTGCTGGGCGGACGCGGCGAGGAGGCGCTGCTGCCGGTGGCACTGGTGATGTTCAACACCACCCAGATTGCGGCGTCCATCATCATGTTCACGGTCGGGCGTTCCTGGATCGGTCACCCGCGGCCATTGATGGTGCTGATGATCGTCGGATTGAGTGGTCTGAGCGGTTTTATCTGGCTGTCGGGCTGGCCGGCGCTGGTCGCGCTTATGCCCACCGGGCTTGCGGTGGGTCTGCTGTTGATCCTGATCGTCGCCCTGCCCCCGCTCTACACGCGTGGCAATGCAACCGCCGCCCTCGCAGCGGGCATGTTCGCGGTGGGCGCGATCACCAATTTCTTCGTGCCGCTGCTGGGGGGCCTGGCAGGTGACATGCTTGGATCACCGCGCTTTGCGGTCATCCCGATCCTTATCTATGGTCTGCTCGCGCTGCCACTCGCGCGTCAGCTTCCGACGCGCTCGGGCTTGTCCCATGAGTAGAAGTGCATGGGCGGGATATTGATCCACTCGCATTCGACCAGCGGCTCGCCCATCACCCGGCGACCCTGATGGCAGACCGCATCGCGGAACTGGTAGGCCGTAAAGCGTCCCCCCGGGGCAAGCGCCGCCCAGGCGGACTGGAGGATGCCATCGGCAACGCCCTCGGGCATGGTTGAGAACGGAATCCCGGAGAAGATGATATCCGGTGGCGGGAGCGCGTTTTCGACAAGCAGCGTATCGAGATCGGCAGCGCTGCCCTCGGCGACAAGCAGGCGCGGATCACGGATCCCGCGCAGCTGCTCGACAAAGGCGGGGTTGGTGTCAATCGCGAGCAGTCGGGCATCCGCGGGCATGGCGGCGAGAACCGCCTCGGTCGTGCCGCCGGTGCCCGGGCCGAGTTCAACGAGGGTACGGGTATGGCCGGCATCGATGACCCGGCAGATGCGCTGCTCGAGGAATCGTGAACTCGGCACCAGCGATCCGACCTCCCGAGGGCGTTTGATAAAGCCTTTGAGAAAAGTCAGTCGATCCCCCATCGTTGTCATAGATGCGCCGCTCCCTTGATTGCATGCCGCCCACCGGGCATTGTTCCGGAATGATTATTCGATTCCTGCGCAGCATGATGGGTCGCAACGGCGGCGGCAATCCCCCCGCTGTTGTGGCGGAGACGACTTACCAGGGCTACACCATTACCGCGACGCCCAGCGAGGACCCGGGCGGCTGGCGGGTACGGGGCCAGATCAGTACGACAGCGGATGGCAGCGCGCAGTCAACGACGTTCGTGCGCGCGGACGTCTACGGCAGTCAGGAAGTCGCTGCGGAGATGACGCTTGCCAAGGCCCGACGCCTGATCGATGAGCAGGGATCGGGCCTTTTCCAGTCGCCCCACTAGGGCGTTCAGAACATGTACTGGCCGCCGTTGATACTGAGGGTGGAGCCGGTGACAAACCCGGCGGAATCGCTGGCAAGATACGCCACGGCCTCGCCGATCTCCTCGGCCTCGCCCAGCCGATTGACGGGTATCTGTCCGACGATCTTTTCAAGGACATTCTCAGGAACGGACGCCACCATCTCAGTACTGATATAGCCCGGTGCCACGACATTGGCGGTCACGCCCCGGCGCGCGTTTTCCTGCGCGACCGATTTGGTGAAGCCGACCAGTCCTGCCTTGGCGGCGGCATAGTTCGCCTGGCCCATCTGCCCTTTCTGGCCGTTAATCGAGGCAATCGAGATGATCCGGCCAAAACCGGCCTCTCTCATCCCGTTGATCACGGCGCGCGTCATGTTGAAGGCCGAATTAAGATTGGTCGTGATGACCGCATTCCAGTCATCCACCTCCATCTTGTGCAGGGTCGAGTCGCGGGTGATGCCGGCATTGTTGACGAGCACGTCCACCGATCCAAATTCCTCGATCAAGTCAGCCACACCCTGCTGGCAGGCCTCGAAATCGGAAACATCCCACTTGCGTGCTGGTATCCCGGTATCCCGGGTGAAGGCCGCCGCCGCCTCATCATTGCCCTGATAGGTCGCCACGACCTGATGGCCCGACTCGCTCAGCGCCCGAGCGATGGCGGCGCCGATGCCCCGTGTCCCTCCGGTTACCAGTGCCGTTCTCGTCATTCCCTCTCCTCCTGAAATTGGATAGTGCCGTCATCGACGATACCCAGCCGGCACGGCTCGTGGCCAGACGCAGCGCAACATGCCATTCCAAATGACCGCCGATATCGGCACAATCTCGGCTTTCGGAACTGGCTACGGGGATGCCATGAACCAGAGCGCCGAGCGCCGCGTCCGTCAACTGCAGGAGTATGGAGAGCGCGGTCTGCTCGCCGGCAGCCGTCATGGGCTGGAGAAAGAGAGCCTGCGCGTGACTCCCACGGGGCATATCGCGCAGACGCCACATCCCATCGGGCTGGGCTCACCCCTGTGTCATTCGGAGATCACCACCGATTATTCCGAGGCGCTGCTCGAGTGGGTAACACCCGCCTATACCCGCGGTGGGGACGCACTGCAGCACCTCGCCGATCTGCATCGCTATACCGTTGATCAGATCGGCGACGAACTACTCTGGGCCACCTCCATGCCCTGCGTTGTCGGCGGTGACAGGAGTATTCCCATCGCCGATTACGGCAACTCCAACATCGGGCGCATGAAGCATGTCTATCGCCATGGTCTTGACTGGCGCTACGGGCGGACGATGCAGGCGATTGCCGGTATCCACTTCAACTTCTCGTTCAGCGAGGCGTTCCTGCGATCGGTCCAGGCCAGAGAGGGCGACCGGCGGGATTTCGCAGCGTTCCGATCGGATTTCTACTTTCGCCTGATCCGCAATTTCCAGCGCTACGGCTGGCTGGTGCCGTACCTGATGGGCGCCTCACCGGCGATCTGCAAATCATTCACCGGCGGCCGTGATCTCGATTTCCAGTCGTTCTCTGCGAATACCTTCTACACACCCTACGCGACCTCGCTTCGCATGAGCGACATCGGTTACAAGAACAACGCCCAGGCGGCGCTCGAAATCGACTACAACAACCTCGATGCCTACGTGGCCAGTCTGCGCTCGGCGATCAGCACGCCCGATCCGGAATACGCGCGTATCGGCACCCGCGTCAACGGTGTCTGGCGGCAGCTGAATACCAATGTGCTGCAGATCGAGAACGAGTACTACAGCTTTGTCCGCCCCAAGGCAGTCGCCCAGTCCGGTGAACCGCCGACCTGTGCGCTCAACCGGGCCGGTGTCGAGTATGTCGAGATACGGGCACTGGACCTCGACCCCTTCAGCCCGATCGGTATCGATGCCGATCAGATCGCCTTTCTGGAAACGCTGCTGGTTTTCTGCCTCCTCGAGGACAGCCCGCCCATCGATGCCCACGAGCAGAACCACATCAATGCCAATCAGGGCCTCGTCGCCCGCGAGGGACGCGACCCTGACCTCACACTGCACCGGGGCAACGGCGAGCGTGTCGGCCTTCGAGAGTGGGCACGCGAGCTCTTCGATGCCATGGAAGGTCCCGCCGAATTGCTCGATGAGGTGTATGGCGACGGCCGCTACAGCCGCATCCTCGCCACCTATCGGGAGTCGGTCGAGGACGCCGGACAGACCCCCTCGGCCCAGGTGCTCGCCACGATGCGCGACCGCGGGGAGGAGTTCGTGGAATTCGCGCTCAGGACGTCAGCCGAGCATGTACAGACAATCCGCGACTGGCCGCTCGATCCCGCGACACGGACCCGCCTGAGCGAAGAGGCGGCGCGCTCGCTCGCCGAACAGGCAACCCTTGAGGCGAGTGATGAGCCCGACTTCGAGGACTTCGTCAGCGCCTACTTCGCTCAGGAATCGACCAGCGGTCGTTGAACGCGGCCCCGCCCCCCGGCACTGTCGGGGGCATGGGTTTGACACAGCTTCTGGCCTCCATCGGACTGTCCATCGGCGCAGTGCTGGCGTTTCTCGGCGTTGTGACCGGGCTTGCGCCGGCCATCCGCCGTTATCGAACCCACATACGCGAAACCGCACAGGGTGACCTGCGCGCCCAGTTCATCAACCTGCCGGCACGTACACTTCTGCGACTCGCGGTGGGGCTCGGCCTCGTACTGACGCTCTCGACGGCAATGCTCGTGCCCTGGCCCCTTGCCGCAATGGCTGGACTGACCGGCCTCATGCTGCCGCGCATCGCCGTGCGGATCATTCGTTCGCGTCGGCGTCGCGGGATTATCCGTCAGTTGCCTGATGCCCTCCAGGCGCTGGCGGGATCGCTGCGGGCGGGCACCAACATGGGCCGTGCCATGGAGCTGGTCTCGCGGCGACAACGCCCGCCGCTCAGCGAGGAATTCGGCCTCATGCTGAGTCGCCAGCGCCTTGGCGAGGAGCTTGACACTGTTCTCACCGGCTTCGAGGAACGGGTTCCATCAGAGGAGACCGCACTGTTTCGCAACGCGGTCATGATCTCGCATCGCGTGGGCGGTGATCTCGCCCACACCCTCGACACCCTCGCTGACACACTCCGCGAGCGCGCGCAGGTCGAGGAGCGCATCGCCGCCCTGACCGCGATGGGAAGGATGCAGGGACGGGTGATGTGCATCCTGCCGTTTGGCATTGGTGGCATGCTCTACCTCCAGCAGCCGGCGATGATGGAGCGGCTTTTCACCGACCCCCTCGGCTGGGGAGTGATCGGGATCGTCGGCATCGCCATGACCCTGGCGGTGATTTGGATCCGACGACTGGTGGCCATCGATGTCTGAGCCATCCGCAGTCATCGCGGCTGTCCTTTTGGGTAGTGCCGCTGCGAGCGGCGTGACCGGACTGGCGGAGTTGATCCGGACCCGTCAAGGGCGGCATGCCGATCCATGGCGTGACCCCTCGCCACGCCTTTTCCGCGCCCTCCTGCCAATGGCACGACCGCTCGCCGAGCGGATCCGCCCCGCGCGGTGGCTGTCCACGCGCGATCTGTCCGCGAGGCTCGATCGGGCCGGCATGGGCTATGCGGTGCTGGCCGAGGAGTGGATGATCCTTCGTGGCCTGACGGCAGTCGTCGCGGCCATCGCGGCGCTCATCCTCCAGCCCGCCCTGCGCGGGGGCGGCTGGGATGGCGTCGTGTCAGTGTTCGGCACGACCCTCATGGGTGGCGTCTATCCGGGCATCTGGCTGCGCGATCAGGGCCTGCGACGCCAAAGGCGCATCGCGCGGCAATTCCCGGCGTTACTCGAACTACTGGGTCTGTCCGTGCGGGCGGGACTCAGCTTCAGTGCCGCCCTCCCGCAGTGCACCACACACCTTGAAAGGGGGCCGCTGCGCGAGGAAATGCAGCGCGTCGACCGGGAGATCCGCACCGGCGTGCCTCGACTGCAGGCACTCGAGCGCATGGCTGATCGGGTCGATCTCAACGCCGTGCATGGATTCGTGGCCGCCATCGCTCAGGCGGACGAAACCGGCGCCGCCATCAGCCAGACCCTTACTGATCAGGCCGCTCAACGCCGTCGCGAACGATTCGCCACGGCCGAGAAAAGGGCCAATGAAGCGCCGGTCAAGATGCTTGCACCCCTGGTCGGCCTGCTCTTCCCGGTGACCTTTCTGATCATCGGCTTCCCCATCGTGCTTCAGTTCCTTGAAGGGGGGTTACTGTGAGGCCGCCCATCGCCGACCAGTCCGTGATCATGGTCACATCCGCTTCACGCACACTGCGTTTACGGATCACGCTGGCGGATCACTTCATTGCCCGGCTTGTCGGGCTACTGAATCAAACGACGCCGCCACCGCCGGACACCGGACTCCTCCTGATCTCCCGCCGCGGCGTCCACACCATCGGTATGCGATTTCCCATCGATATCCTGGCACTCGATCCGTCCCTGACCATCCTGCGTGTGCATCCGGCGGTTGAGCCGGGTCGACTCGTGCCCGCGCCCCGGGGAACCGCCGCCACCCTTGAACTCGCCGCAGGGACCGTCCCGCACGGGCTCATTGGCCGTCGATTCCAGTCCGAAGAGGTTGATACATGCACATGCCACGAGCGGCGTCTCTCGCGCTGATTGTTCCGGTGCTCCTGCTCCAGGGCTGTCTGGCCTTGACCCCGGACGGATCAGCATCGGTCATCGAGACCCTGGCTACGGCGGACAACGCGCTCGAGCGTGGTGACCTCGAGCAGGCAAGGGCCGGCTATGAAAAGGCCATTGCCCGATCACCCACACTGGTGTCACCGCATTTCCAGCTCGGGATCATCGCCTACAGCCGCGGCGACGACCAGGCCGCCATCAACCGTTTCGAGGCGGCGCTGGCGCGCGATCCAGGCCATGTACTCGCCACCTACAACCTTGCCGTGGTTCACCTGCAACAGGCCCGATCGCTACTCGACCGCCACGAACGGCTGGCACCGGTCAGCGCGGGCCGGCCCGCACTGATCGAGATCCGCCATGCAATCGGGGCGCTGGGGCGCTCGCCGTCAGCCGCCCGCGAGTAAATGGCCGGCCTGCTCTCCGGGCTCCTTGGCATTGCCGCCCTGCCGCCGTTCTCTTTCCTGCCGGCGGGGCTCATCTGGCTGGTTCCATGGCTATCAGTGATCGACGGCTCGACACCACGACGGGTGTTGGATGCCATCCTCGCCATCGGCCTGCCCGCCGGATTCAGCGTTGCTCCCGCTGTTATCGCCGAGCCACAACTCACCCTTTTGGCGACCGCGGCCACCACGATGCCATTCGTGCTCACCGCCATCCTCATGGCGGATCGCCACGGACATAGCCCGGCGCGACGGCGGGTCGCTGGCGTGATCATACTCTGCGGGCTACTCGGCGGGCTCCGTATACTGGGTCTCCCCCTCTCACTCAGTCTGTTCCTGCCGGTCAGCTTCCATCATCTGCCGATGATCGGCATCGGCGGGATACTGGCGGCGGATCTCGCCATCGGCCTCCTGCAATCGGTGCTCGTCATCGCAGTGATGCACCAGCGGACCCGCTCGGCGCCGCCGCCTGCTATCGCCCGGATTCTGCTGGCGCTACTGACACTGGTGCCGCTGGTCCTGCTCCAGCCGCGGACGCCCATCGTCGGTGACGCCGACCGCCAGCAGATCGCCATCATCCAGACCAATCTCACCCCTCAGGCCAGACGTCAGGCCATCGCCGACGGCGTACTCGAGACCCTCAACGCGAGTCATCGGCAGCTGGCACTGACCGCCGCACAGCTGGATGCGGACTGGATCATCTGGCCCGAGGCCGCGACGCCCGGTTTCCTTGGTACAGACTGGCGAGGGATCGATCCGTCGGCCAGCCACCTGCGTCATGGCTATACCTACCACCGCCCCGGCCATGTCGACAGCGAGGTCCGCATACTCACCCACAACGGCAGGGGGGATAGCGAATCGCCGCGCTGGGGTAAGCACTACCCATTGCCATTCGCGGAGCGCAACCGTATCCAGGCCCATCAACGACAGACCTCGGTACCCGACATCGAGCCCCTCGAGGTACTGATCTGCTCCGATGCCACCCATCCCGCCGCCGTCGATCGGGCGGCCGCGCGTGAACCACGAGTCATCCTCAACCCAGCGAGCCTCGCCTATCTGGGCTCGCTCCCACTGCCCGGGCTGCACCAACGGAGTGTCCATCTGCAGGCCGCACGGGTGGGCATCGCAATGATTGTTGTCGCCAACGCCGGCCCCAGTGCCGTGCTCTATCCGGATGGTCGAAGCCGGGTCCTCGTCGAGGCTTATACAACGGGTGTGGCGAGGATCGCTCTACCCAATCGATACACCAGCAGCCACCAGTCTGCCGGCATTCCCTATGGCCTGATCGCCATCGGCTTTATCGCCCTTAGCGGACGACAGCGGCGCGGAATGCCGACAGTGGATCGACAGTCAGGACTCCCCGCCTGGGCGATCGCCGGGCTCGCGGCGGTATCGATCGGTATCACGACCGGCCTGCAGCATCGAACGCTGGAGGCACTCAGCGCCGCCGTGCCATCGATCAGGACGCCCATGACAACCGACGCCATTCAATCGCCTGGCGGTAACCATCGGGGCAGTGTTGCGCTCCTGGCACGGGTATTCGGTATCGCGGCGGACTGGCGGCAGGTGCCGACATCAACGGGCATGGCGATGACCTGGCTGTGTCGACGAACAGGACTCGTCCCCATGGAGCCGACGACAGCGCCGATCCAACCGCCCGCGTTCGGCCTGCAACGCACGGCCACCGGCCTCCGCGCCGTACGCTGGCGAGCGGATCATTCTCCCATCGCGTTCGATGCCGCCACTGGCGAGTTCCTACCCATCGACGCCAACGATCCGACCATTCACTGGCTCATGACCACCCGCACCGAACAGGACTGCCGCTCAGTCATCGCACTGGAGTAGCTGATGGGTGGTACTTCGCGGCGCGCTCGATCGTTTCTAGTCTGGTAGGCAATGGATCATTCCCGTCAGCCAAGGAGGCGCCATGATCGCCCGATGCCCGCATCCGAACCAGCCGCCCAAGGGCCGCCGTTATCAGCGCGGTCAGGGGATGTCTGAATACATCATCATTACTGCACTGATCGCCGTCGCCGGTATCGGGATCTTCTCCGCCTTCGGCGATACGATCTCGAGCCAGGCGGCCGCAATGGCCCGCGAGATGGCCGGCCAGGACGGTGGCGATCAGATCGATCGGGCCGATGACCATTCCCAGCGCGCCGCCGACCGGGCCGATCAGGAAGATACGCTGCAGGATTTCGATGCGCAGAACTGATCCCCAGCGTGGTCAGATCCTGCCGGTGGTGCTTGCGACGCTTGCCCTCGCCGCAGCGGCAATCGCTATCAGTCACCGTGTGAGCCGCGGCGTCGCTCAGGAATCGGCGGTAGTCAACGCCGCCGACGCCGCCGCCTACAGCGGTGCGGCCTGGACCGCACGTCGGCTCAACCTGATCGCTTATACCAATCGCGCGCTGGTCGCCAATCATATCGCGGTCGGGCATGTGGTCGCCTATATCAGCTGGCTGCGATATACCGATCAGGCGGTCGAACAGATCGCTCGCTACGCCCAGTTTCTTCCCTATGTCGGTCCCGCCGTCCGCAAGGCCGAAAAGGTTCTATCCACGGTGACGAAGGTGTCGGCCCGTACGTCCGGCGTCTACATACGGGGGACCGACTGCTATCTGGATGTCCTTACCGGGACACAGTATGACGCCCGTAACAGGCTCAGGTCGGGCCGTGTCGATGAAGCCATGCGTCGTGTCGTCAATGGCCACGACGAGTCATTCAGACTCAATGAGGCCCCCGCGATCGACTCGATCCCTGAGCCCTATAAGACGGCCATGAGTGCGCGGCTATACGCTCAGCGGTTATCGAGCTATCGCAAACTCGAGGCAGTCAGACCCGGCAGGGACAACGGCTACTTCCAGCGGCTGCTGTCGGCAACCATCCGCCACGACGGCGGACTGAACCGCTGGCTGCGTGGAACAGACAACCCCGGCCGCCCACGCTATGGCCGTGGCGGTCGGATCTGGGATCAGTCGGTCTTTAAGGTGGTCCGGTTCCGGAAACAGGGAGTCACGCAAAAGCCGCCGCTGCCGGATGCCGGTGGCTGGCGGTCAGCGGATCGCCTGCAGGTCGGCTTTTTCAATCCCGAAAAACTCAGCTGGGGTGCCTGGTCGACACTCGCAAGCGGACGGGCAAGCGCTGAGCGTCTCAGTGGCAACTATCGCGGTGTCCAGCGCTACGCGCGGCTTCGCAACCCACCGGCCGACGATCAATTGATCCGGGTGCCGGCGCTGGTGGCCGCCCCGCTTCCGGGCGCCGATGACTCGAACGTCATTAACGCCCATCTCAGCATCGGTGAGGTGCGCTACCGCGTCCCCGATGACTGCGGCCGTCACTGCCCCGCCCGAGAGCGTCCCGCAACCCTGTTCAATCCCTACTGGGAAGCCGCTCTCAGCCCAACACAGCTGCCGGGCCTGCCATGAGTCGGGAGCGTGGAGCCGCCATGACAGAGGCGCTGATCGGCCTGCTTGCAATCATTCCGGCGCTGATGGCGATGGATCATCTGGGGCGGGTGCAGGACATGGAGCGCGCAGCGATTGCCGGCACGCGCTATGCCGTATGGGAGGAGATCAGCGGGCGCAGTAGCAGCGATGATCTGCGGATAGCGATCGAAGACCGTATTCACGGCAGCGATCACGCGCCGATCGTGGATACCGCGCGTCTGTATCGCCAGGGGATCAGCCAGAACCCACTCTGGCATGACCGCGAGGGGGCACTGCGTGCGATCGCCGCCGATGACACGGTCCGCAGAAAAGGCGGCGGCCGCGGCGGGCGCGATCTGCCCCGTGCCGGCCTCGGTGTCCGCAACATCGCCTACGGCGAATCCATCCCCAGTGCGATCGCCGCCATCGGTCTTTCCGGAGGCATGCTTGGACTCCCGCGGGAGCGGCTCCCCAGCCATCACGTCCGGATCAGCGCTCAGCCCCGACTCGAGGATGGCCCACCCAAGCCGCTGCTGACCCTCGAGGCACGCGGCGCCATCGCACCCGGGGACTGGCAGGCCAGCGACGATCGGGCCTATCAGCGACGCGCCGAGCGGATTGTCGCAAGCGAGCCCGTCGACGTATTGACCCAACCCGCCCAGACCATGGGCGCATTCGCGGTGTTCAAGGAGGGACGATATGCCCGCTCGACCGATTTCGTACCGGAATCCGATCGCTTCCCGATCCGTCGCTGACCGATCGTCCGCGCGTCATGACTGGCTAGTGCTGCTCAGCGTCGGCGTACTGATGGCCCCACCCAATGCGCTCGCGAACGACTGTGACGATGCACTCAACGGCATGCCGATGCCGGCGGACGCGGCCGGGGTCTATCGCGACGATCAGATCGTGATCGGCGGAATTCCCATGTGCCAGCTCGCGTATACGACCCATCGGCCCATCAAGACACTCATGCCCCGATATGAGCGCCACTGGCGTGACATAACCGGTGACATGCTAGCGCAGGATCGGGACGCCGATGGCATCGACGAGGTACTGATGCACTCGGGCCGACAATGGGGGCGATATGTGGAGATACAGCGCAGCGGATCCGGCCATGCCGTCATGATCAGCATCATGGGAGTCGCCCGCGCCGATGCCCGATCCCCGACCTCTTACCTGCCCCTGCCGGATGGCTTCGAGCTTCTTGTCCAGCAAGCGCATCGTGATGGAGTAACGGTTGTCGCCGACACACCATTAACGCTCGCTCGCGCCACTGAGCGCGTGGTTCAGCGTCTGCAGACAGCGGGCTGGCGTGTCGATGAACGCGGCGCGCGCAGCGCCGGACAATACCAACGAATAACCATGGGTCGGGGGGCCGAGACGCTCAATCTCAACCTTATCGCGAATCACGGCACGACCGAGCTCACGATGCACCGCCTGACTCCACCGCCGGCGCATGAGTAGTGCCGAGTACCTCGCAGTAGCAGCCGGTCTGCTCGGCGTATGGTCAGGCATCGATCGCGTGATCCGTGCCCTGGGGAGCTACGCCGACAGTGCGCTCTGGAGCCTCGCGATTCCTTTGTAATCCGAATGGGTGGATGAGGTCGATCATGAGTCCCACAAAGCGCGGTGTCCTACTGATTGTCGGCGCCCTGATCGCCGGTGGTGCGGGGATCGGATTCGGTGATCGTCACCTCCAACAACGGGCCGAAGCGATCGAAGCAGAGCTGCGCTCGGATCATGCGACGCGCTCGGTGATCGTCGCTCGTGACGATCTACCCAAAGGCAGCCAGCTGAGCCGTGAGACCGTTGCCCTGCGGGAGATGCCACTGGCATTCACCCATGACAGCGCCCTTGCGGACAGCGCCTGGTCACGCATCGCCGGGCGCACCCTCGATCGACCCATCACGGCCGGGCGCGCGATTCTGCCCGCACATGTCAAAGGCGACGACCGGGCGCGGCTTGCCGAGCAGATCACGCCAGGCGATCGGGCGATCACGATCCCGGTCTCCGGGAGCGCGGAAATCGCTGGGTTGCTCGCCCCCGGCGATCGGCTCGATCTGATGCTGACCTATCGCGATCGCAGCCAACGCGAGACCGTTCCGCTACTCGCCGATATCCCCATCCTTGCGACCGGCGCCCGGCTCGGTGACACGCGGATCGGACAGGGCCCGGGCCGCTATGACGATCTAACGCTTGCCGTCTCGCCGGTGGAAGCCGCTCGGATCACTCACGCCCTCGCCATCGGCGACATCCACGTGGTGCTACGTGCCGACACCGATGATACGCCCGTCCAGGGTTATCGAATCGACGCGACGGCACTCATCGATAAGAGCCCTGCCGCGGATTCGGATAGCAGCAGGCCGGATGTCGAACTGATTATCGGAGGCCAGCGATGAGCGTTACCGGTCGTCGACCACTGATCACCCGGATCGTCCTGATCCTGGGGCTTATGTGGAGCCCTTTGACGGCCGCCATCGATATCGCCATTGGCCACTCCCGGGTCGTCGAGGCAAGCGACATCGTCCGCGTCGCGCTCGGCGACGGCGCGCTCGCCGAGGTCGAAGTCCTCGGTAATGGTGAAGGTGTGCTGCTGATGGGTCGGACCGCCGGACGCACCGATCTGCGGCTCTGGTCGGAGAACGGCGAGTCACGGCATTTACCCGTCATCGTGCGGCCTGCATCGGCAGCAATCACCGATCCTAAGCTCGAGGCACTGGCGGCACGGATCGAGGGCATTACACTTGAGCGCGCAGAGGGCGGGTATTTCGTGATCGGTCAGCCGACAACCAAACAAGACCGGCAGCGCTTCGAGACACTGATCGCCGCCTACCCCACGCTTGGCGATTTCACCGATCCACCGGCAATGGCCGAGACCCCCACAGTGCAGGTCAAGGCGCGGTTCGTGGAATTACGTCAATCAACGCTGCACGAAATCGGTCTGGATTGGGCGACAGAATCGCCAGCGATCAGCTTCGCTTACGCCTCCGATATCGAGACCAACGATGTATTCCGTGGCGAACTCGGCGACTTTACGCCGGATAATGCCCTGCCGCTTGATATCGGCACGGGTAATGGCTATCTCGGAGTCGGTCTCAGCCTCACTGCCATGATCGATCTCCTCGGTCAGTCCGGTGAGGCGCGGGTGATTGCCGAGCCCATGCTCTCAGCGCTCAGCGGGACATCGGCGGAGTTCCAGGCGGGCGGCGAGGTACCCATCCCGATCCAGAGCGGCGATGGCGCGCCATCGGTGACATTCAAGGACTATGGGATCCTGCTCAAGGTCGCGCCGATCGTCGGGGATGACGCGCGGATTCGCACCCGCGTCGAGGTGGAGGTGAGCGACGTCGACGAATCCGTCACCGTCCTCGGCGTGCCCGGGTTCTCAGTCCGCAATGCGGTGACCGAGATGAGCGGCGCGAGCGGCCAGACGCTGCTCATTGCCGGTCTGATCGACGAGCAGCAGTCCCGCGCCGTCAGCGAGCTGCCCGGGCTTGGCCAGCTCCCGGTGATCGGCCGACTGTTCCGCTCGGAGCGATTCCAGCGGCAGGAGACCGAGCTTGTCGTACTGATCACGCCCACCCTGCAGGACACGACCACCGAGGCAGCGCCATCCGAACCCACGGACCTGTCCAACTCCGGTCGACTGCCGCTTGAGGAAATCCGTTATGAGTGAGCTCGAACTCGTCCACCGATCCGGCGATCACCAACCCAGGGTCATCGCACTGCACGACGGTGCCCGACATTCGATTGGCAGCGGACGTCGCTGCGATCTGCGCATCAGCGGAGCAGGCATCGCCCGCCGTCATGCCGAGCTGCGTGTCGACGAATATGGCGCGCACATCCGCTTGCTGGCGGGTCGCCGGGAGATCGTCTTCAATGGCGAGCCCGTCCGCCAGGCCGGACCGCTGGCCGCGGGCGATGCGCTCAGCCTGGGCGACGCGCGCTGGCAGATCCGTCGGGTCCTGCCTCCACAGACGCTGGATGCCGGCGATGCCGATCCAACCGCCGGCGTCGCCGAGCCGGCCGCGCCGATCACCCCGACGATACAAAGGATGCCCGCTGCGCCGCGGATATCACCCGATCTGGTGCGACGCTTCCAGGAGTGCATCAGCCAGCGGCTTGATCTCTATCGCCGCGATATCCTCCAGACCCTCTCCCCCAGCCGCCTTCGCGAAGAGGCCACGGCCACTGCGTGGCAGTTGATCGAGGAGGGAGAGCTGGCGATGCCAGCGGACCTGAATGAAGAGACCGTCGTCGCCGCGGTGGTCGCTGAGACCGTGGGACTTGGACCCATCGAGGCGTTGATGGACGATCCCGCGGTCAGTGAGATCATGGTCAACGGGCATGAACGCATCTACGTCGAGCGCGGCGGCCAGCTCGAGAAGACCGCACTCGAATTCAGCTCAGCGGCTTCCCTCGACAGCGTTCTCGATCGCATCGTTTCCCCGCTCGGCCGACGCCTCGACGAGGGCTCGCCGCTGGTGGACGCTCGGCTGCCGGACGGCTCGCGGGTCAACGCAATCATCCCGCCGCTGGCACTGAACGGCGCGACACTCACCATCCGACGCTTTGGCGAGGAGCGGATCGGGCTCGATGATCTGATCCGGTTCGGCGGTCTCGATCACGCCATGGCGACATTCCTGCGCCTATGCGTGCACCGCCGCCGCAATATCCTGATCGCCGGTGGGACGGGCACCGGTAAGACCACCGTGCTCAATGCCCTGTCCGAGGAGATCGAGGAGACAGAGCGTATTGTCACCATCGAGGACTCTGCAGAGCTTCGCCTGCAGCAGGATCATGTGGTGGCACTCGAATCGCGACCGCCGAACATCGAAGGCAGTGGCGCCATCCCGATTCGCGATCTGGTCCGCAATGCACTGCGTATGCGACCCGATCGGATTCTCGTGGGTGAGTGCCGCGGCGGTGAGGCGCTGGACATGCTGCAGGCCATGAACACCGGGCATGATGGCTCGCTGACCACCGCCCATGCGAATGCTCCACGCGATGCGCTCGCACGGCTTGAGGTCATGACGCTGATGGCGGGGATGGACCTGCCGGCCCGGGCGATCCGCGATCAGATCGCCGCGGCGATCGATATCGTGGTCCAGTTGACGCGCTTCGGTGACGGCGCCCGACGGATCACCGCGATCACCGAGGTGGCCGGGATGGAAGGCGACCGGATCCTGCTCACCGATCTGTTCCATCATGACCACGGCTTCCGCGCCACCGGCCAGATCCCGGCGTTCATCCAGACCGGTCCGAGTCCAGGCGCCGATGTGGATCTATCCATCTTCGACACCGATGCGCCGACCACGATGGTGTGATTCACATAAAGCCGAGCTGCAGTCGCGCGCTCTCTGACATGCGATCCTGTGACCAGGGCGGATCCCAGGTCAGTTCGACCTCGGCAGCCTCGACACCGCGCACCTGCTCGACGGCGGCCTTGATCATGATCGGCATCTGACCGGCCACGGGACAGGCGGGTGAGGTCAGCGTCATGAGCACATCGACAAAGCCCTCTTCATCCACCTCGACTTCGTAGATCAGACCAAGCTCGTAGACATCGACCGGGATCTCCGGGTCATAGACGCTACGA
Source organism: Spiribacter curvatus (assembly GCF_000485905.1). NCBI lineage: Bacteria > Pseudomonadati > Pseudomonadota > Gammaproteobacteria > Chromatiales > Ectothiorhodospiraceae > Spiribacter > Spiribacter curvatus. Next base: position 785,883 of record NC_022664.1, on the reverse strand, counting down.
AGCGCCGTCACCACACCCTCGCGAAGGGTCTCGATCGGGGGACGTTCCACCATGCTCTACTCCGTGCGTTGTCGGTCAGGCGGATCAAGTGCCGCCTGCAGGGTGTGCCAGGCGAGCGTCGCGCATTTTACCCGCATCGGATAGTCACGCACCCCGGCAAGGGCCTGGAGCTTATCGAGCGCTGGATCATCATCCGCCACCGGTTCAGCGGCGCGATCAGTCACCAGACGCTGGAAAAGCTCGCTGATGGCTCGAGCCTCCGCGACCGAGCGTCCCATCAGGATCTCGGTCATGATCGATGCCGCAGCGGTGGAGATCGCGCAACCCTCGCCGTCGAAACCGATATCCTCTATCCGGCCGGCCGCGTCCAACCGCAGCTCGACATGGATGCGATCACCGCAGAGCGGGTTGTTGCCATCCGCCGCATGGTCGCAGGCCTCCACCGCCCGAAAATTCCTGGGTGAGCGGTTATGCTCGAGTACCACCGCCTGATAGAGCGCCGAGAGCTCGGTCATGATCAGGCGAGCAGCGACTTCACCTTGGTCAGCCCGTCGATCAGCGCATCAACATCCTCACGATCGTTGTAGAGCCCGAACGAGGCCCTCACCGTCGCGGGCACATTGAACCGCTCCATCAGTGGCTGCGTGCAGTGGTGGCCCACCCGTACGGCAACGCCTTCCATATCCAGAATCGTACCCATGTCGTGAGGATGGATCCCGTCGATCACGAATGACACCACCCCGGCCTTGCCGGGTGCGGTACCGATGACATGCAGGTCGTCCCACGCCGCCAGGCGCTCGTTGGCATAGGCGAGCAGCGACTGCTCGTGGGCGAGAATCGCCTCGCGGCCAACCGATTCCATGTACTCAAGGCCGGCGCCCATGGCGATCACACCGGCGATGTTGGGCGTACCCGCCTCAAACCGCTGCGGCGGTGGCGCGTACTCGGTGCGCTCAAAGGTGACCGTGCGGATCATGTCACCACCGCCCTGGTAGGGCGGCATCGCCTCGAGATGCTCGAGCCGACCCCAAAGGATCCCGGAGCCGCTCGGGCCATAGGTCTTGTGTGCCGAGAACGTATAGAAGTCAGCCCCCATGGCCTGGACATCCACCGGCATGTGCGGCGCCGACTGGGCACCGTCAACCAGGACCGGAATACCGCGCTCGTGGGCGAGCGCCGTGATCGTCTCCACGGGGTTGATCGTCCCCAGTGTGTTGGAGACGTGCACAACGCTCATGAAACGGGTCCGTTCGCTGATCCGCTCGCGCAGGCCATCCATATCCAGTGACCCGTCATCAAGTACCGGCGCCACCACCAGTTTTGCGCCGGTGGCCTCGGTCACAAGCTGCCAGGGCACGATATTGGCATGATGCTCCATGCCAGTGATCAGGACCTCGTCCCCCGGCTGCAGCCTGGGCCGTACAAACGACTGGGCGACCAGGTTGATCGCCTCTGTCGCACCGCGGACGAACACCACTTCGCGCTCGTCCGCGGCATTGATGAATCGCTTGACGGTCCCGCGGACGTTCTCGAACGCTTGGGTGGAGCGCTGCGAGAGCTGGTATACCCCGCGATGGATATTCGCGTAGTACTGCTCGTAACAGTCCCGCTCGGCGTCGATGACGCATTGCGGTTTCTGCGCGCTCGCCGCGCTGTCGAGAAACGCCAGCCGACGGCCGTTCATCGGCCGCTGCAGCACCGGGAAGTCGGCCCGATAAGGCGCCATATCAGCGCCGGGGCGCGAATCATTGATCGGATGTGCGCTCAAAGGATCTCCCCAATATCCGCATCATCGACACCCAGACGGCGCATCAGCACTCGCCGGACGTGATCACGGACGCCCGTGACACGGAACATGTCGACAATCTCGCCGGCGAACGCCAGGGTCAGCATGCCCTTTGCGCCCTCGGCGCTGATCCCGCGGGTCCGCAGATAGAACAACGCTTCCTCGTCGAGCTCACCCACGGTGGATCCGTGCGTGCACTTGACGTCGTCCGCGAAGATCTCGAGCCGCGGGTTGGAGTGGGCAAGCGCGCGCTTGCCGAGCACCAGATTGCGATTTTCCTGCACGGCATCGGTCTTCTGTGCACCCTCGAACACCTTGACCAGTCCGTCAAACACCGTCTCCGAGCGATCCTGGAGGATGCCCTTGAAGCGCTGACGACTGAAGCAGTTCTCACTACGGTGGTTGAACCAGGTGTGGAAGTCGATGAACTGCCGCTCTTCAGTGAGATAGATGCCGTTGCAGTCAATCTCACCGCCCTCGCCCTCGAGATCGGCGATCAGGTCAACCCGGCCAAGACGTCCCCCGTCGGCGACGAACGCACCCCGCAGGGAGGCATCGCGCTGAGCGGCGAGATTGACGGTTCCGATATTCATCACCGTGGCCCCGTCTTCCTGGAGTCGGCTGTAGTCGAGGATTGTATTCTGCCCCGCCGACAGCTCGCTGACCGGACAGACCAGCGTGCTCGCCTGGTCGTCTCCGATGAAGCGCTCCACCACACGCACTTCGGCGCCATCCTCGGCCTCCACGACCAGCCGCGGGTAGACCGCCCGCTGATCCGCTTCGGCGGTAATGATATGCGTGATGGTGATCGGCTTTTCAATCATTGCGCCGCGGGCGACATGGATATAGGCACCGTCCACGAAAAACGCCGTATTGAGCGCCGCGAACGGATGCCAGTCGATATCAACGCGACGGCCCAGCGCCGCGGTCAACCGCTCCGGCGGATGATCCTCGTACTGACTGAACGGCGTCACGGTCAGCCCTTTGGCGAGGTCTGAGAGATCGGAGATATCCGAGGCCAATCGACCATCGACAAAGACCAGATGATAGCTATCACCGAGATCCCCGAGGCGCTCCACCAGTGCCTTCGGGGCAACGCCCTGCGAATCGGCCACCGGAAAGTGCGTCTGAGTCACCGGCCGCAGATTGGTCTTGCGCCATGCCTCCTCCCGCGAACCGGGGAATCCACGGGCCTCGAAGGCGTGGATGCCGCGTTCGTGGAGGGCACGGAGCCAGTTCGGCCCCTGCTCGCCGAGCTGCTCGAACGACTCGAGGTAAACGCTCTTTGACTGCGCGACTGCTTCCATTATTGCTGCTCCTCGCGAACTCAGGCCGCGGCCTCGTCAAATCCCTCGTAGCCCTTCTCCTCAAGCTCCAGCGCAAGCTCCTTGCCGCCGGTCTTGACGATACGGCCATCCACGAGCACATGAACCACGTCGGGGACGATGTGCTGGAGCAAACGCTGATAGTGGGTGATCACCATGAACGAGCGCTCGCCATCACGCATCGCATTGACCCCCTCGGAGACAATCCGCAGCGCATCGATATCAAGCCCGGAGTCGGTCTCATCGAGGATACCGAGGTTGGGTTCCAGCACCGACATGTGGAAGATTTCGTTGCGCTTTTTCTCACCGCCGGAGAAGCCCTCGTTCACGGGCCGCTGGAGCAGGGTCTCGTCAAGCTTGACGCGCTTGGCGCGCTCGCGGACGAGCTCGAGGAATGCCATCGCATCGATCTCGCCCTCACCCCGGTGCTTGCGCATGGCGTTGACCGCGGCCTTGAGAAAGTAGGTATTGGAAACACCCGGGATCTCCACCGGATACTGGAAGCCGAGGAACACGCCTTCACGGGCACGCACCTCGGGATCCATCTCGAGCAGGTCCTTGCCGTTATAGAGGACTTCCCCTTCGGTGATCTCGTAGGCCTCATCGCCCACCAGGGCCTTGGCGAGCGTGCTCTTGCCGCCGCCGTTGGGTCCCATGATCGCGTGCACCTTGCCGGTATCGATCGTGAGATCGACACCCTTGAGGATTTCGGTGCCCTCCACGTTGACGTGCAGGTTGCGGATTTCCAGCAATGCCATTGTCTGACTCCTGAAACAGATGCTTTGAATACGTGGATGGAGGTCGATCGGCGATCAGCCGACCGAGTCCTCCAGCGTGACCTCGAGCAGCTTCTGCGCCTCGACCGCGAACTCCATCGGCAGCTCGCGGAAGACTTCCTTGCAGAACCCGTTGACGATCAGCGACACCGCGTCCTCAGCGGAAATGCCCCGCGAGGTGCAATAGAGGATCTGATCCTCACCGATCTTCGACGTGGTGGCCTCGTGCTCGAGCTGAGCGGTCGAGTTATTGACGTCGAGGTAGGGGAACGTATGCGCGCTGCACTCCGAGCCCATGAGCATCGAGTCGCACTGCGAGTAGTTCCGCGCGTTCTGCGCCGTCGGTGTCATGCGCACCAGTCCGCGGTAGACCTGCTCGCCTTCCTGGGCGGAAATGCCCTTCGAGACGATGGTGCTGCGGGTGTTCTTGCCGATGTGAGTCATCTTCGTGCCGGTGTCAGCCTGCTGACGCAGGCGGGTCACGGCTACGCTGTAGAACTCACCGACCGAGTTATCACCGCGCATGACGACGCTCGGATACTTCCACGTGATCGCCGAACCGGTCTCGACCTGCGTCCAGGAGATCTTGGAATTATCACCGGCGCACAGGCCCCGCTTGGTGACGAAGTTATAGACACCACCCTTGCCGTTCTTATCGCCGGGATACCAGTTCTGGACGGTCGAGTACTTGATCTCGGCGCTATCCAGCGCGACCAGCTCGACCACGGCCGCGTGAAGCTGGTTCTCATCACGTACCGGGGCGGTGCAGCCCTCGAGATAGGACACGTAGCTGCTGTCCTCGGCGATGATCAGGGTGCGCTCGAACTGGCCGGTGTTCGCCGCGTTGATACGGAAGTAAGTCGACAGCTCCATCGGGCAGCGGACGCCCTTGGGGATATAGACGAACGATCCGTCGGTGAACACCGCCGAGTTGAGCCCGGCAAAGTAGTTGTCGTTGTACGGGATGACCGTTCCGAGGTACTGGCGCACCAGCTCCGGATGGTCCTGCACCGCCTCCGACATCGAACAGAAGATGATCCCCTGCTCGGCCAGCTTCTCCTTATAGGAGGTCGCGACCGAGACCGAATCGAAGACCGCATCGACCGCCACATTGGAGACGCCGGCCAGCTGCTCCTGCTCGTGGAGCGGGATGCCGAGCTTGTCATAGGTCGCCTTGATCTCGGGGTCGATGTCATCAAGGCTCTCCGGGCGATCCTCGTCACGCTTCGGCGCGGCGTAGTAAGAGATCGCCTGAAAGTCGATGGGATCGTAGTGGACGTACTGCCAGTCCGGCTCCCGCATGGTCAGCCAGTTGCGGTAGGCCTCCAGCCGCCACTCAAGCATCCACTCGGGCTCGTTCTTCTTCGCGGAGATCTGACGGATCACATCTTCGCTGAGACCCGGCGGAACCCGATCTTCCTGGACGTCGGTGACGAATCCGGCCTCGTAGCCCTTCTCAGTAAACCGTTCAATCGTTTCAGTGCTCGCGGACATGACGCACTCCGGTAAATTCAAGCGTATGGATAGGGCCTTGCCCGTCATCGCCTTCGGCAATGGCGGTGTCAGCCAGCGTGATCTCAGACAGCGCTTTGAGCACTACATCGTTGATGCGGCTCCAGACGTTGCTGATGTTGCATTGACTGCCGTACTGACAGGCTTCGCGCCCGTCTTCAATGCAGTCGGTCAATGCGATTGGACCCTCCAGCACGGTGATGATTTCCGCCACGGAAATCTCATCGGGCTGACGGGCCAGCCCGTAGCCACCCTTGGCCCCCCGATAGGAGACCACCAGATCACTACGCGCGAGATGCTTGAGGATCTTACTGACGATCGGCTGCGGCAGCCCGCGGATCTCCGCCAGGGCTGCAGCGCTGTAGCGCGCCTCGGCGTCCTTCGCCATCAGCGCAAGGATGCCGACGCCATAATCCGTTTCGCGGTTCAGCTTGATCATGGGTACAGAGTATAACCGAAACAGGACCGCTTTGGTACATTTTAAACTGGAAAATCTATCGAAGATCCTCGAAGGCGCTGCCGGGGTCCTCTTCCCCTGCCGTTGAGTACCAGCCAGCCCCACGATCCATCGTCACGCTGGCCGCCAGCGCCTCGATATGCGACCAGTTCCCGGCCGCAATGGCATCGGTCGGCGTCAACCAGCTGCCGCCCACACAAGGGACATTCGGCAGCTGCAGAAAATCCATATAGTTGCCGGAGTGCACGCCCCCAGTCGGACAGAAGCGCATGGCCGGGAACGGTCCTGAGAACGCCTTGAGCGCGCCCGTCCCGCCGCTTGGCACCGCTGGAAAGAACTTCACATGATTAAAGCCATCCGCCTGCGCGCGCATCAATTCGCTCGCCGTCGACACCCCCGGCAGGAGCGGCATCCCGACCCGCTGCGCGGCGTCCACGATCGAATCCGAATAGCCGGGGCTGACCAGAAAACCGGCGCCGGCATCCCGCGCCGCGCTCACCTGCCCGCCACGGGTAATGGTGCCTACCCCGATGGCCATCCCAGGGACGTCGCGTGCGATGGCGGCGACTGCCGCCAGCGCATCCTCGGTACGCAATGTCACCTCGATCACCGACAGGCCGCCGGCGAGCAGCGCGCGGGCCAGTGCCGGCGCCTGCACTGAATCCTCGACCGCGACCACAGGCATGACCGGGGATCGCGTCATCACGGTCTGCATCGACATACTCAAGCCTCAGTCGCCGTGACGGGGTAAAAGGTGATCGCTCCGGACTCGGCGCTGCTTGCCATGGCCCGGAAACCGGCGAACATCTCCCGACCGATCCCGTGTTGGACAGCGTTGTCGATGGGTTCCACCTCGCGGGCCGTCCATTCGGCTTCGGGCACCCGGGCTTCGAGCGTGCCGGCGTCTGCGTCCAGGCAGATCAGATCGCCATCACGGATGCAGCTGATCGCGCCGCCACTCGCTCCCTCGGGATGCAGGTGAATGGCGGCCGGGACCTTGCCGGAGGCGCCGGACATACGACCATCGGTCACCAGCGCGACGCGCTGACCACGCGACTGCAGCACGCCAAGCTCGGGCGTGAGTTTATGCAGCTCGGGCATCCCGTTGGCGCGGGGGCCCTGGCCGCGGACGACGCAGACGAAATCCCCCTCGAGTTCACCAGCCCGGAAGGCCGCAAGCACTGCCTGCTGATCGTTGAACACCCGTGCCGGCGCCTCGATCCGCCGATGGTCGGGACGGACCGCTGAGGTCTTGATAACCGCCCGGCCGAGGTTGCCGTCCAGGACGCGCAGCCCGCCATCGGCGTCAAACGGCTCGGCCACCGGTCGGACAACGCTCTGATCAGCGGACTGCGTGGGTGCCTCCTGCCAGCCAACGCCGCCCTCCGCCAGCATCGGTTCGCGGGCATAGGCGCGCAGCCCCTCACCGGCGACGGTCATGACGTCCTCGTGGAGCAGACCGGCGTCGAGAAGCTCACGGATCAGAAAGCCCATTCCCCCCGCGGCATGGAAATGGTTCACGTCGGCCTGGCCGTTGGGGTAGATCCGCGTCAGCAGCGGCACGACCCGCGAGAGGGTGTCGAAATCACTCCAGTCGACGTGCAGGCCGGCGGCACGGGCAATCGCCACCATATGAATGGTGTGGTTGGTTGACCCCCCTGTTGCCAGCAACCCGACAATGCCATTCACGATCGCCCGCGCATCGATCACACGTCCCACCGGCGTGTATTCATCACCCCGCGCAGTGATGCGGCTGACCCGGTGGCCGGCGGCAATGGTCAGGGCATCCCGCAACGGCGTGTTGGGATTGACGAACGCCGCACCGGGTAAATGCAGGCCCATGACCTCCATGAGCATCTGATTGGAATTGGCCGTGCCATAGAATGTGCAGGTGCCGGGGCCGTGATAGGACTGGGTCTCGGATTCGAGCAATGCATCGCGTCCCACTTTGCCCTCGGCATACAGCCCGCGGATCCGCGCCTTCTCGTCATTGGGCATGCCCGAGGTCATCGGGCCGGCGGGGACAAAGATGAACGGTAGGTGACCGAAATGCAGGGCACCGATCAGCAGGCCGGGGACGATCTTGTCGCACACGCCCAGACACAGACCGGCATCAAAGGTGTTGTGGGAGAGCGCCACCCCTGTCGCCATCGCAATCACATCGCGGCTGAAAAGCGAGAGCTCCATGCCCGGCTGACCCTGGGTAACGCCGTCGCACATGGCTGGGACACCCCCGGCGAACTGAGCGGTACCCCCGGCCTCACGCACCGCCTGCTTGAGCAGTCCGGGGAAGCGCTCCAGTGGCTGATGTGCCGAGAGCATATCGTTATACGCCGAGACGATCCCGACATTGGCCTGCTCCAGCCCCTTGAGCCGGGCCTTGTCGCCATCCGGCGCGGCGGCGAACGCATGAGCAAGATTGGTGCACGATAGACCCGTGCGGACTGGACCGGCATCCGCCGCCGCCTGCAGCCGATCGAGGTAGGCCGCGCGATCCGACTCGCTGCGGGCCTCTATCCGCCGGGTTACCGCAGCGACCGCGGTATTGAGTGCTGGCATATCGCCTCCGTGATGCAACGCTATCCATCCATGTTATCGCACTCATGGAGGGCGCGTGATACAGGCTTATGCTCGACCGCTCCGAAGCGGTATCCTCAAACCACTATTCACGCATCCACAGCGGGAGGCCGGGTGAAGTCAACCAAGCCCTTTGACCTTGTCCTTTTCGGGGCCACCGGCGATCTAGCGATGAGCAAGCTGCTCCCGGCGCTGTATCGCCGCGACCGGGCCGGACAACTGCCCGCCGACGGGCGCATCATCGCCACGGCCCGCAGCCGCCTCGATCGGGACACCTTCATTGCCCGTGTCGAGGCCGCATTCGGGGATCATCTCGAAGCGGACGAGCGAACCCAGCCGGACTGGCATCGCTTTTTCGAGCGACTCGACTTCGTGTCGATTGACGCCGACACCTCCGGCGGTTTCGAGGATCTGGCCGGGAAGCTGCGCGGTCGCGAGGATCGCACCCGGGTCTTCTATCTGGCCGTCGCGCCCAATTATTTTGTCGAGATCTGCGAACACCTCAATGCCCATGGCCTGGTCACGGAGCGCGCCCGCGTCGTGCTCGAAAAGCCCCTGGGCCACGATCTTGCCTCCGCCCGGGCAATCACCGAGCAGATCGGTGCGATCTTTGCCGAGGACGCCATCTATCGAATCGACCACTACCTTGGTAAGGAGACGGTCCAGAACCTGATCGCCTTGCGCTTCGGCAACATGCTCTTCGAGCCACTGTGGCGCCGCGACTGGGTGCGCGATGTCCAGATCAGCGTCAGTGAGCAGCTCGGCGTGAGCGGCCGGGCGGGATTCTACGACCGTACCGGCGCGCTCCGGGACATGGTCCAGAATCATATGCTACAGCTACTCTGCATCATCGCCATGGAGCCGCCGTCGGATATCGGCGCCGATGCCGTGCGCGATGAGAAACTCAAGGTTCTGCGCGCGCTCAAGGGCCTTGAAGGCCAGAGCGCGCTGCGCAACACCGTCCGCGGTCAGTACCGCGCCGGCGCCATTGCCGGGCAACCGGTGCCGGGCTATCTCGAGGAAGAAGGCGTCCCGGCCAGCAGCCGTACAGAGACCTTCGTTGCCCTTCGCACCGAAGTGGCGAACTGGCGCTGGGCCGGTGTGCCGTTTTATCTGCGGACCGGCAAGCGACTTCAAGAGCGCGCTGCTGAGATTGTCGTGAATTTCCGCGACGTCCCCCACTCGATTTTCGGTATGGCGTATGACTCCGGACGGCCCAACCGACTGGTGATCAAACTCCAGCCGGACGAGGGCGTGCGGCTGCATATGATGGCGAAATCGCCCGGCGACCGGATGCAGCTGCGGCCGGTCTCGCTCAACCTCGATTTCGCCGAGGCATTCCAGCAGCGGCCACCCGATGCCTACGAGCGACTGCTCATGGATGTGCTGCGCGGTCGCCTGACGCTTTTCATGCGCCGCGATGAGCTCTACGCCGCATGGTCGTGGATCGAGCCGATCCTCGACGCCTGGAACGAAGCGGGCGATGCCCCCAAGCCCTATACCGCCGGGACCTGGGGACCTGCCGCCTCCAGCGCCCTACTCGCCCGCGAGGATGCCAGCTGGCATGAAGAAGACTGATCCAGCCACCCGCACGCTCGATGCCGCGCAGCGATTCGCGACCGGAGCGCAGGCAGCATCGGCGCTGGCGGCGCGCATCAGTGAGGTGATCGACTACGGTGCGCGCAGCCGCGACCGGGCGAGCCTGCTGGTACCGGGCGGACGCACACCCATCGCCTTGTTCGAGGCGCTCCGCCAGCGGGATCTACCCTGGGACCAGGTCCACATCAGCCTGACCGACGAGCGACGGGTCAGCGCAGAGCATCCGGCCAGCAATGCCGGGTTGATCCGCACCCATCTACTCCAGGATCGCGCCGCCAACGCCCACTTCCATCCGCTCTACCAACAGACCGGTGGCGATCGGGCCGACGAGGCCGCCTGCAGCGCCGCGCTGGGTATGCTCCCCCGTCCCTTCGACGCCGTGGTGCTGGGCATGGGCGCTGATGGGCATATCGCTTCACTATTCCCGGGGGATACGATGCTCTCCCGCGGCCTCAGCACCGCGACCGAGTCACGCTGTGTGCTCACTCAGTCACCACAGCCGCCCCATGAGCGGCTGTCGCTGACGCTGATGACGCTGCTGCAGAGTCGCTGGATTGCACTGCATGTGAGTAGTGCGGAGAAGTGGGCGACGCTGGAGGCAGCAGTCGCCAGCGCCGATCCGCAGCGCTTCCCCGTCCACGCCCTGCTCGACCAGCGGTGGGTGCCCGTGCATGTCTACTACTCACCCTGATTCGACGCTGGTCGCTGATGTCGGCGGCACACACGCGCGCGCCGGGGTTGTGACGCGCCCCGGAGAGCCGCCCGCGCAGATTTTCAAGCGCCGCACGGGCGATTTTGATGGGCTGGAGGCGTTTCTGGACGCCGCGCTCGCGGCACTGTCTGAAGCGCCCCGACCCAACCGGGTCCTCTGCGCCGTCGCGAGCCCGCTCGATCACGACCCGATTGAGCTGACCAACGCCGGCTGGCGGTTTTCCCCCGCCGCGGTTGCCCGACACCTGCGGCTCGAGCAGGTCAGGTGCCTCAACGACTGGGTCGCTCAGGGCTGGGCAGTCACGCGGCTGCGCAGTGACGACCGGCGCTGCATTTACCCCGGCATCAGCGATCCCGAGGCACCACGGCTCGCCCTCGGCCCGGGGACCGGACTTGGCAGTGCGCTGATTACCCCAATTGCCGGAGGGTGGCAGGTCTACGCCACCGAGGGCGGTCATATCAGCTTTGCCGCACATGACGCCCGCGAGTGGGCGATCGCGGAGCACATCGAGCAGCGTTTCGGCCACTGCAGCGCCGAGCGACTGGCCTCCGGCATCGGGATCGAGGCCATCGATCGTGCCCTCCACGCCATCGCTGGCACTTCGCCCGTGCACACAAGCGCCGAGGCCATCGCCCGCGACGCCATGGCCGGGGACAGACACTGTCGCGAAGTGCTGGGGCATATGACCGATGCATTGGGCAGCGCGGCGGGTGATCTGGCGCTGGCGACGGGTGCCCGCGGCGGGATCTATTTCGGCGGCGGCATCATCCCCGCGCTTGGCGATTGCTTCGACTGGGAGCGGTTACACCGTCGCTTCGTGGCCAAGGGCCGGTTTGAGGACTACCTCGCCGCGATACCGATCCACACCATCACCCATCCCGCGCCGGCACTGATGGGACTATCGGCTTACCTGCTGGCCAACCGGCCTATGTAGGACCGACGCTCAGCCCCGCAGCCAGTCACGCATGCTCTCCCGAACCGCTGGTGTATGGTCGACGGCCGGCAGCGCTGCGAGTGCCGCATCCACCGCCTCGTCGCCCGCCTTGGCCCGCACCCGTTCCATGATCGCTTTGAAGAAGCCGTGATCGAATTCGGGATGGCCCTGGACCGTCAGGGTCCGACCCCGCCGCGTGGCATACCAGGGGCACTGCTCACTGGTGGCAAGCCGCTCGAACCCAGGTGCCGGTTCGACCACCTGGTCTTGGTGAACGGCAAGCAGTGACAGCGAGTCGCCTGGCTGACGGCCGGCGAATGCCGCTTCGCAATGGACCGGGTAGGCCCCTAGATGCCAGCCCAGATGCGAGCGTTGTGTACGGCCTCCCAGCGCCGCCTGAATAAGCTGATGGCCAAAGCACACCCCAATCAGGGGCATGTCAGCGGCATCCACCCGGCGGATGAAGGCCTGCAGCTCGACCACCCAGTCCGGCGCCTCGTGGACACTCTCCCGGCTACCGGTGACAAGCCAGGCATCTGCTGAGTGCAGGCCGTCGGGCCACTCACCGGCATGCACGCGATAGCCGCTGACAGTGATGTCATCACGGTCATCGGCGAGGAGATTTTCAAATAGCGCGAGGTACGACGCCCAGTCGCTCTGCAGCTCTTCATGGAGATCGTCGCAGAGCAGGACCCCGACTCGCGTTCCGGTTGCTACTGCCATCCTTTCAGGATACCTGATGACGGCTGGCCGCGCGCACCCGGCCCGGGACCCAACGCCGGATCAAGCCCCCAAGGCCGCCGCGTGCGGGGACGGACGGCGCGGGTGGCTCAGCCGCCCTGACCGCAGCAGCTTCACGGGCAAGCCGCAATTCCTTGTAGAGGAAATGCGAAAACGCCCCCTGTGCTCCGAGCCGGTCGATGAAGCGCAGGATTGCGTCCCGAAGTGATTCGCGGTGTAGCGGCTGTTGCAGCGATAGACCGATCCCGGCAAGTTCGGCGTCCATTCGACCCGCCGCGCCGTAGACGCGCACGAACGTCTCGAGCCGATCAATCTGTGCCTCGACGCCCCAGTTCAGCTCGTCGGCGATCAGGAAAAACTGCTGCTGCACCAAAACCTCCGGAATGATCAGTGAATGACTGATTACAGGACTATTTTGCGCCGCAGCATAACGAGAGACAAGATCCTTCAGGGCATGAATCCATGTCCACCGAAGCATGGATCTAGGCCACCCCGTGGCTCTGGGCCCCGAGAGCCGCCATGAAGAGCTGAGCATGGCGATGACACAGCGCATCAAGGTCGCGGTCGTAGCCCCCACCGATCACCCCTGCCAGGGGAATGCCCCGCGATCGCGCCGTTTCAATCACATAGCCGTCACGACGCAGCAGCCCCTGATCAGTGAGCTCACAATGCCCGAGCCGATCCGCCTTGTGAACGTCGACACCGGCGTCATAGAGGATCAGCTCCGGCATCACCTGATCAATCAACCCGGGCAGGGTGCGGTCCAGCGTGTCGAGGTAGGCGTCGTCATCAAGCCCGCTGTCCAGGCCGATATCCCAATCGCTGCTGGCCTTACGGGCCGGGAAATTGCGGGCAACGTGCATGGAAAAGGTCACAGCCGCCGGTTGCTGGGCAAGCAGGCGCGCTGTTCCATCACCCTGATGGACATCCAGATCGACGATGAGCAACCGCTGCACAGCGCCCGCCGTGAGAAGGGTGACGGCGGTCACGGCAAGATCGTTGATCAGGCAATAACCACTCGCGAAATCCGCATGGGCATGATGGGTGCCACCGGCGCTATTCAGTGCCAGGCCGTATTCCAGCGCCAGCTGCGCGGTGAGCAGCGTTCCGCCGGTCTCGAGACGAACCCGCTCGACCAGTGCCGGTGACCACGGGAAACCGCTGCGGCGCTGTGCCGCTCGATCCAGCGTGCCACCGAGCAGATCGTCAAGGTAGGCGGGCGTGTGCACCGTCTCGAGCTGCGCTCGCGTTGCCTTGGATGGGCGATGCCATTGCAGATGCTGATCGAGCGCAGCGAGTTGATCGCGGAATCGGCGGAATTTCGCCATCGGAAACGGATGGGTCGATGGCAGGTCGATCGTGTAACCGGGGTGATGGACAGCGGGGAGTGGCATAGCAACAACGCGGCTCATCCACCGCTCAGGCGCTGTGGACCTGATTCCGCCCTGCCCCCTTGGCCTCATAGAGCGCTTCGTCAGCGCGCCGGAACCACGCTCGAAACCCCTCATGGAGCTGGTACTGGGCAACACCGGCGGAGATTTCAACATGCCCCAGCCCATGGTCGAGCTCGGTGGACGCCACCCTGAGCCGAATGGCCTCGGCGACGGTCATGGCCATTTCCCCCGTGGTGGCGGGCAGAATGACAACGAACTCCTCACCCCCCCAACGAATCAGATAGTCGGTTTGACGCAGGCGATCAGTCACCGTGGCAACGAGGGTCTTGAGGACATAGTCGCCCGCATCGTGACCATGGGTGTCGTTGACGCTCTTGAAATAGTCGATATCGAAATAAACGAGCGCCAGTGGCGTCTGATCGGCTTCAGCGCGCTGGATTTCGCGGGCGATGATTTCATCGCCGAACCGCCGGCTGTAGGCCTGCGTCAGGGCATCGCGGTTGGCGGCATTCCAGAGGCGCTTTTCAAACCGCCGCTGATCGGTATTGTCGCGAAGGATGATCACGCAACCCAGTTCACTGTCCGGCGACAGTTGCAAGGGCGTCACGGACATCTCAATATCAAGCAGACTCCCGTCCGGGCGTTTGATCTGACTGCGATGACCAGTCAGCGTTGCGCCGGTTTGCAGCACGCGGGTGATCGGCTGGACGAGATCGGTCACATCATCACTCGAGAGTGACCCAAACAGCACCTGCCAACTCTCGCCTATCCACGCCGCCTGATCAGGCTTGCCAAGGATCGTCTGACCCGCAGGGTTGACGAGCGTCACATGACCACTCGGATCGACGGCGATAATCCCCTCGACAACGCTTTCAACCACGCGTTGATGCGTCTGCTCAAGCGCGACTTCACGGGTCACCTCACGCTGGACAGAGATGTAGTAGGAGCGGTTCTGCTGCTCGCTGAAGTAGGGCCGAATGTTCCAGCGAACCATGTAGGGCTCGCCATTCTTTCGGTAATTGACGGTACAGCCCTCAAAGAACTCACCATTGAGGAGATTGTGCTTCAGCCGCTCCAGGACTGCCTGGTCGGTGCCCGACCCCTGGAGGATGCGGGGCGTCTGACCGATCAGTTCGGCCGCTGAATAACCGGTCTTTGCGCAGAAAGCGGAATTGGCATAGACAATCGCAGGACCAGGTAGCTCAAGATCGGTGGTCGTGATCAGCACCGAGTCGAAGATCTGTTCAATAACACCAACCAGCGCTGCCGGATCGTTCATTGGATCGGCCGGGCTGACGTCGAGCGACGGGGTTTTGCTCATTGGCCTGACGGCTCCGCTTGCATGGATTCGAAGAACACCACCCGATCCCCTCCGCTGGACTTGGCCCGGTATGAGGCCTGATCGGCGCGCCGGATCAGTTGATCGCCATCCAGTGGCTCGCCCGCATCGAACACAGCGGCACCCAGGCTACCGGTCACCCGCGCCGCCCCGCTGATACCGGCAAACCTGAGCGGCTCCCGTAAGCTGGCGAGGATCCGCTTGAATACCGAATCGCCACCGCGATAGCCCCGAATGACGAGCACGAATTCATCGCCACCGAGTCGCGCGACCGTGTCCTCATCGCGCAGGGTGTGCACAAGTCGGCTTGAGACCGTCCGTAATGCCTCATCGCCCACCTCATGGCCATAGCTGTCGTTCACGGGCTTGAAGTGATCCAGATCGAGCATGCACACCACAAAGGATTCCCCCGAGCGCTGCGCCTGAGCCACGGCCTGGTCGAGGCGATCGGTCAGGAGTCGTCGATTCGGGAGGCCGGTCAGAGCATCAAAGCTCGCGAGCCGTTCGAGCTCGGCCTGGTATTTGATCCGTTCACTGATGTCATGGAGGAGCGCGACATGCCGGACCGCCCCTGACTCCTCGTTGCGGAGTCGCGTTACGAATGCCTCGACCTCGACAGGCGCGCCGGATTTGGCGCGGAGCGTGATATCACGACTCCACGCCCCCTGAGCCGCATCGATTTCATCTTTAATGGCAGGCACGAGGGTCTCACGCTGCACCGGAAAGAAGAGCTGCTCGATCGGTTTTCCAGCAAACTCCCGGGCGGAGTAGCCGAGCAGCTGGCTCAGCGCTCGGTTCACCTCAACGACGTGATGTGTGGCATCGGTAATCACGATGCCCTCACGGGTTGCCTCGAAGACCTCTGCGGCCTGCTTCAAACGGTCCTGCGCGCGCTGGAATTCAGTCACATCCTCGATGTAGCCGTACCACGTGACAACGCCGTCCTCCCCCTTGTGGGTAGCCGGTGTTGAGCGACCATGGAGCGATCGTTCGCCGTTATGCGGCGTATTGATCCGGAAAACCGAGTCCCACAACGACAAATCCTGCCGAGAGCGCTGGGCTTCGTCGAATATCCGTTCTCGATCGGTGGGGTCCATCAGTCCGAAAATCACGTCTGAATCCGCCATTGCCGCCTCCGCCGAGCAGCCGCAGAGATCGATCACACGCTCGGAGATATAGGGAAAGGAGGTGTGGCCCTCGCCGTCCATCCGCAATTCAAAAAGCACACCAGGGAGATTATCCGCGAACCGACTGTAGCGCTCGAGCAACGTGCGCTCTGAGTCGGTCAGTCGGCACCGGCCCGTCCCGCCAACAACCCCGCCACCAGTCTGTTCGGATCCCACCCGCAGGGAGCGTAACGGCTTACGAAGCCGTTGCTGCAGACGGGACAGGGACGCGAGTAGCGCGCCGCCAAACCGGTAGAAATTGGACATGTTGTTCAGTCGATCCCCACTCACCATACTGCCGACTGGCTTAAAGGATATCACCCGCGCAGCCGTGATCGGTAGAGACACGCGCGAGCGTCAGGCCCTCTCGCCCAGCGCTCGAATATGGGCGGGCAGCCGGTTGTGGGAGCCATACATGAAGTGGTTTTCCATCCGCTCCGCGAATGCAGCCGCCTCGGGCTGATGGCCGATCGCCATTGCAACCTCGCGGATATGCATGGGCGCCGCCCCGCAGCATACGCCGAGATAGCTCACGCCCATGGCGTAGGCATCATGGGCGAAGGCACCGATTTCATAACGATTGCAGAAAAGCGGATCCAGTGCGGTCGGGAAAGGCCGACCATGGGGCGACGGACAGCTACAGGCGGGGGTGTCGGTCAGGCTGAAGAAGGTCGGCTCCTGATCGGTTGTCCGATAGGCGACCGGCAGTGCCGCGACATGACAGGAGACGGCGTCGCGGATCTGCTTGATCCACGGCATCATCGTATCCGGCCCGCGAAAGCAGTTCATGCCGACCACGCTTGCGCCGGCCTGCTCGAGCGCGACGCAGGTCTCGACAATGCCTGGGCCATCCATCATGCGGTTCTCCGCCATCGGCGCCAGCGTAATAACCGCTGGCAGGCCATGGCGACGGATGACCTCGAGCGCCGCCTGGGCCTCGCCCGCGTAATAGAACGTCTCACCGATCATCAGATCAGCGCCCTCTTCCACCGACCATCCGACCATCTCATCGAACATCGCACGGACATCGTCCTGGACCCGTGGGTCCTCCGGATCCCAGATGTTGGTGTTGGAGATGTTGCCTGCCATCAGGTTACCGGGCTGGTCATCGGCTACACGGCGGGCGATCTTCAGCGCCGCTCGATTGAGGGGCTCGAGACGGTCTTCCCTGCCGATGACGCGCATCTTCTCGCGGTGACCGTTATAGGTGAACGCCTGGACGATATCCGAGCCGGCATGCTGGAAATCCCGGTGCAGGGTCTCCAGCGCGTCGGGGCGGAGCAATGCGACTTCCGGCACGAACTCGCCCGCGGACAGATAACCGCGCCGCTCGAGTTCAAAGAGGAATCCCTCCGCACAGACAAGCGGCCCTTCGTTGAGTCGCTCAGTCACGATATCGCCCGTCATCCCGTCATCCTCTTGTTCCGCCTTACAGATTTGCGGCGGGAGCATGACCGATCGACGTGGAAGAACACAAGGCAGGCCGTGCATTGACGGGCCGTGCTGGCAGGAAATGAATGGTCGGGACGGCAGGATTTGAACCTGCGACCCTCTGCACCCCATGCAGATGCGCTACCAGGCTGCGCTACGCCCCGACTGACGGAATCATACAACAGGCGTCGCCCTGAGGCCAGACGCCAGGGGGCCTGGCCTCAGCGTTTGAGCTCGCTCAGCAATGCCTCAAGCTCCGTGCGGAGCTGGCGCACCACCTGTTGGCGCTGATTCGCGTCATCGCGAGCCGACTCGCCGGAGAGCTGCTGACGGGCGCCCCCAATGGTAAAGCCCTGGAGGTATAACAGCCCCCGGATCTGGCGGATAAGGATGACATCCTGGCGCTGGTAGTAACGCCGATTGCCGCGGCGCTTCACCGGGCTGAGCTGGCTGAACTCCTGCTCCCAGTAGCGCAATACATGCGGCTTGACCGCGCAAAGCTCACTCACCTCGCCGATCGTGAAGTAACGCTTGGCTGGAATCGGCGGAAGCGTTTCGCTACTGCTCGTGTCCGGCATACGCCTCTACCCGGGCCTTGAGCTTCTGCCCCGGACGGAATGTCACCACACGGCGCGCCGAGATGGGGATCTCCTCACCCGTCTTGGGGTTGCGGCCCGGCCGCTCACTCTTATCACGCAGATCAAAGTTGCCAAATCCCGACAGCTTGACGGGTGTCCCCGCCTCCAGCGCCTGGCGGATCTCTTCGAAAAAGCTCTCCACCAACTCTTTGGCCTCGCGCTTATTCAGACCCACCTCCTCGAAAAGCCGCTCGGCCATATCGGCCTTGGTCAGCGCCATGCCTGCCCTACTCCCTCAGTTCCGCGTTCAGTGTGTCGGCCAGCGAGCGGACCACGGCCTGCTGCACCGCATCCACCTCATCGTCCGTAAGAGTGCGGGATTTATCCTGCAATATCAATCCCATAGCGAGGCTTTTGCACCCTTCGGTAACACCTTTTCCACGGTAGACGTCAAACAGATCAACCGACTCCAGCACATCCCCCGCAGCAGCGGTAATGCAGTCACGCACCGCATCCGCGGAGACCGATTCCGCCACCACAACGGCCAGGTCACGGCGAATGGACGGGTAGCGAGAGAGGGCACTGAACGCCGGCAGGGCGCGATCGTGAAACGCCGACTGCTCGAGCTCGAAGAGATAGACGCGCCCGTCCAGATCCAGCGCCCGGGCCTGTTCCGGGTGCAGCGCACCGACCCAGCCAACGACTCGATCATCGCAGACAATACGCGCCGACTGACCCGGGTGCAGGGCGGGATGAACGGCCGACTCGAAGCGGCAGCGATGGGCCGGCCCCGCCAACGCCAGGAGCGCCTCGACATCACCTTTGACATCGAAGAAATCGGCCGGACGATCGGACTGATCCCAGTGCTGGGGCGTCGCCGGGCCGGTGACCACTCCGGCGATCATCGGTGTCTGCTCCAGCGTTTCAAGCCCGCCACGAAACCGCAATCCCGCCTCGAACAGCCGAACACGCGTCATCTGGCGGTTGCGGTTATGCATCGCCGCGCGGATCAAACCAGGCCAGAGCGAGCTGCGCATCACGCCCATATCACTCGAGAGCGGATTGGCGAGCGCCAGAGGCGAGTGCTCAGGGTCGAGCCGTGCCTGCAGATCCGCGGGCACGAAACTGTAGGTGATCGCTTCGTGAAAGCCCCGATCCACCAGCAACGCCCGCAGTCGGCCCAGCGCGATGTCTGACTCCGACTGCGCGGGAATCGACGCCGGTAATGCCGTACGCCGCGTCGGCAGTCGATCATAGCCATGGATTCGGGCGATTTCCTCGATCAGATCAACCTCACGCGCGATGTCGAATCGCCAGCTCGGCGACTCGACCCACCAGGTATCGCCATCCGCACGCGGCGGCATCCCCAGACGACTGAGGGTTTCCTCCATGGTCTCCGGCGCGATCGCCGTTCCCAGCAATGCATTCACACGTTTCGGACGCACGCTGACCGAGCGGGTCGCGGGCAAATGATCGGCCTCCACTGCCTCGATGACAGGGCCCGGGTCACCGCCAGCATGGGCGATGATGAGCGCCGTCGCGCGCTCGATGGCATCGCGGCAGCGCTGCGGATCCACGCCGCGCTCAAAACGATGCGAGGAGTCGGTATGCAGTCCATACTCACGCGCGCGACCGGCGATGGCAGCCGGTGCGAAGAACGCGGCCTCAAGGAACAGATCCGTGGTCGCTTCACTGACCGCTGTCTCCTGCCCCCCCATCACTCCGGCGATCGCAACGGGTCGCTCGTGATCGGCGATCACCAGAGTGCCGGCCGTCAGCGCCACTGATTCCCCATTCAGCAGTGTGAGCGACTCGCCCTCATCGGCATGACGCACCCGGATACCGCCGCTCAATGCCGCCTTATCGAAGGCATGCATGGGCTGGCCCAACTCGAGCATCAGGTAATTGGTGATATCCACTGTCAGGCTGAGCGGCCGGATGCCGGCTCGCCGGAGCCGCTCAGCCAGCCAGACCGGTGTCCTGGCAGCGGGATTGATTCCCCGGATGACTCGACCGCAGTAGCGCGGGCAATCGGTCGGCTGCTCGAGACTGACCGGCCGCGTGGCATCATGCGTCGCATCAATCGCAGTGGCGTCGGGCGACGCCACCGGATTGCCGGTCAGCACACCGACCTCCCGAGCCACACCCGCCATGCTCAGGCAATCACTGCGGTTGGGGGTGAGTTCCACCTCAATAACCGCGTCATCGAGATCCAACCACTCCCGCAGGTCCTGGCCCACCGGCGCGTGCGTAGGAAGCGGCATCAGCCCGGCACTCTCCTCGGACAGACCCAGCTCTTTCGCCGCGCAGAGCATGCCATACGACTTCACGCCCCGGAGCTTGGTCGCCTTGATCTTGATATCCGCCGGCAGGCGCGCACCAACGCGGGCGAAGGGGGCCTTCAGACCGGCCGCAGCATTGGGCGCCCCGCAGACCACCGTCTTTGCCTCGCCACTGCCGTCTTCCACCGTACAGACCTTCAACCGCTCGGCGTCCGGATGCGGCTCGCAGTGCGTGATCTCGCCGATCACCACCGCGCTGAAGGCGGGCGCGGCAGCCTCCACGGAATCCACTTCAAGACCGGCCATGGTCAGGCGCTCCGCCAACTCGCGGGTCGACTCTGGCAGCGCCACCCATTCACTCAACCAACGTTCGCTGATTCTCATACGGCGCTCCTAGCGGAACTGACGCAAAAAGCGCAGATCGTTCTCGAAAAAGATTCTCAGGTCGTTGACGCCGTAGCGGAGCATCGCCAGCCGTTCAACTCCCATACCGAAGGCATAGCCGGTGTAGCGCTCGGCATCGATGCCGGCCGACTCGAAGACCGCCGGATGAACCATGCCGCAGCCGAGGATCTCCAGCCAGCCACTGCCACTGCAGACCCGGCAGCCGTCGCCGTGACAGAACATGCACTCAACATCCACCTCCGCAGAGGGCTCGGTGAATGGAAAGTAGGAGGGGCGGAAACGCAGCGCCAGATCGGCCTCGAAGAACCGGCGGACAAAGTCCTCGAGCACCGCCTTGAGATCGCCAAAGGTCACGCCCTCATCCACCACCAGACCCTCGACCTGATGGAACATCGGGGTGTGTGTCAGATCCGAGTCGCAGCGATAGACACGCCCTGGGGCAATCACTCGAACCGGCGCGCCCTCCGCCTCCATGACCCGGATCTGCACCGGCGAGGTATGCGTGCGCAGCAGGTGGCGGGCATCAAAGTAGAAGGTGTCGTGCATGGCCCGGGCCGGATGGTCGGCGGGAATATTGAGCGCCTCGAAGTTGTGATAGTCATCCTCCACCTCCGGGCCTTCCGCCACCGCGAAGCCAACACCCCGGAACATCGACTCGATGCGCTCGAGGGTACGGGTGATGGGGTGCAGGCCGCCCGGTGGTTCACCCCGACCGGGCAGTGTCACGTCCACACGATCCGCCTCGAGAGCAGCGTTGAGTTCTGCCGTCTCCAGCGCGTTACGCCGCGCCTCAAGGCGCTCGGCAACCCGCTGCTTAGCGGCGTTGATCGCCTGCCCCGCCGCTGGCCGCTCTTCTGCAGGAAGACGACCCAGTGACTTCAGCTGTTCGGTGATCTGGCCCTTCTTACCCAGATACGCGACCCGGACCGCATCCAGCTCCGCGACGCTGGTGGCCTCGTCGACGGCCTGCTCGGCCCGCTCGGTCAATGACTGGAGCGCGTCACTCATGGTTATTCCCGCTTGCAGACAAAAAAAAGGGGAAGACAGCGGCCTTCCCCTACTGGCCGTCCCTTACCGGGACGTTTACGCCAGCGCCGCCTTCGCGCGCTCGGCAATCGCGCTGAAGCCGGCGGCATCATGCACCGCCATATCGGCGAGCATCTTCCGATCCACCTCAATCTCGGCCTGTTTCAGACCGTTCATGAGCCGGCTATAAGACAACCCGTTGATACGGGCCGCGGCATTGATGCGCTGGATCCACAGGGCACGGAACTCGCGCTTGCGGACCCGGCGATCCCGGTAGGCGTACTGGCCGGCCTTGATGACCGCCTGATTAGCTACCTTGAACGTCTTATGACGTGCACCGTAGTAACCCTTCGCCTTGCCGAGGACCTTCTTGTGGCGGCGGCGTGCGGTGACGCCACGCTTGACTCTGGCCATCTTCAGAATCCTCTCTGTTCAGTTTGTTTCAGCTGTAGGGCAATAGCCGCCGAATCATCGGCGTATCCTGCTTTGCAACCAATGTGGTGGCACGCAGCTCGACCTTCCGCTTCGCATCCTTCTTGGTCAGGATGTGATTGTGGAAGGCATGCGCCCGCTTATAACGACCGCTCGCGGTCTTGCGGAAGCGCTTGGCGGCGCCACGGTTCGTCTTGATCTTCGGCATGAACCGTTTCTCCGTTGCCACAAAAAAGAACACCCGGCGGACCGGGCGCTCACCCGACGGAGGTCGAAACCTCCGCTATTTCCCCTTACGGGGAGACATCGTCATCACCATCAACCGGCCTTCCATCTTGGGGCGTTGATCGACGGTGGCATCGTCCTCGAGATCTTTCTCGACCCGCTGCAACAGCTCAAGGCCGAGCTCCTGATGCGCCATTTCCCGACCGCGAAAGCGCAGGGTCACTTTGACCTTATCGCCATCCTCGAGAAATTTCCTGAGGTTACGCAGCTTGACCTCATAGTCGCCGGCATCCGTCCCCGGCCGGAACTTCACTTCCTTGACCTGGATCTGCTTTTGTTTCTTCTTGGCAGCCTGCTGTTTCTTCGACTGCTCGAACTTCCATTTACCGAAGTCCATCACCCGGCAGACGGGTGGATCGGCGTTGGGATCCAGCTCGACCAGGTCCTGATTGACGCCCTGTGCCCGTTCAACGGCTTCAGTGGTCTCGACGATACCCACCTGCTCGCCGTTCTCGTCGATCATGCGGACGCGGGGAACCTGGATGTCTTCATTGATCCGCCGGTTTTCGCCGGCGCCGGGCTGCTGGCGACGTGCCCCCGGCTTTCTGCGTATAGCGATGCTTTAATCCTCCACAAGCGTTCGGCCCAAACGGGCGACATCATGATCCAGGCGCTCAACGAACGCCTCGAGCGACATCGAGCCAAGGTCTTCACCCGCCCGCGTACGGACCGCGACCTGACCGGATTCCCGCTCCTGATCACCAACGACCACCATATACGGTACTCGTCTGATTGTATGTTCACGGATCTTAAAGCCGATCTTCTCGTTCCTCAAGTCGCATTCGGCGCGAAAACCCCGGTCGCTCAACTGTTTCCGGATGCTTTGGGCATATTCCGACTGTCGATCGGTGATATTCACGACCTCTACCTGCGTGGGCACCAGCCAGACCGGCCAGTCGCCGCCGTAGTGCTCGGTCAGCACACCGATGAAGCGCTCGAATGATCCAAAGATGGCCCGATGCAGCATGACCGGAACCGCACGATCACCGCCCTCGGTGACATATTCCGCGCTGAGCCGACCCGGCATGGAGAAATCCACCTGCATGGTGCCGCACTGCCAGACCCGGTTGAGGCAATCACGCATGGCAAGCTCGATCTTGGGCCCGTAGAACGCGCCCTCCCCCGGATTGATGGTGAAATCCATATCCTTGGCGATGAGCGCCTGCTCAAGCGCGGCCTCCGCGCGATCCCAGAGCCCATCCTCGCCAACGCGCTTTGGCGGCCGCGTGGACAGCGCAACCTGCACGTCGTCGAAACCGAAGTCGTGGTAGACGCTGAATGCGAGGTCGAGAAACGCTGAAACCTCGTCCTGAAGCTGATCTTCGGTGCAAAAGATATGCGCGTCGTCCTGGGTGAAATTGCGCACCCGCATCAGCCCATGCAGCGTGCCCGACGGCTCGTTGCGATGACAGTTACCAAACTCCGAGAGCCGCAGCGGCAGATCCCGATAGCTCTTCAGCCCCTGGTTGTATACCTGAACGTGACAGGGACAGTTCATGGGCTTGACCGCGTAGTCGCGATGCTCCGAGTGGGTGGTGAACATGTCCTCGCGGAACTTCTCCCAGTGACCGGAGCGCTCCCAGAGGCTGCGGTCCACCAGCTCGGGCGTGCGGATCTCCTGATAGCCATGCGCTGACAGACGCCGGCGCAGATAGTCCTGCAGCGTGGTATAGATCCGCCAGCCGTTGGGATGCCAGAACACCATGCCCGGCGACTCTTCCTGGATGTGGAAGAGGTCCTGACTGCGGGCGATGCGACGGTGATCGCGCTTTTGCGCCTCCTCAAGGAACTGAAGGTGCGCCTTCAAGGCTTTGCGGTCGGCGAAGGCCGTCCCGTAAATGCGCTGGAGCATCTCGTTATTGGCATCGGCGCGCCAATAGGCGCCCGCCAGCTTGGTGAGCTTGAACGCCCTGAGAAACCGCGTGTTGGGCACATGCGGGCCCAGACACATGTCGACATACTCCTGATGGTGGTAGAGCGCCATGGAGTCAACGTCAGTCAGGTTCTCGATCAGCTCGACCTTGTAGTTCTCGCCCCGCTCGCGGAACAGCTGCAGCGCCTCGAAGCGCGGCGTCACGTGCTTGATGACGTTATAGTCCTGGTCGATCAGCTCGGCCATCCGCTTTTCGATCTGCTCGAGATCTTCCGGATGGAAGCCCGCGTCGTAGCGGATGTCGTAGTAGTACCCACCCTCGACAACCGGGCCGATCGCCATCTGCGCTTCCGGATACAGCTGTTTGACCGCCTGTCCGAGCAGGTGGCAGCAGGAATGGCGGATAATCTCCAGCCCTTCGGGATCCTTTGGCGTAATGATCTGCAGCTCTGCATCTTCGTCAATGCGGTCGACGGCATCGACGAGCGTGCCGTTGACACGGCCGGCCACCGTGGCCTTCGCAAGCCCGGCACCAATGTCCTGCGCGATGTCGAGTACAGAGAGGGGTTCGGCGTAGTCGCGTTGACTGCCGTCAGGAAGGGTGATGAGCGGCATTAAGGACTCCACAGTGGTGACCCATACCAGAGGCCACATGCATCAATGGGCGGACAGGATGTGGTAGGCGCGAGTGGATTCGAACCACCGACCCCCACCATGTCAAGGTGGTGCTCTAACCTACTGAGCTACGCGCCTGTCGTCAGGGGCGAGAGTATAGCGGGATTGGGCGACGTTGCCAAAGGGGGGTTGCAACCCGCTGTCTTATCAAGCTCTCTGGCTCTGCTAGGCGACCCGTCAAGGTATATACATGGCATTCAAGCGACGAAAACCTCCTATCGCTGAATGCCTATACCGCAGCGGCCTGAGCGAAGCGAAAGCCCTTTCACCGGACCGGTGGCAGGCATAACATGCCCGCCACCATGAACGACGCCACCCCTTCCAGGAGCCGCATCCTCCTTGCCTGTGCCGGGCTGACCGGCACCGCCTTTTTCTGGGCGACCAATGCCGTCCTGGGGCGTGCCACGGTCGGGGAGATTCCGCCCATCTCGCTGGCATTCTGGCGCTGGGTCACGGCGCTGATCATCCTCGCCCCCATCGGCATACCGGCGGTGATCCGGCAATGGCCCACAGTGAAACGCCACTGGCGGGCGATGGCCGTTCTGGCAGCGCTCAGCGTGGGGCTTTTCAATACCTTGCTTTATGTCGCTGCCCAGACCACCACGGCTCTGAATATCGCGCTCATGAACGCGAGTCTGCCCATCGCCCTCGGTCTGGCCGCGCATTTCACGCTGGGCGAGCGCCTTGATCCAATCCGGGGACTGGGCATTGCACTGGGCTTCTGTGGCATCCTGACCATTATCACCGAGGCCGATCCGATGCGGCTGCTGCGCCTGGCGTTCGTCCCCGGCGATCTGGTGATGCTCGGCGCAGTCGCGTCCTGGAGCACTTTCTCGGTAGTACTGCGGCGCCAGGCCGTGCCCCTCAGTGCCGCCGCCTTCCTGACCGTGCAGATCGCCCTGGGCATACCCGTGGTCGCACCGTTCTACCTTGCCGAGATCAGTCAGGTCGGGCTGCAACTGCCCAACCTGTCGAACTTTTGGGTGTTTCTGACCGTTGCGGTCGGTCCCGGGCTGCTGGCCTACACATTCTGGAACAATGGCGTCCGCACCATCGGCGCCTCACGGGCCGCGCTCTTCCTCTACCTCATCCCGGTTTTCGCGGCGATCCTCGGCTACATTTTCCTGGGCGAGAGGCTGGCGGCGTTTCATGCGGTCGGCGGTGTCTTCATCCTCGCCGGCCTGTTGCTGGCCAGCCGGCGTCCCTGCGCAAACAAGGTTCAGAACGGGTAATGCCTGGGGAGGATCAACCGATGCCATTTTCCCGCCTGCTCGCACTCGCCCTGCTCGTCTCGGCCTCGAACACCCCCGGGCCCTCGCTTTCCTCCCGGGCGGCGAGGCGCTGGTCACCGAGCGCCCCGGCCGGTTTGCTGGATATCGAACTGCATCCGGACTATGCCGACAATCGTCTGATCTATCTGACATGGGCTGGTGAATGTAACGGGGGCAATGCGACACATCTGGGCCGCGGCCGCCCCGATGGTAAGCGACTGGCAGACTTCGAAACGCTATTGGTGGCCGATCCCTGTGTGCGCAGCACAAAACACTTTGGCTCGCGCATCGTCTTCGACGACAAGGGGTACCTTTTCATGACCACCGGGGATCGCGGTGAGCGCGACCGCGCCCAGGACCTGGGGGATCACAACGGATCGGTCCTGCGCCTCAATGACGATGGCAGCATACCGGCGGGCAATGCCTTCACGAATCGAGCGGATGCGCAGCCGGCCATCTACAGTCTCGGTCATCGCAATCCGCAGGGTGCCGCGATCCATCCCGGGACCGGTGCGCTCTGGATCCACGAGCACGGTCCGCGCGGTGGTGACGAGATCAACCTGCCCGAATCCGGCGCCAACTTTGGCTGGCCCGAGACGACCTACGGCCGCGAATACTGGGGGCCGGAGGGTAGGCTTTATCTGCTCACCGATCATCCCAGTGGCGAAATATTGAGGCTGACCCAGTCTGACGATGGCTGAGCCGACCGGTGACCCGTCACTCGAACCTCGGCCCCACATCAGCCAAACAGCTGCCATCGATGGGCTCGTCCGGTGCATCCAGGAAGTTGGGTTCTACCCCACTACTGCGGACGATTTCGTTAAAGATCGTTTTTTGCCACCCATCACCGAGAATGAAAGCATGAAACCGCTCGGAAAATTCCTGACCCAGATGACTGGCGGCAGCAGGATTAGCCAGAACGAGGCAGGCTATCTAAGCACCAAAATCACTGAGCGCGCGGCTGCTTCGTCGGCCAACACTGCCCGCATGGACCTCCAGCCAATGCCGTGCCGCCGCCTGACCTGCGTCATGAAGCACATCAAGCGACACGCTATCCGTATTCAGCGGACTTGCGCCCGATTGTCGGGTCACTGCAGCGCCACCATCCAGGTGATGAAAACGAAGGCGGGCCACTCGCCGGCGCAACCGGGACATAGACCAACGGCCAAGCCACCCTGAATCTGATTGCATAACGGCAAGCCACCGTAACTCCCTGAGCAGATGGGCGCTGAACCCCAGCTCCCGGCTGCGTTGCAGAACACTCTCAACCCGCCGGGGCGGCATCCCCGGGGTGTATTCCGGCAGTAACTGAACCAGCATCAAGTCGCTTGAAGACGCTGTGTCAATCAGGGGAAGCAACGCCGGATTGGCTGCAAAGCCGCCGTCCCAGTAAAACCGCCCGTCAATTTCAACCGACTGGAAAAGCGTGGGGATACAGGTGGAGGCCAGAAGGGCATCCACGCTCAATTCATGGCGCTGAAATAACCGTAGCCGACCGGTTGCCACCTCGGTCGCTGCGATGAATAAAGGCATCTGATCCTCTGCACGCAGCGCTTCCCAGTCCAGACACTCCCCGAGTAACCGGCGTAGCGGATTGAAACCGGCGGGATTGAACTGATAGGGCGAGACCATCTGCGTGACCGCCCTCAGCGTCTGGCCTTGGAACGATCCATCAGACCGCCAGGGTGGCTGCAAGCGCGCATTGATCTGCCCAATGCCTTCCCACAGCGTCCGCAATGACTCCCGCGCGCCCTTTTCACCATCTGCCGCCCAGCCCGCGGCAAGGGCGGCGGCGTTCAGGGCGCCAGCGCTGCTCCCACTCAACCCCGCCGGCCGCACGCCCGCGCTCAGCAAGCAGTCAAGCACACCCCAGGTGAATGCCCCGTGGGATCCACCGCCCTGCAGCGCAAGGGCGAGCGGCGCATTCAGGCCCATTGCGCGAGCGCCCATCGACTTTTACTCATCGTCTTCGAACAGCCCCTAGGGTATTTCCCCCAGTGTAATCGAGGAAGACCAAGCCGACGTCTTGACGGGCCACTGCCCGCGGATCAGGTCGACAATCGCCGGCGCATCCCACTGCGCATCGCCCGTTAACCGGGCAAGGACGCGACCCTGCGGGCCGATCAGAAAGGTGCTTGGCAGGGCGACCGCGCCCAGCGTCGCGGCGATCTGACTGTCCGGACTGCGCAGGATCGGTAATGCCTGTAGATCCGTCATCTCGTAGAATCGCTCAAGATCATCCATCGCATTCGGGCCGGAGGCGATCGGCAGCACCTCAAACTCGGGGCCGCCCAGTTCGCCGGCAAGCCGATCCAGCGAGGGCATCTCTTCGCGGCAGGGCGCACACCAGGTGGCCCAGAGGTTGAGCAGCCGAAGCCGTCCGCGGCTCGCGGAGAGTTGAACGGACGCACCGGTCGCATCCTCATAGCTCAGGCCCGGTGGCGCCTGCGGGGCCGGGTCCAGCAACTCGATTCCGGGAAGGGCCCGCTCCCAGCGTTGCGCATCGTCGAGCAGTGGATTGGCGCTGGCCGTGATGGCAACCAACGCTACCAACAACCCGGCGAGCCACACGGCCAGTCGTTCAGTGCGCATGGCCCGCATGCGAGTGCTGCTGCGCGTCGGCGGCTTCCACGACGATGGTCATCTCCACACGGCCGCGGTCAGTGGTCAGTGCCAGCGGAAATGCCGAGCCCTCGATCAGTGGCCCTTCAATGTCCTCAAGCGCCAGGGCCAGCGCCTGCGGTGCAAGCACCAGATCACGCCCCGGCATCACCGGCACATCACTGACCGGCTCATAGACGCCCTCACCCTCCACCAGTGAAAAACCCACGAGCTCGACGTTGGCGGCGATGGGCGAGCGCCCGCCGGTCAACCGAACGGGGGCATCGGCAATGTTTTCGATCTCCATGAAGACCCGGGCATGATCGTGATCGGTCGCGCGGGTCCAGCCGTGCAGCACCCGCAGCTGATCGCTGACGGCAAGGTGATGATCGGCGCGAGACTCACCATGGCTGTCATGACCGTCATGGTCATCAGCATCGTGGTTTTCCGCCGTGGTCGGACCCGCGCCGATTGCGAGCGCCATAAAGACTGGCGCCAGGCTTGTCAGTCGATGTCCAAAGAACACGTGTTATACCTCCTGCGCCCTCAGGCGCGCAGATTCTCCAAAAGGGGCTGACGCAGTACGGCGATCGCCGGGATAAGCGCCAGCAACAGGACGCCGCTGGCAAAGCCGGCGGCAAGATGCAGCTCACTCCAGCCCAGTGTGGCCTGCACGAGGATATCCGTGCGTTGGGTGATGAACCGGGACAGAACGCTCGCGGCCGCCTGGCCCAGCGCCAGGCCAAGCACGGTGCCGGTGCCGATGAGGATTGCGCAGTACCCCCAGACCGTTGCCACCAGGAATCGGCCCGGTGCCCCGACCGCGCGCAGCAGCGCCATCTGACGCGCGAACAGTCGCGAGAGGATGAAAAGTGCGAGCAGCACACTCGCCGCCACCAGTGTCTGGGTGACCAGCGACATGATGGACATGGCCTGCCGCACGTCCCCCATCACCCGGTAAAGCTCACTCAGGACGGTCGCGGGGAAGAACGCCATGGTCTCGTTCTGGCGATTGAACTCTGAGTGCAGGGCGTAATTGGCCCACAAATCACTCGCTTTGACGATGATCGCCGGTGTGCCCGGAAAATAGTCCGCATCGAACGGCGGGCCGATCTGCCCGGCATTCCCTGGGGCGTGCCCGGTGGCGAGCCCGTGAACCATCCAGACGGCTTCCACCGGCACCAGTATGGCCCGATCCCAGGGCGTCCCGGTGCGGGGCAGTGTGCCGACCACGGTCAGGCGCTGGTCATGGTCATCTCGCTGCCCGGGGGCGAGATGATGAGCTCAAACTTGTCGGCGGCCCGGGCTGTACCTTTGCGGATGCCCTGTTCCTGCGCGATCAGGGCAGCGCCCATTCCCACGGCGATGGCGATGAG
The DNA here is from genome assembly GCF_000485905.1 of Spiribacter curvatus. Classification (NCBI taxonomy): domain Bacteria; kingdom Pseudomonadati; phylum Pseudomonadota; class Gammaproteobacteria; order Chromatiales; family Ectothiorhodospiraceae; genus Spiribacter; species Spiribacter curvatus. The sequence goes on along the minus strand of NC_022664.1, from coordinate 755,330 downwards.
CAGCACGAAGGTCAGATTGGCCCAACGGAATCGCCAGAGCATGGCGGCGATCAGTGAACCCACCGCAAAGCGCCGCATCAGCAGCGCGGCGGTCACCGCGATCGGCACCAGAAGCAGGAGGAGGATAGCCCCATCCTGGACCAGCGCGGGCAGGCTCAGCCAGAAATCACTCACGGTGACCGACCGGGCGGCCATCCGCCAGTTCAACGACCCGATCGAGGCGGTTGAGCACTGACCGATCATGGCTGACGATGACCAGCGAGCGCCGGGCTTCGGCGACCAGACCGAGCAGATCGTCAATCAGCCGATCCGCTGCATCACGGTGCAGACTCGCCGTGGGTTCATCCGCAAGCACGATCGGTGGATCGCCGGCGAGCGCTCGGGCCACCGCGACGCGCTGGCGCTCGCCGCCGGAAAAGCTCACCACGCGCCGACCGGTGGGCTCGATGCCGAGCCGCTCGAGCTGATGCCTTGCATTGGACCTGACCCGCTCACGTTCACCCCGTCGACGAAACTGCCCCGGCAGCGCGGCATTGGCCAGCGCATCGAGCTCTTCGAAGAGCAGAAAATCCTGAAAGATCAGCCCCATATGGGCAGCCCTGAAAGCCGAGCGATGGCGTTCATTGAGATCCGTCAGGTTAATTTCACCCCAAAGGATCCTCCCCCGGCTCGCGGGGACCAACCCCGCCAGGGCATAGAGCAATGTTGACTTGCCCGCTCCGGATGGCCCGCTGATGCCCAGCGAGGTCCCCGGCTGCAGCTCAAGCGCCGGCACATCGACAAGCGGCGTGTCGGCATCGGCGACAACTGACAACCCGTCAATCATCAGGCGGTTGAGCGGTGGCTCAATACTAGCCGTAGACGGCATCGTTTAGCCTGACCATGCTCAGAAACCCGGTGTCCGGATCACGGTAGGGACCGAGCTCCAGCACACCCCGGGACTCGATGCGGCGATTGAAGGGGGTCACATCGACAATGCGTTTGGTATAGACGGCAAGGATGTCCGCGGGCCAGTCGGCCTCTGTTTCACAGAACGGGCAGATCGCCATCGGGATTCGTGTCAGCACGAAAAACCGGCTTTCCGCCTGTAGCGGTGGCGCCATGAACCCATCGATCGTAATGCGTTCGCCTTCCAGTGAAAGCGCCAGTTCAGAGGCGCTGCCATCCCGCGCGTACAGATCGCGCAGCTTGATGACGTCGCCACCCATGGCGACGCCCGACAACGCGGTCATGGAGATCGCACCCAATCCCGCTGCAAGAAATTCCCGACGCTGCATGACACCTCCTGAAGTGATGGGGAAACAGGATAGGGCCCGCGCTGGGCGGGCCCCTGCTCACCCTGAAGGCGGTTGCCTAGTAGGGATTCACCGCATGGTTAATGACGTGGAGGATCACGTTCTGCTCCATGGTCCCGTCGACGAGATGCGACCACGGCCCATTGGCCTAGATCGCGACGTCCGGCCCGGCGTGGGTCTCGGAACTGCGCGGCACCAGGGCCTGCTGGATATAGTCGATATCCGTGGCCTGCGCCTCGGAGACCTCGGGGCGGCTGCCGGAATAGCTGCCATCTTCGCGCTTCATCAGCACGGAGCCCGGACCATTGAGATAGCCCGCCACCGTGTAGGGCTTGTCGTCCGAACCCAGACGCGGCTCGCCGGTGTGCTCGACACCACTGCCATCAATCCCCATGCACAGCCCGAGGATGTCCGAGCCGCGGCCACAGTAGCCGTTGAAGGCAATGGCATGCTCATGGTCGGCGGTCACGATGACCAGCGTCTCGGAGAGATCGACCATGTTGACCACCCGGTCGACGGCCTCGGCAAAGGCGGCACCGTCATGCACCACCCGCGCCAGGTTGCCGGCATGGTTGGCATGGTCAACGCGCCCCGACTCCACCTGCAGGAAGAAACCGTCCTCATCGTTGGATAGCGACTCCACCGCCGCCTCGGCCATATCGGCGATGGACGGCTCATCATAGCGATCGGCGGAATACATCATATGCGATGACTCGAACAGACCGAGCAGCGGTGTGCCGTCCGTGGGCGCATCGGCAAATGACGCGTTGTCATAGGCATGATAAGCGCCCAGCTCCGTCGCCTCCTCGATCAAGTTCTGATCGTCGGTGCGACGGCCTGTCCCGCCGACCAGCAGCTCCTCGTCAGTCGGCACGAAGTGACGCGCGCCGCCACCCATCGCCACCTGAATCAGGCCCGAGTCCATGGCATCAATCAGCTGCGTGGCGATATCCGTCTGGGTATTACAGTTCTCGGGCAGCTCAGAGTCGTCCTCGAAGTTACGATCCACGGTTTTCGCATAAGTGGAAGCGGGCGTCGCATGGGTCACGCGGGCGGTGGTGACGAAACCCGTCGACTTGCCCATGCCGTGGAGAATCTCCGAAATGCCCGTCACCGTGTTACCCGGCAGGGTCGAGCAGTCGCCCCGATCGACGTCCGCGGTGACGCCGATCAGACCGGCCTTGGTTTTGACACCGCCCATCATCGCGGTGCCGGTGCCAGCGCTGTCGGGGGTCTGGGCGTTCACGTTGTAAACCTTGGCAAAGCCCAGATGCGGGAAGGTTTCATACGGCATGACGTACTCATCACCGTAGCCACCGTCCTGCTGGCCCATGAAAAGGCGGGTCGCGTAGTTGGTCCCCACACCGTTGCCGTCTGCAACCATAAGGATGACGTTCTTGGCGGTGTTCGTATTCTGCTGCTTGGCAAGCTCGCTCTGAATGCGTGCCTGTCCGGCCTCGAACCACTCGTTGTCCGTCTGTGTGATGGTCTGGCCGAGTGCCGGTGTCGCAATCGTCGCCGCAAGTAGTGTTGCGGAAAAGTGTCGAAGGTTCATGACTAGCGCCTGTGTAAGACGAGGCTCCATAGACTGGGCACTGATTATGACCGACTCATGACTTCACGATGACCCGCCAGCGATGACCGCGCATTCGTTCAGGCCAGCGCCCCATGGCCCGACGAGAATGCAGCAGGGACAGCGCGAAAAGCGCCGCGCCGATCAGCAAGAGGCTGAGAAATGACGGCCAGACCTCTTTGACCAGCGTGCCCTTGCCCATCGTGATCGGGTCCCGGTTGTGGTGTGCGGCCTACTGATAAAAGCAGGCCGTGCTGATGCCATGCTCTCGGCATAAATCTCTAACCTGCCGGCCTTTCTCAGCCTCTTAGAGGATCGAGACGATCTGGCTCTCACTGAAACAAGACTTTTTCATTTCCGCTCCTCCCATCGCTTACGCTCAATGACTGCAGAAGTGTCTATTTATGACATGTCTGAGGTCAGGGGGCGCCCACGGGATCACCAGGACGCGCAGGTGCTCGCTGGCACTGGCGCGGTCATTAAACATTTCACTACGCGTTCTTAACGGTTACCCTCATCGTTAAACAATTCAAGAAAACGAGAACCGTGGAAAAGTGGTATTGGGAGAACCGGTAATATGAGCAAATTCACAAGCAAAAAGATTGGTCTTGGCGTTATCGGGGCGGCCGTGGTTGTCGCTGTAACCTATATAGCGCTGTCAGCCGTTGCACAATCCGAAGCTGAGGAACAGGTCCAGGCTTTCGAGAAGATGCTTGGAGAAGCCACCCACCAGACCAAAATCTCGACAGGAGACGTGAATGCCGGGCTTTTCTCGGGCAGCGCTACCATTGACGATTTCGCCATGAAACAAGATGTTACCGGTAACCGCCTTGCGGTCGATAAGCTGACCATCGTCCCGGAAGACGACCGGCTGAAGCACTTCGCGGCCAAGAATGCGGCGCTCAACATCGACGGTAGCGGTGATGTCGTCAAAGTCGACCGATTTGCCCTCGATGATGTGTCTTACAATGATCTCGAAATGATCAAGCTCATATTCGAGGGAGAGGCGTCCCAGCGGGAAATCGATGAGTTCATGCTGTCCGTCTCCACAGGCGCGATCGAGCTCACTGGAGCCAGCGTCAGTGATACGCTTACAGGCGCAAATGCTTCCGGTGAGCTCGAGACGTTTTCCGTTGACTCTATCGCTGGCGGCGTCATCCACGGCGTCGAAATAGCCAGTGGTGAGTTCCGGGATACCAACGATTCTGTCAGTGGACAACTAGAAAGTCTGGAGGCCGGCGCGGTTGTCTACTCACACCTGATTGACCCGACGATCACGCCTGAGGATTTCGATGCGAGAGCAGCGGCCGAGTGGACCGTTGACCGAGTGTCCATTACCAATGGCGAGGCCACTCTCGGTCTCACGCGGATGGGTATAGACAATATCGAAACGAGCAATAATCGCGTGACTGCTGCGGATTTGGAGCTCGATGACCTGTATCTCGAGAGAAACGAGGGCCAGTCCCTACGCTCGATGGACTCCAGTCTCGCTCAGGCGTTCTCGATATTCGACACAGACCGCTTCTCGATGAGCGCAGGTAGCAGCACACAGGTCGACTACGAGAATGGTGATCTGGATTTTGAGGTCAACTACAGCGTCAGTCAGGTCGGTTCGGTAACGATGAAAGGCGACCTTGCCGGCATCCCGTATGAACGCTTCGAGAATCTCAACTACAACAATCAGCGTGCATTGCAGCAGACAATGCAGCAGGCAATGATGGCGATGGGTGTTCGTGACTTGTCGGCCAGGTACGAGGATGACGGGGCGATCGATAAACTTGCCAAGCAAATGGGCGGCCGACAGGCAATGGCGCGCCTGGTCGAGCAAAATATAGCTGCAGCTCGAGGGGCCCTGACGTTTGATGATCAGCAGATGATCGGCGACGCCATGACCAACTTCATCGATGGCGGCGACACGATCTCAATCAGCATCGATCCTGATCGCACCATGGGGATTACCGAAATTCAGCGGGCAGCCGCAAGCAACGTCACACTGATCGAGAGTATTGGCCTTCGCGTCGAAGGGGAGTAACGCCGGGGGAGGTGTGCGCAGAAAACGTTGAGATTACGCCGCCGGGCCACTTCCAAGGGCCCGGTCTTCCCCTTTTGAGACGGTAATCCGCTCGGCCCAGTTAAGCTCCGTTGCCATCGTTTAACGGATTTTTCTCGCTCATGACGCCTTTCTGCCATCTGCACTCTAACCTGTGAAGTTCTGGAGGGGGCCGTAAGCAATGGGATGGCGCCCTCACCTACAGAGCTAGTCGTAGAGCGTCGGTAGCCCGATTACCCCACCCACCACAATCAATAGCAGACCGGCTATTTGGTTGACGCGCTTCAGCGCCGCAGGTGACTGAATGACTCGCCGCATTCGATCGATACCGAGAGCGAATATCATATTGCCGACGAACGGAATCACCATTGAGACCCCGACGATGGCGCCGATGTCCAGACCCGTGACGCTGCCGAGCTGAAAAAATCCAGGCAGCAGTCCCAGATAGAACAGCATGGCCTTGGGATTGCCCAGAATCGCCGCCAGTCCCGCACTGAATCCCGGCCAGAAACCTGGCGTCGTCAGGCGACCATCTGCCTGAATCGCTTGATCCGCATGCCAGATCAGGTGCAGGCCGAGGATAGCGAACAAAAACGCAGCCACCCAGCGCATCACGACGAGGATCTCGCTATAGACCGACACCACCCAACTCAATCCATGAATCGCTGCCAGTGGCCAGAGGCAATCCCCCACCACTACGCCAAGAGCGAGCGGCATGGCTGACATGTATCCGCCCGAGAGCGTGCGCGCCAACAAGGCAAGCCAGACCGGCCCCGGTGTTAGAAAAAGCACCAGCAGGGCACCGGCATAAAGCGTCAGATCAGCAGGATCAATCGTCATGCGCTCCGATGATACATACCTGCGGTGTCGGTTGACCGCCAGACGCATTGAGCGATTGAGCCGGGATGCGTGACCGATCGGTCGAAGGTGGGCCGGGAGTGATAGACAGCAGCCACCGATATCCGGCTATCATCGTCCAACCATCAATCGCGCGGATTCCCGTCGAACGTGTCCTTTGGGAGGGATTTAATGCACGTCTCCTTTGCCATTGCCACCTACCTTACCGCCCTTCCCCTATGGATCCTGACCTGGTGGTGGATCGGCGGATTCGGCATGCAGAGCCAGGATCGTATGCTGCTCATCCCGAATGGCCTGTGCCTGCTTTTTCTAGTGATCAATCTTTTGCTTGTCGCGCAGTACGGTGATGTTGGCAGCGTCGAGTACGAGGAAGGTCGATTCGCCTTTATTCAGGATCGAGCGATGATTGTGGTGCAGGCGACGGCGAGCGTGCTGATCGTCGCTGTTCTGGTCTACGGTCTGACCGTTCGGAAGGTGCCGGTGGAGTTCATCCGCTTTCTGCTCTATTCGTTCATCTTCCTACTGGGGGTGATGGCACCCATCATATGGATCCCAATCGAGCAGCCTGGCTTTTTCTTCATCCTCCGGCACATCCAGAGTGCCGCGCTGATTTTTAGTCTATTTCTCTGTGTGGCGGGAATTGTTGTGCTGCTGCGTGACATCATGAGCGCTAGTGGCGTGGAGATTGATCTCTCGCGAGACAATGACCGGATGATGTGAGCGAAGGACGGGGGCTGAGACACCCGGGTGCAGCGTGGCGACCAGCGCATCCGCCCAACCCCATCAGGTTTCCACCAGGGCACCATCACGAAAAACACGCAGATGGCGGTCCATCACGCGCAGCTCGATGTCATCGCCGACCGTTCCACGCCAGTCGTCGAGCCGCGCCCGAAACCGGGTACCGCCGCTGTCAAGCTCCAGTACCTGATCAAGTCCCTCGAACCACACCCGCTCCACACGGGCACTCACACGATATCCCTCGCCACCGAGGTTGACGTGCTCCGGGCGGAACGCGATTTTCAGGTCGTCACCGCCGCGCATCGCCGAGGTCATCGGCACCTGAAGCTGACCGTCCAGCACGGCTAGCGTATCCGTGGTTTGCGCGGCCGGCAGGAAATTCATCGCTGGTGAGCCGATGAAGTAGCCGACATGCTCCGTCCGCGGGTTATCAAACAGGGTCTGTGGATCGCCCTGCTGCACGATCTCGCCATGGTTCATCACAATAATGCTACGGGCGAAAGTCAGCGCCTCGTTCTGGTCATGAGTCACCAGAACCATGGTGATATTGAACGCCTGGTTGACGGCCTTGAGCTTACGGCGCAGCTCGAATTTGAGCTGCGGATCAATCACCGTGAGCGGCTCATCGAGCAGCAATGCGCTCACATCATCACGCACCAGACCCCGCCCCAGCGAGACCAGCTGCTTCTGATCGGCCGTGAGCGCCACCGCGGGGCGATTGAGAACATGCTGCAGGCCCAGCAGCTCCGCCACATCGCCCACCCGCCGGTCAATCTCGGCACGTTTGCGACGGCGGCAGACCAGTGGAAACGCCAGGTTCTGCCGCACCGTCATGGACCGATAAATGACCGGCACCTGAAAGACCTGGGCAATGTTGCGCGCCGCCGTGCCCCGCCCAGTCACATCGTCGCCATCGAACAGCACCCGTCCGTGGCTGGGCTGGATGAGGCCCGAGATGATGTTGAGCATGGTGCTCTTGCCGCAGCCCGAGGGGCCGAGCAGCGCATAGGTCTCGCCATTGCGCCAGGTCATGTCGAGCGGCTTGAGTGCGTACTCCGGCGACGCCGCCGCCGGGTCATAGGAATGGGCAAGCGATTCGAGATGGATATCCGCCATGGGTGTTACTGCCTTGAGTCCGTGCGCTGACCGGGATGCGCCACATGTACACGCCGGCCATTGCGATCGAATACAAATACCGTCGAGAGCCGCGGCCGGATGTGGATCTGGCTGCCAACCGGGTGGTTGACCACCGCCCGCTCGTGCAGGACCAGATGGCAACCGGCCATGTCCAGATGGGTGACCGTCTCCGAGCCGCTGACCTCGGTGAGCGTGACCACCGCCGGACGGCCTTCCGGCGCCAGGGCCAGATCGCTGGCGCGCAGTCCCAGATAGTACTGGCCGGGGGACAGGCCCTGATCCCCCAGCAGCCCGAGGCGTTCGACGCCGAACAGGGTATCGAGGGAGAACCAGCCCAGGCTTTCGACCTCCGCGGCGTCGCTATCCAGGGTCATGGACAGGATATTGACCGGTGGGTCATTGACGACTCGTGCGGCGCCTACGCTCGCTGGCGCGTCAAAGACCTGTCGGGGTGGCCCCTCCTGGACGACCCGCCCTTCCTCCATGACCAGCAGCCGGGCGCTCATCTGCAGCGCCTCGGACGGCTCGGTACTGGCATAGATCACGATGGTCGAGCGTCGCCCCTCAAGCAGCTCGACCAGATCCTCACGCATCTGCTCGCGCAGCTTATAGTCAAGGTTGACCAGCGGCTCGTCGAGCAATAGCACCGGCGCATCCTTGGTCAGTGCCCGGGCGATGGCCACGCGCTGCTGCTGTCCGCCGGACAGCGCACCCGGACGGCGGTCCGCCATGGCAGCCAGCCCGACCCGCTCGATGGTCTGCCAGGCCCGTTCGCGTGCCGGCTCCGCGGCGACACCGGCACGACGCAGCGGAAATGCCACATTGTCGAGCACCGAGAGGTGGGGATAGTTGATGAACTGCTGATAGACCATCGCCACCGGCCGACGCCAGGGTGCGAGGCCGTCCCAGCGCACGCCGCCATGCTCAATGTGGCCTGCATCCAGCGTCTCGAGACCTGCAATGGCCCGTATCAGGCTCGTCTTGCCGGCGCCGGTACGCCCCAGCAGGGTGTAGAGCGCGCCGGGTTCGAAATGCAACGAGATGTCATCCAGCCAGGTCTCGTCGCCGGCGCTCCGGTTAATATTGTGCAGCGTCAATGCGGACATGGGACTACCTCACAGCACCGGCCAGGCCGCCCCGCGACAGGAAACGCTCGACCACAAAGGCCAGCAGAATCAGCGGGGCAACAGAGATGAGAGCGGACGCCGACAGCGACCACCACGGCGTCACCGACGAGTTGAGCGCCACAATCGCCACGGGCAACAGCTGGGTGTCGGTGAACGTGAGCGTGAAGGCGAAAAAGAAGTCGTTCCAGCCAAAAATCAGGCAGAACATACCGGCCACGATCAGCCCCGGTACGGAATTGGGCAGGATCACGCGGTAGAACGTCGTCAGCGGCGTACACCCGTCAAGCCATGCCATCTCGTCGAGCTGGCGGGGGACGTTGTTGAAAAAGTCCACCATCACCCACACCGCGATGGGGAGAAGCAGCGCGATATACACCAGAATCAGCCCTGCCAGCGTATCCAGTAGCCCCAGCTGATCCAGCAGCAGGAAGAACGGAATCGCCAGAACAATCGGCGGCATGATCCGCTGCGAAATGAAAAAGAAGGTGATATCGGCATTGCGGATAAAGCCGGCCCTGAAGGTGAACCGTGACAGGCCGTAGGCCGCGAGCGTTCCCATAACAATGCTGATCAGCGACGCCGAACCGGTGACGATGATGCTGTTCAGATACGGTCCGCTGATATCCGTGCCGCCCGAACCGCCAAACAGCGACTGCCAGCCCTGCAGGCTCGGCTTGTACTGCAGCCAGGGGATCCAGGTGGCGCCACCGGTCACGCCGTTGGCGGTCTTGAACGAGGTCGTCACCGCCCAGAGAAACGGGAACAGGACAAAGCACGACCACAACAGGATCGCCAGGTACTTGATCGCCAGATACAGGGTTTTCATGTTCGATCCTTCACGAAGAGCCTCACGAGCACCTTGGCGATGATCGTCAGGCTGATGATCATGATCACCAGATAGGTCACCGACAGCGCCGATGCGTATCCCAGCTGGAAGTCGCGTAACCCGCGGATGTAGATGTAGTAGGTGGAGGTCTCTGTCGCGGTACCTGGTCCGCCCGAGGTCATGACGTACACCGACTCCATGATCTTTGAGGCCTCGATGAGTCGGATCAGGATCGCCGCGATGGAAATGCCCGCCATGGCCGGGAAAGTCACGGCAAAAAACGTCCGGATAGGGCCCGCGCCATCGATTCTGGCCGCCAGATAGGGCTCGCGCGGCAACGACACCAGGCCTGCCAGCAGCAGCAGGAACATGAACGGCGTCCACTGCCAGATCTCGACCATCATGACACTGGCGAATGCCAGCGCCGGCTCGGACAGCCAGGGCACGCCCTGCAGCCCCAGCGCCTGCAGCATGCCATTGAGCGGGCCGATGCTTTCATGGAACACCGTGCGCCAGATCACCGACATGATCACGGGGGTTGTCATCATCGGCACCAGGAACAGCACCCGAAAAAACCGCCGTGCTCTCAAATCACCCAACACAAGCAGGGCCAGCGCAAAGCCAAGGATGTACTGAATCAGTACCGTCCCGACCGCCATGATCATCAGGCGTCCCAACGCGCCCCAGTAGCGCGCGTCTTCGAGCAGGCGGCCATAGTTGCCACCGGCGATCCAGTCCAGCTCGGGCTGGAAGACATCCCAGCTGGAAAAACTGACTCGGATGGTGAATAGCAGCGGAAAGATGATGATCGCCACCAGCACCAGCAAGCCGGGCAGAAGAAAAAGATGTTTCTGTCGGTACATGTGCCCCGCTCCGCACTGCGAAACCGTCGTTGACTCGATCCACCGGAGCGGACCGACAGCGCCGGCCCGCTCCCCTGCATGACGAGCTAGCGCGCGTCCTCGATTTCAACCACATTGGCATAGGCCTCGCGGACGCGATCCTTGCCAATCCGCTCGACAGTGCGGGACCACTCCTCGGCGACGCCATCCAGCGCCTCCTGCGGCGTCGCCTGACCGGCAACCGCCTCAGCCACGCCGGCCGCGAGCGAGGTCATGAACTGGCCCACGCCGGGGACACGCAGGTCAAAGACCCGATTGTCGTATCCATCGATGCGCTCCAGCGTCTCCACGTACTGCTCGGCCATACCCCGATCCCAGCCCAGATCATCCGACCAGAAGTCGGCATCGAAATGGCCCGTGCGATAGGGATTGACGCCGAACCGGCCGACCTGCAGATCGTGACGGGTGTTGGCCTCATTGGAGAAAAAGCACAGATAGTCGAACGCCATGTCCTTGTTGCTGCTCGACTGCGCAACGGCACTGGTCCAGCCCCAAGTGATATAGGCCGCGCGGTTGGGCTCCTCGAAGGTGTCCCACTCACCGGTCTCTCGATTCCACACCTCGCGGGCGCCCGGCAGCATCTGGGTGCGGACGTCGTTACGAATGGGGCTGTCGGCCTGCTGAGCCTGGATGAGCGCGTCATCCCAGCTATAGCTCATCAGCGTCTCACCACCGCCAAACGAGAAAATCTCATCGCCCAGACCGAAGTTGGTCCCGCCGGGCGGGAATGACTCCTGAGCCTCGACAAACAGTTCAAGCCCGCGGACCCAGCCCGGGTTGTTGATCAACGGCTCCATGGTCTCGAGGTCAAAGAAGAACCCGCCGCCCACATCGGGGTGCTTGGCGTAGGGGGCGGCGCGGCTGATGAACGCCGAGAACATCAGATCATCACGCTTGACCACCTCGGCCGAGCCATAATTGGGATCGCCGTCACCATCCCAGTCCCAGCCGGTAAACACGCGCGCGACCTCGTTGTACTCCTCCCAGGTCTCAGGAACAGTCAACTCACGGCCGGTCTCTTCGAGGAACCGCGCCTGCATATCAGGATCGCTGAAGATATCCTCGCGGTACTTCAGGTAATGACGGTCACCGTCCATGATGTACTGCTTCATTTCACCGCCCCACATCCCCACATCGCGGGTGGTGTCGGTGAGCGCCTGCATGCCGGCCGTGGACTGGTACTCCTCGGGCACATTGGCCAGATAGGGGTTGTAGTCACCCAGCCAGAGCGAGGCGTAGAACAGCACGTCATAGGCGTCCTGACCGGTCTGGAATGGGATCATGATGCGCTGGAACAGGTCACCAAACGGCACATGCACCACTTCGACATCAGCGCCGGTGAGCTCCGAGAACTGCTCGGCGTGAAGCTTGGTGGGCTCACCGATGACAGGAATCGCGTGGGTGATGACGGTCAGTTCGCGACCGCTGTAGTCCTTGGCATCAATGGACTCGTAGCTGCACATGCCCGGCATGTCTTTCTCGATGCCGAACCGGGTGTAGTCTTCAGCCGATGCCATACCGGCCGCGAGCCCCAGAGCCGACGAGGCGGCCAGGACTTTTGCTGTACGCAACAGTTTGTCACTGCGCATGATTCTCTCCTCCTTTCATTTTTTAACTGCTCCGGAATCAGAGCATGACTTCGCCACCGTTGGGCGAGATGCAGGTGCCGTGGAAAAAGCTGCCGTCATCCGAGGCGAGCAGCAGCGCGGAGGGCGCGATCTCTTCGACATCGCCGAATCGGCCGATGGGAATCGCGGCTTTCAGTCCGTCGAGGACCTCCTGCGCGAGCGGTGTCAGCAAATCGGTGTGCGTGACGCCGGGGGCGACCGCATTGACCCGCACGCCGGTGTCGGCGCACTCCAGTGCCAGGGCCCGGGTGAACGTCATGTTCGCGCCCTTTGCCGAGCAGTAGTGCGTCAGCGCCGGTGCGCCCTTGTAGGCAAGCTGCGAGGTGACATTGATGATCCGCCCCTCGCCGCGGGGCTTCATGTCGCGATACACCGCCTGAGTCATGAAGTAGGTGCCCTTGACGTGCACCGACCACATGCGATCGAAGCTCGCCTCGCTGATGTCCTCAAACGGCTCGGTGATGTTGTGGCCGGCGTTATTGACCAGAATGTCGATCTGGCCCAGCGCTTTTTTGGCATCGGCGTAGAACGCCTGCACATTGGCAGGTTTGCTGACATCACACTCAGCCAAGTAGACCCGGCGTCCCATCGCCTCGATGGCCTGGGCGGTCTCGCGGGCGCGCTCATCGTCGTTGTAGTGGCAGAACGCCACATCCGCGCCATGCTCGGCGAAAAGCGTGGCGATGCCCTTGCCGATGCCCCGCGAGCCGCCGGTGATCAAGGCGCGCTTGCCCGCTAATTTCTGTGTACTCATTGTCAATCTCCTCCTGTTTTTGTCGCGCTCGACATCATCAATACAGGAGCCCGGGATAAAATTGCAAGTATCTGATTATAAACGAATTTTGTGTCCATAATCTGAACACTCCGGGACGACTGTCCAATCTCTGGACAATCCTGCGAGTCCCGGTCGCGATGACTTGATCGCCCCTGTAAAGCGGGGTAATTTCAAAGCCGTTACGCCAGAACCCCATGGCCTTTGCATTCACTAAAAATCGGGGTCGGCGCGAGGAGGACAATATGGCTATCCAGTCGCGGGAGATCTCGAGGGCCCGGCAATCCCTCGAGCGGCGGGGACGTGTCTCCACCGCGTCGCTGCCGCCGGATATCGCCGAGAGCTGGCAGCGTTGCGTTGACCTTGGACTCGATCCCCTGGGCCCGGTCCGCCTCGCGGACCTTGATGCCGACGCACTGCGCGATGCCTGCGAATCCCACGACGACCTCATCCGCTTTGCGCGGCCCGAGATCGAGCTGCTCTACGACCAGATCGCCGGGTCCAACTTCATGATCGCGCTGGGCAGCTCGGATGGTCTGATTCTGCAGACATTGGTGGACCATCAGTTCGCCGACAATGCCGCCGCCCATACGGTGGTGCCCGGATCGGACTGGACCGAGGTGGTGCGCGGCACCAACGCCCTCGGTATCGCACTCAAGACCGGTCGGCCCGCGCACGTCTATGGTGAGGAACATTACCTGCGCGCTAACTCCGGGGTCTCGTGCATCTGCACGCCGATCTTTGACGGCCGCGGCGCCATCGCCGGGCTGCTTGACGCCTCCACCACGGCCGCCCACCGCCAGGAGCACACCGCGGCGCTGCTGCAGATGTCCGCCGGCAACATTGAGAACTGCCTGATCCGCTCGCGCTGCGAGGATCAGCTGATCCTGCTGTTCCACCCCCGCCCGGAATACCTGGACACCCTGAGCGTCGGGGTACTGGTGCTGGACCGGGACTACCGCATCGTCGCGTTCAATCGCCGCGGCGGTATTTTTCTGGCCGGGCTGAGCGACCTGATCGGCCGGTCATTCTCAGCGGTCTTCGAGGAGCCCCTCGAGAGTCTGGCGAGCCGGCTGGGCCGGGGCGAGACGGTCCGGGTGCGCGACCGCTTTGGCTCCGCCGCCTCGATGCGCTGCCTGTCAAACCGCGCCAGTTTTGCCCTGTCCGCCCGGGCGGTCCCCGTGGCCACCCGGCCTGTCGCCGATGACGGCGCCGCGCAGGCGGCAACCCCCGCACTGATCCTCGAGGACACGGTCCTCGCCGAGCGCGTCACGGGATTGCCCCAGGCCGCTCACCGCGGCCTTTGCATCAGCATTGACGGCGAGACCGGCACCGGCAAGACCGCCCTCGCCGGCTTCATCCACGCCAGCACCGGCCACCAGGGCGCCTGGCACTGCCTGCGCCCCGGCGACTCGCCCGAGGCGATCACCCCCGCGATGCTGGAAGGCGGCACCCTGTGCATCGACGCCCCCGGCGAATTCGATCCCACCACCCAGGCCGCCCTGCTGCGACTGGTCGAGCGGCTGCAGGACAACGATGTGCTGCTCATCAGTACCGGACTTGAGGGTCCGGCCCATGAAGCCAGCCGGGGTCGACTGCGCACCGATCTGGCCTATCGCCTGGCGGGCTTTCGCGTCGCCGTGCCGCCACTGCGCGAGCGCGATGACCTGGACGACCTGATTGAACACTGCCTCGCGGAGATCCAGCCCGATCTGCGCCTCACCCCCGCGGCCCTGAAAGCGCTGCAGGCGCATCACTGGCCGGGCAATCTCCACGAACTGAAGTCACAACTGCAGCGCGCGAGCGTGCGAACCGCGGGCTTTGAACTGGGCAGCGAGGATTTCCCCGACCTTGCCACTGACGCGGCATCGCCGGTCTCCGCCGGCAAAATCGCCCAGGCGCTGATGCAGCTCACCGACAATGGATTGAAGTGGCGCGATGTCCACGGCCAGACCATCGCCCTGATGGTCGAACAGTGCGAGGGCAACGTCGCGGATGCGGCCCGGCGTCTGGGCCTGTCCCGCACCACCGTCTACAAATACCTGCAATAGCCACCGGAGTGCGCCTGAATGCCCGCCCCCCATCATCTGACCGCCACGCCGGATACCGTTGCCTGGGGCTATCTGGACGTCGCCCGCCCAGCGGTCCTGCATGTCCAATCGGGCGACGAGGTCGTCATCGACACCCTCTCGGGTGAGCCCGAAAACCTGCCCGCCGACCCGGCGCGCGTCCTGCCCGATCACCGGGCGGTGCTCGAGGCGCAGCGAAAGGAGCGGGGTGAAGGCGTGCATCACCTCACCGGCCCGATCCACGTCGACGGCGCGCGACCCGGGGATTGCCTGCAGATCGACATCCTGGCGGCCACTCCACGCCAGGACTGGGGCTTTTGTGAGATTTTGCCACTCAAGGGCATCCTGCCGGGTGAGTTCACGGACTATCAGCAGATCCTCATCGATATCGACCGGGCCCGGAACAGGGCGACGCTGCCGTGGGGGCAGTCGTTCGCGCTCGACCCGTTCTTCGGCATCATGGCCGTAGCGCCTCCGCCGGAGTGGGGTCGGCTCGCCTCGCCCGTACCCTGGGCGTTTGGCGGCAACATCGATAACCGGGCGCTGGTCCCGGGGACGACACTCTACCTGCCGGTATTCAACGACGGCGCGCTATTCAGCGTCGGCGATGGGCATGGCCGCCAGGGCGACGGCGAAGTCTGCATTGATGCCCTGGAGACGGCACTGCAGGGGCGTTTCCGGCTGACCGTCCGGCGTGACATCGAGGCATCGGCCCCCTTCGCGGAAACCCCCAGCCACTGGATCAGCATGGGCCTGCATCCCACCCTCGATCAGGCGGCGGAGGAGGCGGTCCGCCAGATGGTGCAGCTACTGACCACACGGACCGGGCTCGATCGCAGTCAGGCCTATATGATGACCAGCATGCTGGGTGACCTGCGGATCACCCAGGTGGTCGACGGCAACAAAGGCGTCCATATGCTCTATCCAAAAGAAGCCACACACTCACCCTGAACTGAGGAAATGTGCAGGTCTGAGGCCCTGAGGACCTGACTGTTGATGCGCCACGGGAATCGCCAGTAGCCTGTATTCATTAGGTTTTTCCACCTGAGAAAGGAGAAACTCATGGAACTCGAAGGGAAAACGGCGCTGGTCACCGGCGGTGGCCGCGGAATCGGTGAGGGTGTCGCCATGGCACTGGCCAAGGCGGGAGCGGACGTGATGGTGGCGGATCTCGATGTCGAGATTGCCCGGGAGACGGCCACCAGGGTCGAAGGTGTTGGCCGCCGCAGCGGCGCGTTCCAGGTCGACGTATCGGATCCGGCATCGGTCAACCAGCTGATCGACAGCGTGGTCGCGGATGCGGGTCAGCTGGATATCGCGGTCAACAATGCCGGCGTTCTCAGTATCGGGTCGGTCGACGAACTCTCCAGTGATGACTGGGACTGGATCATGAAGGTCAATGCGAAGGGCGTGTTCCTTTGCTCCAAGGCGGAGCTCGCTGTAATGCGGCCGCGGCGCTTTGGCCGCATCATCAACGTGGCGTCCATCGCCGGTAAGGTCGGCTTTCCGGACCTGTCCCACTACTCCGCTTCGAAATTTGCCGTTATCGGCTTTACCAACGCGATCGCCAAGGAAGTCGCTACCGAAGGGGTGACCGTGAACGCGTTGTGCCCCGGCATCGTCGGGACCGGCATGTGGCGGGGCGAGGACGGTCTCGCCGGCCGTTGGCGCCAGGAGGGCGAGAGCGAAGCGGACTCGTGGGAGCGCCACCAGAAGACCCTGCTGCCACAGGGTGAGGCGCAGACCCCTGAAGATATGGGCCAGCTGGCGGTCTATCTGGCGGCTGCCGAGCATGTGACCGGTCAGGCCATGGCCGTGGATGGCGGCTTCTCGCTTTAAAAGCCACAGCCCCGCCTCAGGGCGGGGGTACGCTCCAGCGGGTGAGCGGCGATCATCATAACCGTTGGGTCAGCTCATTGTCGCAGAGCTCGCTCCGGCCAACGGCGGCGACATTACGCAGCGTGACCTCTGCGATCTGCGTCATCGCCTCCTGGGTGAAGAATCCCTGATGGCCGGTAATCAGCACATTGGGAAACGTCAGCAGGCGCGAGAGCATGTCGTCGGCCAGGATCTCGTCGGACAGGTCGCGGAAAAACACATCGCTCTCCTGCTCGTAGACGTCGAGCGCTAGATGCCCGACCTTTTTGGATTTGAGCGCGGCGATGACCGCCTCGGTATCAATCAGACCGCCGCGGCTGGTATTCACCAGCATGACACCATCCCGCATGCGCGCGATTGACCCGGCGTTGATCATGTAGTGATTGGACTCGGTAAGCGGGCAATGAAGACTGATGATGTCAGACCGGGCGTAGAGGTCGTCCAGCGCCGCGTACTGACCGCCCAGCGCCTTGAAGTCGGGGTTTTCATGAACATCGTAGCCCAGCAGTTCGACCCCCAGACCCGATAGTACCCGGGCCGTGGCCACGCCGATGCGGCCCGTGCCGATGAGCCCGACTGTGCGGCCGTTGAGATTGAACCCGAGCAGCCCCTTCAGGTTGAAATCACCCTCCCGGACCCGGGCATATGCCCGATGGGTATTGCGGTTGAGCGTGAGGATCAGCGCCAGCGTATGCTCGGCAACCGCCTCGGGCGAGTAGGCCGGCACCGAGACCACCGCCAATCCCAGGCGCTTGGCCTCGGGCAGATCGACATGGTTGAAACCGGCGCAGCGCAGCGCCACGGTGCGTACACCCGCCTCAGCCAGCGCCCGCAGGCAGTCGGCATCGAGGGTATCGTTGACAAAGGCACAGATGACCTCTGCGCCGCTGGCAAGCCGAGCCGTATCGGCGTTCAGCGGGGATTCGGTGAAAGCAAGGTCGAAGCCATGCGCGGTGTTCGCCTTTTCAAAAAATGCCTGATCGTATTTCTGCGCGCTGTAGAAATAGATGCGCATAGCCGAGTGCGTCATTGTTTATCCCCATCCCCGTTTTCAGTTCCGAATCTGTGCTCCAGATGGGCAATGATTTCATCCGACTCGTAAAGCCACCGGACCGTGCCGTCCTCGCCTGCAATCCGCAGACAGGGAACCTTGATCCGGCCGCCTTCTCGTTCCAGCGTCTCCCTGTGCTCCCCCGGCTGGAGTGCATTGCGCAGCTCGATGTTGAGAGACAGGCGATCCATGACTCGGCGCGTTTTGATGCAGAACGGACAGGCGGGAAAATGGTAGAGCGCCAGTGAGCGCGTATGCTCATCCACGGCACTCTGCTCCTCGGCCGTCCGCTGGACGCCTCGAGGTTTCGAGAGGTGATAGCCGACAATCATGAATGGGGTGAGCACTCGGCGCACGCTTCGGAAGAATATTCGGATTAGAACTCGCATAGGGCTCGATTGTGACACACGGATGCGTTTCTAACCGACATCATCGGCCTCCACTATCGACGACCAACTGAACACGGGAGTATCGCTATGAAACCCGAAGTCCGCCCGATCCTGCATCAGCCCAGCCATACCTTCTCCTATGTTGTCTGGGATCCGGCGACTCGCAGGGCTGCCATTATTGACGCGGCCCTCGACTATGACCCGCATTCCGGGCATCGCGGGACCGATACCGCCCAAAAGCTCGTCGATATCGTCACGGCGGAGGGGCTCGAGGTTGAGTGGATTCTGGAAACCCATGCCCATGCGGATCACATGATGGCGATCCCTTTCCTCCGCGCGCATTTCGACGCACCCACGGCCATCGGCGAACATATCACCGAGGTACAGGAGCGCCTGGCCTGGCTATTCAATCTGCGAGCGGATTTCCCCGCCGACGGCAGCCAGTTTGATCGACTGTTCGCCGACGGAGACACATTCTCCGTGGGCCATCTGCCGGCACGCGTCATCGACACGCCGGGGCACACCAGCGATCACATCACGTATGTCATTGGCGATGCCGTATTCGTCGGCGACACCCTTTTTATGCCTGACGCGGGAACCGCCCGTTGCGACTTCCCCGCTGGCGATGCCCGCCGGCTCTATCGCTCCATTCAGCGCCTGTTCACCGAGCTGCCCGCCGACTTTCGGCTGTTCGTTCTGCATGACTATGGCACCAAGGCGCGGGGATTGGCGTGGGAGACCACCGTCGGCGAACAGGAACGCCGCAATATCCATGTTGGCAATGGCGCGTCAGAACAAGCGTTCGTTGCAAAACGCGAGGCCCGGGATGCCACGCTGCCCATGCCAGCGCTGATCCTGCCTGCGGTGCAGGTCAATATCCGCGCCGGGCGCTTCCCAGCCCCCGAGGCCAACGGCCTGCGCTACCTGAAAATCCCGGTGGATGAATTCGGTGCCCACTGGGAGCTGCCCGCATCGGTGAACCGCAGCGCCGAGTGAGCCGCGAGAGACGGAGCCCGGATGCCCGATCACGGGTGAGTCACCGGTTTTATGCCTCGCTCACGGGGTCGAGTGCTCCGGTGCCGACGTTATAGACAAATCCGCTAATGGCGTCGCCATTGGGCAGATAGGGAACGGCCTTTAACCGACGGATTGACTGGCGGACGTCGACATAAGGGTCGTCGAAGGCATCAAGCGCGAACGCCGGCCGATGGCCTGTCTCCTTCTCGACGTCGGCTTTGACCGCGTCATCCTTGAAAGTCAGCATGCCGCAGTCGGTGTGGTGGATGAGGACGATCTCCGTGGTCCCGAGCAGCCGCTGCGAGATGAGCAGCGAGCGAACCACATCGTCGGTGACGACGCCGCCCGCATTACGGATGACATGCGCCTCGCCGAGGCCAAGCCCCAAGAGGCGATAGACATCCAGCCGGGCATCCATGCACGCGACAACTGCGACCTGGCGCCCGGGGGGCATGGGCAGATCGCCTTGCGTGAACGCGCTGGCGTACTGCTGGTTCGCCTCAATGAACTCATCGGCTCGACTCATGACGGGCTGCTCCTTGATTAACTGGAATTGCGATCGTATCAGCCAGCGTTTCAGGGCATGAATACCGAATATTCATGAGCTTAGTCGCAAACGGACTATGCCCCGCATTGCTCCCATTCGCGGGCGATGTCCTCAGCGAGATCGCGCACGGCCTGATCGTCAACATCGCGCTCCGCATAGGTTCGAAGGCCAACGACATCTGCCTGCAGGCGTCGACCCAGCCGCGCAGGATCCAGCCCGTTCGGAACCTCTCCAGCCGCCTGGGCATCGGCAAGACGTTCGGTCAAACGCTGCTCCATGCGGGCGAGCAGGTTCTCGACCCGTGAACGGGCCGCCGCCTCGCGAGGGCCGAATTCAACCAGGCTTTTGACCAGCATGCAGGCGGCACAGGTCTCGCCGCGTTCCCGCAGGCGGCCAAGCGTGCGGATATACGCCACCAGCCCGCCGATCGGAGATGGCTCCGCGGCGATGACACGCTCGAGCTCGGCCATGGTCCGCACCGCGTAGCGCTCAAGGGCCTCGCGGAACAGGTCCTCCTTGCTGCCAAAGCTCGCATAGATGCTGCCCGGGCGCATATCGAGGGTGCGCTCGATATCTTTGAGCGAGGTCGCACCGAATCCCTGTCGCCAGAACAGATGCAGCGCTTTCTCCAGCGATTCGTCTCGGGTATGAACGGCGGTGCGCGGCATAGCATGGTGTCGATGATTTTGAATGATGACTCAAATATAGCTTGAGCGATCGCTCAAAAACAAGCAGACTGTGAACTTAACGACGGACTCAGACACCACTCAACGGAGATATCGGGATGACCGAATTTACCTTGCATGACAAGTCGACTGCCCCGGAGGAAAGCCGGCCATTCCTGGAGAATTCAGAACAGGCTTTTGGGATGATCCCGGGGCTTCACGCGGTGATGGCAGAGGCGCCGGCGCTGCTTGAGGCCTATCAGGCACTGCATCGGCTGTTCACGGAAACCAGTTTCGATGCGACCGAGCAGACAGTGATCTGGCAGGCGATCAACGTCGAGCATCGCTGTCATTACTGTGTTCCGGCGCATACGGCGATTGCGAAAATGACTGATGTGCCGGACGCGGTCAGTGAGGCGCTACGTAACAACACACCGCTGCCAACGGCGAAGCTGGAAGCACTACGCGATTTTACGCTCTCGGTCGTGCGCGATCGTGGCAACGTGGACGAGTCCGCCGTACAGCGCTTCCTTGAAGCCGGTTACACCCGGCGCAACATCCTCGAGGTGGTGCTTGGCGTCTCCCAGAAGGTCATGAGCAACTACACCAATCATCTGGCGGATACCCCGATCGACAAGCCGTTCCAGCCATTCAAGTGGCAGCCGCGTCAGGCGTCATGAACAGGACGCCTGCCGGCGTGTGAGGAGATCCATCATGCAGAACCTTCGCATCGACCTGGTTTCTGATATCGCCTGCCCCTGGTGCGCGATCGGCTACCGACGCCTTGAACAGGCGCTGGAGACGCTCGACGGCGAAATCGAAATCGAGCTCGCATGGCAGCCGTTCGAGCTGAATCCCGACATGCCACCTGAAGGTGAGCCGATACTCGATCATCTATGCCAGAAATATGGCCAGGACGCCGACAGTGTTGAGCGCACCCAGGACGAAATGATCAAGCTTGCGAGCGACCTGGGCCTGAATTTCGATGGTGCGAGGGCTCGCCGTGCGCACAATACGTTCGACGCCCATCGCGTGCTCGCCTGGGCCGCGGAACAGGGCCGCGAAACAGCATTGCAGCAGGCGCTGTTCGATGCCTACTTCGGTGAGGCGAAGCGCCCATCAGACCCGGTGGTCCTGCGCGAGGCGGCCCAGCAGGTCGGCCTGGACGGTGAAGCGGCCGAGGCCGTTGCCCGCTCTGATCGCTACGCCGAGGCCGTCCGGGCGGCCGAGCAACGCTTCATTGAGGCGGGCGTCAGTGCCGTGCCCGGTTTCGTGATCGACGGACGCTATCTGATTTCGGGCGCCAGGCTGTCATCAACCTCGCGCTGCCATTCTTCGCGCTGATTTTCACCGGCTACCTCGCCGCCTCAGCGCGGATGCTCAGCGAGCATACGGTGGGGGGACTGAATACGTTCGTATTCTATTTCGCGCTCCCCGCGCTGCTGCTGGTCGAGACTTACCAGGCACCCGCTGCGACCCGGGACATCGGGTCGCTCATCGCCGGTTACTACCTGCCGGGGATCGCGCTTTTCTTCGCGGCGCTATTGATCGCCCGACGGTTGATCGGGCTCCGCCTCGCCGATGCGGCCGTACAGGCGCTCGCCGCCGTTTTCTCCAATGTCGGCTTCATCGGGCTGCCGCTCGTCATCCTCCTGTTCGGAAGCGAAGCGGCACTACCGGCGGTTGCGATCGTGATGGGGGATACCATCGTGATGCTCGGCCTTGCGACCGCGCTCATCGAGGCCGATCTCGGCGACCCGCGCGCGCTATCCGCGCTTTTCAGGCGCATCGCGGTCGGCGTGGTGAAAAACCCGATCGTCATGGCTGGTGTCATCGGTCTGACGCTTAATCTCACGCAGGTGCCGATCGCTGATCCGCTCATGCGCTATGGCGGGTTACTGGCCGATGCGGCCGGTCCATGCGCGCTCTTTGCCCTCGGCGCAACGCTCGCCGGTCGCCCTATCAGCCAGGGTGCGGGAGAGACCGCCTGGGTCTGTCTGCTCAAGCTGATCGTGCATCCGGCACTCGTGGCCGTCGCGCTCATCGGCCTATTCGATCTACCCCCGGTCTGGGTGGCCGTCGGCATTCTTCAGGCCGCTTTGCCGGTCGCCGCGAACGTCTACGTCCTCGCCCAGCGATATCAGCTCCGCCCGGCCCAGACCTCCACCGGGATTTTCTTCTCGACCGCCCTGGGGATCATCTCACCAACCGCGGAGGCAAATGAAGTGGCCGTCATCACCTGCATCGATGACCTCAAGCGTCTGTACAAGCGCCGCGTGCCAAAGATGTTCTATGACTACTGCGAGACCGGTAGCTGGACGGAGCAGACGTTTCAGGAAAATAGCAGCGACTTCCAGTCGATCTATTTCCGCCAGCGGGTGGCCATCGACATGACCAACCGCACCACGGCGGGCCAGATGCTGGGTGAGGACGTCCGGATGCCGGTGGCGCTGTCACCGGTGGGGCTGACTGGCATGC
Organism: Spiribacter curvatus; assembly: GCF_000485905.1. Classification (NCBI taxonomy): domain Bacteria; kingdom Pseudomonadati; phylum Pseudomonadota; class Gammaproteobacteria; order Chromatiales; family Ectothiorhodospiraceae; genus Spiribacter; species Spiribacter curvatus. The sequence goes on along the minus strand of NC_022664.1, from coordinate 732,330 downwards.
AGCACGCCGATGGCGAGATCCTTGCCGCCAAGGCGGCCGAGGATTTCGGCGTGCCGTTCACGCTCTCTACGCTGTCGATCTGCTCGATCGAGGATGTCGCCGCGGAAACGACGAAGCCATTCTGGTTCCAGGTCTACACGCTGTCGGATGACGACTTCATGCGTCGGCTGATGGAGCGTGCGCGGGCGGCCAATTGCTCGGCGATCGTCATCACGCTGGACCTACAGGTCCAGGGGCAGCGCCACAAGGACCTGAAGAATGGGCTGAGCGCGCCGCCCAAGCTCACGATCAAGTCCATCGCCAATCTGGCGACGAAGGTCTCCTGGGGCCTGGAGATGCTCGGCGCGAAACGCCGGACCTTCGGTAACGTGGTCGGCCACGCGCAGGGCGTGACCGATTCAAGCTCTCTGTCGTCATGGACGGCGGAGGCCTTCGATCACTCGCTGGACTGGAACCGCGTCAAGGAATTGATGGACATGTGGGGCGGCAAGGTCGTGCTCAAGGGCATCATGAACCGCGCGGATGCCGAGCGCGCCGTGGAATTGGGCGCCGATGCCATCGTTGTCTCCAACCATGGCGGCCGCCAGCTCGATGGGGCGTTGAGCAGCATCCGCGTGCTGCCGGACATCATTGAGGCAGTGGGTGATCGCATCGAGGTCTATTTCGACAGCGGTGTACGGTCCGGTCAGGACATCCTCAAGGCCCTCGCGCTCGGCGCCGACGGCGTCATGATCGGTCGCGCATGGGTCTATGGGCTGGGGGCGATGGGCCAGGACGGTGTCACCAAAGCACTCGAGGTTCTGCATAAGGAACTCGATACCACCATGGCGCTCTGCGGTCATCGCGATATCAACGAGGTCAACCGCGAGATCCTGCATATACCCGAGGATTTCGAGGGTCGCTGGGCCAACTGAGCCGAGAGAGGGAATCATGGACGCGACAGACGAGCTTATCCAGCGGCTGCAGCGCATCGCCGGCGAGCAGCACGTACTGACCGATGCGGCCGCCACACGGCCCTACCGGACCGGATATCGTTCAGGCAGTGGCGATGCCGTCGCTGTCGTCCATCCGGGTACGTTGGTTGAGCTCTGGCACTGCACCCAGGCCGCCATCGAGGCAGGTGCTGTCATCGTCCCCCAGGCGGCTAACACCGGGCTCACCGAGGGTTCAACGCCCAAGGACACCTACGACCGCCCCGCCGTTGCCATCAACGCCATGCGCATCAAGGGTCTGCAGCTGCTCGGCAATGCCGACCAGGCCATCGCCCTACCCGGTGCGACGCTGTTCGAGCTGACCCAGACACTGGCGCCGCACGGGCGCGAGCCGCATTCGGTGATCGGTTCCACCTCGCTGGGGGCGACCGTCGTCGGCGGTGTCTGCAACAACTCCGGTGGTGCGCTGTGCCGGCGCGGGCCCGCGTATACCGAGCTCGCCGTCTACGCCCGCGTCAACGAAGACGGTGAGCTCGAGCTGGTCAACGAGCTTGGCATCGATCTAGGCGACACGCCCGAGGCGATCCTCGATCGCCTTGAGCACGGTGACTACCGCCCCGAAGATATCGACTGGAACGCCGGCAAGGCGAGCGATGACGGCTATCCCGAGATCATCCGCGGTGCTGACGAACCCGGCGCAGCGCGGTTCAACAACGATCCCCGGCTGCTCTACGGTGTTTCGGGCAGTGCCGGCAAGGTGATGGTATTCGCGGTCCGTATGGACACATTCGAACAGGAGTCGGATGTACGGACGTACTACATCGGCAGTAACGACACGCACGAGATGGCGGAATTCAGGGCACGGTTCCTGCGCGAGGCCTCCAGACTGCCGATTACAGCGGAGTATCTGCACCGCGAGCTGTTTGACGTGGCTCGCCGCTACGGCAAGGACAGTTTCCTGCTGATCAAAAAACTGGGTACGGCCCGTCTGCCCAAAGCGTTTGCGCTCAAGACCCGCATTGACGCTTTTTTCCGGCGCTTACCGCTGCTGCCCGCACCGATCACGGATCATGTCCTCCAGCGTCTGTCATGGCTCGCCCCTGACCCGCTGCCTGAGCGCGTCGTTGAATGGCGCGACCGTTTCGAGCATCACCTGATCCTGCGCGCTAACGGTGACATGGCCGAGGAGACGGAGGGATTCCTCCAGGAATGCTTCCCTGATGCCTGGTTCCGCTGCACAGCGGACGAGGCCGAACGGGCGATGCTGCATCGCTTCGCCGCCGCAGGGGCCGGTGTGCGCTACCAGACCATCCACCACAAGGAGGTCGAGGATATCCTGGCGCTGGATATTGCCCTCGCGCGCAACGATCGGGACTGGTTCGAGGAACTGCCCGAGAGCATCACCCGTGATCTGATGCATCGGCTCTACTACGGGCATTTTTTCTGCAACGTATTCCATCAGGACTACGTATTCCGCGAGGGGGCCGATGTGGCGGCTCACAAGGCGAAAATGCTGGAGATCCTCGACGAACGCGGTGCGGAATACCCGGCCGAGCATAATGTGGGCCACCTCTATCCCGCCAAGCCGCCGCTGGCGGCTTTCTACCGCCGACTGGACCCCACCAACCGCTTCAACCCGGGCGTTGGCAAACTCCCGCGCGGGCCGCGGTATGGCGAGGCCGCCGAGGCCTGATCAGTCCGCCGTCGACTCGGTATCGAGTCCCAGGTCGAGGATCGGCGCGCTGTGCGTCAGGGCGCCGACCGAGATGATGTCTACGCCACTGGCCGCCACGGCGGCGATCGTCTCGCGGCTGACCCGACCGGACGCCTCAGTGACTGCCCGGCCGTCCACACGGCGGACGGCCTCGGCCAGCGTCGCCGGATCCATGTTGTCGAGTAGCACGGCATCGGCCTGACCGGTCAACGCCGCCTCGAGCTGCTCCAGCGTATCCACCTCTACCTCGATTCTCACCAGATGCCCGGCCGCGGCTCGGGCCCGGGCCAGTGCGGGTCCGATGCCACCGGCTACAGCGATATGGTTGTCCTTGATGAGCATCGCGTCGTCGAGCCCGAAGCGGTGATTGACGCCACCGCCGGCCCGGACTGCATGCTTTTCCAGTCCGCGCAGGCCGGGTGTAGTCTTGCGGGTGCAGGCGATTCGGGCCGGCCAGTCACCGGTTGCCGCGACCAGCGCCGCCGCGGCGGTCGCGATCCCGCTCAGATGGCAGAGCAGGTTCAGGGCGACTCGCTCGGCGGCGAGGATTGCCCGTGCCGGACCCGTCAGACGCATCATCACTGAGCCCGCCGCGACCGTGTCGCCATCCGCGCAGACCCGCTCCACCATCACCCGCTCGTCAAGCAGCGAGAACGCCAACGCCGCGGCGGCGGTACCCGCGATCCGACCCGGTTCACGGGCGCGGATAACCCCAGCCATTGTCGCGTCCGCGGGAAAGACAGCATCGCTGGTCACATCACCGGCCCGGCCGAGATCCTCCGCCAGCGCCGCACGGACCAGCGGCTCGAGCTGGACGCGGCTCGGATCCGTCACGCCGATCATGCGAGGGCCCTCGCTGTTCGATCAATAACGCCGGGGACAGATCCGGAGTGGGCAAGGTCCGCCAGCGTCAGGGACGCCCGGGCCGGCGCAGGCGAGCGCGTCTGCGGACAGTCATCACGCAGGTGCCCACCACGGCTTTCCGTGCGCCGTTGTGCCGCAGTGGCCACAAACAGCCCGGCAAGCGCCGGATCAGCCTGCCGATGCTGCACATCGAAGGCCACCGGCGTCAGGGCCTCAATGGCCCTATCGAGTCCGGCGGCCGACCGGACAACGCCCACATAATCGCTCATGCAGTCGCGGATCCAGGTGCTGGCGCCCATGCCTGAAAAGGTTCCTGTCCGTCCCGGGTCATCCGTCCGGGCTCGATGCACATCGGTCTGTCCGGCGATGTCCTCGGCGATCCAGCGGGCAAAGGCAAGTCCCTCGAGCAGTGAATTGCTTGCCAGGCGATTGGCACCATGCAGACCGCTACCCGCCACTTCACCGCAGGCCCATAGCCCCTCGACGGTGGTCCGCCCACTGCCATCCACCGCGACACCTCCCATGTGGTAGTGCGCCGCTGGCCGGACCGGGATGCGAGCACGGGCAGGATCAATGCCGGCACGTTGACAGGCAGCAGTGACCGCCGGATAGCGGCTGGGGAATGCATCACCGATCGCCGAGCGGCCATCAAGATAGACGCCATCACCAGCTTCCAGCGCGGCATGGATACGCCGGGCGATGATATCCCGCGCGGCCAGATCGCCGCCCGGGGTATCCGCCATCAACGGCTCACCCGCTCGGTTGACCAGTGTCGCGCCTTCACCCCGCAGGGCCTCGGTGGCGAGGGGCATCGGATCGCGTCCCACCGCCATCGCGGTGGGGTGGAACTGGACGAACTCGGCGTCGGCGATGGCAGCGCCCGCCCGCGCCGCCATGGCCAGGCCACGGCCCGCGGCGCCCAGGGGGTTGGTGGTATCGGCATACAGCCCACTCAGACCACCGGTGGCCAGCACGACCGCACGACCGGTGAGATCGGTATCAGCAACTCGAACGCCCTGAACACGACCTGACGCCGTGATCAGTCCCTCGACCGCCGCGCGTTCGCGGACTTGAATCGACGGCGTTGCGCCGACTGCCTTGATCAGGCTGTTGAGGATGGCCGCACCACTGCCATCACCGCCTACATGGGCGACTCGATGGCGGCTGTGTGCGCCCTCAAGCCCCATCGCCAGAACGCCATCAGCCCCTCGGTCGAAGGGCACACCGAGGGCCGCGAGGTGATCCAGACACGCCGGCGCCGCCTCGGTCACCGCCCGCGCGACGGCACGATCGACCAGATCGACACCGGCGGCTTCGGTATCGGCCTGATGCAGAGCGGGCGCGTCATCACCCGCCATCGCTGCGGCGATCCCGCCCTGGGCCCAGGCTGTGGATGTGTTCTCACGCAGGCGCCCGGCGGTCAGCACCACCACGGGCAGCGGCGCGAGTCGAAGGGCCGTCGCCAGTCCAGCGATACCGGCACCCACCACAATCACCGGCCGGTTCTTCGCGCTCGCGGCCTTCATCGCACGGCCAGCATCCGTGTCACGGCCTGACGCGCCCGATCGGCGACATCGGTCTCGATCTCCACCCGCGGGGCGCCATACTCCAGCGCCTGCCGGATTTTCGGCAGGGTGATCCGTTTCATGTGCGGGCACAGGTTGCAGGGACGGACGAACTCCACCTCCGGCACTTCGGCGGCCACGTTATCGCTCATTGAGCATTCGGTGACCATCAGCACCCGGCGTGGCTTGCGCGATGACACGGCATTGATCATCTGCGCGGTGGAGCCCACCTCATCCGCCGCCGCCAGCACATCCGGCGGGCATTCCGGATGGGCGATCACCATGAGATCGTCATGCGCCTGCCGGTACTGACGGATCTCGTCGCCGGTGAAGCGTTCATGCACCTCGCAGTGCCCTTTCCAGGAGATGATCTCGACATCGGTCTGCAGCGCTACGTAGTGCGCCAGATACTCATCGGGCAGAAAGATCACCCGGTCCACACCCAGCGACTCGACCACCTGGACCGCATTGCCCGAGGTCACACAGATATCGGACTCGGCCTTGACCGCCGCTGAGGTGTTCACATAGGTCACGACCGGAACGTCCGGATAGCGCTCGCGCAGCGCGCGGACATCTTTGGCGGTGATGGATTCGGCCAGGGAGCAGCCGGCGGCGAGGTCCGGGATCAGAACGGTCTTATCCGGGCACAGCAGCTTCGAGGTCTCGGCCATGAAGTGCACGCCCGCCTGAACGATCACATCGGCCTCGGTCTCCGCGGCCCGGCGCGCCAGCGCCAGGGAATCACCGACAATATCGGCCACACCATGGAATATCTCCGGCGTTTGGTAATTGTGCGCCAGGATAACGGCGTTACGCTCGGCCTTGAGGCGATGGATCGCGTCGATCTCGGGCTCGAAGATCGCCCATTCCATCGGTGGGATGGTATCCCGCAACCGCTCCCGTGACTGGCGTGTTTGTTCCATGACTGCTTCCACTGAACGCTCCTTATGCTCGATTTGAGCATTAATGGCGTGACGATATTGCACCGTTATGCACGCTTTGAGCATAAGATCAGGAGAGAAGTTTCATCAAGCCCGATTGAGGCTTCGATATGACCGTCTGATCAGGGACGAGCTACGCGTCCACCGGTCTTGATATCGACACCGGGCGCCGGCCGCTCCAGCGTGACCGCGGGACGGAATCGCATCAACCGGGCGGGGCGGCCGCCGGTCTGTGTTTCATGTTCGCCGGTCTCTTCCACCAGATGCTGGCGTTTCACCAGTCGGCGGAAGTTCTGTTTATGCAGCCGCGCCCCGGATAGCGCCTCTGCCGTGCGCTGGAGCTGCAGCAGCGTGAAAGTGGGCGGCATCAGTTCGAAAAGCAGCGGTCGGTATTTAATCTTGCCACGCAGCCGACCGACGGCCGTCGCAAGGATGCGACGGTGATCGGTCGCCATGGGACGATCGGGGCGCCCGCCCAGATCGGCGGGTGGCACCAGCCCCTGGTCATGCCAGGCCTCGGAGAGCAGCCGGGCGCTGTAGAGCAGTTCGTAGCGCTCCAGCGATCGTTCCTCGTCCCAGGGGGTGGCGTCGCTCGCGAAGGCGAGCCGCAGACGCTCGGTGCGGCGCATGCGTTTCTGCGCACTGGGCGCCGCCTCGACCCAGCGCGCCAGCCCGGCAAGGATGGTGTCAACGACCGCTGGGCGTTGCGTCCGCCAGTCCTCCCAGGGCAGGTAGTGATACCAGGGCTGCCAGGCGGTGGCCGCTCGATGCTGATGCTCAACCTCGTTGACCAGGGCGAGATAGGCGACCGAGACAGGGCGCACACCCGGGCCATCAGCGGCTTCGCTATTGGCCCGATCGCGATCGGCGAAGGTATAGAGCTGTTCCATGTAGCCGAGCCGGAGCCCGGTCTGGTGGGCGACCCAGCTGCGCAGTCCGGCCTGGAGGGTGCGGTGATCAGGCTGCAGTGGTCCGCAGGGCAATGTATCCGGCTCGCCGGCGCCAGGCCGGACGGTGAGGATACGCGGCTCGCCATCGATCATGGCGACGATCACCGCGGTCAGGTCGACGGTTGCCGGGCTTGCCCCCTCACTCAACGCCATCAGGCACTGTCCCGATCGGGCTCCCCAAGCGCATGACGCTGCAGCCGTTTAACCTCGTCACGCAGTTTACCGGCCTCCTCGAACTCAAGGTTGCGCGCGTGCTGATGCATCTTCTGCTCGAGCTCCTTGATCCGCTTCACCGCCTGGGCTGTCGTCAGGTCGGCATAGGCCTTGGCCTCATCGGCCACCTCGGCATAGTGCTCGGCGGTGTCAGGGGCACTGGCGCCGCCCCGCTCCATGACATCGGCGATGGCCTTTTGAATACCCTGCGGCGTAATCCCGTGCTCCTCGTTGTAGGCGATCTGTTTTTCGCGCCGGCGCTCGGTCTCGTTGATTGCCTTACTCATTGAGTCGGTCATCTGATCGGCATAGAGAATGGCGCGGCCGTTGACGTTCCGGGCGGCCCGGCCGATGGTCTGGATGAGTGAGCGCTCAGCGCGCAGGAAGCCTTCCTTGTCGGCATCCAGGATCGCCACCAGGGAGACCTCCGGGATGTCCAGCCCCTCGCGGAGCAGGTTGATGCCCACCAGCACATCGAACGCCCCCAACCGCAGGTCACGGATGATCTCGGTGCGCTCCACGGTATCGATATCGGAGTGCAGGTAGCGCACCCGTACGCCGTTCTCGGAGAGGTACTCGGTCAGGTCCTCCGCCATACGCTTGGTGAGCGTGGTCACCAGTACGCGCTCACCGATCTGGCTGCGTTCGTTGATCTCGCCGAGCACATCGTCCACCTGCGTCCCCGCCGGCCGGACCTCGATCTGTGGGTCGACCAGCCCGGTCGGCCGCACCACCTGCTCGGCCACGGCGCTGGAGTGCTGCTTTTCATACGGACCGGGTGTCGCTGAAATGTAGATCCGCTGCGGGGCGATGGTGTCGAACTCCTCGAACTTCAGTGGCCGGTTGTCGAGCGCCGACGGCAGACGAAAGCCGTACTCGACGAGCGTCTCCTTGCGGGCGCGGTCACCGCGGTACATCCCGCCCACCTGCGAGACTGTGACATGTGATTCGTCGATGAACAGCATTGCATCATCGGGCACGTAGTCGAACAGGCACGGTGGTGCCTGCCCCGGCCCCCGGCCGGAGAGATAGCGCGAGTAGTTCTCGATGCCGTTGCAGTAGCCAAGCTCCTGCATCATCTCCAGATCAAACCGGGTGCGCTGTTCAAGCCGCTGGGCCTCCAGCAGCCGCCCGGCGCCCTGGAGCTGCTCGAGCCGCTCCTGGAGCTCGACTTTAATCTTCTCCACCGCGCTCAGAACCGTGTCGCGTGGCGTCACATAGTGGGACTTGGGATAGACGGTCAGCTGCTGGACACGGCGCAGGACCTCGCCGGTGAGTGGATCGAACCAGGCAAGGCTCTCGATCTCGTCGTCGAAAAGCTCGACTCGCACCGCCTCGTCCTCGGACTCCGCGGGGAAGATATCGATCACATCACCCCGGGCGCGATAGTTGCCGCGCGAGAAATCGTAGTCGTTACGCGCGTACTGCAGCTGCGCCAGGCGCCGGAGGATCTGGCGTTGATCCACCTGTTCGCCCACCTTCAGGTGCAGCACCATTTTCAGATAGGCGCTGGGATCACCCAGCCCGTAGATCGACGAGACCGAGGCAACGATGATGGTATCGCGCCGCTCGATGATCGCCTTGGTCGCTGACAGCCGCATCTGCTCGATGTGCTCATTCACCGAGGCGTCCTTCTCGATGAAGGTATCCGATGCCGGCACATAGGCCTCGGGCTGGTAGTAATCGTAGTAGGAGACGAAATACTCGACCGCGTTATGGGGGAAGAATGCCTTCATCTCGCCGTAGAGCTGGGCGGCGAGCGTCTTGTTCGGCGCCAGCACCACCGCGGGGCGTTGCTCCTTTGCGATCAGGCTCGCCATCGTGAATGTCTTACCTGATCCGGTCACGCCGAGCAGTGTCTGGTGCGAATGCCCTGACTGCAGGCTCCCGGCGAGTGTCTTGATGGCCGTGGGCTGGTCACCGGCGGGCTCGAAGTCACTCTCGAGCTGGAAACGCAGTGTCTGGTCAGTCATAGCGATGCAGGCCCTGTCATGTTTGGCGTATCATTTCGATCAAACTGTGGAAACGGAGACCATCCTTGGCTATTGAACTCTCTGAGCGTGTCGGGCGCGTCCAACCCTCCCCGACCATGGCGGTGACCGCCCGGGCGGCTGAGATGCGCGCGGCCGGCCACGACATCATTGGACTGGGGGCGGGCGAGCCGGATTTTGATACCCCCGAGCATATCAGCGCCGCCGCGATCCAGGCGATCCAGGACGGCCAGACCCGCTATACGCCCGTTGATGGCACCGCTGCGCTCAAACAGGCCATCCAGACCAAATTCGAGCGGGATAACGGCCTCGACTATGCGGCCAACCAGATCCTCGTGTCATCGGGCGCCAAACAGAGCCTCTACAACCTGTTCATGGCCGTCCTGGGCGACGGCGACGAGGTCGTGATCCCCGCTCCGTACTGGGTGTCTTACCCGGACATGGCCCTGCTCGCGGACGCTGTACCACGAATCGTCGAGGCCGATCAGTCGCAACGCTTCAAGATCAGTGCCGAGCAGCTTGAGGCCACGATCACCGAGCGTACGCGGATCGTTGTGCTCAACAGCCCATCCAACCCAACTGGGACTGCCTACACCCGCGCGGAGTTCGAGGCACTGGGTGAGGTTCTGCGGCGCCATCCGGATATACTCATCGCCAGCGATGATATCTATGAGCCGATCCTGTGGACCGATGAGGCCTTTAGCAATATCGCAATGGTCTGCCCCGATCTTGCCGAGCGCACGGTGGTGGTCAACGGCGTCTCCAAGGCCTATGCAATGACCGGTTGGCGAATCGGCTATGCGGCGGGACCGGCCAACGTCATCGGTGCGATGAAAAAGATCCAGTCGCAGAGCACCTCGAACGCCAGTTCAATCTCGCAGGCGGCGTCGGTGGCGGCACTGAACGGCGATCAGGGCGTCATTGCTCCGATGGTGAAGGCGTTCCGCGAGCGGCATGACTTTGTTGTCGAGCGCTTGAACGCCATGAAGGGCGTCAGCTGCATCGCCGGCGATGGCACCTTCTATGCCTATCCCGACGTCAGCCAGGCAATGGCCGCTATCGATGGCATCGACACCGATACGGCCCTGGCCGAGTACCTCATCGCCGAGGCCAACGTTGCCCTTGTGCCGGGTACCGCGTTTGGTCTGTCGGGGCACGCCCGCATCTCTTACGCCACAAGCATGGAGAATCTCCAAAAGGCCATGGACCGACTGGAGAGCGTATTCGGGCGCGATTAGCGGTGCATTCGTGGCGCCGTGCCGGTTGACGGCGCGGCGCAAAACGCTAGACTACGCACGTTCCGACGATAATTCCCCGGTAGCTCAGTGGTAGAGCGAGTGACTGTTAATCACTTGGTCGGCGGTTCGAATCCGTCCCGGGGAGCCACTCCATGCGAGTATCCAGCATGCGCTGTCCGGCGCGGGCATTCCCTCTGAAACCCATTTTCAACGATGTGCAATCGGTCGCCGACAGGTGTTGGATGAGCCGCACGAATGGATGATCAAGCCAATCCACTCAGCATGGATTTCACGCCCTATACGGACTTCGATGCGGCCTCACGCGCCGTCCTTCACGCCCTGAACATGCTCTACCCCATGGGCGCCTGGCTGATGACCCGCGTTGAGGGCGATGACTGGCTCATCCTTCAGTCCGAAGACAACCGCTATATCGGTGTGCCTGTCACCGATGCCAATGGAGCGCTCTTTGGCACTCTGTGCGCGGTGGATACGGTGGAAAAGCCCGAACTGACCGACGCGCTCAATGAAAGAGGACTACGAGACCGCCATTAGGAATGCGGACAAGGCGATGTATGTGAACAAGGCTGAGCGCTATCAATCCGGCATTGTTCCCGACCGCCGGGTCCGTCCGGGACCATGACGCGCGCACTCGGCTGGGGATCCGTGGATGTTACGATGAAAATCTGTAATGCCGATGCGGGCAGAGTGATTTCGCGCCGGTCTGGAGCCGAGCAATGACCATCGCAGGGCGATACAACGCACTGCTCCGTGATATCACCGAGGCATTCCATGCGGTGTTCGACGTCAGCTGCACCGCTGTCGTGGTCGAGGACCAGCCGCTGCCCGTCCACTGCCTCTGTGATCAACCACCGGCTCAGCCGCTCCTTGACTTACCGGCCGTCGCCCAGACGCTGCGCGACGGCCACCCCAGAACGCTGCCTGCACCCGCTGGAGGTCCTTTCGCGGATGCCGCACTGATCGGGATCGAGCCGCTCAGTACCGCGCATGGTGACGGGGCCGCGGTCCTTGTCTTTGTACTGCGTGATCCGGCGCAGACCAACCATGCCGTGGCGCTGGCTCACGCGCTCGCGACAGAAACGGCAAGGGAGCGGGTGGTGCGACAGCAACCGCCGTTCCTTGCCGCCGCGCTCGCCGATGTGGAATGTGGGGTCACCATTGCCGATCCCAACCTCGAGGATACGCCGCTCATCTATGTCAACGAGGCGTTCACCCGATTGACCGGCTACTCCCGGGCCGAGCTGCTGGGCCGGAACTGTCGGTTCATGCAGGGGCACTCGACCGATCAGGCCGCGGTTCAGACCATCCGCCATGCGCTTGCACGCGGTGTGGACTGTACGACGGTCATCGAGAACGTCCGCCGCAACGGGGAGGGATTCCAGAATCGGCTGAAATTGCGACCCATCCGAGCGGCTGATGGGCATATTTCCCATATCGTTGGCATACAGACCGACGTTAGTCGTGAACAGGCCGCGCTGGCGTCGCTCGACATGCAGAAGCGCCGTCACGAGAGCCTGGTCAACAGTGTCGCTAGTTACATCTGGCACATGGACGCCGATGGCGTCATTCGGGATATTGACAGGCGATGGCTTTCACTGGCCGGATTACCGAAGGGTGACACGCGACCGGCGCTGGCGGATATTCGGACGGCTCTCGGAACCTACACCGCACAACGTTTTCGTGAGCGCTGGGCGCAGGCCCTGGAGGCGGTCACACCGTTTGAGGTGACCTATCCGCTGCCAGCCAACGCCACCTCACCGCGCTGGTTCCAGGATCGCATCGCACCCGTGTTGGGTGACGAGGGTCAGCTGCTGGAATGGTTTGGTGTATCGCAGGAGGTGACAGCGCTGCGCCAGGCCGAACAGAACCTCTTCCGGGTCATCCAGAATGCACCGACCGGCATGCTCATGGTGAACAGTGATGGCACCATCGAGTACGCCAACGAGCAGGCGGCCCACTTGTTCGATTACTCGGTGGAGGCACTCAAAGGCATGTCGGTTGATGCGCTGGTGCCGTTGTCGGTGCGCGATCGCCATCATCGGCTGCGGGATCGGTTTATGGCATCGCCATCACTACGCCGGATGGGGATGAACCGCGAGGTCAAAGGCGTTCGGCGTGACGGGACCGAATTCAGTGCCGAGATTGGTCTCAATTCCTTCAGCGATGATCACGAGCGGCGGGTGATCGCCTCGATTACTGATAAAACCGAGCTCAACGACGCCCATCAGGCCCTCGAGCGTGCCGCCTACACCGATCGTGTCACCGGGCTGCTCTCGCGCGACGGCTTTGCCTGGAAACTCGATGAGCTCCGTGAGGCGCGTGTCCTCCATCCAGCGAGTCTGATTGTCTCTATCGATATCTCCGGTCTGCGCGAGATTAATAATGCGCAGGGCTTCGCAGTCGGCGATGAGGTCCTCCGGGAAGCGGGGCGACGGCTGACCGCCGCGGTGGGCCACGCCAACCGGATAGCCCGTCCGGCGGGTGGCGAGTTTCTGGTCATTGTGGCGGTCGACCGGGCGCACACACCCGCACGCTGGCGCCAGCGCCTGGCGGCGCTTTTCGATACCCCCTTCGAGGTCAGCGGCTTTCGGGTCTTTATTGGCGTTGCGTTCGGCTATGCCCGGGTCGGCACGACGGAAACCGTCGATTCGGAGACGCTGATGAACAATGCCGAGTTGGCGCTGCGACGGAGCCAGCAAAGACTCTCCGTCACCTGGACGCAATATACCCGCGCGCTCGAGCAGCACACACGTGCTGTGGTGACGACGACCCGTGAGCTACGCTCGGCACTCGAGTGCAATGACCTCCGGCTTTACTATCAGCCCAAGGTTGATATGAACGATGGTCGCCTGGTGTCAGCGGAGGCATTACTGCGCTGGCAGCATCCCGAACGGGGACTCCTCCCACCGGCGGCATTCATTCCGCTCGCCGAGCAGAGTCAGCTCATCGCACCGATGGGTGAGTGGGTGTTGCGCCAGGCCTGCCAGGACATGCGGCAATGGCAGGACGCCGGGCTGACAGTCGCACCCATTTCCGTCAACATCTCGCTGGTGCAGTTCCAGCTCGGCTCGGTCCCCGACATTGTCAGCCGCGCGCTGACGGATTTCGGCATCGCCCCCCACCAGCTCACACTGGAAATCACCGAAAGCGTCTTCGAGGAGCACTGCGAGGCGCTGAAGGTCGACCTGAACGCCATCAATCGAATGGGCGTGAAGCTGTCACTCGATGACTTCGGGATGGGCTATTCATCGCTCGGTCATCTCAACGATTACCCCTTCGACGAGATCAAGATCGACAAGAGCTTTATCTGGCAGTTGAGCGGCCGGGCCTACGGACAGGCGATCGTGAAGGCGGTTCATGCCATTGCCGAGGCGATCGGCGCGCAGGTGGTCGCCGAAGGCGTGGAATCCGCTGAGCACGTCGAGGCGCTTCAGCGTCTTGGCTGCTGGATCGGCCAGGGCTTTTACTATAGCCGCCCAATGCCCGCCTCGCAGTGGCAGATCCAGCTGGCTGGCCCTCAGGGCACGATCCAGCGCCCCACCCACTCATCCTGACGCTCAAACCAGCCGCGGCGGTGACGATTGCCCAGGTGGAGAATGTCCATTTGCTGGATGGTCATATCAAGCACCGCAAAGGCCGATGGCTGAGGCCACTGTTCATACCCGAGCGAGTCCGCGATCGGGGCACCGGATGTTGGCTGGAAACCGTAGCAGTTCCGCGCATGCTCAGAGAGTTCCGCCCAGACGGGCTCGACGGCCGTGCCGACCTGCACGGCGACATCAGCCAGTAGTCGGATCTGCAGGTGAGCACTCTGATCCCACACATGGATTCCGGCATGGGGCGTCGCCTGCAGTTCATCGACCTTGTCGGCATAGCGATCGGTGTAGACTCTGAGCTTCGCCTGATCCCGATCGGCGGCGCGCAGCACGACCGTTCGCGCCCGCGGCATCCCCTGCCGATCGACGCTCGCGAGCGTTGGATGGCGGGCGGCCGCCCGGCGATCGGCCACGCCGCGGGATAGACGCTTCCATGCCTGCTCACGCAGCGTATCGAGGGATCGGGCCCACTCGTGCAATTCGTCGGTCATTTGTACGTGTCTCTGAGGTCGGTGAACCGGCAGCCGTTGTATCGTCCGTCGGCTTTGCACCCATCGGAATCTTTCCGCGCGCCGGTCGTGTCAAAAGATGGATTCTAATTGCTGCTGTGGAGTATTTGCATGCTCTCGGACCCGCGTATCGCCGGAATGTTGCAGCTAATCAAGGCGGCGCTGCGTCCACCTGCTGGACCCGGTCGTATCTCGCTCGCTCTGGGCGTTGGCGCAGTGACCCACCTGTTATTCACCGCCGGTGTCCTCGCGATGATCATTGCCATGTTTCACGGCATGAGCGCGAGCCTCGGGCGTGTCCCACAGCCCTGGGCCTGGATGGTGAACCTGCTTCTGATCATCCAGTTCCCGCTGGGCCACTCGCTACTGCTGTCGCGGCGTGGCGGGCGGTGGCTGTCACGATTGGTACCGGGACCGCATGGCGGCAAGCTGGCCAGCACCACCTTCGCCTTGATCGCCTCGATACAGCTGCTGATTCTTTTCACCCTGTGGACGCCTTCCGGAATCATCTGGTGGCAGGCGGAAGGGGCGGTTTTCTGGGTAGTCTGCGGTGTCTACGGGCTGTCCTGGCTACTGCTGATGAAGGCCACCTTCGACGCCGGTCTCGAGGTCCAGTCGGGAGCACTGGGATGGATGTCGTTGCTGGCGAGGATCACGCCGCGCTTCCCGGACATGCCCACAGAGGGACTCTTTCGGCTCATCCGGCAGCCGATCTACGTCGCCTTCGCCCTGACGCTGTGGACAGTGCCGGTGTGGACTCCCGATCAGCTACTTCTGGCCGTCAGTTATACGGCATACTGCTTACTGGCACCGCGCCTCAAGGAACGACGGTTCAGCAAGCGTTATGGTGAGCGCTTCGAGCGCTACCGGGCCGCGGTCCCCTACGCCATTCCCGCCATAAGAACCGGTTCGGGAGACAAGCATGCGGAATAACCTGGAGATCTACGACGCAGTTGCCGATCAGTGGTGGTCGGATGAAATCCGCTGGGTGCGAACCCTGAAAAACCTCGTCCCCGGCCGGCTCTCGTGGATGGACCGACAGTTCGACTGGGCCGGACAGACGGTGCTCGACCTCGGTTGTGCCGGCGGGTTCATGGCCGAGGCGCTCGCCGATCGCGGCGCCCGTGTCACCGGCATTGACCCGGCCACCGAGGCGATCGAGGCGGCCCGAGCGCATGCCCGCGGAAACAACCGGGCGATCGATTACGATGTGGGCGTCGGCGAGTCGCTCCCCTACTCCGACGCTCGCTACGACGCCGTGGTCTGCGTCGACGTGCTCGAACACGTGCAGGATCTCGGACAGGTGCTATCGGAGGTACACCGGGTGCTGAAGCCGGGCGGCCGTTTCCTGTTCGACACCATCAATCGCAACCCGCTGGCCCGCTTTGCAACGATCACCGTTGCCGAGGACATCCTGCGTCTGCTGCCACGGGGAACACACGACCCAGCGCTTTTCATCCGGCCCGACGAGCTCCGGACAGCACTCGAAAACGCCGGTCTGGTCGCGGGGCCCTTTACGGGCCTGGGTCCCCGCGGGATCAACCGCCGCGGGGACCTGACCTTCGGCCGCCTGCCGCTGACCGCCATCCTCTACATGGGAACGGCAGACCAGCCGCTGACGCCGGGCGACTAGGCGCAGTTAGCGCGACTCCACCTCGCGCCAGATCTGCTGGACGAACTGCAGCGCATCGCCCTCAAGGCTGGGGATGAACGTAAGCCGGTCCATCTCCTCGTCGGTCGGGGTGATCGGCGGCTCCTGGAGCACCGCATCAAGCATGGGTAGGGAAGCCGCGTTGGGGCTGGAGTAATAATTCCAGTTGGAGAGTTGCGCGCCGACCTCCGCACTCAGGATGTAGTTGATGAAAGCATGCGCCAGCTCGGGGTTGGGGGCATTGGCCGGGATCATCATGTTGTCCACCCACAGCTCGGCGCCCTCCTCCGGGATGACATACCGGATGTCCTCGAAGCCCTCCGGATCCTCCGTCTTATAGAAGACAAAGTCGCCGTTGAAGGTCATGCCGGCGGCGACGGAGCCACGCACTAACTGCTGGAGAATCGGCGTGCCCTGAACGAAACCGGCGAAATTATCACGCTGTTTCGACTCGAGAATCAGCCGCGCGGCGGGCTCGAGCTCATCGCGCTCGATGCAGTCATAGCCGTGACCAAGATAGGCACAGGCCGCGCCGAGACTCACCTGAGCGTCTTCCGGCACCGCGAACGGGGCATCGGCGTTGACTGCCGGGTCGAACAGCACCGACCAACTCGCCGGGACATCGCCGAGCGCCGCCTGGTCGTAGACCAGTCCCGTCGTCCCCCATTGATACGCTGCGGTATATGCGTTGCCCGGGTCGAAGGCCGGATCGATGAACGTATCCATCAGGTTATCGAGGTTGGGTAGCTGCTCGTGATCCAGCGGCTGAACAAGATCGCTGTTGATCAGCCGCGGAACATAGTAGTTGGACGGGACGATCACGTCGTACTGGCTGTCGCCACCCGCCTGCAGTTTGGCGAACAGCTCGCCGTTGGAATTGAAGTAGTTGCGGACCACCTCCACGTCGTGGCGATCCTCAAACCGCTCGATAATGGCCGGATCCATATACTGCGACCAATTGAAAAGATAGAGCGTCTCGCCCTCGAACTGGGCGGCGGCCGGCGCCGCCACGCCAGCCAGACTGAGGGCAAGCAGGCCCGTCCTTGCGATGCGATGGGTCATGATTACGGACTCCCTTGAGTGGGTGATCACGCCGACGGTCGGCGCTGGACGAAAAGGCTGATCAGGGCGACGACGAACACACTACCGATCATGATGGTTGCGATGGCGTTGACCTCTGGCGTCACACCCTTTTTGATCGCGCTCCAGATATAGATCGGCAGCGTTGTGCTCTCGGGGCCAGCGGTGAAGAAGCTGATCACGAAATCATCGATCGACAGTGTCAGCGCCAGCAGAAAGCTGGAGACGATCGCCGGCCCGAGCACCGGCAGGAGAAAGAAGCGGACCCGCTGCCAGGGTGACGCATAGAGATCCTGTACCGCCTCGAAGAGCTGCGGATCCAGGGCCAGCAGCCGCGCGTTCACGAGCAGCGCCACAAAAGGAACCTGAAAGGTCACATGGGCGATGATCATCGTTCCAAGGCCCGGCGCCAGAATGCCAAGACTGCGATCAATGGCGATGAAAAAGATCATTTCGGCGATGCCGAAAATGATATCCGGCATGACCATCGGCAGATAAATCAACCAGATCAGCCAGCTGAGCCGCCGCAGGCGATATCGATAGAAGCCGTAGCCCAGCATTCCGCCGATGACAATCGCGATCAGTGATGATGTCAGCGCGAGGAACACGGTGTTGAGCAGCGCGGCAATGATCTCATCGTTGCTGAAGAGCTGTTCGTACCAGGTTAGCGAGAACCCGGCGAACCGTGCCGACGAATTAATGGCGTTGAACGAGAAAAACACCACCACCGCGAGCGGCGCATAGAGGAACACCAGCAACAGATACCAGAACACCCGCAGCCCGTGATGCAGCGCGCCCCCCTTCACAGCAGCACCTCCCGGTCACCGCCCAGGCGCCGGCCCAGATCACGCAGTACCTTGAGCCCGATGAGGGTGACGACAATCATGATGATCGCGCCGGCGGCGCCGAGGGGCCAGTTGCTCGCCTGTACGAACTGCCGCGCCACCAGATTGCCGATCATCGTCGCCTTGCCGCCGCCGAGCAGCTCGGTGACCACATACATGCCAAACGCCGGGATCGCCACCAGTACGGTGCCCGCCATCAGTCCAGGCAGGGTCTGCGGGAAAACGGCATGCCGGAACACGCCCACCGGTGAGGCGAACAGATCGCGGGCGGCCTCGACCTGTTCGGTATCGAGCCGTTCAAACGCGGCATAAAGCGGCAGCACCATGAACGGCAGAAAGTTATAGACCAGGCCCACAATCACCGCGAACTGCGAGGGGAAGAGCCCCATCTGCGGCTCTGTGAGGCCAATCCATACCGCCAGATCCGAGACCGGTGTGCCGGGGGCGAGGATGTTCATCCAACCCACCGAGCGAATGACCTGGTTCGTCCAGGAGGGCACGACAATGGCGAGCAGCATCAGGGGGCGCCAGCGCGCCGGTTGCCGGCTGATGGTGTAGGCCGCCGGATAGGCGATCAGGATGACAATGGCAGTCGCCAGCAGGCTCTGCCAGACCGAGCGGATCAGGGTGTATAGATTACCGGGGCTCCAGCCCAGAAAGCCGAAACCGGCGAGTTCGCGGAACGACTGCAGGCTGAGCGGCGGTGTCGGCAGCCCATAGGCGCCATTACTGAGAAACGCCATCGCCACCAGATAGGCACTGGGCAGTACCAGAAAGACGACAATGAAAAACACCCCGGGGGCGGTGGTGGCGAGTAGAAAACGGGTATCGCGACGCAGGCTGGACAATCCAGTCGACCTCAGTCCGAAACGGTGGCCGTGCCGCGCGGCGACACACCAATCCGGATACGCTCGCCCACACGATAGCCGGGCTGGCCACGATTGGCGCAGCTTGCGAGCAGCCGCAGCCCGTCGCAGAAGAGGCGGTACTCGGTGGTCTCGCCGCGATAGAGGCGCTCCTCGACCGTTGCCTCGAGGCGGTTGGGCGCGGTGTCGGCCTCGTCATCGAGCCGGATCGTCTCCGGGCGCAGCAGCAGGTGGTCACCGTCGCCGAAATGCCCCTCGAGTCGGCCGAGCGGGGTATCAACCCCGTCGCCATCCCGCCCGTGAATGGGAACAAGGTTTTCATGGCCCATGAAGCGCGCCACGAATAACGCCGACGGGGATTCGTAGATCGCATCCGGCGTGCCGACCTGAGCAATGCGCCCGGCGTTGAGCACCGCCATCCGGTCACTCATCACCATCGCCTCCTCCTGATCATGGGTGACGAAGACAAACGTCATTCCCAACTGCCGCTGGAGTCGCTTGAGCTCGAGCTGCAGGCGACCACGCAGATCCGCATCAAGGGCTGACAGGGGTTCATCGAGCAGCAGTACGTCGGGTTCGTTGATCAACGCCCGTGCCAGTGCCACGCGCTGGCGCTGGCCGCCGGAGAGCTGAGCCACCTCGCGGTCAAGCAATGCGTCGATGCCGATCAGTTCAGCGATCCGATGGGTGCGCGCCGCCACCGCCGCTGGATCGACTCCCTGCATCTCCAGGCCAAAGCCGATATTGCGACGGACATTACGGTGCGGGAACAGGGCATAGGACTGGAAAACGGTGTTGACGCTGCGGCGATGCGGCGGTACGCCGTCCATCACTTGCCCACCGATGGTGATCCGGCCGCTGTCGGGTTGCTCAAGCCCCGCGAGCAACCGTAGCAGCGTCGTCTTGCCACAGCCCGAGGGCCCGAGCAGGGTAAAGAACTCGCCGGCGCCGACATCCAGATCCACGGCGTCGACGGCCTTGACCCCGCGCTCGAATGATTTGGTCGCGGCATCAACGCGAATCGCGGACTCAGTCCGTGGTGAACCGGCTGGGTGATCGGCCATGCGCAACGTCCCTCGGCGGCTGCATTGCGTATAATCCTTCAGTATACCGCAAGTTGAACCGATATGACGGCTCAGCGCGTGGGCAGGCTGGCCCGTTCCCGTTCGAGGCGCTCGCGCGCGCCGCTGCAGACGATGTCACAAAGGTCGAAGATAAACGGCGCGGTGATCTCGAAATACGCCCAGTTACCGGCCTGTCGACGCCCGACCAGGCCGCTGGCGCGCAGTGTCGCCAGATGCTTGGAGACGTTGGACGGACTCGCCCCGGTCTGCGCGGCGATCTCACCCACTGTCTGCTCGCCGGACTGAAGGCAGTGGAGAATCCCCAGTCGCTGCACATCGCCGAGGAGGCGGAAGGTGTGGGCGATCAGCTCCATCGATTCGGATTGCTGCGCGTCAACATCGGCCATTGAGCCGCTCCTGCGTTGGTGATTGCTTGGATCTGGATCGCTACGATAACGGAATGTTCACTGGTTTACTATATGAGCACATAGGCATATAGTTGTCCGCCACTTTCTGATGAGGAGCGGACATGGGTCGTCGGATCGCCAGCCTCGCCATGAACCACCCGCGCATGATCTTTCTTGCCACCCTGCTGTTAACGCTGGTGGGAACGGCGCTGATCCCGCTCATCCAGATCGACACCGATCCGGAAAATATGCTCCCGGCGGATCAGGCGGATCGCGTCCGGCATAACGCCATCAAAGAGCAGTTCAACCTCCACGACATGATCGTTGTCGGTGTGGTCAACGAGCGCGCCGATCCAGGGGTCTTCAACCCGCGCTCACTGTCGGCCATCCATGCGCTGAGCGGGGAAATCGCCGAAATTGACGGTGTCATCCGCCGTGACCTGCTCTCGCTGGCGACCGTCGACAACATTGAGCAGGGCGAGCCCGGTACGATCCGCTTTGAGTGGATGTTGAACAGCCCGCCCGAGACGCAGGAAGAGGCCAATCGGATACGCGAGGCAACACTGGATCTGCCGCTTTTCCGCGACACGCTGATTTCCGGCGATGGGGAGGCCACCGCGCTCTACGTGCCCATCGAGGCCAAGGATCAGAGTCATCGCATCGCCGGCGAGATCGAGGCGCTGATTGATGGGCTCGACACCGACGACCGCTTCCATATCACCGGCCTGCCGGTGGCCGAGGATACCTTCGGCGTGGAGATGTTCACTCAGATGGCGATCTCCGCACCACTGGCTGCGCTGGTGATATTCGCGCTGATGGTGTGGTTCTTCCGCTCGGTCACGCTGGTGATCGCCCCCATGCTGATGGCGTTCGCGGTGGTCCTGACCACCATGGGGGCACTGATTGGGATGGGCTTTACGGTCCATATCATGAGCTCAATGATCCCCATCTTCCTCATGCCGATCGCGGTGGTGGACTCGGTGCATATCATCTCCGAGTTCGCCGATCGCTATCGTCCTGAGCGCGGCGCCCGCGAGACGATGCGCGAGGTCATGGGCCATTTGTTCACGCCCATGTTCTACACCTCGATCACTTCCGGTATTGGCTTTGCCTCGCTGGCCTTCACACCGATCCCGCCGGTGCAGGTATTCGGCCTGTTCGTCGGCGCTGGCATCCTGCTCGCGTTCGTCCTCACGGTGATCTTCATCCCCGCCTATGCGGTGTGCCTCAAGCCCGAGCGCCTCAAGGCCATGCAGACAGCCGGACAGCGTCGCGACCCGGCCCATACACCCCTTGCGCGGAGCCTGCAGGCACTTGGTGGCGTCGCGATCAGCCGGGCCAAGCTGGTGGTGAGTGTATTCGCCATCGCCATTGTCATTGGCGCCTATGGCATCAGCCAGATCACCGTCAACGATAATCCAACCCGGTGGTTCCAGTCCGACCACCCCATTCGGGTGGCGGACCGGGTGCTGAATGACCATTTTGCCGGCACCTACAGTGCCTACCTGCGCCTTGAGTCCGACGTCGGCGAGGGTGCACCGGCGCGCTTCCGCACGCAGGTCCAGCGACTGCTCGATGAGGCCGACCAGGACGGCGTGGCGATCGCCGGCGACTGGCAACAGCTGCGTGATCGGGCCCGCGCCGAAACCGAGCGTTTCGACGCCGAGCTGGAGGCGCTGGGCTCAGCGGTCTCCGATCGGCTGTTCGAGGCCGGCGACGCGAGCTATCCCTACTGGAAGGAGCTGCTCACCGTGATTGATCAGACCCGGGGGGATCTCAACTACTTCCAGCGTCCGGAGATGCTGCGCTACATCGGCGACTTCGAGGCGGCGCTTGTCGAGTCGGCGGAGGTCGGCAAGGTCAACAGCATCACCGACCTGGTCCGCACCGTCTATCGCGAGCTGCGCAGCGGCGAACAAGCCGACTACCGGATTCCGGATTCGCGCCGGGCGGTGGCTCAGACCCTGCTCAGTTTCCAGGGCTCGCATCGTCCCCATGATCTCTGGCGGATGGTGACGCCGGATTATCAGGCCGCGAACCTCTGGGTCCAGCTCACCAGCGGCGATAACCAGGACATGCAGGCGGTCATCGACCGGGCACAGTCGTATGTGGCGGCCAATCCGCTACCGGCGGGTGTGCAGATGAGCTGGGGTGGTCTGAACTATATCAACGTGGTCTGGCAGGACGCGATGGTGAAGGGCATGGCCCAGAGCCTCGCCATCGCCTGGGTCATGGTGGCGCTGATGATGCTGGTGCTGTTCCGCTCGCTGCGTTTCGGGCTGCTGGCGATGGTGCCGCTCACGGTCACGATCGCCATCATCTACGGGGTGATCGGGCTGATCGGCAAGGCCTATGACATGCCCATCGCTGTGCTGTCATCGCTCACGCTGGGGCTGTCGGTGGACTTCGCCATCCACTTCATCGAGCGCAGCCGTGAGTACTATCGGCGGACTGGCAACTTCACCGAGAGCATGCGCCACATGTTCGGCGAGCCAGCGCGGGCGATCAGCCGCAACGCGATTGTCATCGCCATTGGCTTTTTGCCCCTGCTGGCGGCGCCGCTGGTGCCCTACAACACGGTGGGCATCTTTCTGGCGAGCATCATGGCGGCATCGGCACTCGCCTCGATCGTCCTGCTGCCCGCCATCATGACACTCGGCCGGCGCCGGCTCATGCCCGATCGGGCATCGACGGTGCCCGACGCAACGGAGGACTCCCGATGAGAAAGACACTGAGACTCTCCCTGCTGCTGATCGCGGGGCTCTCGACAGGAGCGGCGCACGCGCAGATGAGCAATGCCAGCGAGATCGTTGAGGCGGCCAACATCGCTTCCTACTATGCGGGTGATGACGGGCGCTCGGCCGCGCGTATGACGATTGTCGATGGCGATGGGAGCCGGCAGCGCCGCCAGTTCACCCTGCTACGCCAGGATGTTGCCGATGGCGGCGATCAACGATACCTGGTGGTCTTCAGTCGACCCGCGGATATCCGCGGCACCGTCTTTCGGGTGGAAAAGCATGTCGGAGAGTCCGATGACCGCTGGCTCTATCTGCCGGCCCTGGATCTGATCAACCGGATTGCCGCCGGTGACAAACGCACCAGCTTTGTCGGCTCGCATTTCTACTACGAGGATATTTCCGGGCGCGGGACCGAGGCGGACCGGCACACGCTGATCGAGACCACCGACGATCACTACATCATCGAGAGCACACCCAAGGATCCGGATAACGTGGCCTTCGCGCGCTACCGCACCCGGATCGATCGCGACACCCTGTTGCCGATGCGAACCGAATACCAGCGTGAGGACGGCGAGGTCTATCGGCGCATGGTCGTCGCCGAGGTCGAGACGATCGACGGCTACCCGACCGGCACGGAAGTGCGCATGGAGGATCTGGACACGGGCGGCTATACCCTGACGCAGTTCCGGTTTTCGGACTACGACATCGGTCTGCCGAGCCGCATCTTCAGCGAGCGCTCGCTGCGCAATCCACCCCGTGACTGGCTGCGTCGGGAATGATCCCGCTGATGGGGCGCGCATTGGCTGTGGCACTCGTCATCGCCGGTTCATCGCTGACATCGGTATCCGCTCAGTCAGGCGATGACGGTTGGAGCGACGATGGCTGGGGCGATGATCCCTGGGCGCGGGAGCAGACCGGTTGGCAGTGGTATGGGTTTGTGGAGGGAGCGGTTGCACCGCGCCTGCAGGACGATCCCGCCGTTGATGACGACTATACCGTTGCCGAGGCCCGGGTGCAGATCGAGGGTGAGCGCCAGCTTGGCGACTACACCGCGACGATCAAGGCGGATGCCTGGCTGGATGGTGTTGAGGAAGGCGGTCGCGGCGATCTGCGCGAGGCAAACCTCGCCGGCCGACTGACACCGCAGACGGATATCCGCTTCGGCCGGCAGATCATCACTTGGGGAACGGGCGATCTCGTGTTTCTCAACGATCTGTTCCCGAAGGACTATGTCGCGTTCTTCAGTGGCCGCGGCGATGAATATCTGAAGGCACCGACGGATGCGGTTAAGCTGTCATGGTTTGGCGATGTGAACGTCGATGTCGTCTGGATGCCACGCGCCACGCCCAACCGGTTCATCACCGGCGAGCGACTCTCCTTCTTCAGCCGGGAGGCCGGCCGACGTGTGGCCGCACCCCCGCAGATCGACCCGCGCGAGCGTGATCAGGTTGGCGGGGACAGTGAGTTCGCACTACGGATGTATCAGACGATCGATGGCATCGAATATGCCGGTTATGCCTATCACGGCTACGACAAGCAGCCGAGCGCCCGCGATCCCGACACCGGAAGGGCGTATTTCCCACGTCTGACATCATTCGGAGCGAGTGTGCGCGGGCCTCTGTTGGGCGGTATCGCCAATCTGGAAACCGCCTATTATCACGGTGAGGACGACAACGGCCGCGATCCCGACCGGCCCAACGACGAGTGGCGCTGGCTGGGCGGCTATGAGCATGAACCATTCTCGGACCTCACCCTGGGCTGGCAGTATTCGCTCGAGTGGATCCAGGATCATGATGAACTGTTGGATGCCCTGACGAATGAGCAGCGCCGCTATGCACCGGATGAGTACCGGCACCTTTTGACCAACCGCGTGACCTGGCAGGGCCAGCGTCAGAACCTGACCCTGTCACTGTTTACGTTCTACTCACCCTCTGATGCCGACTACTATCTCCGGCCACGGGCACGTTATCGGTTCAGTGATCGACTGACCGGCACAGCCGGCGTCAATCTCTTTGGCGGGCAGGATGACTGGACGTTCCATACCCAGCTGGAAGACAACAGCAACACCTACCTCCGGCTTCGATACAACTTCTAGGAAGCCGGCACACGCCAGGATGGGCGTTCCGCTCACCCGCTGCGGGTGTGGAGATAGTCGGCGAAGGCGTCGCCAAATTCCGGGTGTTTCACCCCGAATTCGACGGTGGCCTGAAGGTAGCCGAGCTTGTCGCCGCAGTCATAACGGGTGCCTTCGAACTCGTAGGCCATGACGGATTCATCCTTCATCAATGCGGCGATGGCGTCCGTGAGCTGTATCTCGCCTCCGGCACCCGGCGGCGTCTGACGGAGCTTGTTGAAGATGCTCGCGTTGAGCACATACCGGCCGACGACGCCGAGGTTGGATGGCGCCTCCTGCGGATCGGGTTTTTCGACGATCCCCTTGAGGCGTCCGAGTCGGGGGCTGATCGCATCCGTATCGACAACGCCGTAGCGATTGGTCCGTTCGGGCGGCACACGCTCGACGCCGATAATGCTCGCAACCTGTTCGTCATAGCACTCAACCATCTGCGCCAGACAGCCGCCGTTTTGCTCATCGTCGATGAGATCGTCAGCGAGGATCACGGCAAAGGGTTCATCGCCCACCGCGGGCTCAGCGCAGAGTACCGCATGCCCCAGTCCCAGCGCCTCGGACTGACGGATATAGATACACGCCACATGGGCGGGAAGAATGTTGCGCACCGCCTCAAGCCGCTCGAGCTTGCCGGACTCCTCGAGTTCGGTTTCCAGCTCGTAGGCCTTATCGAAATGATCCGGGATGCTGCGCTTATTACGCCCGTTCACGAAGATCAGGGTCTCGATGCCCGCGCGGACCGCCTCCTCGGCCGCATACTGAATCAGTGGCTTATCGACCACCGGCAACATTTCCTTGGGATTCGCCTTGGTGGCCGGCAGGAATCGGGTGCCCATTCCCGCGACCGGAAACACAGCTTTACGGATGCGCTTGGTCATCGACGAATGCTCTCCCTGTTGAGTCGGTATTATTGTTCATCCAAAGCGTAAACGAAGCCGGCGTGCCTGTCAGGCGCACCGGCTTACGGGGCATGCATCCGGTCGGCCAGACCCGTGCTATTCGATCGCGATCACTCCACGCATCGCATCCAGCGTGGTCTCACCGATACCGTTGACCCGTGTCACCGCGTCGATGCGCTCGAACGGGCCGTTCTGCTCGCGATCCTCAATGATGGCTTCGGCCGTGGCGGGCCCGATGCCATTGATCTGTTGCAGCCGATCGACGCCGGCCTCGTTGACATTGATCGGATCCTGGCTGGCGATCGCCGCACCGGCCACCAGACTGGTTACAAGCAGGGTCCCCAGTTGACGAGAAAAGATCATGACACGCTCCTGTGCTTTGCAAATGACGTGTCCAACCCTAGCGCCCGGCGTGCGCCTGCACTGTGATGGCCACCTCATTCGCGATCGATTCAACCACCTGGGGCGGATCACTGGCGCGGGTCACCGGTCGACCCACCACCAGATCGGTGGCACCGGCACGCATGGCCTCGGCCGGCGTCAGAATCCGGCGCTGATCATCCTGCGCCGATCCGCGCGGGCGGACGCCGGGCGTCACGCGGCGAAAGTCATCACCGCTCTGCGCGCGTACCCGGGCCGCCTCCTGCGCCGAGCAGACGACACCATCCAGTCCGGCTGCAGTCGCCAGGCCGGTCAGCCGCGCCACCGCATCCTGCGGCGCGCCGCGCAGACCAATCGCATCGAGTGTTGTCTGATCATGACTGGTCAGCACCGTCACCGCTGTGAGCAGCGGACGATGACCGGTTCGCCCCCCAATCGCCGTCTTCGCCGCGGCGAGCATCGCCGGGCCGCCCAGCGCGTGGACATTGACCATCCAGACCCCCAGATCCGCCGCCGCGCGGCAGGCGCCGGCAACGGTATTGGGGATATCGTGGAATTTGAGATCCAGAAAGACATCCCAGCCATCCCGTACCCACGCCTCCACCAGCCTCGGGCCGGCCCTTGTGAAGAGGGACTTACCGACCTTGAGACAACAGCTTCCCGGCGTCAGGGTATCGACCAGGCGCTGCGCCTCCTCAACGCTGTCATAGTCCACCGCTACGATGAGATTAGGGGTCAAGGTCACTCTCCCTCCGGGCCGCGCCGCGGCTTGATGCTCGCCCACGACCGGCAACTCGGACACTGCCAGTGGAGCTGGCGCCCCTCGAAACCGCACTCCACACAGCGGTACGGCAGACGATCGGCCAGCAGCGCCTGAAACAGCTCACGCAGCACCTGCAGATCCCGCTGGCGGCGGTGGTCCACGTCATCGGAATCGATATTGAGTGTAATCAGTCGATTGAGCCCCCGCACCGATGGTCGAGCCCGCAGCTGGGTGGCGAGAAACTCCACAGCGGCCCCCCTGCCCTCGTCGGTCTCGATCAGCTCGCTGAGTTTGATGATCACCGAAACGCTGGGCTGTGTGTGGAATAGGCGATTGAGCGCCTGGCGATAGCTCCGACGCTCGTCAAGGGCCTGATAGCCCGCCTCAAGGCGCGGGAGGATCTCCGGGATATAGTCCGGGTCCTGGGTCTTGACCTGCTCACATGCCTTGATCGACGCACGCCAGCGTCCCTCATCCTGCTCCAGATCGGATTTGAGCAGTGACGCCCGGACGCAGTCACGATCGAGGTGCGTGGCGCGACGCAGCGCCTGGCGGATCTCCGTCGGCCCGGCATGCTGGCGACGGAGCTGCTCAGCCTGCTCGCAGGCGAACTGCCCCATTTCGGTTCGAAGCTCACCGCCATCCGCCCGCTGGAGGCGTTGCGCGATATCGATCGCCGACTCCCACTCACGCTCCTGTTGATAGATGTCGAGCAGGCACTGAAGCGCAGTGATGCGGAAGTCGGAGAACGCCATCGCCTCAATGAACAGGGCTTCGGCCCGATCGAGCAGCCCCGCCGCAAGGTAATCGCGCCCCAGCTCAAGCAGCGCACCAGCGCGCTGCTCTGGAGCCAGCGAGGGTCGTGCAATAAGGTTTTGATGGATACGCACCGCACGGTCGGCTTCGCCGCGGCGACGAAACAGGTTCCCCAGCGTCAGGTGGGTTTCAACGGTCTCGCTATCGACCTCCACAAGACGGGTGAAAATCTCGATGGCACGGTCAGGTTGCTCGTTGAGGAGGTAGTTCAGGCCCTGGAAATAATCCGCCGGTAGACTGGCGGTGCGGGACCGCGACGACGACCGGCGGCCGATCCACCAGCCGGACAAGGCTGCCAGGGGGAGCAGCAGCCAGAGCAGTTGCCACATGATCAGTTACTGGTCCGGATCGGCAACTTACGCAGTTCAGAGACTTCCTGGCGGGAAGATGCGGCCTCGCGTCGAAGGCGTTTCAGCTGCCAGCGTTGCCGCGTCAGAATACCAATCGCGGAACCCAGCCCCAGCAGCACCCCGAGGGCGAGTGCCAGCACGAGCCAGAGGGAGATCGGCAGCGATAGCTCACCGATATAGAAATCGAGATTGATGGGCGCTGAGTTGAGCGTGGCAAAACTCAGCCCGATCGCGACCACGACCAGCGCGAGCAGAAGAACGATCAAACGCCTCATGAGTCCTCCGAGCGCTCACTGCGACCTTTCTCATCGACCCGCTGGCGCATCTCCTTACCGGGTTTGAAATGGGGGACATACTTGCCCGGTAGGGAAACCGGTTCGCCTGTCCTCGGGTTTCTTCCGATCCGGGGCGGACGATGGTGGAGCGCGAAGCTGCCGAATCCGCGGATCTCAATCCGTTCACCGCCGGCGAGCGATTCACTCATTTGCTCGATCAACGTTTTGACGGCCAGCTCAACGTCACGCTGCGCCAGCTGCTGCTGATTGGCCGCAATCCGATCGATCAGTTCCGACTTTGTCATGGGGTTCCGACCATCGCTATAGCCCTCGAGGGCCAGACCTTCATGCGCCTGACCCTCGATACGGAAGAAAGGCTTCAGCTATCGTTGTCACGACCACCCATCTGCTCTTTGAGCAGATCACCAAGCGTTGTCGTGCCCGCCGTACCGGTACTGCCAAAGCCCTCAAGCGCTTCACGCTCATCCTGCTGGTCCTTGGCGCGGACCGAGAGACTGATCATGCGATTACGCCGGTCGACCGCCATGACCTTGGCCTCGACCTCATCGCCCTCGGAGACCAGCGAACGCGCGTCGTCCGTGCGCTCCTGCGCCAGATCCGCGGCACGAACGTAGCCCTGCACTTCCTCGGCAAGCTCCACGACCACACCCTTGGCGTCGACCTCGCTGGCCGTCCCGGTCACTAGCGTCCCCTTGGGATGGTTGGCAACCCACTGTGAGACCGGGTCCTGGGCCAGCTGCTTGACGCCAAGACTGATGCGCTCGCGCTCCGGATCGACGGACAGCACCACCGCCTCGACCTCTTCGCCTTTCTGGAAGTCGCGGATCGCCTCTTCACCGGCATCGCTCCAGGACAGATCAGAGAGATGAACCAGGCCGTCAATGCCACCCTCAAGTCCGACAAAGATGCCGAAGTCGGTGATGGACTTAATCGTACCGGTCACCCGATCGCCCTTATTGCGGGTCGCTGCGAACTCATCCCACGGATTGGGCTGGCACTGCTTCATGCCCAGCGAGATGCGGCGGCGCTCCTCGTCGATGTCGAGGATCATCACCTCAACCTCGTCGCCGACAGACACCACCTTGGCGGGGTTGACGTTCTTGTTCGTCCAGTCCATCTCGGAGACATGGACCAGGCCCTCGACGCCTTCCTCGATCTCGACAAAGGAGCCGTAATCGGTGATGTTCGTGACCTTGCCGACCACCCGACTGCCTTCTGGATAGCGACGGGCGATGGCCTCCCACGGATCCTCACCCAGCTGCTTGAGACCCAGTGACACGCGATTGCGCTCACGATCGAACTTGAGGACCTTGACCTCGATTTCCTGACCAACGTCGACCACCTCGGAGGGGTGCTTGACGCGCCGCCAGGCCATGTCGGTGATATGCAGCAGGCCGTCGATACCACCGAGGTCGACGAAGGCGCCATAGTCGGTGAGGTTCTTGACGATACCCTTGATCGACTGTCCTTCCTGAAGCTTTTCGAGCAGGGCCTCGCGCTCGGCGCTGTACTCCTCCTCGACCACGGCACGGCGGGAAACGACGACATTGTTGCGGCGGGCGTCGAGCTTGATCACCTTGAACTCGAGATCCTTGCCCTCGAGATAGGTGGTATCGCGGACCGGCCGGATATCCACAAGCGAGCCGGGTAGGAACGCGCGGATGTGGCCGAGATCGACGGTGAACCCGCCCTTGACCTTGCCACTGATCTGGCCGTTGACGGTCTCACTGCCCTCATAGGCGGTCTCGAGAACACGCCAGGCCCGTGCCCGTTTCGCCTTCTCGCGGGAGAGTTTCGTCTCGCCGCCACCGTCCTCGACGGCATCGAGCGCGACTTCAACCTCGTCGCCGACACTGACCTCAACGTCACCGTTCTCGCTGGTGAACTGGCGAAGCGGGATGACCGCCTCGGATTTCAGTCCAGCGTTGACGACAACGTCTTCGCCATCGATTGCAACGACCTGGGCGGTGACAATTGAGCCCGGCCGCATATCGGTCTGCACAAGGCTCTCTTCAAAAAGTTCTGCAAAGCTTTCGCTCATGGGATGATTTGATCCGGGATCGACGGTCCGATCCATTTGGTTGCTGAAAAAACGACGCCGCTCGGCGGCGCCCCCTAGTGAAGCCGGGCCTTAACCCGCTCCATCACTGTCTGGATCACCGCGTCGATCGACTGCTCCGTCGTGTCGATGGTGAACGCATCATCTGCGGGCTTCAGCGGCGCGGTCTGACGCTGCGAATCGCGTGCGTCTCGTGCCTGCAGTTCCTGCAGAAGGTCGTCGAGATTAGCAGTCACACCCTGCTCCATCAACTGCTTATGACGTCGCCGGGCCCGTTCCCCGGCACTGGCGGTGAGGAAGATCTTCACCGGTGCGTCGGGAAAGATGACAGTCCCCATATCCCGTCCGTCCGCCACTAAACCGGGCGGCTGCCGGAACGCACGCTGCCGGGCCTTCAGTGCCTCGCGGATGGTGGGATCGGCGGCGAGCACCGAGGCGCGCTCGCCACAGGATTCGTCACGAATGGCCGCGTCGACCCGCTCGCCCTCGAGAAGCGCTGCACCCGCGTTCTCGCCCTCAACGATGAAGCCGATATCCAGGGCCTCGGCACGCTCCGCGAGGCGGACCACGTTGCCGGGATCGATGTTCTCCCGTAGCGACGCCAGCGCCAGCAGCCGGTAAATCGCCCCGCTGTCGAGCAGGTGCCAGCCGAGCTCGCGCGCCATCTCCCGCGCGATTGTTCCTTTGCCTGCGCCGCCCGGGCCATCGATTGTGATGACCGCTGACTGCTCGCTCATGCCGCACTCTCCTGGCTGCGAATCCTCAATCCAGCGCCCTGCGCAAGCTCGACAAACCCCGGAAACGAGGTATCAACCTCGGCACAGCCGTCAATCGTAATCGCGCCGTCAGCCGCCAGTCCGGCCATCGCGAATGCCATGGCAATGCGATGATCCCCCTGTGCCTGCACCGCACCGCCGTGCATCGCGCCGCCAACAATACGGATACCATCGGCCAGTGGCTCGGCCTCGATACCGAGTGCTGTCAGCCCTTCCGCCATCACGGCGATGCGATCGCTTTCCTTGACCCGCAGCTCCTCTGCTCCCCTGAGCGTTGTCACACCCGTCGCACAGGCAGCCGCAATAAAGATCGTCGGGAACTCATCAATGGCCAGTGGCACAAGCTCGGGCGGTATATCGATTCCCTGCAATGCCGCCGGCTCCACGGTCAGTGTGCCCACCGGCTCGCCGGCATCGGTCTCATCCGCCTCGACGTGTATCCGAGCGCCCATCCGCCGGAGAATATCGATCACCCCGGTGCGGGTCGGATTGAGTCCGACATGGGTCAGGGTGATCGACCCGCCACCGGCGATGGAGGCACCGACCAGGAAAAACGCCGCCGACGAGATGTCACCCGGGACGCTCACCGCAGCCGCTTCCATTGGCGCATCACCGGTCACGCTGACATGCGGGCCGTCGACAGCGACGTCCGCGCCGAACGCCTGGAGCATGCGCTCGGTGTGGTCGCGACTCACCGCCGGTTCCGTGACCCGGGTCCGCCCCTCGGCGTAGAGCCCCGCAAGAAGCAGGGCCGATTTGACCTGCGCACTCGCCACCGGCATTGAGTAATCGATACCGCGCAGCGCCGCGGCCGGCTCGATCGAGAGCGGCGCGGTTCCCTGCGCAGCCGTCTGTATCATTGCCCCCATCTGACTCAACGGCTCGGTGACTCGCCGCATCGGCCGGCGCATGAGCGACTGGTCACCCACCAGCTGGGTGGCGAACCGCTGGCCGGCCAGCAGCCCACTGAACAGCCGCATGGAGGTTCCGGAATTGCCCAGGTCCAGCGCCGCTGCAGCGGGCTTGAGCCCATGACGGCCAACCCCCGCAATACGCAGCCGCCCCGCGTGCGGGCCCTCAATTGATACACCCAGCGCCCGCATGGCCGCGAGGGTCGCCATGGCATCGTCGCCTTCGAGGAAACCACTCACCTCGGTCCCCCCCTCAGCGATCGCGCCCAACATGACGGCACGGTGGGAGATCGATTTGTCGCCCGGGACCTGAAACGTACCGCTGAGCGATCCACCCGACTCGATGATGAACTGCCGCGTGCCATTTACTGCCATGGAGCGTTCCTTGAATGCATTAGCGCTCGAATCCGTGTTTGTGGGCGTCCCGGGTCTGCTTGGCGCTGCTGAACACTGCCTCCAGCCCGGCTCCATCGGCGGCCTCGACCCTTTCCGCGAGTTCTTCGAGATCGCGGCGATAACGACCAAGGGCCTCAAGTACCGCCTCACGATTCCCCAGACAGATGTCCCGCCACATCACCGGATCGCTGGAAGCGATGCGGGTGAAATCACGGAACCCACCCGCCGCATAACCGAGGATCTCCTCGTGATCGGGTTCCCGGGCAAGCATATCCACAAGCCCGAAGGCGAGCAGATGCGGGAGATGCGAGGTAATCGCCAGCATTCGGTCATGGTGGGCCACTGACATGGTGGTGACCTCAGCGCCTGCCTGCCGCCACAGCCACTCGACGGCGGCTATTGCCTCGCGATGCGCCGATGCCAACGGCGTGAGAATGACACGGCGGCCCTCAAACAGACTGGGGAAAGCCGCCTCAACGCCACTATGCTCGGTCCCGGCGATCGGATGGCCCGGAACGAAACCGGGCGGCGCGGCGCCGAGGACGGTTTCGGTATCGTCAACGACACAGCGCTTGGCACTGCCGACATCGGTCATCACGAGATCGTCGTGGAGATAGGGGCGCAGGTCACGCAGCACGGCAGCCGTGGCACCGAGCGGAACGCCGAGGACAACGAGATCCGCCCCTTCGAGTGCCTGCCCGGGATCGGTAGTGAAATGGTCAATCGCCCCAAGCGCCTGCGCCTGAGCGAGGCGGCCGGCGTCACGGCCGAGTCCGGTAATCATCTCCACGCTGCCGGCGCGCTTGAGCGCGAGGCCGAGGGAGCCCGCAATCAGGCCGACCCCGACCAGACAGATCCGACGTGGCTGCGTATTCAAGCGATGGTCCTAGGTGATGGAACGGGGATAGGACCCGAGCACCTTGAGCAGACTGGCAAGCTTTTGCATCTCGCCGAGGGCGCGTTTGAGATCCGGGTCCTCGGCATGCCCCAACAGATCGACAAAAAAGACGTACTCCCACATACCCTCCGGTGAGGGACGCGATTCCAGCCGGGTCATGTTCAGTCCATAACGGGCCAGCGGCGCCAGCAAGCCGGCAAGGCCACCCGGACGGTTTTCCCGCGCGATAACCAGTGAGGTCTTATCCTCGCCGGTGGGCTCTGGGCTTTCCCGCCCCAGCACCAGAAAGCGCGTTGCATTCCGCGACCCATCCTGCATCGCGGCCTGCATGACGGGCAGTTCGTAGCGCTCAGCCGCGGATTCGGAAGCGATCGCCGCCGCCGTTTCATCAAGGCTCGCGAGTCGCGCCGCCTCGGCGGTGCTCGCCACCGGTATGCGCTCGACACCGGGGAGATGTCGATCCACCCAGGCGCGACACTGGGCGAACCCCTGGCTGTGGGAGTAGATCCGGCGGATCGCCGCAATCTCTGGCGCCCGGGTCGCCAGGCTGTGCACCACCGGCATCTCCACCTCGCCCACGATCTGCAGCGGCGAGGAGAGCAGGCGATCCAGGGTATGCGTCACCATTCCCTCAGTGGAGTTTTCAACGGGCACCACGCCATAGGCGGCCTCACCTGACTCCACCTCGCGGAACACGGCATCGATGTTGTCGAGCGGGCTGCTCTCGATGGAGTGCCCGAAGTGCTTGAGCGCTGCCTCTTGGGTGAAGGTGCCCTGAGGGCCGAGGAACGCCACCGTCAACGGCCGCTGGAGTGCCAGGCATGCCGACATGACTTCGCGGAAAAGCCGGGTGACATCGGCATCCGTCAGCGGACCCGCGTTAGCGTCACGAATCCGCCGTAGCACCTCGGCCTCGCGGGCCGGGCGATAATAATCCCCCGATTCCCCTGCCGCCTGTTTGGCGTGAGCGACCTCGGCCGCCGCGGCGGCGCGCTCGTTGATCAGCGCAAGGATTCGGTCATCGATCCCGTCGATGCGTGCCCGAATGCTTTTCAGCGTGTCATCGTTCACGCCTCGCCCCCCGTCTGTTGCTAGATAACCCGGACCATGAGAACGCCTTCGGTGCCCTCAAGCTGCTCGATCACCGCGGGCGGGATGGTCCCGCCCACATCCGCTACGCTGTAGGCAAGGTCGCCCTGCGACTTGTTGTACATGTCGTCGATATTCAATCCAGCCTCGGCAAGGGCGGAAGAGATCTGACCGAGCATGTTGGGCACGTTGGCATTGACGACTGTCAGGCGGTCACCATCGGTGTTGCGCGGCAGAATGAGCTCTGGGAAATTGACTGAATTGGTGACGTTGCCGGTCTCAAGGAAGTCCCGGATCTCGTCAGCGGCCATGATCGCACAGTTCTCCTGCGCCTCATCCGTGGATGCACCGATGTGCGGGAGCGCCACAACGCGGTCGTGACCCTTCAGGGCCGCTGCCGGGAAGTCGCAGACGTAGCTACTGAGGCGGCCCTGATCAAGCGCCTTGATGATCGCCTCGTCATCGACGACGCCCGCGCGGGCGAAGTTGAGCAGCACCTGCCCCTCACGCGCCGCAGCCAGCCGCGCGCCGTTGATCATGCCGCGTGTCTCCTCGATCTCGGGCACATGCAGAGTGACCATATCGGCGGCGGCCATCACCTCATCGACGGTCTGCGCCCGATAGACGCCCGACTCCAGGTTCCAGGCGCTGCGCACCGTGATGCCCGGGTCATAGCCGATGACCTTCATGCCCAGCGATGCAGCGGCATTGGCGACGTTGACGCCAATGGCACCAAGCCCGATCACGCCCAGGGTGCGACCCGGCAGTTCAAAGCCGGTGAACTGCTTCTTGCCTGCCTCGGCGGCCTTATTCATCGCCGCATCATCGCCCTCCAGGGACTCCGCGAACGCCCATGCCGCACAGATGTTGCGGGCGGCAAGGAACATGCCAGCGAGGACCAGCTCCTTCACGGCGTTGGCGTTGGCGCCTGGCGCGTTGAACACTGGTATGCCCCGCGCGCTCATCGCATCAACCGGCACGTTGTTGACGCCGGCACCGGCACGACCAACCGCCTTCAGCGTCGCCGGAATCTCCCAATCATGGAGTTTGGCGGAGCGAAGCAGAACCGCATCGGGATGCTGGATCTCCGAAGACACCTCGAATCCCTCGCGCGGCAGCCGATCCAGTCCACGGGAGGCGATATTATTGAATGTCAGAACCTTGTACATGTTATCTCGATTATCCGTTGCGACGTTCGAAGTCGGCCATGAAGTCGATCAGAGCGTCGACGCCAGCCTCTGGCATGGCATTGTAGATGCTGGCGCGCATCCCGCCTACCGAGCGATGCCCCTTGAGGGTATCCAGTCCGGCCGCACTGGCCTCGCTGAGGAAGGTCGCATCGAGGGAATCATCCGCCAGCACGAACGGTACGTTCATCATCGACCGCGCGTCAGGTGCCACCGGATTCCGGTAGAACGCCGATTCGTCGATCGCCCGGTAGAGCTTGTCCGCCTTGCGCCGATTGATCTCCGCCATGGCGCTGAGACCGCCCTCGTCCTTCAGCCACTGGAAGACCAGTCCGGCGATGTAGAGGCTATAGGTCGCCGGCGTATTGAGCATCGAGTCGGCCTCGGCCTGACGCCGATAGTCCCAGATGGCCGGCACCTGTGCGCTGGCCTGGTTAAGCAGGTCGTCGCGCACGATCACGACGGTCAGGCCGGCCGGCCCGAAATTCTTCTGCGCACCGGCATAGATCACCCCGAAGCGGGAGACATCGAGCGGCCGCGACAGGAACATCGACGACATATCACTGACCAGCGGCACATCGCCCGCGTCCGGAATCTCCGGGAATTCGACACCCGTGATCGTCTCGTTGGCGCAGTAGTGCAGATAGGCAGCGTTGGGGTCGCACTGCCACTCCGACTGTGCGGGGATCGACATCGGATCGCCGTTACCGCCTTCCGCCACGACGTTCACCGCCGTGTACTTGCGGGCCTCGGCGATGGCCTTTTTCGACCAGCTGCCGGTGTTGACGTAGTCAACGCTCGAGGCATCGCCGATGAGATTGAGCGGTACCGCCGAGAACTGCGCCGTCGCGCCGCCCTGAAGAAAGAGCACGCGATAATTATCCGGTACGGCGAGGAGTTCACGGAGATCCGCCTCGGCCTGCTCGGCGATCGATACAAACGCCTTGCCGCGATGGCTCATCTCCATGACCGACATTCCGCTGCCATGCCAGTCGAGCATCTCCTCGGCGGCCTGACGCAGGACGGGTTCCGGCAGAATGGCCGGCCCGGCGCTGAAATTATATACACGCGACATAGTGCGCTCCTGATGATTGATTGATTGGAAAGGTCGGCAGCGCTAGTCGTCAGCGGCATCGTCAGCCGGATCGGCCGCGTCGCTCAGCGCCTCGACCTTTGCCAGACCGACCAGTGTTTCGTCCTCGGACAGGGCGATCAGTTTGACCCCCTGGGTGTTCCGGCTCAGCACCGACACCTCGGCGGCGCGGGTCCGAACCAGCGTGCCGCCGTTGGTGATGAGCATGATCTCGTCATCCTGGTTGACCTGCAGCGCACCGACGACGGCGCCATTGCGCTCTGAGGTCTGGATCCCGATCACACCCATGCCACCGCGGCCCCGGAGCGGGTAGTCCGCGACCGGCGTCAGTTTGCCGTAGCCATTGCCGGTGACGGTCAGGACATCGCCTTCCTCGAGGATCAGTGACTGGATAACAACCTGATCGGTTCCCAGCCGGACGCCACGCACACCAGTGGCGGTGCGGCCCATGGCCCGGACCTCGGACTCGTTGAAGCGGATCGCCTTGCCGGCATCAGTCAGCAGCATGATCTCGCGGTTGCCATCGGTGACGCCGACATTGACCAGCGTGTCGTCGTCGCCGAGGTTGACGGCGATGATCCCGTTGGCGCGCGGCCGAGAGAAATCCACCAGCGGGGTTTTCTTGACCGTCCCCTGACGCGTTGCCATGAATACGAAGCGATCGGCATCGAATTCGCTGATCGGCAGCACCGCATTAATGCGCTCGTCGGTCTCGAGTGGGAGCAGGTTGACGATCGGCTTGCCACGGGCCCCACGACTGCCATGAGGGAGCTCATAGACCTTGAGCCAGTAGCATTTACCGCGGCTCGAGAAACACAGCAGCGTATCGTGGGTGTTCGCCACCCAGAGCTTGTCGACGAAATCCTCGCCGCGCATCTGCGTGGCCGCCTTGCCCTTACCTCCACGACGTTGCGCCTGATAGGTGTCGAGTGGCTGAGACTTGGCATAGCCGCTGTGCGACAGCGTCACGACCACGTCCTGCGGCGGGATCAGATCCTCCATGGACAGATCCAGCCGCGTCTCGAGAATCTCACTGCGCCGATCATCACCATACCGCTCGCGGATCGTCTCAAGCTCCTCGCGGATCACCTGCATGAGACGATCGCTGCTCGCGAGGATATCGAGCAGATCGGCGATGGCCTCGAGGATCTGACGATACTCGTCGACGATCTTGTCCTGCTCGAGACCAGTCAGCCGGTGCAGGCGCAGATCGAGGATCGCCTGCGCCTGCGCCTCGGTGAGGCGATAACCATTGCTCACCCAACCGACATCGGTTCCGAGCGACTCGGGCCGGGAGGCCTCGGCACCCGCCCGCGAGAGCATATCGCTGACAATCCCCGGCGCCCAGTCACGCGCCACCAGCGCCGCGCGGGCATCCGCCGAGGTGGTGGAGGCCTTGATCAGAGCGATCACCTCGTCGATGTTCGCCAGCGCCACGGCGAGCCCTTCAAGGACATGGGCGCGGTCCCTCGCCTTGCGCAGCTCATAGACCGTCCGGCGGGTGACGACCTCGCGGCGGTGGCTGATGAACGCATCAAGC
Source organism: Spiribacter curvatus (assembly GCF_000485905.1). Lineage (NCBI taxonomy): Bacteria > Pseudomonadati > Pseudomonadota > Gammaproteobacteria > Chromatiales > Ectothiorhodospiraceae > Spiribacter > Spiribacter curvatus. The sequence continues at coordinate 693,566 of NC_022664.1, read as the reverse complement.
ACGTCGCGAAGATTGTGCTGGCGCGGCTGCCCCTCGAACAGGGCGACCATGTTGATGCCGAACACTGTCTCCAGCTGGGTATGCTGATAGAGGTTGTTGAGCACCACCTCCGGCACCTCACCGCGGCGGAGCTCGATCACCATCCGAATGCCGTCCTTATCGGATTCATCGCGCAGCTCGGTGATGCCCTCGATCCGCTTTTCCTTGACCAGCTCCGCGATCTTCTCGAGCAGCCGCGCCTTATTCACCTGATAGGGCAGCTCCTCGACGATGATCGATGCCTTGCCGTTGCTGCTGTCGTGCTCGAAACGGCAGCGTGCCCGCATCACCATCCGACCCCGCCCGGTGCGATAGGCCTCACGGATCCCCTCAACGCCGTTGATGATGCCGCGGGTGGGCAGATCAGGCCCGGGGATGAAAGCCATCAGCGCCTCGACATCGAGGCTGTCGTCATCGATGAGCGCAATGCAGGCGTCCACGACCTCGCGGAGGTTGTGCGGCGGGACATTGGTCGCCATGCCCACCGCGATTCCCGAGCCGCCGTTGACGAGGAAGTTGGGCACCCGAGTGGGCAGGACCTCGGGCTCCTGCTCGGAGCCGTCATAGTTGTCCCCGAAGTCCACCGTTTCCTTGTCGATGTCGGCCAGCAGCTCGTGCGACATCCGCGCCATGCGCACCTCGGTGTAGCGCATGGCCGCCGCATTATCACCATCGATGGAGCCGAAGTTGCCCTGACCGTCAACCAGCAGATAGCGCATGGAGAAGTCCTGCGCCATGCGGACAATGGTGTCGTAGACGGCCGTGTCGCCGTGGGGGTGATACTTACCGATGACATCGCCAACGACACGCGCCGACTTCTTGTAGGGGCGGTTCCAGTCGTTGCCGAGCTCGCGCATGGCGTAGAGCACGCGGCGATGCACGGGCTTGAGCCCGTCACGCACATCAGGCAGGGCGCGACCGACGATGACGCTCATGGCGTAATCGAGGTAAGACTGGCGCATCTCGTCTTCGAGATTGACCGGGAGGATTTCCTTGGCAACGCTGGACATGGAGGGGGTCTCGACCATCGTAGGATTGGCTCAAATTGAGCGGATATTCTAGCACGCGCAGGCCACCGCGGCACGGTGACCCGGGATCGGTGGTCAGTCGCTGCCCACCCGGCGTGCAGCCTCCACGACCACAGGCTCTAGCGGCACGTCGGCCATGCCGTTGCGACGCCCGGTCCCGCCCATAGCGATCCGGTCGACCACATCCATGCCCTCCACCACGCGGGCGAAGACGGCGTAGCCGAAGTCACGCTCACCATGGTCCAGGAAGGCATTGTCGGAGAGGTTGACGAAAAACTGCGATGTGGCGCTGTCGCGATCGCGGGTGCGGGCCATCGACAGCGTCCCGCGTTTATTCAGTCGCCCGTTATCTGCCTCGTTGACGATGGGGTCGCGGGTTGTCCTGCGCTCGAAGCCGGTCGTGAAACCACCCCCCTGGATGACAAAGTCGGGAATGACACGGTGGAAGATCGTTCCGCCGTAGAAGCCATCATCGACGTAGGCGAGGAAGTTCTCGACTGTAATCGGCGCCGCGTCGCTGTAGAGCTCGATCCGGATATCACCGGCGGTGGTCTCGAAGACGACCTGTGGGTTCTCGGCATTCGCCGCGCCAGCGCCGACCGCGGCCGCCAGCGCAAGGCTGAGGGAGAGGGCTTTCATGGGGATGACTCCTGCTGTGTAAATACAGCCGGCATTGTCCCACACCCCCTGCCGATTGGTGCCAGCGTGGTATTATTTCTGTCATGGAGAACGCCGACCCGGATGAAATCGCCAAGTTTGATCAGGATGCCGACGACTGGTGGGATCCAAACGGACCATTCGCGCCGCTTCATGCCATCAATCCGCTTCGACTCGACTATATCGAGCGCTGCGGTGGACCCATCCGCGGCCGGCGGGTGGTTGACGTGGGATGCGGCGGCGGCCTGCTCACTGAGGGACTGGCGGAGCGCGGGGCAGCCCGGGTCAGCGGGATCGATCTGGCCTCGGAGACCATCGAGGTCGCTCGCCAGCATGCGCGGGACCATCACCCATCAATCGAGTATCACGCGACGCCTGCGGAGTCGTTCGCCGCGGCGCATGCCGGCACGTTTGATGTCGTCACCTGCCTCGAGCTTCTTGAGCATGTACCCGACCCGGCATCGGTGATTCACGCCTGCGCAACCCTCGTGCGCCCGGGCGGTTCGGTCTTTTTCTCAACAATCAATCGAAACACCCGCGCCTGGCTGTTCGCGATCGTTGGCGCCGAACGGATCCTGGGACTGCTACCCAGGGGCACCCATGATGCGAGCGCTTTCATCCAACCCGCCGAGCTCGGCCGCTGGGCTCGGCAGGCCGGGCTGAATCTCCGCGATCTCACCGGGCTGCATTACAATCCGATCAGCCGTCGCTACACACTCGGCGGCGACACCCGGGTGAACTATCTTGCCCACTGCCGGCGACCGGAGGCGGTATGAGCACGACGGCCGATGACCGCGCCCACGCGGTTCTGCTCGACCTTGACGGGACCATGCTGGATACCGCGCCTGACCTGGTCGACAGTCTCAATCTGTTACGCGACGAACGCGGGCTGCCGCCCCTGCCGGATGAGGACTTCCTGCATGCGGTCGGCCATGGCAGCGTTCCGATGATCGCTCGTGGTTTCAACCGTCATCCGGGCGACGAGGGGTTCGACCAACTTCGGGAGCGCTTTCTCGCCATCTACGCCGAGCGTGTGAGTCGCCGGACCAGCGCCTATGAGGGTGTGGATCAGACGCTTGCCGCCCTTGAAACCGCCGGCATCCCGTGGGGCATCGTCACCAACAAGCCAGGCTGGCTGACCGCGCCACTGCTAGCGGATCTCGGTTATGCCGGGCGACCCGCCTGCGTGGTCACCGGAGATAACCTGGCACGTCGCAAACCGCACCCGTATCAGGTAACGGAGGCCGCCCGCCAGCTTGATCTGCCGCCAGCGGCGTGTCTGGTCGTCGGCGACACGGAGCGTGACATCCGCGCCGGTCGACAGGCCGGAACCCTGACGCTGGTTGCGTTATATGGCTATCTCAGTGGCGACGATCACGTTGAACACTGGGGCGCCGATGGACTGATCGGTCATCCCGCCGAACTCCTGCGCTGGGTCGCCGATCCAGCGACTCCCCATCGCCAAGCCATCGCGGTCTGAATCATGGAACCGATGCAATACTGCCGGCGCAAGGTCGCGCCGGACGGATCGAGCCTCTATTACGCACTTCTGTTTGCACCGGCCGAGGCACGCGACGGGCTGACCGCGCTTGCCGCCTACCGTGCCGAGGTGCTGGAGATCCCCCGTGAGGTCAGTGATTCTGGAGTCGGGGCCGTCAAGCTCAACTGGTGGCAGGAGGAGCTTGAACGATTGGCCGCGGAGTCGCCGCGGCATCCGGTCACCCAGGCCATGCTGCCCACGCTCCAACACCACCAACTGGACATGGATGGCCTGAGCGAGGTCATTGAGGCGAGCCGGATGGATCTCGAATACGGCCGCTACCCGACCCTGCGCGAGCTCACGCTCTACTGCCACCGCGCGGGCGGGGCCATTGCCGATCTCGCCTGGCGGATCGGGGGGTCGGAAGGCATGGATGCCGCGCCATTCGCGCATGATCTGTCCATGGGACTCGAGCTCACACGAATGCTGCGTCATCTGCGTCGGGATGTCCGCGCCGGCCGGCTGTACATCCCCGAAGACGAGCTCACGATGAGCGGGCTGAGTAGCGAGGACCTGCTCGCCGCCGACCGAAACGATGACGTCCGGGCGCTGCTGGGTCGTCAGGGGGACCGCGCCCGGCGCTTTCTCGATAGCGCCATCAGTCAGCTCCCCGACAATGCCCGGCCCCAGCAGACCTATGGCCTGATCCTTGCCGTGCTGCACCGCCAGTTGCTGGAGAGTATTGGCAGCGACGGCTATGCCGTGACCGACCGGCAGGTCCATCTCACACCGCTGCGCAAGCTCTGGCTCGCCTGGCGGACCGCGCGACGGCCGCACAAAGTCCACCCCCGTCCGGAGCCCTCATCGACATGATCGAACCCCTTACCGCCGCTCGCGACACCGCCGTCAACGCCGGACGACTCGCCGGTCAACGCATTCTGATCACCGGCGCGGCCGGCGGGCTGGGGTCTGCCCTCGCCGAACGGGCGGTCGCCGAGGGCGCGGATGCCATCCTCCTCGACAAATCCCTGAAGGGGCTGGAATCGCTCCATGACCGGATCGAGTCGGCCGGTCATGGACAACCGGCACTCTATCCACTGGATCTGATGGGAGCCGGACCGGATGACTATGCCGACCTTGCCCAGCGGCTCGACGAATCACTGGGCGGTGTGGACACCATCGTCCACGCGGCGGCTGACTATGGGGAACCCGCGCCCCTCGGACTCTACGACCCGCAGGCCTGGCTCAAGTGCCTGCACGTCAATATCAACGCGGCGTTCCTGCTGACCCAGGCCCTGCTGCCCATGCTCCGGGCCCACCACGGGCGGGTGATCTTCGTGACCGATGAGGCGGGCCGGGCCGGCCGTCCAGCCATGGGCGCCTATGGCGTCAGCAAGTGGGCGGTTGAGGGGATCGCGGCGACGCTGGCCGCGGAATACTCCGAGGCCCACCCGGTCATCAGCTGCAGCGTCGATCCGAGTGCGCTGCAGTCGCCACTGAGGCGACAACTTTTTACCGGTGAAACGGTCGATGAAGTACCCACGGCCGACGCGGCCGCGGGGGCACTCGCGCGGCTTCTCGATCCGGTTAATCCGCCCGTGAACGGGACCCAGTATCGCGTGGTCGTCCGACAGAGATGACCGGCTTGTGACAAGCCGTCAGGAAGTGCAAATATCCTCAACATTCGAACAGGACTGGAGAATAATCCCATGGGATTTGCCCTATCGGCCATGCAGGCACGCAGTAATGCCTTTGGCCCCCAACAGCCTATACCGGTACGACATACCGGCGAAGGCGATGACATCGCCCCCTCACTCCATTGGACCGGGGCACCGGAGGGAACCCAAGGGTTTGCGGTGATCTGCCACGACCCCGATGCACCGCTGATCAGCCCCGGCAGCTATGGCTTCGTACACTGGGTCTACTACAACATCCCTCAGGAAGTGACCGCGCTTGAGGAAGGCAGCGAGGCCTATACCCATGGCGTCACCGACTTCGGCCGTCAGACCTACGGGGGCCCGATGCCGCCCGAGGGACACGGCGTCCATAACTACTACTTCTGGGTGCTGGCCCTCGATCAGTCGTTGCAGCTCGAACCGGGCCTGACCATGTGGCAGTTCCTCGAACAGGTCGAGCCCCATGTCATCGGTATGAGTCGGTTGATCGGGACCTACGAGCGCTGAGCATCACTGCTGCCGTAGGCGCACGCCGGCTGTAGCGGGCAACGCCCGCAGCGCGGCGAGCGCGGTCGGCAGTAGTCCTTTCCCACCGCTACGATCAGGGCATGAGCCTCATTGAAGCGCGCTGCATCCGGGGGCAGCGCGGCATGGAAGGCAGCCTGCAGTGGCTCGTACCCGATATCCGCCGGTACGACGCCAACCCGCGAGAAAATCCGCCGGGTGTAGGCGTCGACGACGAACACCGGCCGATTGAATCCGTACAGCAATACATCGTCCACACTCTCCGGCCCCAGTCCCTTCACGGCAAGCAGCGCCGCTCGGGCGGTGGGAGTCGGCATGGATCGCAACCCTGCCTCGCCCCCGAGCTCGAGCCATGTCTCACAGGCGGCAAGCAGCCGCCTGGCCTTGACGTTGTAGTAGCCACTCGGGCGGATGCATTCGCGAAGCGCATCGCCCGGCGCATTGACGATCGCGGTGGCGGACAGCCAGTCACGGGCACGGAGCCGGGCGATGGCCTGCTCGACGTTCCGCCAGGCGGCATTCTGGGTCAGGACGGCGCCGACCAGCACCTCGAATGCCGTCTCGGCGGGCCACCAGTCCTGCGGGCCGAAGGCCTCGGACAGCCGCTCGATCAGCCCCGGGAGGGGGCGAGGATCAGGCACCATTATCACTCACCGCCGGCGCTCACGGGTCCCGCTGCGGCGGGCACCCGGTTTACGGCCAGCGGCGCTCGACGCCTCCGGGGGTGTATCGGTCAGGCCCACCCGATTGGCGAGGTCGCGGATTTCGCCAGGCGTCAGTGATTGATACTGACCCTCGCGGAGGCGTGGTGGCATCTCGTAGGGACCATACTGGACCCGGATCAGGCGGCTCACCTGCACTCCCTGCGACTCCCACAGCCGCCGGACCAGTCGGTTCTTGCCTTCACGCAAGCGCACCCGATACCAGCGGTTGGCCTGCTCTCCCGGATCAAGCGCCTGGATCGACTCGAACGCCGCATTGCCATCATCCAGGGCTACACCGCTGAGCAGTCGCTGACGCACGCCCTCCTCGACCGGGCCGTAGATCCGCACCGCGTAGTCCCGCGCCATCTGCCAGGCGGGATGGGCGAGACGATTGGCGAGTTCGCCATCGGTTGTCAGCAGCAACAGCCCGGAGGTGTTGATATCGAGACGGCCGACTGACAGCCAGCGACCCGACTTGAGCCGCGGCAGTCGCGGGAAGATCGTCTTGCGCCCCTCGGGATCATGGCGGGTGACGAGCTCCCCGGTCGGCTTGTGATAGGCGATCACCTGGCGCTCACCGGCCGAGCGCGCCGCCGCGCCCACGAGCCGGCCATCAACGCGGATTCGGGCATCATCGTCCACCCGATCGCCGAGCGTCGCGCGCCGACCGTTCACCTCCACCCGGCCGTCATCGATCTGCCGCTCCATCTCGCGGCGCGAAGCGATCCCGGCTCGGGCGAGGACTTTCTGCAATTTCTCCGAGGTCATTATTTTCCTTGTTCCGGGCTATCCATCAGTGTGGGCAATTCGCTCAGGCTACTGAGATTGAAGTGATCGAGGAAGTCGCGCGTGGTGGCGAATACCGCCGGCCGCCCGGGGCTGTCCCGGTGTCCCGCGACTCGGATCCAGCCCCGCTCCTGCAGCGTGTGCATCACCGAGGTGCTGGGCGGTACGCCGCGAACGGCCTCGATCTCGGCGCGGGTCACCGGTTGCCGGTAGGCGATGATCGCCAGGGTCTCGAGCACCGCGCGTGAATAACGCGCCGGTTTTTCCTCCCAGAGTCGCGCCACCCAGGGGGCATAGCGCTCGGGCACCTGCAGCCGCCAGCCGCCTGCCACCCGTTTCAGCTCGACACCGCGATCGGTCAGTTGTGTCGCGAGTCGATCCAGCGCCGCCTCCAGAGTCGCTCGATCCGGCGGTGTATCGCCGAACACGGCCTGCAGCTGCTCGATATTCAGCGGCGTCCCGGCGGCCAGCAATGCCGCCTCAATGATGCGCTCCAGCGCCGGATCATCCATCGCGCTGAAGGGCCCGCAGGTAGAGCGGCGCGAAGGGCTCGGACTGGACCAGCTCGAGCAGCGACGCCTTGAGTAGCTCGAGAATGGCGAGGAAGGTCACCACCACGCCAGCCCGCCCTTCCCGGGCATCAAGCAGATCGGTCAGCGCCACGAATCGCTCAGCGTCGAGACGCGTCAGGGTCTCGCTCATGCGCTCGCGGACCGAGAGCGCCTCGCGCTGGATTTCATGGTGGCCGTTCAGTGCCGAGCGTGCCATGACCGCCGCAAAGGCGCCGAGCAGCTCATCCATGCCGATCGCAGGGGCCGGCCTGAGCATCTTTTCAACCGATGTTGCGGCCTGGGCAGGGAACAGGTCGCGGGCCACCCGCGGGAGTGCATCGAGCCGCTCACCGGCATCACGGAACTGCTCGTAGTCGCGCAGCCGCCGCACCAGCTCGGCACGCGGATCGGGGTCTTCCTCGCCGTCGCTGACCGGTGGCCGGGGCATGAGCATCCGCGACTTGATCTCGGCGAGCATGGCGGCCATCACCAGGTACTCGGCCGCGAGTGTCAGACGCCTTTCGCTCATCAGATCAACATACTGCATGTACTGATCCGTGATGCGGGCGATGGGGATGTCGAGGATATCGAGATTCTGACGCCGTATCAGGTACAGGAGCAGATCCAGTGGCCCCTCGAAGGTCTCGAGAAACACCTCGAGCGCATCCGGCGGGATATACAGATCATGGGGCAGGTCCGGATAGGGCTCGCCCCGCACCGTGGCGATACTCATCGCTGACGGTAGTCCAACCCAATGGCGGCGCGAACCTCTTTCATGGTCTCGCGGGCCACGCTACGGGCGCGGTCGCAGCCCTCGTTGATGATCTGCTGGACATGGCCGGGATCGGCCTCGAGCGCCGTCGCGCGCTCGCGGATCGGCGCCACTTCGGCCTGCATGGCCTCAATGAGCGGCTTCTTGCAGTCGAGACAGCCAATACCCGCCGACCGACAGCCATGCTCGACCCATGAACGGGTGGCATCGTCGGCATAGACTTTATGGAGGTCGAACACTGGGCATTTCTCCGGCTCGCCGGGGTCACTCCGCCGGACGCGGGCCGGATCCGTGGGCATGGTGCGGATCTTACGGTCGATATCCGCGTCCGACTCGCGCAGTGACAGGGTGTTGCCGTAGGACTTCGACATCTTGCGCCCATCAAGGCCGGGCATACGCGGGGCCTGCGTGAGGAGCGCCTCCGGTTCGGTGAGCACACTCCGCCCGCCCCCGTCGAGATAACCCACGAGTCGGGCGCGATCGGCAATGGTGAGATTCTGCTGGCTCTCCAACAGCGCCTTGCCCTCGCCCAGCGCCTCCGTATCCCCGGCTTCCTGATAGCGTCGGCGCAGCGAGCGATAGAGCCGGGCCTGTTTTTTGCCCATTTTATTGATCGCCGACTCGGCCTTGTCCTCAAACCCCGGCTCACGGCCGAACAAATGGTTGAAGCGTCGCGCCAGCTCGCGGGTGAGTTCGACATGCGAGACCTGGTCCTCGCCCACCGGCACGCCACTGGCGCCGTAGATGAGGATGTCGGCGCTCTGCAGAACCGGATAGCCAAGGAATCCATAGGTTGCCAGGTCGCGGTCACGCAGCTCTGCAATCTGATCCTTATAGGTGGGTACCCGCTCGAGCCAGCCCAGCGGTGCAATCATCGAGAGCAGCAGATGCAGTTCAGCGTGCTCCATCACTCTCGACTGGATGAACAGCGTCGAGAGGTTGGGATTGACGCCGGCGGCGAGCCAGTCGACCACCATGTCCCAGACGCTCTGCGAGATGACCTCGCGGTTTTCATAGGCGGTGGTCAGCGCATGCCAGTCGGCGACGAAGAAAAAACAGTCGTGGTTGGCCTGCAGGTCAACCCAGTTGCGCAGCACGCCGTGATAATGGCCAAGATGAAGGCGCCCGGTCGGACGCATGCCGGAGAGGATGCGATCGCGGCTGGCAGGGGATTGGCTCAAGGTAACCTCCGCATGGAACGTTTGATTGCATGCATGATAGCGGATTAAGCCTGGAAAACGTGGCCATCTCCGGCACCGTGGCGGATCACCTCGGGCCGCTCGCCGCTCAGATCGACCACGGTGCTTGGCTCGAGCCCACCGGGACCGCCATCAATCACCGCATCGACCTGTCTGCCGAGCCGCTCGCGCATGTCGACCGGATCGGTCATGGGAACGGTCTCTCCCGGCAGCAACAGCGTGGTGGTGGTCAGCGGCTCCCCCAGCGCCTCGAGCAGTGCCTGGGCCACTGGGTGGTCGGGGACACGGATGCCAATGGTCTTGCGCCGGGTATGCTGGACCCGACGCGGGACCTCTGCCGTGGCCCGCAGCACGAAAGTATAGGGACCCGGCACATGGGCTTTCAGCAACCGGAAAGCATTGTTGTCGAGGCGTGTATAACTGCCGATATCGGAGAGATCGCGACACGCCAGAGTGAAGTGATGGCGCTCCTCGAGGCCACGGAGCTGGCGGATCCGATCGACGGCGGACTTCTCACCCATCGCGCAACCAAGGGCATACGTCGTGCCGGTGGGATAGGCAATGACACCGCCCTGCTGGAGGATCTCCACGGCGCGGCGGATGAGCCGTGGCTGCGGCGTGCGTGGATGGATCTCGAAGTACTGGCTCATGACGGGCTCCTCTGGTGTCGGCCGGGCACAGGTATGGTAGCGTTTCGACAGTTTAACGGACGGGATCCTATGTACTACGCCATCATCAGTGAAGACGTTGACGACAGCCGGGAGCGCCGGGCCGGCGCCCGCGAAGCCCATATCGCACGACTCGAGCACCTGCGGGATGAAGGACGCCTGCTGGTTGCCGGACCGACGCCGGCGATCGACGCCCTCGACCCCGGCGAGGCAGGCTTCAGCGGTAGTCTGGTCATCGCCGAGTTCGAATCACTCGCCACCGCCCGCGCCTGGGCCGACGACGACCCCTACGTTGCCGCCGGTGTCTACCGGGATGTGACGGTCAAGCCGTTCCGCAGGGTCCTGCCATGAGTGACATCCCACGCAGCGAACGCCCGGCCATGATCCGCGAGCGACTCCACCAGGCGCTCTCTATTGAATCCCTCGAGGTCGAGGACGACAGCCACCGCCACGCCGGACATGCCGGCGCACGCGCTGGTGGAGGTCATTACAACCTGCGTATCGTCAGCGACGACTTTGCCGGCCAACGCCGCCTTCAGCGGCATCGCCAGGTCTATGACGCCATGGGGGATGCGATGCGCAACGACTGTATCCATGCCCTCAGTATCGAGGCACTCACGCCGGCCGAGGCCCAATCACAGCCACCTGAACAAAGCGAGTAACCCTATGCATTCAACCCCGCTCAAAGCCCTTCAACTGATGGTACCGGCACTGGCACTCACCCTCGGTCTGGGGCTTGCCCAGGCACAGGATGAAGCTGAGTCCGCGGAGACCGGCGAGGAACAGGAGATTCAGGTTCTTGCCGAGATCAACGGCGAAACCATCACCGAGCGTGAGCTCGATCAGCTGGTCTCCCAGCAGACGCAGGGGGAATCAGAGATCCCGCCCACCCAGCGTCGTCAATTCCTCGAGGAGATCATCAATCTGATGCTGCTCGCTCAGGCCGGTGACGCCGCCGGTATCGACGAGGCACCGGATGTGGCCGCTCAGCTCAACAATGATCGGCGCCGCACACTCGCCCAGGGCTTTGTGCGCCAGCTCACCGAGAGCGAACCCGTCGCCGAGTCGGTGCTCCGGGAGCGCTACGAAGCGGTCTATGGCGCCGAGGCACCGCGGGAGTACAAGGCCCGGCATATCCTCGTTTCCGACCGCGTACAGGCATCAGCCATCATCGATCGCCTCGCCGACGGTGAATCGTTCACCGAGCTCGCCGGCCAGTATTCCGAGGACGGCACCTCACGTGACGGCGGCAACCTAGGCTGGTTTGCCCCAGATGACATGGTTGATCCATTCGCCGAGGCGGTTGCTGCACTCGAACCCGGCGCCGTTACCGATGAGCCAGTGGAGACGCGCTTCGGATTTCATGTGATCCGCCTCGACGAAACCCGCGAGACCGAGGCGCCAGCGTTCTCCGATGTCGCCAGTCAGCTACGGATGAGCATCGTCAACGAGCGCATCCAGGCCGAGCTCGAGGGGCTTCGTGAGGACGCGGACATCGACTACGAGGCGAATTGGACCAAGCCCGACAACGGCTGACGCAACCACCGGGCGAGCCGCCCCGCTCCGGGGCGGTCTACCCCACCAGGGCTGTGAAGCCCGATTCGTCCAGTAGCGTCACACCGAGTTTTTCGGCCCGGTCGCGCTTGGATCCAGCATCCGCACCAGCCACCACATAATCCGTCCGCCCGGAAACGCTGGCGGTCACCCTGCCGCCCAGTGCCTCAATCCGAGCCTTAGCCTCATCGCGAGTGTAAGCGGACAGTGTCCCGGTGAGCACGAAGGTCTTGCCTTCAAGGGGTAGCGACTGCGCCGACGGCGGCGTGGACGCTGACGACGGCCAATGAACACCGGCGGCGATCAGGGCGTCGATGACCTCGCGATTATGCGGCTGAGCGAAGAATCGCCGCACCGATTCCGCGACGACCGGGCCGACATCGGGCACCGCCGTAAGGGCATCATCGTCGGCCGCGATCAGCCCATCAAGCCCACCAAAATGCGTCGCCAGCGTCCGCGCGGTCACCTCACCCACCTGATCGATCCCGAGGGCGTAGAGAAATCGTGGCAGCGTCGTCTCCCGCGAGGCATCAATGGCATTGAGAAGATTGGTGGTCGAGCGCTCGCCCATACGCTCAAGGCCCAGCAGGTCACTGCGGGTAAGCGCATAGAGATCAGCCGCCGTCTGGACCCGTTCCCGCGAGACCAGCTGCTCAATCAGTTTCTCGCCCAGCCCGTCGATGTCCATGGCGCGGCGCGAGACAAAGTGCATGAGCGCCCCCATCCGTTGCGCGGGGCAGTAAAGCCCTCCCATGCACCGATGCGCCGCTTCGTCATCGATGCGCACCACGTCGGAACCGCAGACGGGGCAGGCCGGCGGCATCTGCCAGGGATGGGTATGCGCCGGCCGCCGCGACTCGATCACACTGACCACTTCGGGGATCACATCACCGGCCCGCCTGACCATCACCGCGTCTGACTCACGGACATCCTTGCGCCGAACCTCGTCAAGGTTATGCAGTGTCGCGCGGGTGACCGTCACACCGCCGACCTCCACGGGCTCCAGGTCGGCGACCGGAGTAATGACCCCGGTCCGGCCTACGGAGGGCATAATGGCATTGACCTGGGTGGTGGCCTCGCGTGCCGGAAGCTTGTGCGCCAGTGCCCAGCGTGGCGCTCGGGCAGTGGCGCCGAGTCGCTCCCAGACAAGGCGATCGTTGACCTTGTAGACCACGCCATCGATCTCGTAATCGAGGCCATCGCGCGCCTCGATCAGCCGCTCACGATAGGCCAGGCAACCGTCCGCACCCGTGACGCGGCGAACCTGGTCGTTGACGCGAAACCCCCACTGCCCCAGCCGCTCGAGTACGGCCTCGTGCGTTGTCGGGAGGGACGCGCTGGACTCACCAACACCGAACACGAACAGCGTCAGCGGTCGACGCGCGGTCATGCGCGAGTCAAGCTGTCGCAGGCTGCCCGCCGCAGCATTGCGGGGGTTCGCGAAGGGCCGCTCACCGTGCGCCAATCGACGCTCATTGAGTCGCTCGAAGTCCTGGCGGCGGATCACGACCTCGCCGCGCACCTCCACACGGGCGGGCGGGTCCGCGCATTGCAGTCGCAGCGGCACACTGCGGATCGTGCGGGCGTTAGCGGTAATTGCCTCGCCGACTCGGCCATCCCCACGCGTTGCCGCTGCGACGAGCTGCCCGTCCTCATAGCGAAGGTTGACCGACAGACCATCGAGCTTGGGCTCAGCCATATACTCGATCTCGCCAACGCCCAGCGTCTCGCGCAGGCGCCGGTCGAAATCAGTGAGATCGGCCTCGCTGAATGCATTGGCCAGGGACAGCATCGGCTCGCCATGGGCGAGCTCCTCGAATGCCGCGAGCGGCGCTGAGCCAACGCGCTGGGTCGGCGAATCATCGGTCTGCAGGTCGGGACTTCGGCGCTCGATGTCGATCAGCTCCGCCATCAGTCGATCGTATTCGGCATCAGAGATGGCCGGATCATCCCGGACGTAATAGCGGTGGTTGTGATATTCCAGCTGTTTGCGAAGGCTCGCGGCCCGTTCGGCGGCCGTCGCGTCAGCCCCGGTCACGACGCTCCGTCCCGCCGCCGGTCGGCGACACGCGCCCGACGCCGGTATTCGAGCAGCTCCTCACGCAGATGCTCGATGGCCTGCGTGGTCAGATCGCAGCGACGACCATCCAACAACTGTCCACCCAGGGTCTGGGCGACCCGACGGGCGGTGGTCAGCATCATCTCGAACGCCGCAAGGCCGTCGAACGGCGCCGGTAGCTGCATGATCAGCACGATACCCGGCGTCTGGGTCGCGCCAGGATTGCTGGCGTCAAAGGTGCCCGGCTCGACGATATTCGCGACAGTGAACAGCGCTACCGGACCGTCATCGGTTTCAAGCGTACGCTGAAAAACCCCCTGAGCAGTCAGCCGCAGCCCTGCAGACTCAAGGACTTCGGCCACGCCGGCCCCGTTGTAGGGGACCGTCTCGGGCGCCATCACCGACAGGGCGATGATCTTTTCCTCGCCCACGGCACGACCCCGGACCTCGGCCAGCTCGTCGACCGGCGGCTCCGCCGCTGAGGGTGGCTCCGCCGCAGGGGCCGGCTCTGCGCTGTCCCCCGGGTTTGGCGCTGGCGTTGGCGTTGGCGTTGGCGTTGACGTTGGCTCAACGACCCGCGCCGGACCCAGGATGTCGTCGTCGTCATCGTCCAGCGCTGGTTCGCTATAACCTGCAAATGGCTCACGCTGCGCACGCCCCCTCCGGCGCCAGGGTGGCCCGTCACGACGCCAGTCCTGGAGACGGGCATAGCCATAGACCCCGGCGATGATCAGGATCCCCAGGCCCAGTAGTATCCAGCGCAATTCGTCCATTCCAAGTTCCATTCCCGCTAACGGGCATCAGGTTGCAACGCCGCCTGTCTCAACTCAAGTATCGTCGCGGGTCATTTCCACCGCCGAGGCCACATCCACCGCCACAAGTCGGGACACGCCGGGCTCTGCCATGGTCACGCCCGCCAGGTGGCCCGCTGCTTCCATAGTGGTCTTATTGTGAGTGATCACGATGAATTGGACATGATCGGACATACTCCGCAGCAGATCACAAAAGCGGCCGACATTGGCCTCATCGAGCGGCGCGTCGACTTCATCGAGCATGCAGAATGGCGCCGGGTTGAGCTCGAAGATCGCGAACACCAGCGCCACGGCGGCCAACGCCTTCTCGCCACCGGATAATAGATGGATATTGGTGATGCGCTTGCCAGGTGGCCGCGCCATCAGCGTTACACCGGTCTCGAGCAGATCGGCCTCGGTGAGTTCCAGATATGCCTCGCCGCCGCCGAACAGCGTCGGGAATAGTCGCTGCAAACCGGCATTGACCGCATCAAAGGTGCTGCGAAAGCGGCTGCGGGTCTCACGGTCAATGCGCTGGATGGCGTTTTCCAGCGTCTCGAGAGCCGCGCTCAGGTCGGTGTGCTGCGCATCCAGATAGTCCTTGCGCTCGGCCAGCGTGGCCTGCTCCTCGATGGCGGCCAGGTTGATCGGCCCCAGGGCGGTAATGGCGCTGGACAGGCGTTCCAGCTCGGCGGCGTAATCAGCCTCCCGGGCCTCCGCGGGCAGCGCCTGCGCCAGCGTATCGGTCGCCACCGACATCGACTCAAGCTGCTCGCGCTGGGTCTTGAGACGGGCTTCGATCTCGATACGTCGATGACGCAGGGATTCACACGCCTCACGGCGCTCTCGAACCGCCTGCTCCGCCTGCATTCTCTCGCGGTCGAGCCGGCGCAGCGTCTCCTCCCGATCGTCCAGCGCCTGTCGGGCCGCGCTCAGCGCGTTTTCGGCCTCGGCCCGCTCGGCGAGCAGTGACTGCCGCTCGGCCTCGTGGTCCTCATCCGGGTCCGCCAGCGTATCAATCGCCGACTGCAGGTCATCGGCACGCGCCTGAAGGCGCGCGTCCTGCTGTTCAAGCCGGGCGATCGCCTGATGGCGCGATTGACGGGCCGTCTCGGCACGCTCAAGGCGAAGCGCGACCGCCTGGCGTCGATCGCGGACCGCGCTGGCCGCCTCGCGGGCGGCGTCGAGCGCAGCCTGTGCCGACCGGCAATCATCATCCAGCGGCCGCTGACGCTGCGCGGCCGTCTCGGCCTCGGCCCGGGCCTCACGGTGTCGGGCCCGGGCCGCATCGAGCGCCGATTGGCCCGCCGTGATTGATTCAAGCAATTCAGCGCGCTCCGCCGCCAGGCGCGCGCACTGCTCCTCGCGGGCCGCGCGCCGGGACTGTACCGATTCACGATGCGCCTGCGCGGCCGCCTGATCACGATCCAGCGCATGGCGACGATCCACCGCTACCTGACGGCGGGATTCAAGGTCTTCGAGGCGGGCATCCACCGCCGCCAATCGGGACGCCGCATCGCTGATCGTCGTGCGCGTCGAATCGATGCGGGCGGTGACCGCCTCAATGGCCCGTGCACGGGCCACGACGCCGGCTTCCGGGTCGTCCGGCGTCGCCCGCAGGCGCAGCCAGCCCTGCCCGTACCAGCGCCCCTCCGGCGTAATCACCGATTCCCCCAGCGCTAGCTCCGCGAGCCATGCCCGCGCCTCATCATCATCCATCGCGCCATGTACCCGGGAGAGGAGATCGGTGACAGCCACCGGACCGGACACCCTTGCGGCCAGTGAGGTGCGCGGCGGAGCGGCGGGGTTGCGCCCATCCTTCGATGCACCGGTATAGAGCATGACCTCACCGCTATCGGGGATCGTCCACACACTGTCCATTCCGTCGGCATCCGGCCACTCGACCGCCTCAAGTGCACGCTCAAGCACCCACTCCACCGCCATTTCCCAGCCCGTCATGACATCGATCTGATCAGCCAGGCGGCGGCTGACGTCAATGCCATGGCTGTCGAGCCAGCGGGCGATGTCCCGATCACTCCCCAGGGCCTCATCCTGCAGCGTCTGTAGCGACGCAAGCCGCGCCTGCTGTGCGGTCAATGCCGAGCGCTGCGCGTCGAGTTCTGCCTGGATTGGACCGCGCTCATCACGCGCCATCGCGAGGCGAGCATCCAGGCTCGCCACGTGCTCGTCGATATCCTCGCGCTCGGATGTCAGCGCCTCGATGGTCCCGGCCGTGTGGTCGGTGTCTTCCTTTTCCGCCGCGGCGAGTGACGCCCACTCCGCATCAATACGCTCAAGGCGTCGATTCTGCTCCTGGTGACGCGCCTCCTGCTGCTCGATCCACGTTTGCTCCAGCTGGATCCGCCGCTGCGCATCGCGGTCGACCTCCGCCACGGTATCGCGGGCCTCACGGGCGTCCTCAAGGCGTTTAATGGCGGCGCTGACCTCAGCGTCGGCGAGGCCCAGCGCCCGGTCGGCCTCGGCAAGCGCCGGTGTCTCAGTAGCAATCGTCTCCTCAAGCGCCTGTGCCTCTCGGCGATCGTCGGCCATCGCGGCATCGTTATCGACGATCAACGCCTGTGTCTGTTCGAGTTCGCGCTGACTGCGCGCGCGTGCATCGCGATCATGGCGGATCTGCTGCTCCAGCGTGGCGAGCGCCGACCCCCGCTCGTAATAACGCGCCTGGACAGCGTTGAGATGATCGCTGGCGGCCGTCTGTTCGGCGCGCAGCGACTCCATATCGCGCTCACCACGCCGCTGCTCGGCCATCCGCGCCTCGAGCGCGGTCTCCTGCGCGTCCAGATCCGACCGCAGTGCGTCGTTATCCGCCTCCAGCCGACGGATCCGAAGCCATGTAAGCTCGGCCTGGCGCTGGCGCTCCTCCGCCTTCAGCGACCGGTAGCGCTCGGCGGTACGGGCCTGATCATTGAGCCGGTCGAGCTGGCGGACGACCTCGCCGCGCATATCGTCCAGCCGCTCGAGGTTCTCGCGGGTATCGCGGATGCGCCGTTCGGTCTCGCGGCGGCGTTCCTTGTAAAGGCTGATGCCGGCGGCCTCTTCCAGGTACGCACGCAGCGCCTCGGGCCGTGCCTCGATCAGTCGCGAGATCGTGCCCTGTTCGATGATCGAGTAGCTGCGCGGCCCGAGCCCGGTCCCCAGAAAGACATCGGTGATATCGCGACGCCGGCAGCGACTGCCGTTGAGACAATAGGCCGATTGCCCGTCGCGGTTGACCTGACGGCGGATGGCGATCTCGCTGAACCCGGCGTACTGCCCGCCCAGTGAACCGTCCGCATTGTCGAACACCAGCTCGATGCTGGCCTGTCCCACGGGTTTGCGGCTGCCGGATCCACTGAAGATGACATCGGCCATCGAACCGCCGCGCAGATGCTTCGCGGAGCTCTCGCCCATCACCCAGCGCACGGCGTCGATGATGTTCGACTTGCCACAGCCGTTCGGGCCGACGATGGCGGTGATGCCCGAACCCAGCGGGACCGGCGTGGTGTCGACGAAGGATTTGAAACCGCTCAGGCGGATTTTACTGAGCCGCATCGACGCGGGCGTCCCTGTTGCCGTGCAGCATTCAAGATACTCATTTTCCCCGAGAGGAGGAACCAATGCGCCGGTAGAGGGTGCTGCGACTGATGCCCAGCGTCTGCGCGGCGCGACTGACGTTACCGCCGTGCTCCGCCAGCGCCGCCTGAATATGGCGTTGCTCCACGGCTCGAAGGTGGGTATCAGGACAGGCCTCAGCCGACATGTTCCCGACGTCCGCCTCCAGAATGACATCAGGCAGATCCGCCCGTGTCACCGGCGCGCCCGGTCGGCGTAACGCCAGCGCCGTCTGCATGACGCTGTGCAACTGACGCAGATTGCCAGGCCATGAATAGGCGAGAAGCCGCGCGCGGGCATCCGGTGAAAGCGTCGCCATGGGATCCTCCTCGGCCAGAAGCCGGTCGATCAGCGGCTCACGATCGCTGCGCCGGCGAAGCGGCGGCAATTCGATCCGCAATCCGCACAGCCGGTAGTAAAGGTCGGCGCGAAACGCACCGGCTTTGACCCGGGCTGCCAGATCGCAGTGAGTGGCGCTGACCAGCGCAAAGTCCACCGCCCGGGGCTGACCGCCCCCCACCGGCAGGACGGTGCGCTCCTGGAGGACCCGCAGCAACCGGGTCTGAAGCGCGATCGGCATGTCGCCGATCTCGTCGAGGAAGAGTGTTCCGCCATTGGCTTCGGCGATGCGACCCTCGGCACCGCGGGGGTTTGCGCCGGTAAATGCTCCCGGGGCATAACCAAACAGTTCGGCCTCGGCAAGGCTCTCGGGGATTGCCGCGCAGTTGACGGCGACGATCGGCCCGTTCGCCCGCGGCCCCGCCGCATGGAGGGCCCGCACCACCCATTCCTTGCCGGTGCCGGTCTCGCCCTCGATCAGAAGGGGGATATTACGGACGAAGACACGATGGGCACGACGGAGTGTATCCGCCACTGCGTCATCCCCGGCGTGCAACCGCTCGAACGTCGTGCCATCGGACAGCGCAGCCGCCGGCGTCGAACCGTGGATGCGCGACGGCGGCGCGACCAGTCGCAGGCAGGTCATGATCCCACTGAGAGTCCGCCGCAGCGGCATCGATTCGTCACTGCGCAGCAAGCCCTCGAACGTCTCCTCAAAAAGCCCTTCGAAGCGCTCGCCCACGCAGTCGTCACCGAAGTAGCTGCGCGCCACCTCGTTCAGGGCCAATACCCGTCCATCACCATCGAGCGCGAGAATCCCCTCGCTGAGGGTGCCCAGCAGCTCCGGCCGCGCATGGAGATGAAGGTGAAAGCTGTCGGCGAACTCCGCCGTGAGCCAGCGGTTTTCGATCATTCGTGCGCCCATCCGCACCAGCCCCAGGGCATGGATCTGGCGGGCCGACTGATCCCCGGAGACATCCAGCAGGCCAATCACGGTCCCCGCCGTGTCACGGATCGGCGCCGCCGCACAGGTCAGGAACGTATTGCACTGCAGATAATGCTCGGGGCCGTGGACCGACGCTGGACCGGCCTGTGCCAGCGCGAGGCCGATGGCGTTGGTCCCGCGCACCGGCTCGCCCCAGCATGCACCCGGCGCCAGTGCAACGCGCTGACTGCGGGCATGGAAATGCGGGTCACCGTGGCGCTCGAGGATCGTGCCGTGCGCATCGCAGAGCAATACGGCACTGTTGCTGCCGCTGATCTGGTGATACAGGTTTTCGATTTCCGGCAGCGCCAGCGCGATCAGCGACTCGTTGTCGGCCCGGGCCGCCCGCAACGCCGCCGCATCAAAAACGGCATCAGCCGCCTGTTGCCGCGGTGAGAGCCCGGCCGCCGCCACCCGCTGCCAGGAGGCCGCCACCCCATCCGCCACACCGGCCGGCGTGCGCTCACCCGCCAACAGCTGACGCCGCGCGCCGGCAAGCCGGGCGCGATCGTTAAACGGCCGCTCGTCCATCGCCCTCCTCCTCTGTCGCAGTCCGCGACAGACTGTTCTAAAACGGCACACAGGCCACCCGTCTCTAGCGGACAGGTTGAGTAGCACGATCGCCCAGTCCCGGGCGCGACGCAAGCGCCGGGCGCGCAGCCATCAATTGGCGCGGATCTTGCTGGGTGCCTGGTGCGGGCACGCATCGCGTCCCGACCCATAAAAACGGAGGAGAGACCATGATCTACGCCAATCCCGGCAGCACGAACGCCATCGTCCATTTCAAAAGCGAATATCAGAATTTCATCGGCGGCGACTGGCTGGCCCCGCTCGACGGCGAGTACTTCGATAATCCCACACCGGTCACCGGGCAGACCTTCTGCCGCATTCCGCGCTCCAAGGCAGCCGACGTCGAAAAGGCGCTGGATGCAGCCCACGCGGCAAAGGCGGCCTGGGGCAGGACGGCGGTGGCCGAGCGCGCCGTCATTCTGAACACCATCGCCGATCGCATGGAGGCCAACCTCGAGGCGCTTGCCGTGGCGGAGACCTGGGAGAATGGCAAGCCGGTCCGGGAAACGCTGGCGGCCGATCTGCCGCTCGCGATCGATCACTTCCGTTATTTCGCCGGCGTCATCCGTGCCCAGGAGGGATCACTCGGCGAGCTCGATGACGACACGGTGTCCTATCAGATCCATGAACCCCTCGGTGTGGTCGGTCAGATCATTCCCTGGAATTTCCCGATCCTGATGGCCACGTGGAAGCTGGCGCCGGCGCTGGCGGCCGGCAACTGTGTGGTACTCAAACCCGCCGAACAGACACCGGCCAGCATTCTGATGCTCACCGAGCTGATCGCCGACCTGCTGCCGGCCGGTGTGCTCAATATCGTCAACGGCTTCGGCGCCGAGGCGGGCAAGGCGCTTGCCTCGAACCCGCGGATCAGCAAGGTGGCCTTCACCGGAGAGACCACCACCGGGCGACTGATCATGCAGTACGCATCGGAAAACCTGATTCCGGTCACGCTGGAGCTGGGCGGTAAGTCACCCAACGTGTTTTTTGATGACTGCTTTGCCGCCAATGACGGCTTCCGGGAGAAAACCCTCGAGGGGTTCGCGATGTTCGCCCTCAATCAGGGTGAGGTCTGCACCTGCCCGTCACGGGCACTGGTGCAGCGCTCGTTCTATGGCGACTTCATGGATGCTGCGCTTGACCGGGTGGCCCGCATTAAAACGGGCAATCCGCTTGATACCGAGACGATGGTGGGCGCGCAGGCATCGCGCGATCAGCTGGAAAAAATCATGGCCTATCTGGATATCGGCCGGCAGGAGGGTGCCAGAGTCCTCGCCGGCGGTGAGAGTCTGGACCTGGGCGGCGAACTGAGCGGTGGCTACTACGTTCAGCCCACCGTCTTCGAGGGCGACAATCGCATGCGCGTCTTCCAGGAAGAGATTTTTGGCCCGGTGGTCTCGGTCACCGGCTTTGACGATCGGGATGACGCCCTGAGTATCGCCAATGACACGCTGTACGGACTCGGCGCGGGCCTGTGGACGCGCAACGTCAACACGGCCTATCGCATGGGCCGCGGCATTCAGGCCGGGCGTGTGTGGACCAACTGCTATCACCTCTACCCCGCGCACGCGGCGTTTGGTGGCTACAAGCAGTCAGGTTTCGGTCGCGAAAACCACCTCATGATGCTCGCGCACTACCAGCAGACCAAGAACCTGCTGGTGAGTTACAGCGAGTCACCGATGGGCCTGTTCTAGGCGGCCGTATAACGCCTGCCCCGGCGGGCCGATTCCAAACCGTGCGGACCGGACGCCGTCGGTGCCGGTCCGCGTGCTGCGGACGAGGAGACAACAATGAACACGAATGAAATGGGCGTTGTGGCGACACCCGCGGCCGAGGCACTGATCGCCGAGTTGCAGCGGCGCCACGGGCCATTGCTGTTTCACCAATCCGGCGGTTGCTGTGACGGGAGTGCACCCATGTGCTATCCCCGCGACGAATTCAGGGTGGGCGCGCGCGATGTCCATCTTGGCGACATCGGCGGACAGCCCTTTTACATCGGCGGCGACCAGTATGCGCTCTGGGCGCACACCCGATTGATCATCGACGTGATCGAGGGGCGTGGCTCCGGATTCTCACTGGAAGCGCCCGAGGGCAAACGCTTCCTGACCCGGTCTGAACTGTGCAGCGTACCTCCGCGGGATCAGCCACCGGCGGCCAGATAGCGCTGGATGCGACTCACCGCCGTTGCCAGTCGGTCGGTGTCGGTGGTGTAGGCGAAGCGCAGATGCCGCTCGGGTGCCGTGCGTTCAAAATCCAGTCCGGGGGTCACCGCCACACCGGCCTGTTCAAGCAGTCCGCTTGCAAGATCGGCGCTGTCATCGCCGAGCGCGGTGATATCGGCATACAGATAGAACGCCCCGGCAGGATTGCCCGGGATGTGGAAGCCGAGGTCGCGCAACGCCGGCAGCAGAAAATCCCGCCGTTGTCGGAACGCCTCTCGGCGTGACTCGAAAATCTCCAGCGAGCGCTCGGTGAAGCAGGCGAGCGCCGCATGCTGCGCCGGTGTCGAGGCACTGATGAACAGGTTCTGTATCAGCTTCTCGGCCACCGGTATCCAGTCCGGCGGCACCACCATCCAGCCGAGCCGCCAGCCGGTCATGCCGAAATACTTCGAAAAACTGTTCACCACGATGGCATCCGGTGCCTGGACGAGTGCCTGTGCGGGCATACCGTCGTAATCAAGGCCATGGTAGATCTCATCGACCACCAGCCCGATCCGCCGCTGCTGCGCCAGTGACCCGAGGCCCGCGAGTTCTGAGGCGGTGGCGAGCGTACCGGTCGGGTTACCGGGCGAGCCCACCAGCATGGCAGCCGTATCCTCATCACAAGCGGCGTCGGCAAGCTCGGGCGTGAGCTGATAGTTGGTCGCGGCGTCGACCCGCACCGCTCGTGGCACGGCATCCAACAGCTCGACAAAATGGCGATTGCAGGGATAGCCCGGATCCGGCAGGAGAACATTGCGGCCCGGGTCGGTGAGCATCGCCATTGCTACCACGAGCGCACCACTCGCCCCGGGGGTGATCAGGATGCGCCGGGCATCGACCGATACGCCGTAGCGGACCGCATAGTGGCCGGCGATCGCCTCGCGCAGTGCCGGCAGACCCGCCGCCGGCAGGTAGCCCGTATGGCCATCGGCGAGCGCCCGGACACCGGCCTCGCGAACCGGTGTGGCGGTGGGGAAGCCGGGCTCGCCGATCTCCATGTGGACGACGTCGTGCCCGTCGGCCTCGAGTTCACGCGCCCGACCGAGTAGCGCCATGACATGGAAGGGTTGGATGCGATGGCTGCGGGCGGACAGGCTGGGTAGTGACACATCGACCTCGAGCGGTAACCTCGTCTCAGTGTAGCAACCGTCGCGATGGCCGTGGCATCGACCGGACGCGCTATGATGGGGGCATGACGGAGTCCCACTACGTCGGCCGATTCGCCCCCAGCCCGACTGGACCGCTCCATCAGGGTTCGCTCGTCGCGGCCGTGGCGAGCTATCTGGATGCACGATCCGTTGGTGGGCGCTGGCGGCTGCGCATTGATGATGTCGATCGCAGTCGATCACGGGCAGCGGCGGCCAGCGATATCCTCAGGACACTGGATGCATTCGGTCTGGAGTGGGACGGCGCGGTTCAGTATCAGGACAGCCGCCGCGATCACTATCAGGCGGCGCTGGAACAGCTGGAGGCGATGGCCCATGCCTACCCCTGCGGCTGCAGCCGGCGGGAGATCGCGGCCGCCGCCGATTACGGCCCCGCAGGCATGATTTATCCCGGCACCTGCCGTGACGGGCTCCCGCGGGGCAAGACCGCGCGCAGCTGGCGATTCCGGACCCCGGCCGGTACCGAGAGATTCATGGACCGCCGCGCCGGCGAACAGTCCATCGACCCCGCCGAGGCGCTCGGTGACTTCGTCATCCGGCGCGGCGATGGCCTGCATGCCTATCACCTGGCGATGGTGGTGGACGACGCGGCACTGGGGATCACGGATGTCGTCCGCGGTGGTGACTTACTAGCCGCCACATTCCCCCAGATCATGCTGCAGAAGGCGCTGGCGCTGCCCAGGCCGCGCTATCTCCACCTGCCGGTGGCACTGGACGGTCACGGACGCAAGCTCAGCAAGACCAATGCCGCACCGCCTGTTGTGGTCCAGAATGCCCCCCGTTCACTGGGCGATGCCCTGACCTTTCTCGGCCACCCGCCACCCGCTTTCCTATCAGGCGCCCCGGTGGCAGACCTGCTTGATTGGGCGGTCCGGCAATGGCGGGTATCGACAATCCCTGCACCGTAATGAGGCATTCGCGCGATTCGCGCCTGAATTTCGCCGGA
Source organism: Spiribacter curvatus (assembly GCF_000485905.1). Classification (NCBI taxonomy): domain Bacteria; kingdom Pseudomonadati; phylum Pseudomonadota; class Gammaproteobacteria; order Chromatiales; family Ectothiorhodospiraceae; genus Spiribacter; species Spiribacter curvatus. The sequence goes on along the minus strand of NC_022664.1, from coordinate 669,258 downwards.
TGGCTTGGCATCAGGCGCCTGACACCCGCAGTATACGGGTCATAAGAACCATCGGTATTGCAACCTGTTACTCAGGAGGAGAAAACGGAATGGCCGCAGAGAAACGCTATCCGGTACCGCCGGAGACCGCCGATAACGCACTGCTCAGCCGCGAGGCCTACGACCGGATGTACCGGCGCTCATTGGATCAGCCGGAGGCGTTCTGGGCAGAACAGGCGGAGGAGTTCCTCACCTGGTTCCGCAAGTGGGATCGGGTCAGCAACAATGACCTGAGCAAGGGGCAGATCCGCTGGTTCGAGGGCGGCAAGCTCAATGTCAGTTACAACTGCCTTGACCGCCATCTCGATACCCACGGCGACCGCAATGCGATTATCTGGGAAGGTGATGAGCCCGGCGTCACCCGGCACATCACCTACCGCGAGCTCCATGCAGATGTCTGCCGCCTCGCCAATGTCCTCAAGCAGCGCGGCGTCTCCAGGGGCGATCGGGTCTCGATCTACATGCCGATGATTCCCGAAGCCGTGGTTGCCATGCTCGCGTGCACGCGCATCGGCGCCGTCCATTCCATCGTATTCGGCGGCTTTTCCCCCCATGCCCTGCGCGACCGCATCGAGGACGCCGACTGCCGGACGGTCATCACCGCCGACCAGGGTCTGCGCAGTGGCAAGCCGGTACCGCTGAAGGAAAATGTGGACAAGGCGATCGATGGCCTCGAGAGCATTCACAGCGTCATCACCGTCCGCCATACCGGGAACCATGTGCCGTGGAACGATGACCGTGACATCTGGTATGCCGAAGCGCTCGCTGAGGCGTCGACGGAGTGCGAGCCCGAAGAGATGGACGCCGAGGATCCGCTGTTCATCCTCTACACCTCCGGGTCCACCGGTAAGCCGAAGGGGGTGCTGCATACGACCGGCGGCTATCTGCTGCAGGCGTCGATGACATTCAAGTATGTGTTCGACTACAAAGACGGTGAGGTCTACTGGTGTACCGCGGATGTCGGCTGGATCACCGGCCATAGCTACATCGTCTACGGGCCGCTCTCCAACGCCGCGACCAGCCTGATGTTCGAGGGTGTACCGACCTACCCCGATGCGGGCCGTCTCTGGCAGGTAGTCGATGACCATCAGGTCAACATCTTCTACACCGCACCAACTGCGATCCGTGCGCTCATGGGTCAGGGCGAGGAGCCGGTCAAAAAGCACTCCCGCCAGTCCCTGCGCGTGCTCGGAACCGTCGGCGAGCCCATCAACCCCGAGGCCTGGGAGTGGTACTACCGGGTGGTGGGTGACGAGCGCTGCCGCATCGTTGACACCTGGTGGCAGACCGAGACCGGCGCAATCATGATTTCCGCGCTGCCGGGCGCGATCGATCTCAAACCCGGCTCCGCCACACTGCCCTTCTTCGGCATCGAGCCGCAGCTGGTGGACAACGAGGGCAACGTTCTCGAAGGGGCCACCGAGGGCAACCTATGCCTGACCCAGGCGTGGCCAAGCATGATGCGCACGATCTACGGTGATCATGAGCGCTTCATGAACACCTACCTCACGACCTATCCGGGCAAGTACTTCACCGGTGATGGCGCACGGCGTGATGAAGACGGCTATTACTGGATCACCGGCCGTGTCGATGATGTGCTCAACGTGTCCGGTCACCGCATGGGGACCGCGGAGATCGAGAGCGCACTGGTGCTGCATGACGCCGTCGCCGAGGCCGCCGTTGTCGGCTATCCACACGACCTCAAGGGTCAGGGCATCTACTGCTATGTCACGCTGGTCCAGGGTGTGGAGCCCAACGATGCCCTGCAAAGCGAGCTGGCGAACATGGTGCGCAGCGAGATCGGGCCAATCGCCAAGCCCGACGTGATCCAGTGGGCACCGGGTCTGCCCAAGACGCGCTCGGGTAAGATCATGCGGCGCATCCTGCGCAAGGTGGCGACCAACGAGCTCGACAGTCTGGGCGACACGAGCACCCTCGCTGACCCGGGCGTGGTGGACGACCTGATCAGCAATCGGGCCAACCAATAGACGCCCCCACCCCGGCGACGATCGTCGACGTCGCCGGGCGATTGACTGGCATCACAAAAAATCAGGGAGGTTATTCGCGCACCACTATTGAAAAGAATCGACGGAAAAGCGATAAACGAACGGCGACTGCGTCGTTCAATAAAAGCCGGCAGGTCAAGACAAGACACTGTCATTCGATAAAACCGCAGGAGGAGCGGAACAATGGCTTCAGGTCAGGAACAGGCCGCAATGGCCTACTGGAAGGAGAACGTCAGACTGTTGATCACACTGCTGATCATCTGGTTTGCGGTATCCTTCGGACTCGGCATCATACTCGCCCCGTTGCTTAACAATATCGTTATCGCGGGCTATCCCCTCGGGTTCTGGTTCGCCCAGCAGGGTGCCATCTACTCATTCATCGTCATCATTTTCGTCTACGTGTTCCGGATGAACGCGCTGGACCGGAAATACGACGTCGACGAAAAGTAACGAGGGGAAAACAACATGGATCTCTCTCTCACCACTTATCTAATTGTCGGCGCCACCTTTGTGCTCTACATCGGTATTGCGATCTGGGCGAAAGCGGGCAGCACCGGCGAATTCTATGTGGCAGGCAAGGGGATTAACCCCATCGCCAATGGCATGGCAACGGCGGCCGACTGGATGTCGGCCGCGTCCTTCATCAGCATGGCGGGCCTCATCGCCTTTCTTGGCTATGACGCATCGGTCTATCTCATGGGCTGGACCGGCGGCTATGTGCTGCTCGCGCTGCTGCTCGCGCCCTATCTGCGCAAATTCGGCAAGTTCACCGTCCCCGAATTCATCGGTGATCGGTTCTATTCCACGCCGGCGCGGGTGATCGCGGTCATCGCCCTGATCGTGGCCTCGCTGACCTATGTCATCGGTCAGATGAAGGGCATTGGTGTGGCTTTCTCACGCTTTATGGAGACGAGCTACGAGATTGGTCTTTTCACGGGTATGGCGATCGTCTTCTTCTACGCCGTGATCGGCGGCATGAAGGGCATTACCTACACCCAGATCGCGCAGTACTGCGTGATGATCTTCGCCTACACCATTCCGGCGATCTTCATCTCCCTGGCGATCACCGGTAATCCGCTGCCGCAGCTCGGTCTGGGCGGCACGGTCGGCGACGGTCAGTATCTGCTCAACACGCTTGATAATATCCTCGTTGACCTGGGCTTCTCGCAGTACACGGTCATGAAGGGCACAACGCTCAACATGTTCTTCCTGACCATGTCGTTGATGATCGGTACAGCAGGTCTGCCCCACGTCATCGTTCGCTTCTTCACGGTACCGCGAGTGCGTGATGCGCGCCTGTCGGCGGGCTGGGCACTGGTGTTCATCGCCATTCTCTACACCACCGCACCGGCCGTGGGGGCCATGTCCTTCTACAACCTCATCAACACCGTCCAGCCGGGCGAGATCGGGGCGGAAGAGGGCAATCTGGCCTACGAGAACGTGCCGGGCTGGTTCTCGCGTTGGGAAGAGACCGGTCTGCTCGGCTGGGAAGACAAGAACGACGACGGCCGTATCCAGTACTACAACGACGATAATGCGGCATTTGATGACACCGCCGCGGAGTATGGCTGGGCCGGTAACGAGCTGACGGTGGACCGGGACATCATGGTGATGGCCAACCCGGAGATCGCGCAGCTGCCGAACTGGGTCATCGCCCTGACGGTGGCCGGCGGACTCGCGGCGGCACTATCCACGGCGGCCGGATTGCTGATGGCGATCTCCTCGGCGATCTCGCATGACCTGATCAAGGGTGTCCTCAACCCCAGAATCAGCGAGAAAGGTGAGTTGCTCTCGGCCCGCGTGGCCATGGGTGTCGCTATCCTTGTGGCGGGCTATCTGGGCCTGAATCCACCAGGATTCGCGGCACAGGTGGTGGCTCTGGCATTCGGACTGGCGGCCTCCTCGCTGTTCCCGGTCCTGATGCTCGGGATCTTCAGCCGACGCATGAACAGTGCCGGTGCCATCGCCGGTATGCTCTCGGGCCTCACCTTTACGCTGGTCTATGTGTTCATCTTCAAGGGCTGGTTCTTCGTCCCGGGGACGAACATGCTGCCGGACAACCCTGAGAACTGGCTGCTGGGCATTGGCCCACAGTCCATCGGCGCAGTGGGCGCGGTCATTAACGCCGTGGTTGCGACGCTGGTGTGCCGATCCACGGCACCGCCGCCGAAGGAAATCCAGGACCTGGTGGAGAGTATCCGGGTGCCCCGCGCGGCCTGAGCGGCCAACCGATCAGGGCGTCGATCGTCGACGCCCTGATGCACCCAACCCAACCCCGGCGGCCCTGCCCCGGGGTTTTTTTATAGCTGGAAGCGCACTTCGAGCTTTTTGTGAAGCCGCCGCGCCTCGCGGAACGCCTCCTTGAGGATCCGGCGGTCCATTGGATTCACGCCCTCCGGATCCAGCCGGTTGCCCATCCGATCCCCGCTGGTCGACTGGTATTGGTGTTCGCGCATCCGCAGAAGCTGCACGAAAGCGAAAGAGCGCTCGAAAGCACCAGCATCCTCCGGCGTCAGTACGCCGGCTCTGACCAGCTCGCGGAATCGCGTCTGGGTATGGCCATCGGCGATACCGGCCTGCAGCGCCAGCACCCGTGCAGCATCGACGAACGGCGTCAGACCACGCACCTTGAGATCCAACCGGTGAACACCGTCATCATCCCGATCGGTGACAAAATCCCGAAATACGCCGAGCGGCGGCTTGATCGCCATACAGTTGCTGGCAAGGGTGTGGAGGAATACCGAATTGCTGGCCGCGAGCTCCACGACCCGGCGCTGCAGCGCCTCACCGGTGGCCAGATCCCCCCAGACCGGACGAAAGTCGAAGTAGATGGTCGAGTGGAGGACATTCTCTGGTGTGGCGCTACCCACCAGCCGCCGAAAGGTCGCTTCCCATTCCTCGAAACTCAGGCATAGCCCCGGATTGCTGGCCATGACGTTCCCGGTACAGAGCGCGAAACCACAGGCATCCAGTACCTCATTAATCCGCCGGGCAAGTGGCAGCAGGCGCTCGCGCACCGCCTCCGGTGTCTCCCCGCCGGGATCGAACAGAATGCCGTTGTCCTGATCGGTGACGCGGGTCTGTTCGCGGCGCCCCTCACTGCCGAATGCGATCCACGTGAATGGCACACCGGGATCGCCCCGCTCCGCGAGCACCAGCTCGATCGCACGGGTGACGGTCCGGTCATTGAGCAGGGTGATGATTCGGGTGATCTGCTCAACACCGGCACCATGCGCCATCATGCTGTCGATCAACGCGCCAACCTGACCGCGGGCGAGCACCAGTGCGTCGACGTCCTCCGCCCCAGTGATCGAGCGGGTGAGATGGACGAGATTGATCCGCTGCAGCGCGAATATGTCGCGCTCGGAGATGACGCCGGCGAGGCGTCCACCCTGATCGGTGACGATCATGTGCCGGATGTGGTGACGCGCCATTTCCACCACCGCCTCAAAGGCGTAGGTCTTGACGTCAAGGGTGATCGGCTCACGGGTCATCACACTCGCCAGTGACTCGTCCAGATGACTGCCATCGGCGACCACCGAGCGCAGATCATGCAGCGTGAAGATACCGCGTGGGCGCTCTTCCGGGTCAGTCACCAGCACACTGCCCACCTTACGGCTGTGCATTGCCGCCACCGCGTCACGCACCGAGATCTGCGCCTCGCAGGTCAGCGGCCGGGCGTTCATAAGCTCGCCGAGCGGCGTATCCATGGTGGTATCGCCGCCCAGATTCCCCGCGGCGCGGTGCTGGATATCCTGCTGGACCTGATCGAGCAGGCCGCTCACACCGCGCAGGCAGTAGTCGCGGAAGATCGGGCTCTCGCTGATCAGATGCTCAAACGTCGTCCGGGGGATGCGCAGGCACTTTGCCGGGGTCCCCGCCCGATAGACCGTCCGCGTTGCCCGCTGCCCCACCATTGCCGCCATCGGAAAGTTGTCACCCGGGCCGAGTTCGAAGCGCTCACCCCCCGGCCGCTCCGCGCGAACCTGGCCTTCCACGATCAGATAAAAGTACGCCGCCGGCTGTGTCGAGGGCTCGAGAATGATTGTGCCCGCGGTGTAGTCGCAGCGCTCACAGTGTTCGCGGAAATACCGCTGTAGCGCGCGCGGCAGCCGATCAAAGGGCGCATGGGAATCGAGAAAGGCGCGGACGACCGAGGCGTCAGTGCTCGCAGTGGCATCCGTCATGGGAATCTCCGAGGGCATTGATTGACTGTTGCGTCAGCGTACCTCGACAAACGGGCGATGGAGTAGCCTATACTGCGGGAAAAAGAGGAGGAGGCAGCATCCGTGAGGTGCTGAGTGGCTTATGGTTAAAACGATTCTAATTGTCGACCATGAATCCAATCTGACCAGCGCGCTTCGATTCCTGCTCGAGCAGTCCGGGTTTCAGGTGGCGCTCGCAAGTAGCTGCGCTCAGGCCGAGGCTGCCATGGCTGAGGCCTGTCCCGACGTGGCGCTGGTCAACACCACGCTACCTGACCGAAGCGGTTATGACCTCTGTCAGCGGCTGCTCTCCGGTGCCGGAACAGCCAGTCTGCCGATCCTTATGCTGACCTCGCACAGCCTGGAGGTCGAGCGCGAGAAGGCATTTTCGCTCGGTGCGACTGACTTCATCGTCAAGCCCTTTGACCCCGCCACGATCCTTGGCCGAGTGCGGTCACTGGTCAGCGGAGCCGCCTGAGCGTGAGGGCATTTCGACTGCCGCGGTTGCGCAAGCGACTCTGGGGGTCGGTGGCCGCCATCGGCGCGCCCACGGCGGCAGTGGCACCGATGCTGGCGAGCGTGCACCCGCTGCTCGGCGGAGGCGTTATCGGCGTGGGCGTTGCCGGCATCGGTCTGGTCCTCGATTGGCGGATCACTCGGCCCTTGAGCGCGACCGAACGGGGCGCCGGTATCATCGCCGGCTCCAACCCCGGTCATCAGCTTGAGCTGGGTGGTCATCACTGGCTGGGCCGCCTGCCTGAGACCGTGGAACAGCTCGGCGGCACGGTTGCCCGGAGCCGGCGAGAGATGGAGGAGGCGGCCTCGGCCTGGACCACCCGCATCGAGGCCCGGAAAGCGCGGCTCGAGACCATCCTGCGGGAAATCCGTGAAGGCGTGGTGGTCTGCGGGACCGACGGCCGCATCAATCTCTATAACCGCACGGCGCGGACCCTGCTCGATGCCGAGCCGGCGCTGGGGCTGGGCCGGAATATCAACGAGGTGCTCAATGATGGACCGCTGCGGCACGCACTGGGCCTGATCGATCCGACCGCGAACACCACCAGCGGCACCGACACCGAGCTGGTCTGTGCCACCGCCAGTGGTGAGCGACTCCTGCGCTGTCGAGTCGCACGATTGATGACCGACGACCCCGGCACCGACGGCTTCGTCATCACCCTGACTGACGTCTCACGTCAGACCCGTGCCGTGCTGCGTCGCGAGCAGAGCCTCCGCGCGGCGGTCGAGTCGCTACGCGACCCATTGACCAGCCTCTATACAGTCAGCGAGAGCCTACGGCTCGCACAACAGGCCAATCTTGGCGCCGAAGCCGACCGCTTCGGCCTGATGGTCCAGGAAGAAACCCGCCGTCTGACCGAGGCCTTTTCGCATCTCTCTGATGAGACCACATCGATGGTCACGGATAACTGGCGGCTGGAGGATCTGCACCTCGGCAGTCTCATCTCCGGGATCAAGAAAAACAGCCAGTCGGCCGGCATGCCACGGATCCAGTGCGGCGCGGATGTCTGGGTATCGGCGGAGCCCTATCTACTCAGTCAAGTGATCGAGGCACTGCTCGTCCGGCTTGCGAGTGCGCTCGACATCGCGGCCGTCGCGATCACCGGGCGTGAACAGGGTAGCCTGGTCTACCTCGACATCAACTGGTCTGGCGACGTGGTCGCGCCAGATCAGCTTGATGAGTGGCTCGATGCGGGACTGGATGACGTGGGTGGAACCGTTTCCCTGCGTGAGGTCCTGCAACGCCATGACACCACCGCCTGGAGCCAGGCGGATCTGTCGCGCGTCGGTCGAGCAATGCTGCGGCTGCCACTCCCCGGAGCGCCGGAGAAGACCGAGACCCCGAGCGCCATCGCCGCGCGCCCCGAGTTCTATGACTTTGCCGCCGATGAGGCCGATCCGGTTCTGGCCCTGGGCGATCAGGCGGAGCGGCGACTGACCGATCTGGATTATGTCGTATTCGATTGCGAGACCACCGGCCTGGCACCCGGCCAGGGTGATGAGATCGTCGCCATTGGCGCCGTCCGTATCCATCAGGGACGCGTCATGCACGGCGAGACATTCGAACTGCTCGCCAATCCAGATCGCTCAATCCCCGCCCTTGCCACCAGCATTCACGGCATTAGGGATGAGGATGTCGCCGACGCGCCGCCGGTGGAGGAAGCCGTCCGGCGGTTCCACGCCTTTGCCGGCGATGCTGTACTGGTGGGATTCAATATCGCATTCGACATGCGGTTTCTGCGGCTCAAACAACGCCGCTGCGGTGTTCGCTTCGACCACCCCACACTGGATGCCCTGCTGCTGTCGATCATGCTCCATGACCATACCGGCGAGCATACGCTCGAGGGCGTGGCCCGACGGCTGGGTGTAGGCGTTGGCGGTCGGCATACCGCCCTGGGTGACTCCCTCACCACCGCCGAGATCCTGATCCAGCTGTTCGAATTGCTACCCGACGCGGGGATCGTGCGCCTCAACGATGCAGTCAGCGCGCAGGAGAAAATGGTCGAATTCCGCCGCCAGCAACGCGCTTTCTAGCCCACAAAAAAACCCCGGGGCCATGCCGCGGGGCTTTTTCAGGTCGCCGGTGAACGGCCGAATGTGACCGGTGGCGCTAGCCCTCGGCGCCCTCTTCCTGCAGCGCCTTGATGCTGAGCCGGATCCGTCCCTGACGATCGACTTCGAGGACCTTCACCCGGAGGCTCTGTCCCTCGGCCAGCTCATCCGCAACGCTCTCAACGCGGCGCTCCGAGATCTGGGAGATGTGCACCAGCCCGTCACGCCCTGGCAGGATGTTCACGAAGGCCCCGAAGTCCATCAGCTTGATGACCTTGCCCTCGTACACCTGGCCGACCTCAACATCCGCCGTGAGCAGCTCGATCCGCCGGCGCGCCTCTTCACCCGCAGCCTTGTCGGTGGAGCCGATCGTGACAACTCCCTCGTCGGTGATATCGATCGTCGTGCCGGTCTCCTCGGTCAACTGGCGGATGGTTGCGCCGCCCTTGCCGATCACATCCCGGATCTTGTCGGGATCGATCCGCAGGGTGATGAGCCGGGGTGCATAGACCGACATTTCCTCACGGTGCTCGGCGATGACGTCATTCATCTTGCCAAGGATGTGCAGCCGGCCGTCGCGGGCCTGCGCCAGCGCCTGCTCCATCACCTCGCGGGTGATGCCATCGATCTTGATGTCCATCTGCAGTGCGGTCACACCGTTATCGGTGCCGGCGACCTTGAAGTCCATATCGCCGAGGTGGTCCTCGTCACCGAGAATATCGGTCAGGACCGCAAAGTCATCACCTTCCTTGATCAGTCCCATGGCGATACCGGCCACCGGCGCCTTGAGGGGCACACCGGCATCCATCAGCGAGAGGCTGGTGCCACAGACCGACGCCATCGAACTTGAACCGTTCGACTCGGTGATCTCGGAGACGACACGGACCACGTAGGGGCAGTCTTCCGGTTCCGGCATGACCGCCTCAACACCGCGCTTGGCAAGCTTGCCGTGACCAATCTCACGACGTTTCGGCGTTCCCATGAAACCGGCCTCGCCCACACAGTAAGGCGGGAAGTTGTAATGGAGCATGAACTGCTCGCGCCGCTCGCCCTCGATTCCATCGATTATCTGCGCATCACGGCCGGTGCCCAGGGTGGTCACCACCATGGCCTGCGTCTCACCCCGCGTGAAGATCGCGGATCCATGCGTCCGGGGCAGGCTGCCAACCTCGATGTCGATCGGCCGGACACTGTAGTTGTCACGCCCGTCGATCCGACGCTCCCCAGCGATGATGCGGCCACGGACGATGGTCTTTTCAAGGTCCTTGAAGGCATCGCTGACCGCCTCGGCGCTCCAGCCGTCCTCGCTCTCACCGTCCGCCACAAGGGCGGTGGTGACGTCACTGCGGACGGCCGCGATCGCCTCTTGACGGGCTTGCTTATCAGCAACCGCATAGGCCTCGGTCAGTGGCTTCTCTGCGTGCTCACGGACCCGGGCGGTCAGGGACTCGTCGGTCGGTTCCGGCTCCCAGTCCCAGCGCGGTTTGCCGGCCTCGGCGGAGAGCTCCTTGATCGCATTGATCGCCGACTGCATCTGCTCGTGGCCATACAGGACCGCATCAAGCATGGTCTGCTCGGGCAGGCGGTTGGCCTCGGACTCGACCATGAGCACGCCCTGCTCAGTACCGGCAACCACCAGATCGAGCTCAGAGCTCTGCAGCTGGGTGAACGAGGGGTTGAGGATAAACTCACCGTCATTGTAGCCCACGCGGGCGGCGGCGATGGGCCCCTCGAACGGGATGCCACTCACGGCCAGCGCGGCGGACGTCCCGATCAGTGCCGGGATGTCCGGATCGACCTCGTCATTCATGGAAATGACGGTCGCGACGACCTGGACCTCGTTGGTGAATCCGTTCGGGAACAGCGGCCGGATCGGCCGATCGATGAGGCGGCAGACCAGGGTTTCTTTCTCGGAGGGACGGCCCTCACGCTTGAAAAACCCACCCGGGATCTTGCCCGCCGCGTAGGTCCGCTCCTGATAGTTGACAGTGAGCGGCAGGAAACTTCGCCCGGGTACGACCTCACGCTTGCCGACGACGGTGACAAGGACGACGGTGTCGGACATGTTGACCATGACCGCACCACTCGCCTGACGGGCGATCTTGCCGGTCTCGAGCGTGACGTTGTGTTCCCCGAACTGGAACGACTTTTTGACGGCGGTTGGAGTCACTGAGATTTATCCCCTGGTCTCTTGTGGAAAGCCTTACTTGCGCAGGCCCAGTCGTTTGATGACCGACTGATAGCGCTCGAGGCTCTTGCGATGCAGATAATCCAGCAGCTGGCGACGCTGGTTGACCAGCTTGAGAAGACCGCGGCGGGAATGGTGATCCTGCTTGTGGGTGGCGAAATGATCGGTAAGGTACTGAATACGGGCGGTCAGAAGGGCGATCTGCACTTCCGGGGATCCCGTGTCCCCGTCGGCGCGTCCGTAATCACGGACGATCTCCTGCTTCTGTTGAGCGCTGAGCGACATCAATGACTCCTGATTGAAAACTTGATTAACTACAACTGAATATTCTAGCCGTGGGGGCTGCGCTGAACAAGCAATCGCCGCGGCGCGACCCCGTGTTCGGCATCGCCAAGCCCGATACCGAGGAATATGCCGGTGTTGGCGTAGACCCGACACAGCCCTGCGGGCATTTGTGAGCCAGCGGCGCCGGCGACTCGCTGCCCCTGGCAGAAGGCGGGCGTCTGTTCACGCCCGAGCATGACTGCCGGGTAGTCGACAAGCCCCTGATCAGGGGGCAGGAGGAGCTCATCCAGACCGTGAGGATCAGCCTCGCGCCGGGCCTCAAGGTGCTCCAATGTCGACATGCCCTCACCAGAGAATGGCCCCAGTGCGGTGCGCCGCAGCGTTTCGACATGTGCCCCACAGCCAAGCGCCTCACCGATATCAGCGACCAGGCTGCGCACATAAGTGCCCTTGGAACAGTCAACCGTCAGCTGCAGGCGATCCGGGCCAATCCAGTGACCGGTCAGTGAGCGGATCGTGACCGGCCGCGGGGGGCGCTCGACGGTCTTGCCCTCGCGTGCGAGCTCATGCAGCCGACGCCCCTGGTGCTTGAGCGCCGAGACCATCGGCGGTACCTGCGAGACCGCCCCGCGGAAACGGGCCAGGACCGCCTCAAGGCCATCGTGATCGGGCGCCGGCACCGGCCGCTCCAAGAGAACCTCGCCGTCGGCGTCTGCGCTGTCCGTGACAATGCCCAGACGCGCCGTGGCGACATAGCGTTTATCGGCATCAAGCAGCCAGCCACTGATTTTGGTGGCCTCGCCGAAACAGAGCACCAGCAGCCCTGTCGCCAGCGGGTCGAGATTGCCGGTGTGGCCGGCCTTGCGGGCATCGAGCCAGCGACTGACCCGGCGCAGCGCCTGATTGGAGTTGATGCCGCCGGGTTTATCGAGCAGCAGGATGCCGTCGATGAACCGACCCTTGCGACGCGCCATCGCGGCCGGTCAGTCCGAGTCCGGTGTCGCCGGACCCTCATCCGGCTGGACATCGTCGATCAGCCGATTGAGGCGCGCGCCGCGATCGAATGTCGGATCATACTGGAACCGCAACACTGGGACCTTGCGCAGCGTCAGCCGCTGGGCGAGCGCACGGCGCAGGAAGTTACCCGCGCCGGTGAGCACCCGCACCATCTCTTGCGACTCCTCCGCCTCCATCCCCAGGCCGGTCACGAATACATCGGCATAGGAGAAGTCGCGACTGACGCGCACCTCCGAGACGGTCACCGATCCCACCCGGGGATCGCGGACCTGGTCGCGGATAAGCCCGGCCAGCTCCTGCTGGATCTGATCGCCAACGCGGCGTGCCCGCGAGAAATCCCGCGGCATCGTTACAGCGTCCGCTCAATGGTGACGCGCTCGTAACACTCGATCTGATCACCGACACGGACGTCATTGTAGTGGCGGACGCCGATACCGCATTCGGTCCCGGACTGCACTTCCTTGACGTCATCCTTGAAGCGCCGCAGCGATTCCAGCTCTCCCTCGAAAACGACAACACTGTTGCGCAGCACGCGGATCGGATTCCGTCGACGGACCACACCGTCGACGACCAGACAGCCAGCGATCTGGCCGAGCTGCGAGGAGCGGTACACCTCGCGGACTTCGGCGGTGCCGATGATATGCTCGCGTGTCTCGGGCTCGAGCATGCCGCTGATCGCATTGCGAAGCTGGTCGATCGCATCGTAGATAATGCTGTAGTAATGCGGCTTGACGTCGTTTTCCTGCGCAAGCCGTCGCGCCTTGGCGTCTGCCCGCACATTAAACCCGATCAGCAGGGCCTCAGAGGCCATCGCCAGGTTGACGTCGGACTCGTTGATGGCACCAACGCCGGTTGCCACCGGCACGATCCGCACCTCATCGGTGGAGAGATTGGCGAGCGACTGGGTCAGGGCCTCCACCGACCCCTGGACATCACCCTTGATGACCAGGTTGACGGTTTTCACGACGTCATCCTGCGCCTGGTTGAACAGCTCATCCATGCGCGCGGCCTTCTGGGCCTGAAGCCGCTTGTCGCGGCTCTTCTCCCGGCGACGCTCAATCAGCTCGCGGGCCTTGCGCTCGTCCTCGACCGCGAGGACCTCATCACCTGCCTCGGGTAGCCCGGACAGCCCCAGCACCACTACCGGTGTGGACGGACCGGCGGATGTGACCCGCTCGCCGCGCTCGTCGAGCAGCGCACGGACCCGGCCGAATTCGGTACCGGAGATGATCGTGTCGCCCTGACTCAGCACGCCGTTCTGGACAAGGATCGTCGCCACCGGACCCCGGCCGCGGTCGAGACTCGATTCCACCACCACGCCAGAGGCAGGGCAGTCACGGACCGCCTTGAGCTCGAGTAGCTCAGCCTGCAGCGCGACGGCCTCGAGCAGTGCCTCGACCCCCTGGCCATTCAGGGCCGAACAGGGGATGAACTGCGTATCACCGCCCCACTCCTCGGGAACGACCTCGCGGGCGACCAACTCATTCTTGACCCGGTCGGGATCCGCCTCCTCACGGTCGATCTTGTTGACCGCCACCACCAGCGGCACACCAGCAGCGCGGGCGTGCTTGACTGCTTCCTCGGTCTGCGGCATCACACCGTCGTCCGCCGCCACCACCAGAATGACCACATCGGTCACCTGGGCGCCCCGGGCACGCATCGCCGTGAACGCCTCATGGCCGGGTGTATCCAGGAATGTGAGATCGCCGCGCTCAGACGGCACCCGATAGGCGCCGATATGCTGGGTGATCCCCCCCGCCTCGCCGGATGCAACCTTGGCGCGGCGGATATAGTCGAGCAGCGTCGTCTTGCCATGGTCGACGTGCCCCATGATCGTGACCACTGCCGAGCGCGGCTCTTCAGTGCCCTCCGGCTCAGTGGTCTGGCTGAGGACCGCCTCCTCGAGATCGTTCTCCCGCACGATATGCGGCCGATGGCCGAGCTCCTCGACCAACAGCACTGCCGTATCCTGATCAATGGCCTGATTGATGGTGGCCATGACGCCCTGCTTCATCATCTCCTTGATCAGATCGGCGGCCTTGACGCTCATCCGCTGGGCGAGATCGCCAACGGTGATCGTCTCCGGCACCTGGACGTCGCGTATGACGGGTGCGGTCGGCTTCTCGAAGCCCTGCTGGAGTGCGGAACTCGCGGCGCCGGCCGCGCCGCCGCCTCGCTTGGATCGACGGCCGCCGGCCTCGGCCTTCTTGCGCGCCTTACCCTTACCCCGGGACGCCTTGCGAGCCGCACGCTCCTCGGCTTCGCGCTCACGCTTGGCCTCGGCCTCAAGGCGCTTACGCTCCTTGTCGTCCTCGATTTCTTTATTGCGGGCCGCCTCGGACTCGGACTTCTGGGAATCCGCCTCCAGGTCGGCCGGCGTCTGAACCTCTGCTGCGGCCTCACCGGGTGCCGTTTCCGGCGTCTCAGTATCGGACTCAGGCTGTTCGGTCCGCTCCGTCTCACGGGCGGCGGCTTCGGCTGCTTCCGCGGCTTCCCGCTCCTGGCGTTCTGCCTCGGCCTTCGCCTCGGCCTCGGCCTTGACCCGCGCCTCTGCCTGACGCGCCTCCTCGGCCGCGTTCACATCTTTCTGCAGGGCGCGCTCGAGAACCTGGGCATCCTGTTCAGCGGCTTCGGCCTCTACCACGCTGCGCTTCACGTAAGTGCGCTTCTTGCGGACCTCGACATTGACGGTCCGACCGGCACCCGCCCCGCGGCTACCCCGTGGCGCACGGCGCTCGCCGCCACCAGAGGGCATCTTGAGCTGACTATGGCTGCGCCGCTTGAGGGTGATCTGCGAGGGACCGCCTTCCTCACTGTCATCCCGGCGGCCATGCGTCTTGCGGATGTGCTCAAGCAGGGTGGTCTTGTCCGCGTCAGACAAGGCGGTATCGGGGTCGTCGTTGGGGATGCCTGCCTCACGGAGCTGAATAAGCAACCGATCCAGCGGCACACCCGTCCTGTCTGCAAAATCCCTGACTGTGCTCTGCGCCATATTCATAACCTCCGTCCCGGCTGAACCGGAATTACTCCTGACCCTCGCCGGCGTCAGCGAACCACGGTTCGCGGGCCTTCATGATCAGTGCCGCCGCACGCTCTGCATCAAGGCCTTCAATCTCAATCACATCATCGACCGACTGTTCCGCGAGATCCTCCATGGTACGGATACCGTTGGCGGCCAGCTGCTCAGCGAGCGCTGTATCCATGCCCTCCAGTCCGAGCAGGTCATCCGCGGGCGCCTCGGCGGCCGCTGCCTCCGCCTCGCGGCTCGCGAGTACGTCCCGCGCCCGTTGACGCAATGCGTTGACCAGCTCCTCATCGAAACCCTCGACCTCGAGCAACTCGGCGACCGGCACATAGGCGATTTCCTCGAGGCTCGAAAAGCCCTCCTCCACCAACAGGCCCGCCAGCTCCTCATCGACGTCGAGATCGGTCGCGAAACGCTCGACCAGTTCGGCGGCCTCGGACTCACTCTTCGCCTCAGCCTCGGAGGCGGTCATCACATTCAGCTCCCATCCGGTCAGCTCACTGGCCAGCCGGACATTCTGTCCACCCCGACCGATCGCCTGGGAGAGCTGATCCTCGCCCACCGCGATGTCCATGCTATGGCGATCTTCATCGACAACGATGGATTCCACCTCCGCGGGCGCCATGGCGTTGATCACGAACTGCGCCGGATTTTCATTCCAGAGAATGATATCAATGCGCTCGCCGGACAGCTCATTGGATACCGCCTGTACCCGCGAGCCCCGCATGCCGACGCAGGCACCGACTGGATCAATCCGGCTGTCGAGAGCGTTGACCGAAATCTTGGCCCGCAGCCCGGGATCCCGCGCCGCGCCAAGGATATCGAGCAATTCCTGGCCGACCTCCGGAACCTCGAGCTTGAAAAGCTCGACCAGGAACTCCGGCGCCGAGCGACTCGCGAACAGCTGTGGCCCACGGACCTCCTCGCGTACCTCCCGCAGCCAGGCGCGCAGCCGGTCGCCCGGCCGGACCGCTTCGCGCGCGATCATTTCCTCGCGGGGGATGAAGGCCTCGGCATTGCTGCCCAGATCGAGGAAGACGTTGCCTCGCTCAACCCGCTTGACGACGCCGGAAATCAGCTCGCCAACACGATCGCGATAGGCCTCGACAACCTTGGCCCGTTCGGCGTCGCGGACGCGCTGGACGATCACCTGCTTGGCGGTCTGTGCCGCAATGCGCCCGAACTCCACCGATTCCATCGGCTCTTCGATCACGCCGCCGACTTCGATATCCGGATCAATCTCACGCGCCCGGGACAATGGTATCTGGTGATCCGGGTGCTCGAGTTCAGCCGTGAGCTCGCTGTCATTATCGGTATCCGTATCGGCCTCAGCGTTCTCTTCGGCGGACGCCGGATCCTCGACGACCTCCCAGTAGCGGAAGGTCTGATACTCGCCTGTCCGCCGGTTGACTGCGACCCGGGCCGCGATCTCCTCGCTGTGACGCTTCTGCGTTGCCGAAGCGAGGGCGGCCTCGATGGCCTGGAAGATCACTTCCTGCTCGACGCCCTTTTCGTTGGCGATCGCATCGACTACCAGCAGAATTTCCTTGCTCATCGTCTACCGTTCTCCGATTGGAATACGCCGCCGCTCACGGCTCCAGCTCAATATGTGCGCCATCAATTGCCGTCAGCGGCACCGCAGTGCGCCCGTCCGCTGTTTCGACGATGACCCCTTCATCCGTCAGTCCGGCAAGTCGGCCGGTGATTTTCCGCCGCCCATCAATCCGCTCACGAAGCCGGATACGGACGGATTCGCCACTGAAGCGCTCGTAATCGGAGGTCTTGAAGACCGGGCGATCAAGTCCTGGCGAGGACACCTCGAGGACATAGTCCCCCCGGATCGGGTCTTCGACGTCGAGCACACCGCTGACCTGGTGACTGACGCGGGCGCAGTCATCGACATTGACGCCGTCCGGCCCGTCGATGAATACGCGTAGGACGGATTCGCCCCGGCTCGGGTGGAACTCCACCCCGACGCATTCGTAGCCAAGCCCTTCGATAACGGGCTCCAGAAGCTCTATGACGTGTTCAGGCGCTTTCATGTTTCGTTGTATCCGGCCTTCCCGGAACAAAAAATGGGCCCGAGGCCCATTTTCACACCGACTACCGCCTTGACGGCATCGGCAAAAAAAAAGGCCGCAAGCGGCCTTCTCGAAGATGCCTAATTGGTAGCGGGGGCAGGATTTGAACCTGCGACCTTCGGGTTATGAGCCCGACGAGCTACCGGACTGCTCCACCCCGCAACCGACAAAAAGAATGGTAGACGCCCTACCGGATTTTTTCAAGACTCGCGTCTTCGATACTGACGCCGGAGTCGGCGTCGCAGGTCGTGGCAGTAAATAAACCCGGGCAGCGCCAGCACCGCGAATAACGCGAGGTTGATGACCCAGAACTCCCAGCCCTGAACCTGGAGTTGTCCCTGAGTCCGATATTCCAGCCCGGCAGCGATCAAGCCCACGACCACGAACATCGCCAGCCACTCGGCCCACCGGATCCACTCCGACTTGCCCCTTGCCGGCGGCGCCGCAAAGAACGCGATCCGATCGCTCAGCCACGGCAGATTCGCCGCGATCAGTGCGACGATCATCAACAGCACGATGGCGGCGCCGGTCCCCACTGGCCGCTTACAGTCCCAACGCGGTCTGACAGATTTCGATCAGACGATCAGGGAACAGGCCGAGCACGAGGATCGCACCGCCGTTGACGGCGACGATCGCGCGCTGCCCCATCGGCGCCTCAAGCGGAGCCGGAGCGTCGAGGCGGTCAAAGTAAACCGCCTTGAGCACGCGCAGGTAGTAGAACGCGCCGATCACCGCGAACAGCACCGCTACCACAGCCAACCAGACCATCCCCGTGTCGATGAGCGATTGAAGCACCAGCCACTTCGCGTAGAAGCCGACCGTTCCGGGGATGCCCGCCATTGAGAACATCAGCAGCAGCATCACCAGCGCAAAGCCACTGTGGCGGTCGTTCAGCCCGCGCATATCGTCGATCATCTCGGCCTCGAAGCCGCGGTGCGAGAGCAGGATGATCATGCCGAAAGCACCGCTTGCCATGATGCCGTAGCTGATGGCGTAGAACAGCGCCGCGGCGTAGCCCTCTTCGGTCCCGGCGATCAGACCGAGGAACAGGAAACCGATGTGGGAAATGGTCGAATACGCGAGCATGCGCTTGAGATTGGTCTGGACGAGCGCGAACAGGTTACCGATCGCCAGTGACCCAACCGCCAGGATGATCGCCATCGCCTGCCACTGGCCATGCAGATCGCCAAGCCCATCGACGAGCAGCCGCAGGAACAATGCCAGTGCCGCGACCTTCGGCGCCGTACCGAGAAATGCTGTCGCGGCCGTCGGCGCACCCTGATAGACATCCGGTATCCACATATGGAATGGCGCAGCCCCGAATTTGAATGCCACCCCCACCAGCGCGAAGGTCATGCCAAATCCCATCAGCAGCAGGTGATCGCCGGTGGCGGCCTGTGCGGCGATCTCGTCGATGAGCAGGCTGCCGGATGCGCCGTAGATCATTGACATGCCGTAGAGCATCATCCCTGAGGATAGCGCACCCAACACGAAGTACTTCATCGCCGCCTCAGCACCCAGGCGGCTATCCCGGTCAAAGGCGACCATTGCGTAGAGGCTGAGCGAGAGCATCTCCAGGCCGACATAGAGCACCAGGAGGCTGCTCGCCGAGGCCATGACGAACATGCCCAGATTGGCCATCAACGCGAGCAGATAGAATTCACCCTTGAGCAGGTCACGTTGGCGGAGGTAGTCCCTGCTGTAACCGAGCGTCGCCACCGACAGGCCCGCCACGGTCATCTTAAGCACCGCGGCAAGGCTGTCGCTGACATACATGCCGTTAAAGGTAATCGAGCGCTCGACGCCCCAGTGCGTATTCACGGCCAGCCCGATGGCCACGAGCAACGTCGCCTGCGTGAGAAAGAACGCGACCCGGCTCTCCTGGCTGCGGTCGAACAGATCGGCGATCAGGACGACGCATACCATGACGCCCAACCAGATCTCCGGGGCGGCCATCGCGAATTGGGGCATTTCGAAATTCATGATCGTCCTCTGGCCAGCGTACTAGGGAGTGGGCACAACAATGCCAAAGAGCGCATCCAGCGAGGGCGCCATCACGTTGATCAGTGGTGCGGGATAGAGCCCGAACAACAGCACCACCACAACCAGGCTGCCCAGCAGCAGACGCTCGCGCGGATTCACGTCGCGGAGCTTGTCGACCTCAGCATTCCGGACCTCGCCGTAGACAACGCGCTTGATCATCCAGAGGCTGTAAGCAGCCCCCAGGATAAGCGTCAGTCCGGCGATGGCGGCATACCAGAACCCAGCCTGGAAACTCGCCAGGATGACCATAAACTCGCCCACGAAGCCAGATGTCCCCGGCAGGCCAGCATTGGCCATCGCAAAGAATACGAAGAGCCCCGCGAACACGGGCATACGATTGGCGACGCCACCATAGTCGGCAATACGCCGGGTATGCATACGGTCATAGAGCACGCCCACGCAGAGGAACATCGCCGCAGACACGAATCCATGCGAGATCATCTGCACCAGACCACCCTCGAGCGCCAGCAGCGCCGCGTCGCGGCTGCCACTGGCGGCAACGATCCGGAAGATCAGGAAAAAGGCCAGCGTCACGAACCCCATGTGCGCGATCGACGAGTAGGCGATGAGCTTTTTCAGATCCTCCTGCACCATTGCCACGAGGCCGATATAGACCACCGCGATCAACGATAACGAGATCAACAGCCAGTCCAGTGCCATACTGGCCTCTGGCACGATCGGCAGACTGAAGCGGAGGAATCCATAGCCTCCGATCTTCAGAGTGATCGCGGCAAGGATCACCGAGCCGCCGGTGGGGGCCTCAACGTGGGCATCCGGCAGCCAGGTGTGGACCGGGAACATCGGCACTTTGACCGCGAACGCCGCCAGAAACGCCAGAAAGACCAGTACCTGCGTGGTGAACGGCAATGCCAGCCCATAGAGATCCGGAATAGCGAAACTGCCAGCCTCGGTGCGCAGATAGATGAGCGCGATCAGCATCATCACTGATCCGAGGAAGGTATAAAGGAAAAACTTCAGGGTGGCGTAGATCCGATTCGGTCCGCCCCAGATACCGATGATGAGGAACATCGGAATCAGCATCGCCTCGAAAAAGACGTAGAACAGAATGGCATCGAGGGCACTGAAGACGCCGATCATGATGCCTTCCATGATCAGGAACGCCGCCAGATACTGGGCCGGCTTATAGCGCACGACATCCCAGGCGGCCACCACGACCAGCAGTGTCGAGAATGCCGTGAGCACCACGAGCGGCATCGATATGCCATCAACGCCGAGGTAGTACTCAACCCCGAACGCCTGTATCCATGAGGCACGCTCGACGAACTGCATGCCGGCAACGCCGACCTCGAAACCGAACCAGAGCGCGACGCCGAGCAGCAGGGTCAGCGCCGAGACGGCGAGTGCCGACCAGCGGGCCCGATCCGCATTGTCCCGCCCCGCCAGCAGGACACCGACACCGCCCACGATCGGGAGCCAGATCAACAGGCTCAGCAACGGCCAACCTCCCAACATGCTTAGAACCATCCCCGCCAGCTACCCACGAAAACCGTCAGCAGCAACAGCAGCCCGACAATCATCGCGAACGCGTAGTGATACAGAAAACCCGACTGCCCGCCGCGCAGCGCCGCTGCCAATCGGCCGACCGTACGGGCCGTACCGTTGACCAGAACGCCATCGATGACGCCCTGATCACCGCCCCGCCATAGCGCCCGCCCCAGCAGACGCCCGCCGCCGGCGAAGCCGGCATTATAGAGGTCATCGAACCCATATTTGCGCTGCAGGACACGGACGACCCAGGACAGCCGGGTATTGATCGCGGGGAGCAGCCCCGGTCGCATGATGTAGAGGAACCACGCCGTGACCGCACCAGCCACAGTCAACCAGAACGCGGGGTTAACGGCGGCATGCAGACCGAACGCGAACGGGCCATGGAAGCTCTCCGCCTTTTCGGCCAGAACATCATTGGCAGGCGTGACCTGTATGGCATTGCCAAAGAAATCACCAAAGAGCATTGGCTCGATGGTGAAATAGCCAAGCACGACCGACGGGATCGCCAGCACCACGAGCGGCCACTCCATGACTGGCAGAACATAGCGCGGGAGGTGTTGCATATGCGCTTTGGCATGGGGATCGATCCGCTCCTCGCCCCAGAAAACCAGAAAGTAGAGCCGAAAGCTGTAGAGCGCGGTGATGAACACGCCTGACAGGACCGCCCAGTAAGCGAAATCGGCGCCGGCCCGATCGGCAAGATGGACAGCCTCGATAATCGCGTCCTTGGAGTAGTAACCCGAGAAAAACGGCGTTCCCACGAGCGCCAGCGTCCCCAGCAGCATCGTGATGTGGGTGACCGGCAGATAGCGCCGTAGATTGCCCATGCGGCGCATATCCTGCTCGTGATGGAGCGCCACGATCACCGCACCGGCACCGAGGAACAGCAGCGCCTTGAAAAAAGCGTGCGTCATGACATGGAACACGCCCGCGGCATAGGCGGAGGCACCAAGCCCGACAAACATGTAACCAAGCTGTGAGAGCGTCGAGTACGCGATCACGCGTTTGATATCGGTCTGCACCAGCCCCACCAGCCCCATGAACAGCGCGGTCACCGCGCCGAGTATCAGCACGACCGAAAGGGCTGCTTCAGAGAGCCCGAACAGCGGTGAGAGCCGGGCGACGAGAAAGACACCCGCGGTCACCATCGTAGCGGCGTGGATCAGCGCGGAGATCGGCGTCGGGCCTTCCATTGAGTCGGGCAGCCAGACATGAAGCGGGACCTGCGCCGATTTACCCATCGCGCCGATGAACATCAGGATCGCCACCACGGTGGCCACAAGCGCCTCATTACCGAACAGATGCATGGTCTGCTCAGGCGCCGAGGCGGCTGCCGTGAACACGGCTGAGTAATCAAGACTGCCGTAATAGGCCAGCACCGCGGCGATACCGAGCAGGAAGCCGAAATCACCGACACGGTTGACCAGGAACGCCTTGAGATTGGCGAAGATTGCCGTTTCCTTGTGATACCAGAATCCGATCAGGAGATAGGAGACGAGGCCGACGGCTTCCCAGCCGAAGAACAGCTGGAGGAAATTATTCGCCATGACGAGGGTGAGCATGGCAAACGTGAACAGATTGATGTAGCTGAAAAACCGTTGGTAGCCGGGATCGTCATACATGTAGCCGATCGTGTAGACATGGACCGCGAACGAGACGGACGTAACGATCACCATCATCAATGCGGTCAGGCGATCGACGAGAAAACCGACCTCCAGGTTCAGGCTACCGACCAGCGCCCATTGATAGATTGTCTCGTTGAACACGGCGGCACCCCCCCAGACATGCTGGTAGAGCACGATCAGGGAGAGCAGTGCGGACAGGCCAACGGCACCCACGGTCACCCGATGGGCATTGACCCACCCGATTCGGCCACCGGCCAACCCGGCAACGACAGCCCCGAGCAGAGGCGCAAGCACGATAATCAGATAGAGCGACTTCATTGCCTAACCCCGCATGCTGTCCAGATCGGCGACGTTGATGGTGTCCCGGTTGCGGAACAGCACCACGAGAATCGCCAGCCCGATCGCCGACTCGGCCGCAGCAACCGTGAGGATGAAGAACACGAATACCTGTCCGTGAATATCACCGAGGAAGTGCGAAAAGGCGATGAAGTTGAAGTTGACAGCGAGCAGGATCAGCTCGATCGACATCAGCAGTACAATGGCGTTCTTCCGGTTAAGGAAGATGCCCGCCATGCCAATTGAAAACAGCAATGCGCTGAGGACCAGATAGTCGGAAAGCGCTAACATGTGTGCCCCGGTTGTTGTTATGAGTCGGTGTCGCGTTCGCTTCGCATACGCACCATCCGCAGCCGGTCGGATTTCTGCGTGCGGACCTGCGAGGAGATATCCTGATGTTTCGTGTCGCCACGTCGGCGATGGGTGAGCATGATTGCGGCAATGATCGCGAGGAGCAACACCAGCGCTGCAAGCTCGAACGGATACACGTAGACCGTGTACAGGACGCTGCCAAGCAATCGGATATTGTTGCTCTCAGCCGCTGTCGCGGCCGCCTCCGGCACCCCCTCTCCAATATCGACCACGCCGGCGCCAATGACGAGCAGCATCTGGAGGAGCATGACCAGTCCCACCAGTGCGCCAATGGGCAGATAACGGGCAAATCCCTCGCGCAGGATCGATAGATTGATATCGAGCATCATGACCACGAACAGGAACAGCACCATGACAGCGCCCACGTAGACGAGCACCAGGGCGATACCAAGGAACTCCGCTTCGACCAGTAGCCATAGCGCGGCGCTACTGAAGAACGCCAGCACCAGCGACAGCGCGGAGTGAACCGGGTTACGCGCGGTCACGACCAGCGTAGCCGCGAGCAGCAGCACCGCTGCAAAGAAATAGAATATGCCTTTTTCTATCACGTCGTGCCCCGACCCCCCTGAGGCTTACCGGTATGGTGCGTCCGCTGCGCGATCTTCGAACAGCTGAGCCTCATATTTATCGCCAACCGCGAGCAGATCTTCCTTGTGCATGATCTGCTCACCGCGCTCTTCAAAATGATATTCGTGAAGCCGCGTCTCGACGATGGAATCGACCGGGCATGACTCTTCGCAGAAGCCACAGTAAATGCACTTGAAAAGGTCGATATCGTAACGAGTCGTGCGCCGCGTGCCGTCCTCACGCTCCTCGGAATCGATCGTAATGGCGAGCGCCGGGCATACCGCCTCGCAAAGCTTACAGGCGATGCACCGCTCTTCACCATTGGGATAGCGACGCAGCGCATGAAGCCCGCGGAAGCGCGGTGACTTCGGCGCCTTCTCCTCAGGATACTCGAGCGTGTACTTGGCCTCGAAGAGGTTCCGGCCGGTCAGCCGCATCCCCTTCAACAGCTCGGTGAGCATGAAAGTCCCGAAGAATTCCCTGACTGACTGCATTTCTGACTACCTACCTATGAAAACCATGGGCCGACTTCACCCAGACTGAGCCCTGCCACCACGATCAGCCACACCACCGTGACCGGTATGAGCACCTTCCAGCCCAGCCGCATGATCTGGTCATAGCGATACCGCGGGAATGTTCCCCTGAACCAGATGTAGAGGAACAGGAACAGACAGACCTTGAGCAGGAACCAGACCAGACCCGGCACCCAGCTGAAAAGCGGTCCCAGTAACGGCAGCCCGTCGAATGGTGAGTACCAGCCACCGAGGAACATGATCGCCGCCAGACCCGATATCAGAATCATGTTCGCATATTCGGCAAGGAAAAAGATTGCGAATGCCATGCCCGAATACTCGACATGGAAGCCGGCGACGATTTCCGACTCACCCTCGGCGACGTCGAATGGCAGGCGGTTGGTCTCCGCCACGCCCGAGATCCAGTAGACAATGAAGAGAGGCAGAAGGGGTAACCAGAACCAGTTCCAGATCGGCCCTTCCTGGGCGCGGATGATATCGCCCATATTCAGGCTGCCGGCCGCCATCAGGACGCCGACCAGCGCAAAGCCCATTGCAATCTCGTAGGAGACCACCTGCGCACCCGCCCGTAGCGCCCCGAGGAGCGCGTATTTCGAGTTGGACGCCCAGCCGGCAAGGATGATCCCGTACACGCCCATGGAGGTCATCGCGAGGACATAGAGCAGCCCCGCATTGACGTCGGCGATGACCATCCCTTCTGACAGCGGCAGCACCGCCCACGCGGCCAGCGCCGGCATGATCGAGAGCATCGGCGCGAGCACGAACAGGAAGCGGTTGGCGTTCTGTGGTAACACCACCTCTTTCATGAGCAGCTTGAGCGCATCCGCGAAGGGTTGCAAAAGCCCGTGCCAACCGACTCTGTTGGGACCCCGCCGCAGCTGCATGGAGCTGATGACCTTGCGCTCGGCATAGGTCATGTAGGCAACGGCCAGGAACAGCGGCACGATCAGCGCCACGATCTTGGCCGTAATCCAGCTGAGCTCGATGAGTGCGTTCATTCGCCGGCTCCGGCTGCGGCCACCTCAATCGGCCCCATCAGCGCACCCAGGCCTTCACTTCCCTCAACACCCGCTGGTATCCAGACGCTGCCAACGGGAATGTCATCACTGACCGACAGCGGTAGCGTCCGCCGGTCGCCGCCCTGCTGGACTGCGACCGTATCCGCCGACGCGACCCCCAGCCGCCGGGCATCCGCCGGATTCAGGACCGCCGACGCGGCCGCCGCATGGTCGGTCTGCTGAAGGGATTCAGCATGACGCGTGAGCGCGTCGACTCCGAACATGGCGGGATAACCAATCCGGGTCAGACCATCGACCGCCGGTGCACTGGCCGTCACCGCCACTGATGGCCGCGCCACACCCGATCCTGCCGCCAGCGCCTGCACCTCGCGATGAATCTCATCGGGGGCCTGGTACTCGAACCCGTCGAGCTCGAGGACGTTGGCCAGAACCCGTAGCAACCGCCATGCCGGACGCGCGTCACCCTGTGGGTAACCAACGCCCGCGAAGGTCTGCCAGCGCCCCTCGGCATTGATCAGCGTGCCCGCCGTCTCGCCCAGTGTGGCCACCGGAAGCAGCACATCCGCATGAGCCCGCAGGGCCGGCGAATCATAGGCCGACATGGCGACCAGCGTCTCGCTGGCAGCCAGCGCCTGGATCGCTTCGGCACCGTCGAAGAAATCGTGTTCCGGCTCGACGTTGAGCAACACATAGCCCGATCGCGGCGAGGACAGCATCGCCGCCCGATCCAGGCCATTGGTGGCCTGACCATCGGCGCGACGATTGGGGACCGCACCCGCGAGCCAGCCACCCGCGGTGTTCGCACCCGGTGTCAGCTCGCCATAATCGGCACCCGTCAGACGCGCGATGACACCGGCGAGATAGCGCAACTCGGCTCCAGCCGGATGGCTGTCGGCCAGTCCGCCCAGAAGCAGTGCGCGACGCCCGTCACCCACGAGCGCACTGGCGATCCGCTCCGCCTGCTCATCCGGCGCGCGCGCTCCAAGCCACTGATCGA
This sequence comes from Spiribacter curvatus, assembly GCF_000485905.1. NCBI lineage: Bacteria > Pseudomonadati > Pseudomonadota > Gammaproteobacteria > Chromatiales > Ectothiorhodospiraceae > Spiribacter > Spiribacter curvatus. The sequence continues at coordinate 642,843 of NC_022664.1, read as the reverse complement.
GGTCTTCCGGCTCATCAATCCGCTTGTGGCGGGCCACCGCCCGTGCCACCGCCGCAAGGGCGACCGGCATCTCCGTCGACGGCACGACATGCTCCACACCGAGTGGGATATTCCAGTCGAAGGCGCGGGGATTCAGGGCCATCACATCCCCGCCGGCACGCGCCGCCTTGCGCAGTCGATGATTGATCAACGGCTGCTCGTGACGTGGATAACCACCGATGATGAGTGCCGCGTCAAGTGTTTCCAGATCGGCGACCGCCGTCTCCAGTCCGGCAAAGCCTGCATGCTCCACACCGTCGCGGAAATCGGCGCGCCGCAGCCGGCAGTCAATGTTGTGACTGCCGAGCGCACGGGTGAGCTGTGCGAGAAGATACATTTCCTCAAGCGTCGAGGACGGCGAGACCAGCGAGCCGAGTGCCTCGCCGCCATGCCGCCCGACGACATCACGCAGCGCATTGGCGGCCGCTTCGATCGCTGTCTGCCAGTCGACGCTCTGCCACTCCCCGTTTTCCCGGATCTGGGGCTCGGTCAGGCGCTGCTCGCTGTAGATACCCTCGTACGAAAACCGGTCACGATCGCTGATCCAGCACTCGTTGACCGACTCGTTGTCACGGGGGACGACGCGCTTGACGGTACCGCGGACCTGATGGAGATCGATATTCGAGCCAAGACAGTCATGCGGCGCGATGCTGGCGTGGCTGAGCATCTCCCAGGCACGCGCGGTGTATCGATAGGGCTGGGAGGTAAGTGCCCCCACCGGGCAGAGATCGATGATATTCCCGGAGAGCTCCGAGTGAACGCCGGTGCCCACCAGTGTTCCGATCTCGGTGTGCTCGCCGCGGTACATCGCACCGAGCTCAGAGGTGCCGGCGATCTCGTCGAGGAAACGGACACAGCGCGTGCAGTGGATGCAGCGCGTCATCTCCGTAGCGATCAATGGCCCCAGATCCTCGTCCTCGACCACGCGCTTGCGCTCCGAGAACCGTGACACACTCCGGCCGTAGCCGAGCGCCAGATCCTGCAGCTCACACTCTCCGCCCTGATCACAGATCGGGCAGTCGAGTGGGTGATTGATGAGCAGAAACTCCATGACCCCGCGCTGGGCCTTCAGGGCCCGCTCAGAGGTCGTCTGCACGACCATGCCATCCGCCACGGTGGTGATGCAGGCTGGCAGCGGTTTCGGTGCCGGCCGACCGTTCATCTCGATATCGACCAGGCACATCCGGCAGTTCGCCGGCGCCGAGAGCTTGCTGTGATAGCAAAAGCGCGGGATATCAATCCCGTGCTCATCGGCCACCGAGATCAGCGATGCGCCCTTGGGTGCCTCGATCGACTGCCCATCGATGGTGAGACTGACCGTCTCCGGGTTCTGTGTCTTGACTTCTGCGCTCATGCGGCGGCCTCGACGATGGATCGCTTGTGCTCGATGTAGTGCTCGAATTCATGACGCCAGTGTTTGAGCACGCCCTGAACCGGCCAGGCCGACGCCTCACCAAAGGCGCAGATCGTATGCCCGGCGATCTGACCAGCCGCGGAGTCCAGCAGCTCGAGATCCTCCGGGCGCCCGTTGCCCTCATAGATCCGCTTGATGACCCGATACATCCAGCCAGTGCCTTCGCGACATGGCGTACACTGCCCGCAGGATTCGGCGTAGTAGAAGCGGCTGATGCAGAGTAGCGCCCGAACCATGTCCGTGGTCTCGTCCATCACAACGACACCGCCTGACCCGAGTGCTGAACCGGCTTCCATCAGCGCGTCGTAGTCCATGGTCAGATCCATCATCTGGTCACCGGGGATCATCGGCATCGACGAGCCACCGGGAATCACCGCCTTGAGGCGACGTCCCTTCCACACGCCGCCGGCCATCTCCAGCAGATCACGGAATGGCGTGCCCAGCGGAACCTCGAAGTTACCCGGCTTCTCCACATGGCCTGATACGGAAAATATCTTCACGCCCCCATTGTTGGGCTTACCGAGCTCGAGGAACCAGTCAGCGCCATTGCGGATGATCGCGGGGACCGAGGCGATGGTCTCGGTGTTGTTGATGGTCGTCGGGCGTCCGTAGATACCCGACTGCGCGGGGAATGGCGGCTTGTTGCGCGGCATCCCCTTCTTGCCCTCGATCGATTCCATCAGGGCCGACTCTTCACCGCAGATGTAAGCCCCGGCGCCGACATAGTTGTAGACCTCGAAGCTGACTCCGGACCCCATGATGTCGCGGCCCAGATAGCCCGCCTCACGGGCCTCGCGGACGGCCTGCTCCATACGCACGTTGGGCTCTTTGATGAACTCGCCGCGCATGTAGTTGTAGCCAATCTCCGCACCCATGGCATAACCCGCGATGATCATCCCCTCGATCAGGGCGTGGGGGTTGTAGCGCAGGATGTCACGATCCTTGCAGGTACCGGGCTCGGACTCGTCCGAATTGACCAGCAGGTATTTCGCGCCCGGGGCATTGCGGGGCATGAAGCTCCATTTGATGCCCGCCGGAAATCCAGCGCCTCCGCGCCCGCGCAGGTTGGCCGACTTCACCGTTTCGATGATGTCTTCCTGACTCATCCCGTCGCGAAGCACCTTCTCAAGCGCCTGATAGCCACCGACTGCCCGGTAGCTCTCGAGCGTCCAGGGCTCGTCGAATTGCAGTGTCGTGTAGCAGACGTTGGTCATGACTACTCCAGGTCGTCGAGAATTCGGTCGATTTTCTCCGGGGTCAGATCGGTGTGAAAAGCCTCGTCCACGAGCATCATGGGCGCGCCCCGGCAGGCAGCCAGACACTCCTCCTCGCGCTTGAGCGTGATGCGGCCATCACTCGTCGTTTCACCCAGACTGATGCCCAGCTTTTTCTCCACATACTCGACAATCTCGTCCGACCCCCGAAGCATGCACGAAATGTTGGTACATATATTGACCCGGTGACGGCCACCAGGTTCGACCTCAAACATCCCGTAGAATGTCGCCACCTCGTAGACCCGTGCCGGCGGCATACCCAGGTGGTCTGCGACAGCGTCCATTCGTGCCCGCGACAGCCAACCGCTGTTGTGCTGCACGATATGCAGGGCAGGGATCACTGCCGACCGGCGGCCTGCCGGCGTATCCGGAAACTGCCCGGCCCAGCGCTCGATCTCCTCGCGCTCGGCATCCGTCAGCCCGGTCTCGATCGACTCTTCGGTACTGCTCACCGATCCACCTCTCCGAAAACGATATCCATAGTCCCCATGACGGTCACCACATCCGCCAGCATATGGCCACTCACCATCTCATCCATCGCGGACATGTGGGCAAAGCCGGGCGCGCGCAGTTTGAGCCGATAGGGTTTATTGGCGCCGTCGGACACGATATAGGCGCCAAACTCGCCCTTGGGCGCTTCGACGGAGGCATAAACCTCGCCGGCGGGCGTGCAGTACCCCTCGGTGAAGAGCTTGAAGTGATGAATGAGTGACTCCATGTCGTCTTTCATCTCTTCACGGCTGGGCGGGACGACCTTGTGGTCCCCCAGGATCACCGGCCCCTCATTGCGGCGCAGCCAATCCGAACATTGACGGATGATCCGCACTGACTGGCGCAGCTCCTCCATCCGGACCAGATAGCGGTCGTAACAGTCGCCATTGGTCCCGACCGGAATCTCGAAATCCATGCGGTCATAGACCTCGTAGGGCTGCTTGCGGCGCAGGTCCCATTCAACGCCCGAACCGCGCAGCATCGGCCCGGTAAAGCCGAGTTGCAGGGCCCGCTCGGGGGACACCACGGCGACATCGACCAGGCGCTGCTTCCAGATGCGATTATCCGTCAGCAGGGTTTCAAGCTCGTCGATCGTCCCCGAGAAACGGTCACAGAACGCATCGATGAAATCGAGCATGCTGCCCTGCCGGTCAGCATTCATGCGCTTGAGATCCTTCTCGCTGCGGTACTCAGAATCCCGGTACTTGGGCATACGGTCGGGGAGATCACGATAGACACCGCCCGGCCGGTAATACGTGGCGTGCATGCGCGTTCCGCTGACCGCCTCATAGAGGTCCATCAGCTCCTCACGCTCCTTGAAGGCGTAGAGGAAGACGGTCATCGCACCGACGTCGAGCCCATGGGCGCCGATCCAGAGCAGGTGATTGAGAATGCGCGTAATCTCGTCGAACATCACACGGATGTACTGCGCCCGCTCCGGCGGCCTGATGCCGAGGAGCTTTTCGATGGCCAGTACGTAGGCGTGCTCGTTGCACATCATCGACACGTAGTCGAGCCGGTCCATGTAACCGATGCTCTGATTGAACGGCTTGGTCTCGGCGAGCTTTTCCGTTGCCCGATGGAGCAACCCAATATGGGGATCGGCGTGCCGCACGACCTCACCATCCATCTCCAGCACCAGGCGCAGAACGCCATGCGCCGCCGGATGCTGTGGACCGAAGTTGACGGTATAGCTACTGATCTCAGGCATCGGATGCCTCCTGCTTGGAGGGGTCGGCGTAGCGGTTATCGTCCCGGATCACTCTTGGCACCAGCACCCGCGGCTCGATGGAGACCGGCTCATAGACCACCCGACCCCGATTTTCGTCGTACCGTACTTCGACATTGCCGATCAGCGGGAAATCCTTGCGGAACGGATGACCGACGAATCCGTAATCGGTGAGGATGCGACGCAGGTCCGGATGACCGTTGAAAATAATCCCGAACAGATCAAACGACTCGCGCTCCTGCCAGTTTGCCGAAGCCCACAGGGGTACGATCGAATCCAGCATTGGCAGATCGTCATCCGCGGCAAAACAGCGCACGCGCAGGCGGTGGTTATATTCGACCGACAGAAGGTGGTAGACCGCGGCAAAGCGTCGTCCGGTGCTCTCCTGCACCGGCTGTATCCCATAGATGCCAGTCAGACCCAGCCGACCGGTACTGAAGCCATCAACGCCGCGACTGAAGCCGGTGCTGGTGGCATCTTCCGTGATCCACTCATCCTGCCCATAGGCGGCATAATCGACGCCCGCAATATCTAGCAGCTGGCTGAAAGCGAGCGAGGAATCGTCACGCAGACGCTGCATGGCCGCGTACAGATTGGATGGCGCAACTTCGACCTCGGCCTCGCCATACTCACAGCGGCTCGCAACCACCCATTCGCCGAGCGACGCCCGCGCTCTGTCGAGAACCTTTTCCGCCGTCGAAGCCATGGCGTCTCTCCCTAGCGTGCAATCGTATTGGTGCGGTGGATCTTGTTCTGCAGCTGCACCACTCCATAGAGCAGGGCTTCAGCGGTCGGGGGACACCCCGGCACGTAGATGTCCACCGGTACAATCCGGTCACAGCCCCGCGTGACTGAGTACGAGTAGTGGTAATAACCGCCGCCGTTCGCGCAGGACCCCATGGAGATGACCCATTTCGGGTCAGGCATCTGATCGTAGACACGCCGAAGGGCGGGCGCCATCTTGTTGACCAGCGTCCCGGCGACGATCATCACGTCCGACTGGCGCGGTGAAGGCCGGAAGATCAACCCAAGGCGATCCATGTCGTAGCGCGCCGCTCCAGCGTGCATCATTTCCACCGCACAACAGGCCAGACCGAAGGTCATCGGCCAGAGCGAGCCTGTCCGGGCCCAGTTGATGAGCTTGTCGGCGGACGTCGTTACAAAGCCCTTATCGAGAGCACCTTCTATTCCCATTCCAGAGCCCCCTTCTTCCATTCGTAGAGGAAACCGACCAGCAGAACGCCGATGAATATCGCCATCGCCCCGTAGCCGAACAACCCGATCTCATCGAGCACGATGGCCCAGGGGAAGAGAAAAGCGATCTCCAGGTCAAAGATAATGAACAGTATCGCGACGAGGTAATAGCGCACGTCAAACTGCATGCGCGAATCCTCGAACGCCTCGAACCCGCATTCGTAGGGCGACAGCTTGTCGTGGTCAGGCCGCCTGGGTGCGAGGATAAAGCCTGCGGCGAGCGGCACGATGCCAATCCCCATGGCGATCGCGATAAAAACGAGGACAGGCAGATAGCTCTCGATCATAGGCGTATGCCACCTTTCAGTCGGAGAACGTGGGTAGGACCTAGATGGTGCGGATGGCCGGACTCGAACCGGCACGGCTTGCGCCACTGCCCCCTCAAGACAGCGTGTCTACCTTTTCCACCACATCCGCGGCACAGTGGCCTTTCAACACGGGAAATACTACCAGCGCAGCCGTCTTCCGGCAATGCGCGATGCCTGACCGCGCTGGTGTGAGGACACCTGTCGGTTCAGTCCGGCGCCGGCGCTGGCGCGGATGCGTCACCCGACTCATCAGCGGCGCCGCTCGAAGGCGCAGGCGCACTGTCCGTGACCGTCGGCGCTTCCGAGTCCGAACCGTCGACCACGCTCCCACCGCTGCTGAACGTGCCAGCCATGATGGCGAGTGTCAGGCTGGTCGCGAAAAACCCGACCCCGAGGATACCGGTCAACCGCCCGAGAAATGAGGCGGCGCCGCGCGCGCCGAACACGGTATTGGAGGCGCCACTGCCAAAGGCCGCGCCCGCATCCGCGCCCTTGCCGTGCTGCAGCAGGACAACGCCAATCAACACCAGTGCGAGTCCGAGATGGATCGCCAGAACAATCGTGTACATCAGTCAATCGATTCCGTTTTTCTACGGGGGTCAGCCCCGCGCTGCCGCGGCACAGATGGCCACGAAATCATCCGGTTTAAGCGACGCGCCGCCGATGAGGCCACCGTCAATGTCTGGCTCAGCCAGCAGCTCTGCTGCATTGGCGGCCTTCATGCTGCCACCGTAGAGGAGCTGCATCCGCTCCGCCAGCAACGAATCACGCAAGGCGAGCGTCTGGCGGATGAACGCGTGCATCGCCTGGGCCTGCTGCGCTGTCGCCGTGTGCCCGGTGCCGATCGCCCAGACCGGTTCGTAGGCAATCACCCCATTACCGAGACCGACTTCGGCATCAAGCCGGTCGATCACACCATGGAGCTGGTTCGCTACCACGGCCTCAGTCCGATCCGCCTCGCGCTCCGCCAGCGTCTCACCGACACAGAGGATCGGCCGCAGGCCGTGTGCGAGTGCCTCGGCATAGCGGGCGGCGATCAGCGCCTCGTCCTCGCCGTAATACTGCCGCCGCTCCGAGTGCCCAAGGATGACATAGCCAACACCCAGATCAGCAAGCATCGACGCCGATACTTCGCCCGTCCGTGCGCCCGTTGGTGCATCGGCACAGTTCTGGGCGCCCAGCGCCACGCGGTTGCCCAATACCGCCCGAACCAGAGGCAAGTGGACGAACGGTGGGCACACCACCGTTTCCACGCCCTCAGTTGCCTGCACCCCGTCGCTGACGGCCTCGGCCAGCGTCCGTGCGTCGGCGCTCAGACCGTTCATCTTCCAGTTACCGGCGATCAGCGGCGTCCGCATCACAATCCCCTGTTCAAAAACCCCGGAGGTTACTCATGGAGCGACGGGGAATCAATTCGCCTCGGCGTCCGCGTGATTGGGTGCCCCGCAGAACGCCTCGACCTCCGCGGCCAGGGCCTGCGCCTGCGCCCGCACCTGATCGGCATCCTCACCCTCCACCATGACCCGTAGCACCGGCTCGGTCCCGGAAGGTCGCAACAGCACGCGCCCGCGCTCACCCAGTTGCGTTTCAAGGGTCTCGACGGCAGCCGTGATGCGGCTGTCGCGCATCGGCCGACTGGCGCGGGCGATGGGGACGTTGATCATGTGCTGCGGCATCCGCGTCATACCCGCCGCCAGTTCAGCGAGCGGTCGACCGGCGGCAATGGCCGCACTGAGAACCTGCAACGCAGAAACGGTACCGTCGCCAGTGGTCGTCCGATCAAGGCAGACGATATGGCCGGAGGACTCACCGCCGAGCACGCCCTGCTCGGCCAGGAGCATCTCCAGGACGTAACGATCGCCGACCCGCGCCCGGTGGAAAGCGACGCCCATGGACTGCAGCGCCTGCTCGAGACCGAGATTGCTCATCTGTGTTCCGACCACTGGGCCGGCCAGCGTGCCCTGGGCGGAGCGGCTGCGGGCGATGATCCACAGCAGCTGATCCCCATCGAGGACCTCACCGCGGTGGTCGACCATAATGACCCGATCGCCATCGCCATCCAGCGCGATTCCGGCGTCGGCATTGTGCTCGATCACCGCCTGCTGGAGTCCGCGAGGCTGCGTCGACCCACAACCGACATTGATGTTCAGGCCATCAGGCTGCGTACCACGCTTGATGACCGTGGCGCCGAGCTCCTCGAATACCGCAGGTGCGACCTGGTAGGCCGCCCCATTCGCGCAATCCACGACAAGTCTGCAGCCACGGAGGTCGACCCCGGCCGGGAGGGATGCCTTACAGAACTCGATGTAACGCCCCGGGGCGTCCATCAGTCGGGTCGCCTTGCCGAGCGCGGCGGAATCGACCGTTTCAAGCGGTCGGTCGATGTTTGCCTCAATAGCCTTTTCGGCCTCGTCATCGAGCTTGAATCCGTCGCCGGAGAAGAACTTGATGCCGTTGTCATGATGGCTGTTGTGCGAGGCACTGATCACGATGCCTGCACTGGCCCCCAGCGTGCGCGTCAGATAAGCGATCCCGGGTGTCGGCATCGGACCGAGCAGGCGGATATCGATACCGGCGGCGGACAGTCCGGACTCAAGCGCCGACTCGAACATATAGTTCGACAGCCGGGTATCCTTTCCAATCAGGACCTCGCCCGAGCCCTCGCGCTGACTGATCATCCGACCCGCCGCCCAGCCGAGCTTGAGCATGAAATCCGCGGTGATTGGTGGCTCACCGACCCGCCCGCGGATCCCGTCCGTTCCGAAGTATCGCCGCGTCATCAATCACTCCCGCCCTGCGCCCGGACATATTCCATCAAATTGACCGCATCAACGGTTTCCGCGACATCGTGGGCGCGCACGATTGCCGCCCCCTTCCAACTGGCCAATGCCGCCGCGGCAATACTGCCGGCGAGCCGGTCGGGCAATGCCCGCCCCAGCACTCGGCCCACCAGTGACTTGCGGGATAGGCCGGTCAGCACCGGGAAACCGAGTTCACCAATCGCCGGCAATTCCGCCAATAGCTTCGCATTATGCGGATCGCGCTTGCCAAACCCAAAACCGGGATCGACCAACAGCTTACCCGCTGGGATACCTGCCTCCTGGGCAGCAGTGAGTCGTTCCTGGAGAAAAGCACGAACCTCGGCGACCACATCGTCGTAGACAGGGTTGTCCTGCATGGTGGCCGGCGTCCCCTGCATGTGCATCAGACACACGGGTAATCCTGTGTCCCGCGCCGCTTCCAGCGCGCCGGGCCGGCGCAGCGCCATGACATCATTGATCAGCCCAGCCCCCGCCCTGGCAGACGCCGCCATCACCGCCGGTTTGGAGGTGTCCACGGACAGTGGCAGATCGACGCTGTCGTTCAGCGCCTCGATCACCGGAATGACCCGGTCAAGCTCTGCCTGAATGGAGACGCCAGTGGAACCGGGCCGGGTGGATTCGCCGCCGATATCGATAATGGCGGCCCCGGCGGCCTGCATGGCCTGCGCATGCTCGATGGCCGCCGATGCCCCAACGAAACGACCCCCGTCCGAGAAGGAATCGGGGGTGACATTAAGAACGCCCATCACCTGGGGGCGGTGCAATGACAGCATCCGCCCCCCGCAGTCGAGACTGGACTCCATCGGTGACTAGTGCTCGCTCGCGGGTTTACCCACCCCAGCGCTGTCGTCCGCGGCTTCATCGCCACTGGCATCTGCGGCTCCGCCACTGGCGGGCGTGCTGGTCGGTCCGCCACTTTCCTTGGGAGGCCGTGGCGGCCGGCCATTCATGATGTCATCGATCTGGGCACGATCGATGGTTTCATATTTCATCAATGCATCGGCCATGGCATGCAGCGTGTCGCTGTTTTCCTTGAGCACGCGCGTCGCCTCCGCGTAGTTCTCCTCGACGATCCGGCGGACCTCTTCGTCGATGGAATGCGCGGTCTCATCGGAAATGTTCTTCTGCCCCATCGGCAGACCCATGGCGTTGTTGCTTTCATCCTCGCCATAAGCGAGCGGCCCCATCTTATTGGACAGCCCCCACTTGGTGACCATGTTGCGGGCGATTTCCGTGACCCGTTCGATGTCGTTCTGGGCACCAGTGGTGACCCGCTCGGCCCCGAAGATGAGCTCCTCGGCAATACGGCCGCCAAACAGCCCACAGATGGAGCTGTTGAGCCGCTGCTTGGTGTAGCTGTAGCGATCCTCCTCGGGCAGGAACATCGTCACGCCAAGGGCACGCCCGCGCGGGATGATGGTCACCTTATGCACTGGATCGTGATCCGGCACGTTGAGCCCGACGATGGCATGCCCCGCCTCGTGGTACGCGGTGAGACGCTTTTCGTCTTCCGTCATGACCATCGATTTGCGCTCGGCACCCATCAGGATCTTATCCTTCGCGTCCTCGAAGTCGTTCTGGTCGACGACACGCTTATTGCGGCGAGCGGCAAACAGCGCCGCCTCGTTAACGAGGTTGGCCAGATCAGCGCCCGAGAAACCGGGACAGCCGCGGGCAATGGTGCGGGCATTCACATCAGCGTCTAGCGGCGTCTTATTCATGTGCACGCTCAGGATCTGTTCGCGACCGCGAACATCCGGCAGCGGCACGACGACCTGGCGGTCAAAGCGTCCGGGACGAAGCAGTGCCGGATCGAGCACGTCAGGCCGGTTGGTGGCGGCGATGACGATAACGCCCTCATTACCCTCGAAGCCATCCATCTCGACGAGCATCTGGTTGAGCGTCTGTTCGCGCTCGTCATTACCACCGCCCATGCCGGCACCACGCTGGCGACCGACCGCATCGAGCTCATCGATGAAGATGATGCAGGGCGCCTGCTTTTTAGCCTGCTCAAACATGTCGCGCACCCGCGAGGCGCCGACACCCACGAACATCTCTACGAAATCGGAGCCAGAGATGCTGAAGAACGGGACCTTCGCCTCGCCGGCGATCGCCTTCGCGAGCAATGTCTTACCCGTGCCCGGTGGCCCCACCATCATGACGCCGCGGGGAATATTGCCGCCGAGCCGCTGGAACTTGGACGGGTCGCTGAGGAACTCCACCAGCTCGACCACATCCTGCTTGGCCTCCTCGACGCCGGCGACGTCCTTGAACGTCACCTTAACCTGCTCCTCAGACATCATCTTCGCCCGGCTCTTGCCGAACGACATGGCACCGCGGCCGCCACCGCCGCCCTGCATCTGCCGCATGAAGTAGATCCACACGCCGATAAGGAGGAGGAAGGGGAACCATGAGATCAGGATCTGCAGCAGCATGCTCTGACCTTCCGGCTCTTCAGCGCGGATATTCACCCCGCTGTCCATGAGCTGGCCGACCAGCGCGCTGTTATCGGTCTCGGGGTTATAGGTCGTGAAGTTGGACCCATCCGAGCGCGTTCCACGAACGACCGGCCCTTTCATCGTGACCGAGTCGACCCGATCATTCTCGACCTCAGTGAGGAACTGAGAATACGGAACTTCCTGAGCGGTCGTGCCCTGATTCTGGAAATTGCTGAAGACGGACATCAGCACAACGGCGATGACCACCCAGAGGAGCAAATTCTTTGCCATGTCGTTCAAGACGGCTCACCTCTATACATCGATTATTTCTGCAGCCTACACTGCCCGGAAGCCACGGGCCAGCAGGTAGATTTCCCGGCTCCGGCCGCGCGAGGCGGGCGGTTTGCGGCTCTGCACCCGGTGAAAGCACTGGCGCATCGCCGCAAGCAATTCATCAAAACCCTGCCCCTGAAACGTTTTGACCAGCATCCCGCCGCCAGGTTTCAGACGATCCTCACAGAAATCCAGCGCTAGCTCGGCGAGTCGCATCGCGCGGGGCTGATCAATCGCCTTGTGTCCAGAGAAGTTGGGGGCCATATCGGAAAGTACAAGGTCGACCGCGCAGTCGGCGAGTGCTTCATCGAGCGCGGCCAGCCCGTCGTCAGCACCGAAGTCACCCTGAACGAAGACCACGCCCGGTGGCGGCGTCATCTCCAGCAGATCAATGGCGATCACCCGACCCGATGGACCGACTCGGTGAACAGCGTATTCGCTCCAACCCCCAGGCGCCGCGCCAAGGTCCACCACACACTGCCCGGGTGCGAGCAGCTGGTCGCGGCGGTCGATTTCTTCGAGTTTGAAGGCCGCACGGGAGCGCAGCCCCCGGCGCTGTGCTTCACGCACGTACGGGTCGCTGAAATGCTCATCCAGCCAGCGCCGGCTGCCACTGCTACGTGCCATCGTGATGATCCCGAAGGATAATGCGGGTCCGCCAGGCAACCCAGCCACCCGCGCCGAACCCAGTCAGCGCGAGCAATCCCAGATCCGCCCAGTGACTCATTTCCACCCGCCAGACCACTACGAGCGCCCCAATCACCAGACCGATCACCACTGCAAGCTCGAGCTTGACCGCATCGAGCCGATCGAGGCTGTTATTCGTATCGGACCTCGACGATTTCATAGGCCCGGTGCCCTCCCGGTGTCTGGACATCGACGACATCGCCCTCTTCCTTACCGATCAGCGCGCGGGCAATCGGCGACTGGACCGAGATCCGAGCGTTCTTGATATCCGCCTCATCCTCGCCAACGATCTGATAGGTCTTCTCCGAACCGTCTTCCTCGTCGGCGAGCGCCACCGTCACGCCGAACACAACCTTGCCGTTCGCCGGCAACGCGGTCACATCGATCACCTGCGCGTTCGAGAGCTTGCCCTCGATCTCGGCGATGCGCCCCTCGATGAAGGCCTGTTGTTCACGCGCCGCATGGTATTCCGCGTTCTCCTTGAGATCACCGTGTGCGCGTGCCTCAGAGATCGCATTGATCACCCGCGGGCGCTCTTCGGTCTTGAGCCGATTGAGCTCGTCGCGAAGCTTTTCCGCACCGCGCACGGTCAGCGGGGTTTTACTCATGTTCTGGCCTCCTTGTGCAGATCCTGGAGTGAACGCACGTCATCGGATTCGAGATAGCCGAGCGCCTGACCGGTCGCCCGGGCACCGGCAATCGTGGTTGTATAGCAGACCTTATGCTGCAGGGCCTCACGGCGGATCGAGAATGAATCAGCGATCGCCTGACGGCCCTCGGTGGTATTGATGATCAACTGGATACCGCCATTTTTGATCGCATCAACGATATGCGGTCGACCTTCGGCGACCTTGTTGATGCGCTCGCACTCGATCCCGGCATCCTCGAGCACTTCTGCCGTCCCGTGGGTTGCCACCAACCCGAATCCCTTGCGTGCCAGATCGCGGGCGATGGGCGCGATCACTGGCTTGTCGGCATCCCGCACACTGATGAAGACCCGGCCGCTTCGCGGCAGCTCAACACCGGCAGCGTGTTGCGACTTGGCGTATGCCTCGCCGAACACCGGCCCGATACCCATCACCTCGCCGGTGGATTTCATTTCCGGGCCGAGAATGGGATCCACCCCCGGGAATTTAATGAATGGGAAAACCGCTTCTTTCACGGAATAGATCGGCGGCACCCGCTCCCGCGTACAGCCCTGATCAGCCAGTGTCCTTCCCACCATGCAGCGGGCCGCAATCTTGGCGAGCGGCAGGCCTGTCGCCTTGGAGACGAACGGCACGGTACGGGAGGCACGCGGATTGACCTCGAGGACGTAGACCTCATCACCCTTGACGGCGAATTGGGCATTCATCAGCCCGACGACATTGAGCCGCAGCGCCATCTCGCGCATCTGCTCACGCAGCCGATCGACGACCTGTGGCGCGAGGCTGTACGGCGGCAGCGAGCAGGCGGAGTCACCGGAGTGCACACCCGCCTGTTCGATATGCTCCATCACGCCGCCGATCAGCACATCCTCACCATCACAGATTGCATCGACATCAACCTCGATGGCGTCGTCCAGGAAGCGATCGAGCAGGACCGGTGACTCATTGGACACACGAACCGCTTCGTTCATGTACTGCGCCAGTTCGGATTCCTGATAGACGATTTCCATCGCCCGGCCACCGAGCACGTAAGAGGGCCGCACCACCAGCGGATAGCCAATCTCTCCGGCAAGCCGGAACGCCTCGTCGGCGCTGCTCGCGGTGCGGTTCGGCGGCTGCTGGAGCCCTGCGGCATTGATCAGCCCCTGAAAGCGCTCGCGATCCTCTGCAAGATCGATGCAGTTCGGCGTTGTCCCGACAATCGGCGCGCCACAGGCTTCCAGATCGCGGGCCAGCTTGAGCGGCGTCTGACCGCCATACTGGATGACAATACCCGTCGGCTGCTCAATCTCGACGATCTCAAGCACGTCCTCGAGGGTCAGCGGCTCGAAATACAGCCGGTCGGAGGTGTCATAGTCGGTGGAGACCGTTTCTGGATTGCAGTTGACCATGATGGTCTCGTAACCGTCCTCACGCAGTGCGAGGGCGGCATGCACGCAGCAGTAATCGAATTCGATGCCCTGCCCGATCCGGTTGGGTCCGCCGCCCAGGATCATGATTTTCTGGCGATCGCTCGGGTCCGCCTCATTCTCCTCATCGTAGCTCGAGTAGAGATACGCGGTGGCCGTCGCAAACTCCGCCGCGCAGGAATCCACCCGCTTATAGACCGGCCGCACATTAAGCTCGTGGCGGCGTTCGCGGACGGCCTTCTCCGGATTGCCGAGCAGACGCGCGAGCCGTGCATCGGAAAAACCGCTGCGCTTGAGCCGTCGCATCGCGTCGGCCCCAACCGCACCCAGATCCAGTCCTTCGAGCTGACCCTCGCGCTCGATCAAATCACCGATCTGGGCGAGAAACCACGGATCGATCCACGTGTGCGCGAACAGCTGCTCGAGGTCGAGCCCGGCGCGGAATCCGTCTGCCACCCAGAGTAATCGCTCGGGCCCGGGCTGGCGGACCTCCTGGATCACACGCTCGAGTGCGCCGGCACCGGGCGGCACGCGCGGATCCAGCCCCTCGAGGCCGTTTTCCAGACCTCGCAGCGCCTTCTGGAGGGACTCCTGGAAATTCCGCCCCATCGCCATGACCTCGCCCACTGACTTCATCTGTGTCGTCAGCACGGGCTTGGTGCGCATGAATTTCTCAAAGGTAAACCGCGGGATCTTGGTGACCACGTAGTCAATGCTCGGCTCGAATGAGGCCGGCGTGCGTCCGCCCGTGATCTCGTTACGCAGCTCGTCGAGCGAGTACCCGACCGCGAGCTTGGCGGCTACTTTCGCTATCGGGAAGCCTGTCGCTTTTGATGCCAGCGCGGAGGAGCGCGAGACCCGCGGGTTCATCTCGATCACCACCAGCCGGCCGTCCTCCGGATTGACCGCGAATTGAACGTTGGAACCGCCGGTCTCGACACCGATCTCACGCAACACCGCCAGCGAGGCGTCGCGCATGATCTGGTATTCCTTGTCGGTGAGCGTCTGAGCCGGTGCGACGGTAATCGAATCGCCGGTATGGACACCCATCGGATCGAGGTTCTCGATCGCGCAGATGATGATGGCGTTGTCGCTGTGATCGCGTACCACCTCCATCTCGAATTCCTTCCAGCCGAGCACCGACTCCTCGATCAACAGCTCATTGGTCGGCGACAGGTCGAGCCCCCGCTCACAGATTTCCGCGAACTCGTCGGCATTATAGGCGATACCGCCGCCACTCCCTCCGAGAGTGAACGAGGGCCGGATGATGGTCGGAAACCCGACTGCCCGCTGCGCCTCGTTGGCGTCCTCCATACTGTGCGCGATACGCGCCGCAGGCGTATCCAGGTCAATCCGCGCCATGGCCTGACGGAAAGCCTCGCGATCTTCCGCCATGTCGATCGCCGACTGGGTGGCACCGATCATTTCAACGCCGTGCTCGGTGAGCACACCCCGGCGGTCGAGTTCGAGCGCGCAGTTGAGCGCGGTCTGCCCGCCCATGGTGGGTAGCACGGCGTCCGGCTGCTCGCGCCGGATGATGCTGGCAACCACCTGCGGCTGGATGGGCTCGATGTAGACCGCATCGGCCATCTCCGGATCCGTCATGATCGTCGCCGGATTGGAGTTGACCAGAATGACGCGGTAACCCTCCTCGCGCAGGGCCTTACAGGCTTGGGCACCGGAATAGTCAAACTCGCAGGCCTGACCGATAACGATCGGTCCGGCACCGATGATCAGGATGCTTTCAATGTCGGTACGCTTGGGCATAGGGGGATTACTACCTGGTGGAACGGGCCGCCTGGCGGGCGGCCATCAGATCAACGAAGCGGGCAAACAGCGGCGCGACATCATGCGGCCCGGGGCTGGCTTCCGGATGACCCTGGAAGCTGAAGGCAGGGGTATCGGTCAACTCAATACCCTGAAGACTGCCATCGAACAGTGAGCGGTTGATCACCCGTACGTTCTCCGGCAAGGAATCGGCGTCGATTGCGAAGCCATGATTCTGACTCGATATCATGACGCGGTTGGCATCGGCATCAACCACCGGGTGGTTCGCGCCGTGATGACCAAACTTCATTTTCAGGCTGGCCGCCCCGGCAGCGAGCCCCAGCAGCTGGTGGCCCAGACAGATGCCGAACACCGGCATGCCGGCCGCCAGAAAGCGCCGTGTCGCATCGATCGCATAGTCCAGGGGTTCCGGATCACCCGGACCGTTGGAGAGGAAGACCCCATCCGGCTCTAGCGCCAGGACTTCATCCGGCGGGGTCATGGCCGGAACCACCGTCACCCGGCAGCCGCTGTCGACGAGGCGCCGGAGGATATTGCGTTTGATACCGAAGTCGTAGGCCACCACATGCCAGCGCAGGTCGGCGTCATTGTGGGGCGCGCCCTCCTGCTCCTGTCGTCCCAGCGACCAGGTCCCAATCCGCCATGTGTAGGACTCAGCGGTCGTCACGGACTGGACGAGATCGCGCCCCGTCAGCGAGGGGTGGGCCTGTGCCGCCGCGATCGCTGTCGTCGGATCGGCATCATCGCCGGCGATGATGCAGCCGTTCTGTGCGCCCTTTTCACGAAGCAGCCGCGTCAGGCGCCGGGTATCAATATCACTGATCCCCACTACGCCATGCTCGGCCAGATAGTCGGGCAGAGAAAGCCGTGCCCGCCAGTTGCTCATGCGCACCGGTGCGTCGCGAATGATCAGTCCGGCGAGCTGGGGACCATCGGCCTCTTCGTCGAGGGGCGTCGCGCCGGTGTTACCAATATGCGGATAGGTCAGCGTCACCATCTGCCCGTAATAGGAGGGGTCGGTGCAGATCTCCTGATAGCCGGTCATCGCCGTATTGAAGCAGACCTCGCCTACCGTCTGGCCGCTGGCACCCAGTGCCGCCCCCCTGAAAATCGAGCCGTCTTCCAGCCCCAGAATCGCCAATTGAGTCACGCCTGTACCCCATCTGCTCGCAAAAACGGGAGGGTTCCGCGGAAGCCCTCCCGTCCACTGTTTCAAGCGATGAGTTTACGCCGCCAGGCGCAAAACTGTCCAATGAACCCGCCGCTCACTTCCCTTGCACCGACACGGCAAAAGGGGCTAGCCTCCACGTCTTTCAGTCGCGTTCCAGCGACTCTTCAATCCGGTTCAATTCAGCATGAATGCGCTTTCTCTTCGTCAGTTGAACAAGACGTATCCTGGCGGCGTCACGGCCCTGCGCGACATCAATCTTGAGGTCCGTCCCGGCGACTTCTATGGCCTGCTCGGGCCGAATGGCGCCGGCAAGACCACGATCATCGGCACCGTGGCCTCACTGGTGCGCCCCACCTCGGGCAGCGTCGAGGTGTTCGGGCACGACATCCTCAAGGATCCGTGGCAGGCCAAATCCAACATCGGCCTGGTGCCCCAGGAATTCAACTTCAATCAGTTCGAGACCGTCGCCCAGATCGTCACCAACCAGGCGGGCTTCTACGGCATCGACCGGACGACCGCCCGGGAGCGGGCGGAGAAGTATCTGCGCGAGCTCGACCTGTGGGGCAAGCGTGACGCCCCGTCGCGGCAGCTGTCCGGGGGCATGAAACGCCGCCTGATGATTGCCCGCGCCCTGGTCCATGAACCGCGGCTGCTGATTCTCGACGAACCCACGGCCGGCGTGGACATCGAGCTGCGTCGATCAATGTGGGAATTCCTCCGGCGTATGAACGAACGCGGCACCACCATCATCCTGACCACGCATTACCTCGAGGAGGCGGAATCCCTCTGCCGGGGCATCGGGATCATTGATGGCGGGCGGATCGTCGAAGACACCGACGTGCGATCGCTGCTGACGAAACTCAAATCCCAGAGTTTCGTCCTTGATGTGACGACACCCGTCAACTCGCTTCCCGCACTCCCGGATTTCGGCGTGCTGCCGCTCGATGAGCGCACCATCGAGGTCGAACTGCGTGGCGAGCAGACGCTCACGGAACTGTTCAGCGCGCTCAACGCCGCCGGGGTTGAAGTCACCAGCATGAAGAACAAATCCAATCGGCTCGAAGAGCTGTTTGTACGCATGCTCGGCAATCACAATACCGAGCCCCAGTCGGAGACTGCTTGATCATGGCCGGACTTTACCCCGCGTATCCCCGCCAGACACTGACGGCGCTGCAGACCCTGGCCGGCAAGGAAACCCAACGCTACATGCGGATCTGGGTGCAGACCCTGGTGCCGCCGGCCATCACCATGACGCTGTATTTCGTGATCTTTGGCGGCCTGATCGGCTCGCGGGTCGGCCCCATGGAGGGATACAGCTTCATGGAGTTCATCGCCCCCGGGATCATCATGATGGCGGTGATCACCAACTCCTACAGCAATGTGGCCACGTCGTTTTTCGGCGCCAAGTTCCAGCGGCATATTGAAGAGCTGCTGGTCTCGCCCACCCCCAATTACGTCATCCTGGCCGGCTATGTCGCCGGAGGCGTCGGACGTGGGTTATGCACGGGGCTGATCGTCACGATCATCGCCAGCTTCTTTGCCGATCTGAATATCCACAACCTCCCGGTGACGATCTCGGTGGTTTTCCTCACCGCGGTGCTTTTTTCGCTGGGCGGGTTCATTAATGGCGTTTTCGCGAAGAAATTCGACGATATCTCGATCGTGCCCACGTTCATCCTCACACCGTTGACCTACCTCGGTGGCGTGTTCTACTCGATCTCGCTGCTGCCGGAGTTCTGGCAGCATGTATCGCTGATCAACCCGATCTTCTACATGGTGAATGCCTTCCGCTATGGCGTTCTCGGGAGCTCAGACATCCCCATTGGCATCGCCTATATCCTGATCATCGGCTTTATCGTGGCGGGAACAGTTCTGAGTCTGTGGCTTCTCGATCGCGGCACCGGGCTGCGCAGCTGAACAAACGGTAACGGAATGAATCTGGAGCAAACGCCCCTTCTCACCGATCTGTACGAACTCACCATGCTCCAGACCTATTACGAGCATGGGATGACGGAGGATGCGGTTTTCGAGCTGTTCATGCGTCAGTCGCCGCATCGGGGCTTTTTCGTGGCCGCGGGCCTGGAGCAGGGTCTGGAGTGGCTCGAGCAGCTCGAATTCGGCGCAGAGGAACTGGAGTGGATGCGCGACTCGGGCCTGTTCTCGGCGGCCTTTGTCGACACCATGGCGGAATTCCGTTTCACCGGACAGGTGAACGCGCTTCCGGAGGGTCGTGTGTTCTTCCCGGAAGAGCCCCTGTTGCAGATCGTCGCGCCCCTCCCGGAAGCGCAGCTGATCGAGTCGCGACTGATGAACATTCTCCACTACCAGACGCTGATCGCGAGTAAGGCGGCGCGCTGCCGCCTTGTGGCAGGCAATACACCGATCATCGACTTCGGCATGCGCCGTGCCCATGGCGGTGAAGCCGGCGTCTGGGCTGCCCGGGCCTGCTATCTGGCTGGATTCTCAGCGACGGCAACCTGTCTGGGCAGTGTCCGCTACGGCATTCCACCCACCGGCACGATGGCCCATGCCTTCATTCTTGCCCATGACAGCGAGCTTCAGGCTTTCGAGAACTTCGCCCGCAGCCACCCGAACAACGTCGTCCTACTGATCGATACCTACGATGTCCGTCGGGGCGCCGAGCACGTCGTGGAGGTATCCCGACGGCTGGCGAGCGATGGGATCCCCATTCATGGCGTGCGCATCGACAGCGGCGACCTGGCCGCGAATGCCCACATGACCCGAGAGATCCTCGACGCCGCCGGTCTGCAGCACACGCGCATCCTCGTGAGCGGCGGACTCGATGAATACCGGTTGGAGACATTGCTCTCGGCAGGCGCGCCCATCGATGGCGTAGGCGTCGGTTCGAACGTCAACACATCCGCCGACGTGCCGTTCCTTGATTCCGCCTACAAGCTGCACTACTTCCGGGATCGCCCGCGAGGCAAGAATGCCTCGGGCAAGACCGATCTGCCCGGCCGAAAGCAGATCCACCGCCATTACGACGATCAGGGAATCTTCGTGGGTGACACCCTCGGCCTGATGGGAGAGGACGCCCCGGGTCAGCCGTTGCTCCAGACGGTCATGGAGGCGGGTCGACGCACCGCGGCAGGCCGTACTCACCTGGATGACGCCCGTCAGCACTGCATCGCGCAACAGGCCGCCCTGCCAGAGGGCATCCGCGCGCTGCGAGCGCCGGGAACCTATCCGGTCACCCTGTCACCCGCACTGGAGGAGCTGCGGGCCGCACAGGCGCCTGAGCGCTAGCGCAGGGTCTGTGCGGGGTCACCGGCATTCGTGGCATCGACTAATCGATGCGAAGCTCGTCCAACGGTCGGCCCTCGGCCTCCCAGTCCTTGATCCAGACCGGTTTGCGACCGCGACCTGACCAGGTCTTCGAAGCATCCGTCGGATGCTGGAACCGCACCTTACTCTTGGCACGCGTTTTCGCGGGCTGACCGGCCACCAGGTCATTCAGGGTAAAGCCGTAGCGCTCTGCCACCTGTTTCATTTCCTGCTGTGCCTTTTTAGCGTCTTCCTTGCGACGGCCCTGGATTTCCGTATCAATATCCTTTTTAAGCTGATTCAGCTGCTCGGTGGTATAGCTAGAAAGGTCCATTCATTCCTCGTTTCAGTACAACTGCATGTGATTAACCCCCATAAGATAATCGATCAGGTATCAAAAAGCAGCCCCTTGCATGTCACCTTTTGACCAGGCGAATGCTACACTCTTTATTTTCATTCAATGGAGGCAGTAATGGCGTCTGCCCTTTCCGCCACCCCCGCTGTTCTCACCGTGGAACTGGACCCCGAACACATTATGCGTCAGCGGCCTCCAGAGGCGTTGAGCCGTGACAACGCGGAGCTGCTCGCCGCCCCCATTGCTGACGATCTCCGGCGGATCGTGGGCGAGGAAATCGCTGAGGCCGGGCTGGTCATGCCGGCGGCGCTCTATGACCTGACTGAACTACTACGTCCCGGGCTCCCCATGGTCGAGGCCCTGCTGGATATTTACCGCGGTAGTCTTCGCGGCGGCCCGTTCATTCCCCAGCTACTCACGCTCGGCAGTAACGCCGGCCGATTTCCTGAATCCGCGATCGCTCCTTTGCGCCGCCCTGGTTCGGGACCGCTTTTAGCGATTCCATTCGCGCTCGTTGCACCGGGTGAACAGCTCGACCCATTACGGCAGAAACTCGAGGGTGTATTACTGGAAAAAGGGAGTGCCGGATTGGCGACCGATCGCGCATTGCGCCAGCTGATGGGCGTCGAACCGGTCAATCTCAGTTATGCCACATTCCATGATCTCTCCGCGCTGATGAAAGTCCAGCTGGAGCACGCCGAATTCGGCTCACTCTGGCAATTGATTGAGGCCGCGCTTTATCGGCCCGATAGCGTTGAGGACTGTCGGCTGGACACGGGCAATCGGCTTATTGGCACCGGCGGCGAGGTCTGGACACCATGGTTGAGCTTCGATGCGTGGGCCGCACACCATCAGGCCCCACCCGAACAGGCTGTGGCCGGATACGGCGCCTGGATGCGCAACCAGCGCCAGTATATGGCCGGACTTGAGAGTCATGGCATGAGCGTCCATCCCGTTGCCCCAACGCGCGGCGGCGAGGCCGACGATCCGGAAATCGCTCTCTCGGTGGCGCAGGCCCACGTCATTAGCGCAGAACAGCCCTGGTATCGAGAGATCATCACCGACGATCCGCAAGTCGAGTCGGCGACGATTGTCACCGTTACCGAGCAGTCAGACGCCCAGCTTGGGCCAGTCGCCTACACGGCATTGGTCCAGGCAGCGGACGGCCAGCTGATAACGCTGGTTCATGACTATCCGGTCCGTCCCGAGGGCATACAAGCCATTATAGGACACTGGCAGGCACGTGCGGAGGCGCTCGGGGCCACCTGGCGGATGGAGCGCCCCGGCCAGATCAGCGCCGCAGGCAACCCGGCCTACCTGCAGCCCTGGCTCGACTACGCGGGCAGCGCCTGAGGGGCTGCCCCAAGCGATGGAATCAGGGGTTGAGGAGCAGCCACTCCCAATCGCCGCTGTCGCTGCGGTAGTAACGCTCGCGGTCATGCAGCCGACCATCCCGGCCCTGCCAGAACTCAATCCGGTTCGGCCGGAGCCGATAGCCGGTCCAGTGCGGTGGCCGGCTGATGGGGCCATCGCCGAATCGGGCCTCCACCTCGGCGAGCCGCGCCTCGAATGCCTCGCGATCCGCCAATGGCTTGGACTGATCCGATGCCCACGCGCCAATCTGGCTGAGTCGCGGTCGACTGGCAAAGTAGGCATCCGCCTCGTCGTCGCTCACGGTCTGGACCCCGCCCTCGATCACCACCTGGCGGGCCAGTGGCGCCCAATAGAAATCAAGCGCCGCATAGGGGTTTGCCGCGAGATGCATCCCCTTCTGACTGCGGGTATTGGTATAGAACACGAAACCCGCCTCATCGACCTGCTTGAGCAGCACCGTCCGCACGCCCGGACGACCGCTTGCATCCGCTGTGGCGAGCGCCATGGCCGTCGGGTCAACGATCCCCTCGGTCTCGTGGGCCAGCTCCAACCATTCGCGGAACCGCGCAATGGCGGTTTCATAGTACGTCATCGGGACCCTTCTCCTTTAGTGCTCGTCGGCTCAACGGTCACCGTCAAACCATTAACGGCGGTCACCCGCACAGTATCCCCTGTTTCTACCGGCTGGTCACAGACCGCGCGCCAGCGCTCGCCCTCAACCCGGATCCGCAGCCTCGGATCAGTGGCGATCACCTCGCCGACGGCGCCGTTCATGTGCGCGGTACCGGCGACACCGCGGCGGCGGAAGGCCCGTATTGCCAGCCAGCCTGTGCCGAGGAAAATCAACAGACTGGCAGCAGACACCCCGATCACCAGCAGAATCGAGAGCTCAAACCCCGGCCCCTGCGTATCGAAAAGCAGCACCGAGCCAAGCCCAAACACCAGAACCCCTCCGACGCCCAGGGCACCGAACGACGGCACTAATGCCTCGCCGAGCATGAACAGCACACCGAGTCCAATGAGCGCGAGGCCTGCATAGTTCACCGGGAGCACCTGTATGGCAAACAACGCGAGCAACAGCGACGTACCACCGATCACGCCAGGAACAATGGCGCCGGGATTGGCGAGCTCGAAAATCAGGCCGTAGAGCCCGATCAGCAGCAGGATATAGGTTACGTTGGGATGGGTGATGATGCCCATGAATTCATCCGCCCACCCCGGTGGGCGTTCATCGACGGCGCGACCGGCGGTGTCAACCGGTGCAGCGTCCAGCACGGCGCGAAGATCGGATGACATCTGGTCAATGACATTGTCCTCGAGCGCCGACTCCGCCGACAGGCTGACCGACTCCCGCACGGCGCGTTCCGCCCATTCGGCATTGCGCTCCCGCAGCTCCGCCAACGAACGGATGTAAGCCACCGCATCATTCACCCGCTTGCGTTCCATGGTCGATGGTTCGTCGGCGTCGCCCTCATCCCCGGAACCCGGCATCCCCCCACCGACGCGGACCGGAGTCGCCGCACCCAGATTGGTGCCCGGTGCCATCGCGGCCCAGTGAGTCGCATAGAGGATATAAGTGCCGGCGCTGGCTGCCCTCGCCCCTGACGGCGAGACATAGCCGATCACGGGCACCGGCGAGTCCAGAATGGCCTGAACGATGTCACGCATCGCCGAGTCGAGCCCGCCTGGCGTATCGATGGTCAGCACGACTGCCGGCGCCGACGCTGCGTCAGCCGTTTCCAGCCCATCCACCACGTACTGTGCCGTGGCGGGTCCGATGGAGCCATCGATGGTCAATTGATGGACCGGCCCGGCACTGGCGCTGGCCGTAAAAAGGCCGAGGAGGATTGATAGCAATACGCGCATCATGCGTTCTGGGAACGCATGATGCGCGCACGGGTTCCCGGATCAGGCAGCGAGCGCGTCGATGATCCGCTGGCGTACGGCATTGATGTCGCCCTCACCGTCCACACAGACGTAGCGCGGGGCATCCGCATCACCCGATTGCGCCCGCGACTGATAGTAGTCGACCAGCGGCCGTGTCTGTTCGTGGTAGACCGCCAGGCGCTGGCGAACCGTATGCGGCTGATCATCCTCTCGCTGCACAAGCGGCTCGCCGGTGACGTCATCCTGGCCCGCCGTCGCCGGTGGTGCATTATCGACGTGATAGACCCGGCCTGAGCCGGGATGGCAGCGCCGCCCCACCATTCGTGAAACGATCGCCTCGTCATCGACACGGATCTCGACCACCGCATCAATGGGGATCCCGGCCTCAGTGAGCGCATCGGCCTGAGCGATCGTCCGTGGGAAACCATCAAAGAGGAAGCCATTGGCGCAGTCGGGTTCAGCGATCCGCTCTTTCACCAGACCGATGATAATGTCATCCGAGACCAACTCGCCCGCATCCATCACGGCCTTAGCCGCAACACCGAGCTCGGTTCCGGCCTTGACGGCCGCCCGCAGCATGTCGCCGGTGGAAATCTGGGGGATTGCGTAAGCCTCGCACAAGCCTGCCGCCTGCGTACCCTTGCCGGCGCCCGGGGGACCGAGCAATATCATTCTCATAGCGCTCTCCTCTTAATTATTCGGTTCGATGCTGATCGCCTGGAGGCGTCCACGGCGGTCGAGTATGACGATTTGATCCTCGTCGACGAGCGGCGGCGCGGAAAGCCGGGCATTGCCGATGGCATGGCGTGCCTGCAGTTCGCCGTCACGCCGACCGATCCAGTTGAGATACCCATCCGAACCGGCCACGATCAGACCGTCCCGGTAACGCCGGGGCGCTGTCAGCGATACCCCCTCAAGTGCGTCGAGGCGCCATACCGATGCACCATTACGACGATCGAGCGCCCAGATATAACCCTGCGCATCAGTCGCATAGATATAGTTGTCGTCAACCGCCAGGCCACCAAGGACCGAGACGTCACGCGTCCATGCGATCTGGCCATCCGCCAGCGCGATACCGGCAAGCCGCCCCTGGTAGGCGCCGGCGAAAAGGTCGCCGCCCGCGACCGTCGGATCGGCGTCGATATCAATCATGCGCTCGAGATCACTCCGCCCCTCTGGAACGGCAACGGTCGCCTCCCAGGCCGGGTCACCCGTGTCGAGATCCAGCGCGCTCAGCCGGCCGTTATCGAAACCGGCCACGACGCCGCCATTCACCAGGACTGGCGAGGAATGGCCGCGCAGGCTCAAGGCGGGCACATTACGACGATAGAGCCAGCGCTGCTGGCCCGACTCCGCATCCAGGGCAAAGACACCGCCATCACCGGTGCGCACGACAACACTGCCCTGCCCCACCGCCGGGGGCGCCAGCACCTCGCTACTGACACCACGCCGCCACTGCACCTCGCCGCTGCTGGCATCCATGAGAATGACCTGGGCGTCAGCAGTACCGACCGCCACACCGTCTTCGCCGACACCCACTGCACCGGTAATCGACGCGTCCAGTGACTGGCGCCAGACTCGCTCGCCGGTATCGGCCTCAAAGGCCATCACCCTGCCATCAGCGGCCGCGGCGAACACCCGGTCATCAAAAAGCGCGGGTTCAAGCCGATAACCGGGCGGCGTATCCGCACCCACGCGAGCCTGCCAGTGCTGACTGACCTGCGCGCCAGCCACGGCGTTGTCAAAAGCGGGGGGATCTTCAGCCTTGATCAGTGAGGCGCCACCGCAACCGGTCAGCCAGACCACCAGCCCAATCAGTATGGCCGCTCTCATGCCTGCCGTACTCATGATGCGGGCGCCCCGCCGAGATCGAAGAGCTTGATCTCGACCAGGGAACGGCGCTGACCGGATACGGACTCAAGCGCCTGTTGGTAGGCATCGATGGCTGCATCCGGATTGCCCAACGCGACCTCGAGATCGCCCTGCAGCTCGAGGAACCGTGGCCGCAGGGGCCCCGAGGGAAGTGGCTCGAGCACAGTCAGCGCCGCCTCGTCGTCCCCGGCCGCCTGGAGGGCCTCAGCCTGACGCAGACGCGCGACCACCCGCATCGGGCTATCGGTCTGATGCGTAGTCAGCCATTGCAGCGCGTCGGCAGCCACCTGCGGCTCGCCCTCGCTGGCGGCTGCGGTGGCGACCGCGAGAGTCGCCATTGCGGCATAAGGACTGTCTGCATGGGCCTCGCGCAGCGAGCGCAGTCGATTGCCCGCGGCCTCACGGTCATCATCATTGAGTGACGCCAGGATCGCAGCGTAATCCGCCGACGCGGAAGCCGCCTGACGATCCTGCCAGGCTGTCCATTGTTGCCAGCCGAGCACCACGGCCAGTACCGCAATCGCGGCGATGATGACCATCCGCCCGTACCGATGCCACCAGGCGCGGATTGCCTCGAGTTGTTCTTCGTCGTCGTATGCCACGAGTCAATATTGTCCTGTTCTGTTTGCTTGCAGCGCGGAGAGTATCTTCGGGAGCTCTCCAATGGCCACCGTTTCCTGCTCAAGATCATCACGCAGGTATTTAACGGAGATGGTCTCCGCGGCCGCCTCCTCGGCACCACGGATCAGTGCAACCGCGGCACCACTGCGATTGGCGCGGCGCAACTGGCTTTTCATCGACCCACCGCCGAGGGGCATCTGCAAATGAAGCCATGGCAACTCGTCGCGCAGCCGTTCCGCGAGCGCCAGCGTGTCTGACTGCAGGCTATCATCGCTGATCACCAGTGCCGCATCGGGTGCCGGGGCCGATGGCGCGCTATTGGCGGCCTCCACCAGTGCCACCAGCCGCTCGAGCCCGGCGGCAAAGCCGATCGCGGGTGTTGGACGACCGCCGATCATCTCCACGAGAACGTCATAGCGCCCACCGGCCAGGACGGTTCCCTGCGCCCCAAGATCAGCGCTGATCCATTCGAACACCGTCCCACCATAGTAATCGAGGCCACGGACGAGCCGTGTATTGACACGATAGGACTGGCCAGCGCCATCCAGCATGTCGCACAGGGACTGGAAATGGGTCTGCGATTCCTCATCGAGATAATCGGCGAGATCCGGCGCGGCTTCAATCACGGACGCCATGGCGGGATTCTTGCTATCCAGAACCCGTAGCGGATTGCTGTGAAGCCGCCGCTGCGCATCGTCGTCGAGGGTTGAGGAATGCGCCTGGAAGTGCTCGATCAATGCCTCACGATAACGCTGGCGGGCGGCCTGCGTGCCCAGACTGTTGATCTCGAGACGCAGGTCTCTAACCCCCAGGGCACGAAGGATCCGTCCGGAGAGCAGGATCAACTCCGCATCAATATCGGGACCCGGCACGCCGAATGCCTCGGCGCCCACCTGATGGAACTGGCGATAACGCCCCTTCTGCGGGCGCTCGTGACGGAACATCGGACCGCTGTACCAGAGCCGCGGTTGCGCATTGTGCAGCAGCCCCCGCTGCAGTGCCGCCCGCACACAGCCGGCCGTGCCCTCCGGCCGGAGGGTCAGACTGTCACCGTTGCGGTCGATGAACGTATACATCTCTTTTTCGACGATGTCGGTCACTTCGCCAATCGCCCGGGAGAAGAGCTCTGTTTTCTCAACAATGGGCAGACGGACTTCGGCGTAGCCGTAGCGCTCGAGCTCGCGCCGGAATGTCTGCTCAACGAACGCCCACGCCGGCCCCTCAGACGGCAACACGTCGCCGAAGCCACGGACGTTCTGGATTGGACTACTCACCATTTCCTCCCAATGTGAATCGAGCAACGCTCCCCCGTGCGTACTCCGCCAGATCGACGGGCTCGCCCTCGAATTCAAGCCGGACGTTCTCGGTGTCGCCGACCACAATCTCAAACGGTGGCTCGCCCTCGAGACGCTGCTCGCCGGATTCGGAGATCCCGAACAGAAGACGCTCACCCGTCGCATCGGTCACTTCCATCCAGGACTCACCGCTGAACCGGAACACCACTTGTGGCGCTGTCGTGCCGCGATCGGACTCCGAGGCCGTCTGCATGACTGCATCGGCGATCGCTGCATTGTCGAGCGTCGGCATCTCCGGTGCAGTGGCGGTTTCCGTTCCGCGCTCTGTGGTCGGATCCGGTTCCGGGGCCGGTTCGG
Source organism: Spiribacter curvatus (assembly GCF_000485905.1). NCBI lineage: Bacteria > Pseudomonadati > Pseudomonadota > Gammaproteobacteria > Chromatiales > Ectothiorhodospiraceae > Spiribacter > Spiribacter curvatus. The sequence goes on along the minus strand of NC_022664.1, from coordinate 614,493 downwards.
TTGCTGGCGCCGGTTCGGATTCGGGCTCAGACTCAAGCGCAGGCTCGGTCTCAGGCTCAGGCTCAGGCTCAGGCTCGGACTCAAGCGCTGGCGCCGGATCCGCGACCGGTTCGGACTGCATGTCGGACTCCAGCTCCGGCGTCGACTCGGCGCTGTCCACCCCCGGTGTGGATTCGCCACCACCAACGATACCGTCGCTCACCGAGCCAAGCAGTGGCAGGCTGATATTCGAGCGCGAGAGCCACCAGCCACCGGCCACCAGCGCGGCAATCAGTACCGCGAGGCTCAGCGCCACGCCCACGAATCCCATGCCCTGCCGGGCGGGGCGCGCAGATCGCCCGGCCCGGCTGCCGGGCGACGTCACACCGGCGCGGGCTTGAAGCGGCTGCCTGCCCGCATCGGCCCCGGCATCACTCAGCCGCCGGATCACCGGCTCCGGATCCATCTCGAGGAACTGGCAGTAAGCGCGGATGTAGCCGCGCACGAATGTCAGAGGCGGAAGATGATCGTAGTCATCAGCCTCCAGCGCCTCGATGGTCCGGCGGTTGAGGTGCAATGCATCGGCGATTTCGGCCGAATCCTTTTCCTGGCGCAGGCGCTCATCGCGAAGCGCCCGGCCCGGTCCCGCATATGCGCGCTCGGCGCTGGTTGTCTCACCCGAATCTTCTCGCTGCGTCATGAAGCGCTTACTCCATCAATCGTGCGGCCTGCTCGGATTCGGGGAATTGCCCCCTGAGCCTCGCAATCAGACGTCCCTGACGCTCCGCGTTATCCCCCGCTCTGGCAATTCTTATCCCCAACCAGAGCGTCGATGCCGTTTCTTCGGTCGCCGCAGTGTATCGCGAATACCACGCGTCTGCGGCGTCCACCCGGTCATTCGCCAGATTCCACTCCGCCATCCCGCCAAGTGCCGGGCGGTAGTCCGGACGAAGCGTCAGTGCCGATCGCCAGTAATGCTCTGCCAACCCATCGGCGGACGGCGGCTTTTGATCGGTGACACACCGGGCCGCGTTGCTCAGCGCCATGGCACGATTGTCATAGAGCGGATTGGACGCCGCCTCATCCCAGTGCTCGAGCGCCGCCGGCAAGCGATCCTGTCGGCACAGGAATGCAGCATAGTTGTTCAATGCTGCCCCGGTGCGTTCGCCAACGGACAGCGCCTGGCGATAATGGCGCTCGGCCCGCTCCGGATCATCGAGCCTTGTCCACAGTTCCGCTGCGACAAGCTGGGCATCGATCGATTGAGGATCCTGCTCCAGCGCCTGACGGATTTTGCCAAGGGCGGGCTCGAGTGCGCCGTTTCGAAGATGGTGGGTGGCGATCTGCGTGTTCGCGCTCGCCGCAAGCGCGGCCTGCTCCGGTGTTGCCGGCCCGCTGGGCTGGGTAGTGCAACCCACGACCGCCAGCGAGAGCAGGGCACAAAGGAGCTGGCGCATCAGGCGTTTGCCGAGGTCGTTCCGCGTTTGCCCTGATTGCGGCGGTTGATCACCTGACCCACTAGCTGGCCGCAGGCACCGTCAATATCCTGACCCCGCGTGCGGCGGATTGTGGTGATGAAACCGGCGTTCTGGAGGATATCCGCAAAGCGGTGGATACGCTCTCTGGGCGAGGCCTCGTAGCGGGTACCCGGAAACGGATTGAATGGTATCAGATTGATTTTCGATGGGATGTGACGAAGCAGCGCTGCAAGCTCCCGCGCCTGGGCATCGCTGTCATTGACGCCATCGAGCATCACATATTCCCAGTAGATGCAGTGATGCGGTGTATTGCCGAGGTAATGCTCGCAGGCCGGCAACAATTCGCGCAGCGGGTATTTGCGATTGATCGGCACAATCTCGTCGCGGAGCGCGTCGTTCGGGGCATGGAGCGAGACCGCGAGGCTGATGTTGCTGACATCCGTCAATCGATAGAGCGCTGGCACGAGCCCGACCGTCGATAGGGTCACCCGGCGGCGTGAGAGCCCCCATGCATACGGATCGACCATCAGATTGGTCGCCGCCACGACGTTGCGGAAATTCGCGAGTGGCTCACCCATCCCCATCATGACGACATTCGTTACCCGACGCTCACGGCCCTCGTCCTCCAGTGCCTGAGTCGCATAGTGGAGCTGCCCGATGATCTCGGCCGCTGACAGGTTACGGTTGAATCCCTGTTTACCCGTGGAGCAGAACCCACAGTCCAGCGCACACCCCACCTGCGAGGAAACACACAGGGTACCGCGCCCACGCTCGGGGATATAGACGGTCTCTACAGCTTGACCGCTCTCGAGTGCCAGCAGCCACTTGCGCGTCCCATCCGCGGATTCACGATCGAAGATCGCCTTCGGGACGCGCAGCTCGGCGAGATCGACGAGCTTGCCGCGGAAACCTTTGGCGAGGTCAGTCATCTCGTCGAAGTCAAACACCCGGCGCTGATGCAGCCACTGCCGCAGCTGCTTGCTGCGGAATGGCTTCTCATCGAGCTCCTGGAGCAGCTCATCGAGCCCGGCCGCATCCAGACCGAGCAGATTGAGCCGGCCCGACTCGGTCCGTGGACGTTGCTCAGTTGCGGCTGTGGAGGTCATCTTCACCAAAGAAAAAAGCGATCTCTTCGCGGGCCGTTTCGGGGGAATCGGATCCGTGGGCCGCGTTCGCATCCACCGTCTCGGCAAGGTCGTGACGGATGGTACCCGCAGCCGCCTCGGCCGGGTTGGTGGCGCCCATCACCTCACGATTCTTGCGAATGGCGTCATCACCCTCGAGCACCTGGACCATTACTGGACCCGAGATCATGAAGTTCACCAGCGCACTGAAAAACGGCCGCTCACGGTGTACCGCGTAGAAGGACTCGGCCTGCGACTGGGTCAGATGCACCATGCGTGCGGCAATGATCCGCAGACCGGCGGTCTCGAAGCGGCGATAGATTTCGCCGATGTTGTTGCCCGCGACGGCATCCGGCTTGACGATGGAAAGGGTGCGTTCAACGGCCATTGAGTCTGCTCCTGTCGGCGATTTAAAGGATAATCCGCCAGTCTACCCAGCAGCTGGGTCAGCGGCAATCACTGCACCGCAAAGCTCTCGCCACAGCCGCATTCCGCAGAGACATTCGGATTACGGAAGCTGAATCGCTCATTGAGCCCCTCGCGCACGAAGTCCACCTCCATTCCATCGAGGAATGGCAGGCTCTTACGATCGATCACCACCGATACGCCGTGCTGCTGGACGACAAGATCGTTGTCGCCCGGCCGATCGGCGTAATCCACCGTGTACATGAATCCAGAGCATCCCGACGTCCGCACACCCAGCCGCAGCCCGATGCCGCTTCCGTGCCGAACCAGGGCATCCCGGATATGATTGGCCGCCCGCTCAGTCAGTTCAATATTCATCGCTTGCTCCATTGATCGCTTCCGGCGATGCGGCCAATGCAGACCGCAGCGCATCTTCAATACTCAGTGCCGCCGTTCGAGCTTCATCAGACAATGCCGCGGACTCGGCCAGCCAGCGTCCAGTCACCGTCTGTGCTGCCGCGAGGCGCCGCCCCGTCAGCCATTCTGCCAGCCACGCCGCGCCCTGCATCGCCTCCGGGCCGCCGAAGACCTCGAAACGCGCCTCCCGGACAGTCCCCCTGTCGATCACCAGCCAGCAGTCCACCCGGCAATCTTCGTCGATTCGACCCGCCGACCCGTGGGACCACCCGGCCCGCTCGACAGGCGCGCCCAACCGCGCTAGTGACCACGATCTCCGATCAGCCACCATTGATTCAAGCCATTTCCAGCGCGGTTGTGACGCCGTAGGCAGAATCCACGGTGTGACGCCCCTCACTCATCTCGCGCCACAGCGGCGAGACGGACCGAAGGGTGGTCACCGCGTCCGTGACCGTTGCCATGGCCGTATCGATATCCGCTTCGGTGGTGAACCGCCCGAGGCTGAACCGCACCGAGGCATAGGCCAGCGCATCGGGTCGCCCCATCGCCCGGAGCACATGGGACGGGCCATCGCGCCGACTGCAAGCGGAGCCGAAGCCCACCGACAAGTCGCTCAATGCCGCCCGTAGTGCCCCGCCATGCACGCCGGGGAAGGATGCATTGAGGATATGGGGCGCGCCATCGTCACGGCCATTGAGCACGACGCCGCCGAGATCGTGCAGCGCCTGTCGCAACCGCCGCTGGAGCGCGCGCTGGCGTTGGCGTTCGGCCACATCATCGAGATGACGCAGCGCCTCGCCCATACCGGCGATCAGTGCGACCGGCAACGTGCCCGAGCGCAGCCCGGCCTGCTGTCCACCGCCGTGCAACAGGGGCGCCAGTCGGACGTCCGGGCGGTAGCAGAGCGCGCCAATACCCTTGGGTCCGCAGCACTTATGCGCCGATAACGAGACCAGATCAGCATCGCCATAGGCACTGGCATCCGGGAGTCGACCGAGTGCCTGCGCAGCATCGAGATGAAGCCGCGCACCCGACTTGCGAATCATCGGCGCCAGCGCCGGGACGTCCTGAATAACGCCGGTTTCGTTATTCACCAACGCCAGCGAGACCAGCGCCACATCGGTATCCAGGGCAGCGGCCAGCGTCTGCGGCGACAGCCGACCATCCGCCGCCACCGGCAGCGTATCCACCTGCATGCCGTACTCCCGCGCCGCGCTCGCAGCCGCCAGCACCGCAGAATGCTCGGTCGCCGCCACCAGCATACGACGCCGGGCGTCGCCGCGCTTCGACAGGGCGCGGGCGAGTCCAAGAATCGCGAGGTTATCCGCCTCGGTGGCGCCGCTGGTCCAGACCGTACGGAACCCCGGATCACCCAGTGTTTCACGCACCTGCGACTCCGCCGCCGCCACCCGTTGCGCGGCCGCCCGGCCGGCAGGATGGTCACTGGAGGGATTGGCAAAGACACCGTCGGGCCCCTCGAGCGTGGCCATCAACGCTGACACCCTGGGATCAACGGGTGTCGTCGCCGCGTAATCGAGATAGGGGCGCGTCATTGCCACTCAACGATCACCGGCGGTTCCGGTGGACTCCGTCTCTGCGTCGTCCTGCAGGCCGCAATCATCGATATCCGGGATTTCACTGTCATTGACCTCGGCACCCAGCGATCGCAGCGCGGCACACATTTCCTGGAGCCGCGCATCGGTCTGATGGACATGATCAAGGATGGCATTGATCGCATTCGCGACCGGATCGGGCATATCCTGGGTCGCACCGTAGGCATCAAAACCGATCCGCCGCGCCGTCTCCGCCCGCCGCTGCTCGGCCTCCGACCGGGGCGGCGCTTCTGCTGAGATGCGCGCGACCCGCGCCGGTATGCCCACCATCGTGGCGTGGGCGGGCACATCCTTGACAACCACCGCATTCGAGCCGATCCGCGCGCCCTCTCCGATGTCGAGCGGGCCCAGTACTTTGGCGCCAGCTCCCACCACCACATCGTTACCCAGCGTCGGGTGGCGCTTGCCGGCCCGCCATGAGGTACCACCGAGCGTTACCCCCTGGTAGAGGGTGCAGTCGTCACCGACCTCCGCGGTCTCACCAATCACCACGCCCAGGCCATGATCAATGAAAAAGCGCCGCCCGATCCGGGCGCCTGGATGGATCTCTATGCCGGTGAGCAGTCGCGCGATCAACGACAGGAACCGCGCGACGAGGCCCAGCCGGTGGTGCCACAGCCAGTGATTCATGCGATGCAGTATCAGGGCATGGACGCCCGGATAACTGATCAGCACTTCGAAGTAATTGCGTGCCGCTGGATCGCGGTCGAAGACGCAACGAACGTCTTCACGAAGCCGTTTAAACATATACTCAGTATACTCGGGTGTGAGTCCTGCCAGCCAGCGACCTGATCAGGGACGCAGTCTTTTGAGTAGACCACGCAGCAGATCCACCTCATCCACAGTCGGCCGCGCCCGGTTGATGAAGTTGCGCAGACGCCGCAGCATGACCTCGCGGGGCCCGCGACAGGTATACCCAGTCGCGTCCGCGAGCTGCTCGAGCCGGGCGTGAAGCCCCGCGAGATGGGCGCCGGTTGCAACCGGTGTCGCCCCCCCATTTCGACCGTTCATGATATCGGCCGCTCCAGCACGTGCCATGAAGACCTCGTAGGCCATGATCTGGACCGCCGATGCCAGGTTGAGGGCAGGATAATCGGGGTTGGCCGGGATGTGCACCAAGCGGTGGCAGCTCGCCAGCTCGGTGTTCGTCAGCCCGGTGCGCTCGCGGCCGAAGAGCACTGCCACCGGCCCGGACTCGGCCGCGATGGTCGCCGCTGCCTGACGGGGGGTCAGTGCCGGCACGCCGTCCCGGCGCGGTCGTGCGGTCAGGCCCAGGCAGAGCTCAGTATCGGCGACTGCATCGGCAAGATCCTCATGGTGACAGGCGTTAGTGAGCACCGTGTCGGCATGGGCCGCCATGGCCATTGCCTGATCGTCCACCTGACACTGCGCCGCCACCAGCACAAGCTGGTCAAGGGCCATGGTGCGCATCGCCCGCGCGGTTGCCCCCAGATTGCCGGAGTGCGATGTGCCCACCAGGACGAAGCGACAGTCAGGGCTTTGTGGGTCGGTCAAAACACGAACTCCCTCGTTTGCTGTTATCATTTCCGGCTTAAGTTCTCAGGATCAAGCCATGCAACCGATGATCAACGTTGCGGTGCGTGCCGCACGCAGCGCCGGCAACATTATTGTCCACCATATCAACCGACTCGACCGGGTGAATGTCGAAGCCAAGGGTGAAAACGACTTCGTCAGCGACGTCGACCGGATGGCCGAGGACGAGATTCGTGCCTCTCTGAAACAGGCCTATCCGGATCATGCCGTGGTCGGCGAGGAGCGCGGCGGCGAGGAAAACGCGGATTACGTCTGGGTGGTCGACCCGCTGGACGGGACACTCAACTACCTGCGCGGCATTCCCCACTTCGCCGTATCAATCGCCCTCAAGTACCGCGGGGCGCTCGAAGCGGGCGTCATCTATGATCCGATCCGGCAGGAGCTCTGGACCGCGAAGCGCGGCGGCGGCTGTACGTTCGAGGGCCGGCGCATGCGCATCCAGTCCCGACCGTCACTCGACAATGCGCTGCTCGGCACCGGTTTCCCCCTCAGGCTGCGCCAGTATCACGACGCCTATCTTGGAATGTTCGGCGACGTCTTCGCGCGCGCTGGGGATATCCGGCGCGCTGGCGCGGCAGCGCTGGATCTTGCCTACCTCGCCTGCGGCCGACTTGACGGGTTCTGGGAGATTGGCCTCAAGCCCTGGGACATGGCCGCCGGCGCACTGATGATCCGCGAGGCGGGCGGCATTGTCGGGGACTTTGGTGGCGGCGATCGTTATCTTGACACCGGCAATATCGTGGCCGGCAGTCCCAAGCTGTTCGCGGACCTGGTCCGCACAATCGCGCCTCACCGGATGGAGGGAATCCGCGCCTGACGCGCGCTCAGGCGACCTGCTCCTCGCCCGCCTTCGACGACGCCGTGGACAGCGTCTCACGGACGTCACTCCAGCGCAGCAGCGACAGGTGGCCGTTGTAGGACTCCACCAACGCGGTGCAGCTCTCGACCCAGTCACCATCATTGCAGTACAGCACGCCACGCTGATCGACGATCTCGGCGTGGTGGATGTGGCCGCAGACCAATCCGTCCACTCCGGCTTCCTGCGCCTCGTGAATGAGTGCCTCCTCGTAATTGGCGATGTAGCGCATCACATTCTTGGTCCGCTGTTTGAGATGGGCGGCCAGCGACCAGTATGGGCGATTGAAGAACTGCCGGACCCGGTTGACCCAGTGGTTGGCACGGATCAACAGCGCGTACATCCGGCTGCCGAGCAAGGCGACAAGACGGCTGTATTGCACGACCGTGTCGAACTCATCACCGTGGAGAACCAACAGGCGGCGTCCATCCGCGCACTCATGGGTCGCGCGGAGCTGGATGCTGACGCCTTCAATGGACATTCCCGCATAGTCGCGCATCATCTCGTCATGATTACCCGGTATGTAGATCACTCGGGTACCGCGACGGGCCCGCTCGAGGATGTTCTGAACCACCGCATTATGGCTGTCGGGCCAGTTGAAGCGGCGTCGGCGCATTTCCCAGATATCGAGGATATCGCCAACCAGATAAAGGGTCTCGCACTCGATGGACTGCAGGAAATCGAGCAGGAATTCCGCCTGCGCGCCACTAAAACCCAGGTGCGTATCGGAGATGAAAACGCTGCGGTAATGAAGCGGTCTGAGCATCTCGACGTCTGTCATGGCCTCGCCCTCATCGATGACTTGGCCGGAATCGTACGTCGGATTTGTGACCGCCTCGTGACGGTCACGGGTCTCAGGGTTGCTCTTCGTCGTCATCCTCGCCTTCCTTCGGCGGCGGAATCAGATCTTCCTTACTGACACCCAGCGCGAGCGCTGCAGCGCTCGCGACGTAGATCGACGAGTACGTTCCCACCAGTACGCCAATGATCAGCGCGACCGCGAACCCACGGATCAGCTCGCCGCCCAGGAATACCAGCGCCAACAGCACCAGCAGGGTCGTGAGGCTTGTCACCAGAGTCCGCGGCAGCATTTGATTGATCGATCGGTTGGTGACCGTCTCCGCGGTCCCCTCACGGATGCGCAGGAAGTTCTCCCGGATCCGATCGAAAACCACGATCGTATCGTTCAGCGAGTAACCAATCACCGCGAGCAGTGCGGCCAGGACCGTCAGATCGAACGTCATACCGATGCCGGCAAAGATCCCCAGCGTCACCACGACGTCGTGGACAACGGCGGCGACAGCACCGATGGCGAAACGGTATTCAAACCGGAAGGCTACGTAGAGGAGGATCCCGCCCAGTGCGTAGATCAGCGCAAGACCGCCCTTCTCGGCAAGCTCCTCGCCGATCTGCGGACCGACGAACTCCACACGACGCAGCTCGGCATCAGGATTATCGGCGCGCAGCGTCTCAAGCACCGCGTTGCTCAGTGAATCCCCCGCGCCTGCATCCGGGCTCAGCCGGATGAGGATGTCCTGCGCTGTACCGAATGTCTGAACCATCGCACTGCTATAACCGCCGTCTGCGAGTGTTTCCCGCACCTCGGTAAGCTCCACGGCCTGCGGGTAACCCACCTCCACCAGTGTCCCGCCTGTGAAATCGAGACCGAGGTTGAGGCCGCGAACCATCAGAAAGGCGATGGCCGCGGCGATCAGCAGCACCGTCAACCCCGCCAGACGACGTCGGTAGGCCATGAAGGCGATATCGGTCTCGCGCTTGAAGAATTCCACAAGCGTCTCCTCAGATGGCCAGACGGGCGCCGCGACGCCCGCCGTAAATCAGATTGACGATGCCCCGGGTACCCAGGATCGCGGTGAACATGGAGCTCACGATGCCGATCGAGAGCGTCACCGCGAATCCCTTCACCGGACCACTGCCAAACGCGAACAGCACGATGGCGGCGATCAGGGTTGTCACGTTGGCATCGGCGATGGTCGAGAAGGCCTTGCCGTAGCCCGCTTCAATGGCCTGCTGGGTGCTACTGCCGCCCCGCAGTTCCTCGCGGATGCGCTCGTAGATCAGCACATTGGCATCAACGGCCATCCCGACCGTCAGCACGATCCCGGCGATCCCGGGCAGGGTCAGCGTCGCCTGTAGCAGGGAGAGGGCCGCTACGATCAGCACCAGGTTCGCGAGCAGGGCCGCATTGGCGATCAGCCCGAAGACCTTGTAGTAGACCGCCATGAACAGCACGACGAGGAGGAAACCCACCACAACGGCCGCCAGTCCCTGGTTGATGTTCTCTTGTCCGAGGCTGGGGCCAATCGTACGTTCCTCGACGATCTGCATGGGCGCGGCCAGGGATCCGGCGCGCAGCAGCAGGGCGAGGTTACGCGCCTCACGTGAGCTATCGAGCCCGGAGATGCGGAAGCGGCTGCCCAACTGCTCCTGAATGCGGGCAATATTGATGACTTCCTCGGTCTGGACCTGCTCGCGTATCACCTCGCCGTCGACGCGGCGTGGCTGGATTTCGGTTTCCTTGAACAGAACCGCCATATGATCGCCAACACGGTCACGGGTCACGCGGTTCATGACGCTGCCGCCACTGCCACTGAGCCGAATATTGACCTGCGGCTGACCGGTCTGGGTGTCGAGTCCCGATGAGGCATCGGTAATCGCCTCGCCGGTAATGATCACGTCCCGCTCCAGCAGCACGAGGCCGGCATCCCGCTCGGAGAACCGCTCGGTGCCCGGTGGCACCGGATCATCCTCATCGCCGCGATAGGGGAAGTTGCTCGAATCAACCATCCGGAACTCGAGGGTGGCGGTCGCACCGATGATCTCTTTGGCGCGCGCCGTGTCCTGCACGCCCGGCAGCTGGACAACGATACGGCTGAGGCCCTGACGCTGGATGACCGGTTCGGCGACGCCCAGCTCGTTGACCCGATTACGCAGCGTGGTCATGTTCTGACCAACCGCGGCATCACGGACCTCACGCTGCTTTTCCTCGCTCAGCGTTGCCACCAGCGTCGGTCGGTCGTCGACCGACTCGGCACTGAACTCAAGGTCGAGATAGTCCGAATTCAGTTCCGATCGCGCCGCATCCCGGGTCTCCGTATCGGCGAAAGCCAGCTCGACTGCACGGCCATCAACACTGGCGTCGCGATAGCGGATGTCCGCCTCCCGCAACTGGCGACGGAATTCATCGCGGTAGCCGGTCATTGTCTGATCGATCACGGCATCGACGTCCACATCCATGAGAAAGTGAACGCCACCGCGCAGATCGAGCCCCAGATACATGGGCTGCGCGCCCAGTCCCCGCAGCCAATCCGGCGTGGCCGGCGCCAGGTTGAGCGCCACCGTATAGTCACTGCCAAGCGCCAGCGCCAGCTCATCGGCAGCACGGACCTGAGCATCGGGACTGCCCAGCCGCAGCAGGAGGTGATCATCCGTCATCTCACTGTCCTGCACCCGGATACCATCAGCCGACAGGCGATCGCGTATCCGCTCCCGAACATCGGCGGCCGGCACACCACCCTCGGCATTGCTGATCTGCAGCGCCGGATCCTGACCGAACAGATTGGGCAGTGCGTAGAGGCAGCCGGCGGCGATGACCGCCACCAGCAGCACATACTTCCAGAGCGGATAGCGATTCATCATGTCTACTTCGACTTGCCGCCCTTATCGGAGTCGTCTTTGAGCGCCGCGTCGGCCTTGTCGAGACCAGCCTTCATGGCGCCCTTGGGCAGGACCTGGGCGACGGCGCTTTTCTGCATGCGCACATCCACGCCCTCGGCAAGGGTGAGGTTGGCGTAGGTGTCACCAACGTCGCTGATACGGCCGACAATGCCGCCGTTGGTGAGCACCTCATCGCCCTTTGACAGGTTCTCGACCAGTTTCTTGTGTTCCTTGGCGCGTTTCTGCTGCGGACGGATCAGCAGGAAATAGAAGATCACGATCAGGGCGATGGGGAAGATCAATCCGGTGAGACCGGCGCCGGGCTGACCGCCCGACTGAGCGAGCGCATCACTGATAAAGAAGTCCATGAGCCTCTCCTTAGGGTTAAAGTCTTGGATTATGTCATATCCGCACGCCGGGCATGGAACGACTGCGCGAATTCATCGAATGCCTGTGTCTCAATCGCGGCTCGGATCCGCGCCATGAGGCGTTGAAAATAACGCAGGTTATGCACCGTATTGAGCCGTGCGCCCAGCATCTCGCGACAGCGATCGAGGTGGCGGAGATAGGCACGGCTGTAATGCTGGCAGGTATAGCAGTCACAGCCCGGCTCGATCGGGCGGGTATCATCGGCGAAGCGCGCATTGCGCAGACGCAGGGTACCGGTATCGGTGTACAGATAACCGTTCCGGGCGTTGCGCGTTGGCAGAACGCAGTCGAACATATCGACGCCGCGTGCCACGCAGTCCACCAGATCCTCCGGCCGCCCGACACCCATTAAGTAATGGGGTTTGTCCGCAGGCAGCTGGGGGGCGAGGGCATCGAGCACGCGCAGCCGCTCCTCCGGCGGCTCGCCCACCGACAGGCCGCCGATGGCCATGCCGTCGAAGCCGATCGCCTCCAGACCCGCCAGCGACTCGGCGCGCAGGTCGTTGTACATGCCACCCTGGACAATCCCGAACAGTGCCGCATCGCTGTCGCCGTGGGCGGCCCGGCTACGCTCGGCCCAGCGCAGTGAACGCTCCATGGAGCGTTTCGCCTCGGACCATGCCGCCGGCCAGGCGGTACACTCGTCGAATATCATGACAATGTCGCTACCGAGTGCCCGCTGGACGGCCATCGAGCGCTCGGCGTCGAGGAACACCCGGGACCCATCCACCGGCGAGCGGAATTCGACACCGGCCTCGGTGAGGCGGCGCCCCTCGGCGAGGCTGAACACCTGAAACCCCCCGGAGTCGGTCAGGATCGGCGCCTGCCAATTCATGAAGTCGTGGAGATCGCCATGGGCTGCGATGATCTCGGTGCCCGGGCGCAGCATGAGGTGGAAGGTATTGCCCAACAGGATCTGCGCCCCCGATCCGGCCACCTCATCGGGCGTCATACCCTTGATGGTGCCGTAGGTACCCACCGGCATGAACGCCGGCGTATCAATGACACCGCGTGGGAAGTGCAGGCGGCCGCGGCGTGCCCAGCCATCGCTCGCGAGGGTCTCGAATTGCATCGTCATGGCCGCTCACCGCCCGCTGCGGACAGGATCAACATCGCATCTCCGTAACTGAAAAACCGGTAGCGTTCACGCACCGCGTGGCCGTAGGCGTTGAGTATCGCGTCGCGACCGGCGAGTGCACTCACCAGCATCACCAGAGTGGAGCCGGGCAGGTGGAAATTGGTGACCAGCCCGTCGATCACCCGGAATTCGAACCCCGGGTAGATGAAGATCTCCGTTTCCCCCTCGAAGGGCTGCAGCGCTCCGGTCTGAGCCGCCGACTCGAGCGCGCGGACAACCGTTGTCCCTACAGCAATCACGCGTCCGCCCCGCGCCCGGGTGCGGGCCACCGCCGCGCAGACCGACGCCGGCACTGAGAGCCATTCGGCATGCATGCGATGATCCTCAAGGGTTTCCGTGCGGATCGGCTGGAAAGTGCCAGCGCCGACATGCAGCGTAAGGGTCGCCGTCTCGACGCCATCATCCCGCAGCGCTGCCAGCAACGACGCGTCGAAATGCAGGCCCGCCGTCGGTGCCGCCACCGCACCGGGTCGGTCGGCGAATACCGTCTGATAGCGCTCGCGATCCGCTGGCGTGTCCTCGCGCTTGATGTAGGGGGGCAGCGGCATATGGCCATGGCGCTCGAGCAGTGTTGGCAGAGGCTCGTCACCGGGGAATCGCAGCCGGAAGAATTCCCCTTCCCGGCCCGTCACCTCGACCACCAGGTTCCCCTCCAGCGTGATTCGGGACGGGATTGGGGGCGTCTTACTGGCGCGGATCTGTGCCAGCGCTTCGTTGCCACCCGTCAGCCGCTCGAGCAGGAGTTCAATGGCGCCGCCGGTGTCTTTCCGGCCGTAGAGCCGGGCCGGCAGCACACGCGTGTCGTTCACAACCAGCAGATCACCCGGGCGAAGATACTCACGTATCGCAGGGAACTGGCGGTCGGTGACACCACCGGTGTCCGGATCGAGGACCAGGAGACGGCTGTCTGTGCGGTTGGGGAGTGGCTCGGAGGCAATCAAGGCCTCCGGCAGCTCATAATTGAAATCGCTGACTTGCATTCAGTGCTGTTATACTCGCGGTCAAAGCCGGGGTGGCGGAACGGGTAGACGCGCCGGATTCAAAATCCGGTTCTCGAAAGAGAGTGCGGGTTCGAGCCCCGCCCCCGGCACCAGTCCCTGTCGAGTTGGTATTACTCGTCGCCGTCGGCGCTGCTCTCGAGCGCTTCCCCTGCCTTTTGGATATCCCTGCCTGCACCTTCAAGCGTGTTGCAGCCGGTGGTCAGGATGATGAGCAACGTAATGCAGAAGAGGCCTGTCAGCCGTTGCAAGGGGGTCTTGAGCATGATGCGCGTCTCCAGTCATGGATCGTGATGGTTGATGATACCAAGCCGGCCCCTTGCTGTGGCATCGCCGGGCAGACAGGTGCTAGAATCTTCTGCGTTGAATGGGGCCGTAGCTCAGCCGGGAGAGCGTCGCGTTCGCAACGCGAAGGTCAGGGGTTCGATCCCCCTCGGCTCCACCATCCTTGCCTTTCTCGTCCAGCCCCTTCGCCCCGATAGCTCAGCTGGATAGAGCGATCGCCTCCTAAGCGATAGGCCGCAGGTTCGAATCCTGCTCGGGGCACCAATTGCCCCATCAGGTCATTTCCCCTTACGCCGCCGCACGATGCGCTCCCGCTTTTTCTGCTGCCGGGGAGTCAGCTGATTGCGCCGCCCGGCAAATGGATTCTCGCCGGTGCGCAACTCGAGGCGGATCGGCGTGCCGTGAAGCTGGAATGCCTTGCGGAACCGATTGATCAGAAAGCGCCGGTAGGCATCCGGCAGGTCCCGAGTCTGGTTGCCATGGATGACGATTGTCGGCGGGTTGCGCCCGCCCTGATGGGCATAGCGCAATTTAATGCG